>CAYONP010000001.1:0-122221 GCA_964405335.1 uncultured Fimbriimonadaceae bacterium
ATTCGCCCAACCGCGCGGCGCGCATGGCGCGCTCTACCGCGTGGCGTGCATGGCGCTTCCTACCGTGTGGCGCTGCCGTTGCGTTAGGACGCCTCGTTGTCAAACTCGCCCGGCTCCTTCGCCGTCGCCGTCGCCTGGACGACGCTGGTGGGCGCGTCATCTCCCGCGCCCCACCCGGCGTCGTACCAGCCACGTCGCACCAATCGACGGAAGGTCGAGAAGGGCCAGTCGCGAGGTACGCTGACCAGCCCGTGCTTGACGGGGTTGTAGTGGATGTAGTCAAGGTGGTTGTACACGTCGCGGTCGTCGCGTATCCGGTGCTCCCAGAACCGTTGCTGCCACACTCCCCGACGCCGGTCGTCGCGGAGCGGCGGGTGGGCCTCAGGCCCGCCGTCTGCGAGCCAGCGTTGCGTGAACAACTGCTTGATCGTGCTCCACCGTCGCGAGAAGTCCGGATCGTCCTCCGGCATCGTCCACAGGGCATGGAGGTGGTCAGGCAGGATGACCAGCCCGTCTTGCCGGAACGGCCATCGCTCGCGGCACTCAGCGAACGCCGCCCGCAGGTGGTCACGCGCTGTCCGCGAGGTCAGGATCCGGCACCGGTCAGCGGTGACCACGGTGAAGAAGTAGCTGCCCCCAAGGACGTAGTACCGGCGGTAGTTGGGCACAATGCGCCCCACATCGAATGGGCATTCGGCGTCGGTCGGCGGGGTCCTTCGGGCGATAAGTGCGAGTCGTCGAAGCGGCGCGCATGGCGCGCCCTACCATTTGGCGCGCACGGCGCGACCTACCATTTGGCGCGCACGGCGCGCCCTACCATTGGCGCGCATGGCGCGACCTACCATTTGGCGCGCATGGCGCGCCCTACCGCTCCCGCGCGAAGATCGAGAACACAATCAACGGCACCATCACGCCCGCCATCGCGCCGTACAACACCGACCTCATGCGGTGGCTGTGGTCGTGGAGCTTGAGGTACATCACCAGCGCCGCCAGACCCGCCGCCAGGCCGCCGGCGACCAAGGCGTAGCGCTGATCGCGGATGACGAAGGCGAGGCAGGTGGCCAGGCAGCAGGCCAGCGCGACATGGCCCGAGATCGGCCCGCCCTGCAGCGTCCGCTCGCGTGAACCGACCTTGACCGCGGTCAGGATCACGCCGAGCAGCAACACGCTCATGGCCAGGGCGCGAAGCACGGCGCTGTCGTCGATGTAGGTCTTGGCCACCCAGGCCTGGTGCACCCGGCCGAAGCGATCGGGGTGGAAGTAGATACAGACGCCGACCAGGCAGGCGTTGACCGCGGTGACCAGCACCGCGCCGGCGGCGACGTCCTTGGCGAAGCGGGTGATCGGACTGTAGGTCTCGGTGACCAGGTTGAGCGTCGCCTCGACCACGGTGTTGACCATCTCGGCGAAAACGACCAGCGTGATGCAGACCATGAGCAGCGCGACTTCGAGGGCGCTGAGCTTGTAGATCAGGGCGAGCACTGCATTGAGCGCCATGAAGACAAAGTGCACCCGCATGTGGCGCTGGGAGCGATAGGCATCGAGCACGCCCTCGAAGGCGTGGCGGAAACTGCTGGCATAGGCGCGTGGGTTGAGCCGCCGGTCGAGCTTCATGGCCGTGCCTCCCCGCGCGGCGCCGGGCGTCCGCCGAGGGCAATCAGCAGCTCGTCCTCGCGCTGTTGCATCGCCTTACGCTCCTCCGCCTCACCATCGTCCCACCCGCACAGGTGCAAGAGGCCGTGGACCAGGAGCAGCTCCAGCTCATCGGCGAGTGACCAGCCTGGGTGATCGGCTGCCTGGGCCGCGGCGGTCTCGAGCGAGACGGCGATCTCGCCCAGCGGCACCTCGTCCGGGTCGCCGTCGGCGCGGAGCGGGAAGGTGAGCACGTCGGTCGGCCCGTCGTGCCCGAGCCAGGTCTGGTTGAGTCGCGCCATGGCCGCGTCATCGAGCAGCACCAGGCTGACCGGCGGCGCCGCGCCGAGTTCGGACCGCAGGACCGCCTCGGCGGCTCGCTCGAGCCGCTTGCGGTCGAGGCTGGGGCAGGGCGCCTCGCAACCGATGGCGAGCGTCATGGCTACCCGTCGCCGTTGCGGCGGGCGCGCATCGACTGCGGCGGGTAGTCGATCCGACTGTGATACATGCCGTGCAGGTGGTCGCATAACGCCTCGGCAGCGAGGTGGACTTCGCGCAGCGTCAGGGGGCATTCGTCCAACTGCCCCTCATCCAGGCGCTGCCGGATGATGCCGTTGACAATGTCGTGGATCTTCCGCTCGTTCAGCGGCCCGTGCTGGCCGGCGGCGCGGACGGCGGCCTCGATGCCGTCGGCCAGCATGATGATGCCCGACTCCTTGAACCGCGGCTTGGGCCCTTCGTAGCGGAACAACGCCTCGTCGACCTGGCCGCCCTCAGGGCAGCGCTCCAGCGCCTGGTAATAGAAGAACGAGATGCGCGTCGTGCCGTGGTGCTGTCGGATCACGTCGCACAGCGGCTCGGGCAGCTTGGCGTCGACGGCCATGCGGTAACCCTCGGTGACGTGCGACTTGATCGCCTTGGCGCTCATTTCGGGGTTCAGTTTGTCGTGGATGTTCGGCCCGCCGAACTGATTCTCGATGAACCACGAGGGGTGGCGGATCTTGCCGATATCGTGGTGGTAGCCGCAGGCGCGCGCCAGCAGCGGGTCGGCGCCGATGACCTCGCACGCCTCGGCCGCCATCTCGCCGATGGTCAGGCTGGCGTCGAAGGTCCCCCGCGCCTCGCGCTGCAGGCGCTGCAGCACCGGCGTCGAGGTGTTGGTCAGCTCCAGCAGCCGGAACGGCGTGACGCAGCCGAACGGCCGCTCCAGCATCGGGATGAGCCCCATCGAGAGGATGAACGCGCTCAGGCCCCAGCCGAACCCGAAGCTGACGTCGACCAGCAACTGCCGCGGCGTGTAGACCGTGCCGTCGGGAATCTGCGGCAACTGCACGATGACCGCGATGAGCATCCCCGCGACGGCCATCGTGATCCCGGCCACGGCCACGCCGGTGCGGTCCTTCACGGCGTTGATCGACATCGCGCCGACGCGCCCGGCGAGCCAGCCCTCGATGGTTACCCAGAGGCCGGCGCCGGGCACCAGCAGGCCCATCAGCATGGCCAGCGCGGCGGTGACCATCATCGCCAGGCGGAAATCGAGCAGCACCGCGACCACGCTGCCGGTCATCGCGCCGCACAGAATCGCCGGGTGCGAAATGGTGGTGATCGGACCCTTGAGCGCCAGGATCAGCCGGAACAGCAGCAGCCCGCCGGCGATGACCAGGTTGATCAAGACCAGCTTGCGCGTGTCGGCATAGACCTGCGGCAACTCGGTGAAGACGTAGGCGCCGAGCACGACGAGGATGAGCAGCACGATGCAGGCGCGGGCGAACAGGCCGCGGTAGTCGCGCCGCGGCTGGACCCAGCCGAGGGCCTCGAACACGCCGATGTGCTCGGCGGTGACCCGATCGCCACGACCGATGATCTTCTGCCCGCGCTGGAACACCTGCACCGCCGGCTCGACCTCGTCGGCCAGCCGTTGCCGCTCGGCCTCCGTCGCCTGCGCGTCGTACTCGCGGTTGGGCAGCAGAATCTCGGGATGAGTCACGAGCTGAAGCAGGAGCAGCCGGCTCCGGACCTGGTAGTCGGCGACCAGCTCGGTCACCGAGTCGACCGCCGCCTGCCGCGTCGCCGGCTCGTCGTCGCGGATTTCGCGGTCCTCGGTGTAGACCCGGCCGAGCAGGTCGGAGGCCGCCGAACGCAGCGCCGACAGCTCGTCGGGCGACCATTGCAGCAGCGACGCCAGGTGGGCATCGGAGACGGCGAACGAGGCCTGTGCGCGGAGCCGCGCGAGCCGCGCCGCGTCGTCGGGCAACTCCTCCACCGCGCCGACAGCCGCGACGGCGTCGAGCAGGGCGTTGATCTTCTCGACCGAGGTGGCCTGCACGCGCCGTGAGATATAGACCTTGGCCGCCGAGTCGCGGGCGCGTTGCCGGCGGTTGGCGGTCTCGGCCTGGTCCTCGACCTCGACGGTCGCATCGGCGAACAGGTCGCCCTGGGCAATGTCGTTCGGCTTGAGCGTGACCCGCACGCGGAAGATGTTGACCGAGAGCAGCACGGTGTAGCCGATCACGCACAGCAGCGCCAGCGCCACCCGCTGCGGACAGACGCGGAAGCCCGGCCGCCGAGCGGCCTGAGCACCGTTGCGCCGCCGTTGGCGAGCCATACTATGCTTCCGCCGCCGCGTCGTGCCGGCCGTAGGCTTCGACGATGCGCTGAACCAGCTCGTGCCGAACCACGTCGCCGGCGGTCAGGCGAGTGACCGCCACGCCCTCGACCTCGCTCAACACGCGCATCGCCTGGCGCAGACCACCGACCGTGCCGCGCGGCAGGTCGGTCTGCGTGTCGTCACCGGTGACCACTGCCTTCGAACCGAAGCCGAAGCGGGTGAGGAACATGCGCATCTGTTCGGCGGTGGTGTTCTGCGCCTCGTCGAGAATGATGAAGCTGTCGTTCAACGTCCGCCCACGCATGAACGCCAGCGGCGCCACTTCGATCACGTTGCGCTCCAGGTGGCGCTGCACCCGCTCGACATCCATCATGTCGTACAGTGCGTCGTAGAGCGGGCGAAGGTACGGGTCGATTTTGGCCTGCAGGTCGCCCGGCAGGAAGCCGAGCTTCTCACCCGCCTCGACCGCCGGCCGGCAGAGGATGATCCGCGACACCGCCTTGGCCCGGAAGGCCTTCACCGCGCAGGCCATGGCCAGGTAGGTCTTACCCGTTCCGGCCGGTCCAACGCCGAAGGTGAGGTCGTGCCGCGCAATCGCCTCGAGGTAGCGCCGCTGGCCCGGCGTTCGGGCGCGGATCGGCTTGCCCCGGTCGGTGACCAGCACCGCGTCGGCGAGGTGCCGCTCGACGGCCTCCTCCTCGCCGCCACGGAGGCTGAACAACGCCGTCTCGACATCGGCTCGGGCGAGCGGGCGACCACTCCGGAAGTGTTCCAGCAGGCCGCTCAGCATCCGCTCGAAGCCGGCCACCGGCTCGGGTTCACCGGCCAGAATGACCGCATCGCGGGTGGCCGTGACGGTCACCGGCACGCCGCTGCGGCGGAGCAGGCGGAGGTGCTCGTCTTGCGGCCCGAGCAGCGCGGCCAGTTCGGCGCCGTCATGGATCGGGATGCGAGATTCGATCGCCGGCTCCCTCTCCGCTCAGCCCAGCAGCTCGCGCACCAGCGCGCTCACCCGCGCGCCGTCGGCACGGCCCTGAACCCGCGGTATGACCAGTTTCATCACCGCCCCGAGCTGCTTCAGCTCGACGGCGCCGGCCTCGGCAATCGCCGCGGCGACGAGCTGTCGTAGCTCATCGTCGCCGAGCGGGGCGGGGAGATAGGTTTCGATCACGGCCAGCTCGGCCGCCTCGGCGGCGACCAGGTCGTCACGCCCGGCGGCCTGATAGGCCTCGATCGAATCGCGTCGTTGCCGCGCCTGACGCTGCAGCACGGCAAGCGCGGCCTCGTCGCTCAGCGCCCGGCCGGTCTCTTTCTCGGCGTTGAGCAGCGCGGCGCGCAGCATCCGGAGGGTGCGGACGCGGAGCTCATCGCGCGCCCGCATGGCCTGCTGCAGATCCTCGGCCAGGCGCTCGATGGCGGCCATGGTGAAGGTCAGGCGCGTTCGGCGGCCCGAGCGATACGGCGGAGCATCCGCCGGCGCCGGGCGTTGCGCTCACGGCGACGACGATCGCTCGGCTTCTCATACCGTGACTTGCGGCGCGCCTCCTGCAGAACGCCATCCCGCTGGAGTTGCTTCTTGAACCGCCGCAGCGCGGCATCGAGCGATTCGTTGTCGCGCACTTCCACCTTGACCATAAACGAACCTCCAGAGCACCGTCGGCCTATCCCAGGCCGCGCAGTCCGCGCCCGCCGATGACATGCAGGTGCAGATGCGGCACCTCCTGCCCGGCCTGAGCGCCGTTGTTCACCACCACTCGGAAACCAGTCTCGGCCACCCCCTCGCGCCGCGCCACCTCGGCGGCCACCCAGAGCAGGTGGCCCAGCTCCGCCTGATCGGCCTGGCCGACCTCGCGCAGCGAAACCACCGACCGTTTGGGTATGACCAGCACGTGCGTCGGGGCGACGGGATGGAGGTCACGAAAGGCCAGCACCGACTCGTCCTCGTAGACCTTGTCGCACGGGATCTCACCGCGCACGATCTTCGCGAAAACGTTGTCGTCGGCCAAGCTCTGCTCCACCACCCGGAGCCACGCCACCGCGCTGCAAGCCTTATGCCAGAGCGGCGGCGGAAACCATCCAGATGGGCGCGAAGGGACTTGAACCCCTGGCCTCATGCATGTCAAGCATGCGCTCTAACCAACTGAGCTACGCGCCCCGCAAGCGCGCAGTATAGCCCGCACCCGGGTACCTGTCAAACGCCAACACCCCGGGGTCAGATCCCCGAATCACGCCCGATGTAACGAGCCAGCCCCGGGCTAATCACTCCACCTGTTTCGGCGCCAGGTCGATGCGCAGGCCGTTGATGCCGGTGATCTCGTAGCCGTAGCCGGCCATCACGCCTTCGACCATCTCGATGGCGTCGAACATGCGCAGGGGTGAGCGAATCTCGATTGTCGTCGCCCGCGGGTTGAAGTTGCGCAGCGTGGTATTGCCGAGCACCGGGATGCGGCTCGCCTCGGCGGCGGTGACCTGGCCCAGTTCGACCCGCGTCGGCCGGCTGCCGGCGTCGATGCCGCGGACCAGTTGCATCGCCTCGTTGTAGCGCAGGCGGGCGATGATGCAGGTCAGGATGGTCGGATCGGCGAGCCAGCGGCTGAGCAACTGAACCAGCATGTCGTCCTCGACCGAGGGGCCGGGCAGCAGCCCGCGCACCGCCGCCTCGGGCGTGGTCCCGCGGCCGACGGCGGCCGACAGGATGCGCGCGTCATAGGCGTTGTAGATCCGCGCCGCGACAGTGGCGCCGGCGTCGGTCTGGTCGGCACTGCCGTTGACCAGCAGCTCGCAGTTGAGCTGCGCGGCGAGATAACCCATCGCCTCGCCGTTGCCCTGGGCGGCCTGCTGCACGGCGTCGCGGTCGGCCAGGGCGTCGATCTGCTCGCGGTCGACCACATCCATGCCGCGGTCGAGCAGCGCCTTCATCAGCGCCGTCTGGGCCTCCTGCGACGGGCCGCCCGCGGCGTTCGACTCATGCTGGAACAGCACCGCGATGCGCGGCTTGGCGAGCTCGTCATAGACGTCGGGGAACTCGTCGGCCAACTCCTGGATCATCGGCATGGTGCCGACGCGGCAGCTCGCCTCGACGACGTATAGCTCGTCGCGCTCGTACTCGTTGAGGATCTGGAAGTCGAAGACGAAGCCGTCGAGCGCCTCGACCTCGATGCTATCGCGCACGAGTTGATAGGTCTCGACCTGCGTCTCGCTGCGCAGCATGACGCCCAGCCCGGCTTCGATCGCGTTGCGCTGGCAGTCGATCACCGCGATCTGGCGCGTCTGCACGCGGTCTTCGGCGAGCGCGGCCACGCCGACCGCCCGCGGGACGACGATGCCGGCGCTGCGCGCGGCTTCGAGCGTCTCGGGCGGCGCCTCGGCCAGCGCCGGGCCGAGCCAACAGATGGCCAGCAGCAAGGCTGTCACTGCGCGCATTGTGCATCTCCCCGCGAACGAGCACCGCGCCGGGCGGCTTGACACCGCCGGTCGCTGACCGTAGACTGACGCCACCTCACCGCGTCGCGCCCTGCCGGCCGCCGCGACGGGAGCCTGCGGTGCTCACACCGGCCATGGAGGATTACCTCAAGGCCATCTACAAGCTCCAACGCACGGCCGAGCGCGTCACTACCTCGGCGGTCGCCGCGCAGCTTGAGGTCACCGCCGCCTCGGCGACCAACATGGTCAAGCGTCTGGCCGCCCTGCGCCTGGTCGAGCATGAGCCCTACCGGGGCGTGACGCTCACCCTCGACGGCCAGCGCGCGGCGCTCGAGCTGCTCCGCCATCATCGCCTGATCGAGC
The DNA here is from genome assembly GCA_964405335.1 of uncultured Fimbriimonadaceae bacterium. Classification (GTDB taxonomy): domain Bacteria; phylum Armatimonadota; class UBA10988; order UBA10988; family UBA10988; genus CAYONP01. The sequence continues at coordinate 8,027 of CAYONP010000001.1, forward strand.
TGTTTCTGCAACACGCGCTGGGCTACAGCCTGCACGAGGTCGACGCCGAGGCCGAGCGGCTCGAACACGCGGTGACCCATGAGTTCGCCGCCCGAATCGAGACCGCGCTCGGCATGCCGACCCACGACCCGCATGGGCACCCGATCCCGAACCGTGACCTCGAGTTCCCCGCGGCCATCGACTCGCTCCACCTGGCGGACGTGACCGGGCCGGGCGTGTTCGTGGTTCAGACGCTGGATGACGCCGATGCCGAGCGACTGCGCTACCTGGCCGGCCTCGGGCTGGCGCCGGGCAGCCGCGTCGAGGTGCTCGACGTCGGTCCGTTCGAAGGGCCGCTGACCTTGGCGGTCGACGGCGCGCAGGTGGTCATTGGTCGCGAGTTGGCCAGGCATGTCACCATAGACGCGCCGTGAGCCGGCAGGCTTCCCACGCTCGGCGGTGAAGCCAGTGTTCGACAGGAGGCCGTGGTGGCGATCGACCCTCAGTTGCTCGAGATCCTGCGCTGCCCCGAGACGCTGCAGCCACTGACCCTGGCCGGCGACGACCTGCTCGAGCGCCTCAACGCCAAGATCGCCGCCGGCGAGCTGAGCACCGTCGGCGGCGAGACCGTCGACGAGCCGGTCGACGGCGCGCTGCTGCGCGAGGACGGCGAGATCCTCTACGTCATTCGCGACGAGATCCCCGAGATGCTGATCGAGGCCGGCATCCGCGTCGCCGACGTGGGGTAACCGCGCCGACGACATGCGTTGCGCCCACATCGCGCGTGGACACGCCGTTGGCGTGTCCCAACCGGTACGGGCCGCGCCGTGGGTGGACACGCCGTTGGCGTGTCCCTACCGGTTTGGCGACACCTTGACCGATACCCGGTGCGTGATGCGGGGACAGCCGGCGAACAGGCCCGCCACCAGCATCTCGTCGCCGGGCTCCAGCGTCACCTCGCAGACGAATCGGCCATCGGCATCGGTCTCGGTCACCGCGTCGTTGACGAAGACCGTCGCCCGCCGCGGCCCGCTGCCGCGGACGGTGAGTCGGCCGGCGGGTAGCGCCGCGCCATCGGCGGGATGGTCGATTCGCACGCTCATGGCCGCGGCGCCGCGGCGGCGGTCCAGCGCTCGTCGGCGGGGGCGGGCAGCCAGACCGGCCCGGCGCCCGGCAGCTCCTGCCACCAGCCGCCATCGATGGCGGCGACCAGCACCGAGCCATCGAGCGGCACGGCCACATGTCGGCCGTCGGGCGAGAGCACCGGCGCCGACGCAGGTGCGACGGGCGCGGCCGCCCGCGCCAGCTCGGTCACCGTGCCGGTGGCGGCATCGAGGCTGAGCAGCCGGGTGGCGGCGCCGCCGGCGGCGACGAGGATCTGCGCGCTCGAGACGGCGATCGCCCGCGACGCCGGGCCGCCCAGCTCGACCCGCCGGGTCTCGCCGCCGCGGCGGATGGCCAGCGTGTCGCCATTCAGCCCCTCGCGCCAGGCCAGCCAGCTCGAGTCGGGTGACCAGAGCGGTGCGTCGGCGCCCTCGGCCAGCACCGTCGCCGTGGTGCCGGCGGTGCCCAGCAGCACCAGCCGGTTGGCCGCGCCGCCCTCGGGGGCGAAGCGCCACTCCTCGGCCACCTCGCCGCTCGCGCCGACGACCACGCCGCGCACCGGCTCGGCGCCGGCGACGGTGAGCACCAGCTCGCCGGCGTCGGGCCGGGGCAGCGCGGCCGTCAGGCCGAGGCTGTCGGTGGCCATGAGCCAGCGCGAGTCCGCGGTCCAGGCCAGCGGCCGCAGGCCCGCGGCGACCGGCGCGGCGTCGCGGCTGGCCGGGCGCGAAAGCAGGTCGGCCGCGCCGGCCAGGTGCAGTTCGCCCTGGTCGTCAAGGTAGGCCAGGCGTGTGCTGTCCGGCGACCAGCAGGCGGTGCCGGCCGACGCCGCGGCGGCCAGGCGCCGGTAGCCCGATGCGGCGAGGCCGATCACCGCGCCGTCGGGCAGGACGGCCAGCCGGCCGTCGGGCGAGAGGAGCGCGTCGCGCAGCCCAGGCCCGCGGGCGATGACCCGCCAGCCCGACGGCGCCAGCGCGCCGATCGCGTCGTCGGCGCAGAGGATCAGCCGCCGCGAGGTGGTCGCCGCCAGCGCCACCGGCTCGGCCCCCGGCCCGGCCAGCGGCGCCGCGGGCCGGCCCGGTCGCAGGCCGACCAGTTGGCCGTCGACGGTGAGCACGAGCAGGTTCGGCTCGTAGCCCGCGACCTGGTCGAGCACCGCCGCGACCAGCCGCGGATCGCGCGTGATGCCCGAGTGGTCGACCCCGCGCACCGGCGTGGCGACGAGTCCGGGCCGGCGTTCGCGCGCGCGCAGCCGGCTCCAATCGGTCCGCAGCTCGTCGCCGGCGCGCTGGGTGAGCGGCGGGCCGGGCTGCAGGAAGGCGGCCGAGTCGACCGAGACCACGCCGTCGTTCAGGCTCCAGTGCGAGATGGTCTGGCCGCGGGCATCGCGGAAGCCATGGGCCAGCAGGGCGCAGCCGGCGCCGTAATGATCGCCCTCGCGCACGCGGCCGGTCAGCGAGGCGATGCTCAGCGGCGGGATCGACTCGGTGTAGCCGGTGAACAGGCGGTAGCGCAGCAGCAGCTCATCGCCCAGCGGATGCAGGTCGAGGTCGCGGTTGAGCCGCTCGAGGTAACGGTCGGCGCCGGCCCACAGGTCGGCCGGCATGGCGCCGTCGTAGTTGTCCCAGCCGAGGTTGTGGCCGCCCTCGGTGCGCACCGCGCCGAAGATCGGGATGCGGTTGAGGAACTCGAACAGCCCGGTCGGCATCAGCTTGGCCAGCAGCGAGTAGCGCGAATCGCCGCCGAGCCACTCGAGGTTGGCAATCGCCGAGCCGTGATGCGGCGTGGCCAGGGTGATCAGCAGGCCAACGCGCTCGGGCCCGTCCCAGCCGGGCAGGCGCGCTTCGGCGTAGCTCCGGGCGACCAGCCCGCCCATGCTGTGACCGACCAGAATCACCGCCCGCCCGGCCAGCTCGGGCTGCGCGGCCAGGTCGCGGCGGAGCAGATCGGCCGAGGTGGCGATGCCGCGGCTCCAGTCGTAGCCGAACCGGTAGACCTTGACCCGCGCGGCGGCCGGATGCCCGCCGAGCTGCTGGACGAAGCTGTCGAACGTCTCAGGGCTGGCGTTCCAGCCGTGGATCACCACCAGCGGCAGCCGCGCGCCGAGCGGGGTGACGTCCTCGGCACGCAGGTCGGCCAGCGCCGGCGCGGCGCAGAGGAGCAGCAGCACTCGGGCCAGTCGCATATCAACCCCCGGCGAGGGCGGGGAAGAAGCTGATCACGTCGCCCTCGTCGACCTTGATGCCGTGATGCGCGCGCTCGTTGTTGACCATGATCTCGCACGGTTCGTGGCCGAAGCCGAGCTGGTCGGCGACGTCGAGCACGGTCGCCCCGTCGGGCACCTCGAGCCGCGCCTGGCCCGCGCCGCCCGGGCCGTAGTCACGCAACTGGGCAAAGAGCCGAACCGTCACGGTCACGCTGCCTGCTCCCGTAGCCGATGATACCGCGCCAGGCGCTCAGCCGCCCAACCGATTCTGCAGCAGGGCGTTGAGGAAGGCCTCTTGGGTCATCCCGGTCCACTGCTGGAACGCCGCTTCGGGCGCGGTGCCCCAGCCGACGAGCTGCAGATAGGGCACGACGCTGTCGAGCCCGAACCGCGCCGCCAGCGCCTCGGCCATGACCTGCGATTGCCCGAAGGCGTGGTCGGTGGTCTGCCGGCCGTAGGCCAGGTTCGGGTCGTTGAGTTGCGCGATGGTCATCGCGTTGCCGCGCTGCATCTGCACCTTGGCCGCCTGTGCCTTGCGCGGGTCCTGCTCCATGCCGGTGGCCAGACCTTCGAGGATCCAGAGCGGCGGCGCGAGGCCCTCCTCGGTCAGCCGGTGGCTCATGATCCGGGTCAGCTCGTGCCGCGAGAACTGGCTCAGCTCGTTGATGGCCGGGTAGCAGTAGAGCCGCGACCCGGCGCTGGCGACCATCTCGGCCACCTGCGGCGTGGCGCCGACGGCCGGCAGGTGGTCGAGCATGGTCGAGCGGTCGGGATAGACCTGCACCTCGACCGGGTCGAGCCAGATGCCGAGCGAGGCGACGGCCTCATAGGCCCGTTCGAGCGCGGCGCTCATCTGCTGCATCGTCGGCCCGGCCTGGAAGCGCCGGTCGCCGGCGTCGTAACGGAAGATGAAGTGACGCAGGAACTCGGCGTCGGGCGGCTCGTTGGTCAAGGCCACCAGCCGCTTGGTGCTCGCCTCCGACCAGGCCTTGGCCGCCTCGACCGCCGCCGCCGGGAACTCGGCCGACTCGGGCAGCAGCGAGGCGCGCAGGAACAGGCTCGAAGCCGCCTCGAACTGCTGCGCCCGAGCCCGGTTGGCCTGCGCCGGTTCGAGCCCCAGGCCGAACTGAACCAGCCCGAGGTGGTACGGTGGCAGCGCCCAGCGTGGCAGCGCCTTGGCCGATTTGGTCCAGAGCTGCGTAGTCGCCTCGAGGTTGCCGGCGCGCCAGCTATCGAGCCCGCGCAGGAAGCTCAGCCGCGCGGCCACCTCGCTCGCCTTCTCCTCGCTCGGCTGGTCATAGGCCGCCTGTGCCGCGTTCAACGTGGCGACGAAGGTGGGCCACGGCACCCGCACCCGGCGGGCGTCGGGTCCGGGCACCTCCAGACCGAGCGCCTGGTACCCCTCGACCGCCTTCTGATACGCCTCGTCGGCGGGCAGCACGCGGTTCAGTTTGCGGTTGAGCCGCGACACCGCCAGATAGACCGCCGGCTCGTCGGGCAGCTCGGTGGCAACGATGCGCAGGTGGGCCAGCGCCTCGCCATACTGCCCGATCGCGGTGAGATACTCGGCATACCAGAGCCGGCAGGCGAGAACGATGCGCCACAGCTCGCGGCGCGCCTGGTCGGGCTCGTCGTCGAGGTCGGGGATGAGCGCCCAGCCGAGCTGCTCGGCCAGGGCGAGCTGGTCGACCGGCGCCGGCACCGCGTCGTCGCGCTGTGGGCTGAAGGTGGTCAGGTTGGCCTGGAACTGCTTGCCCTGCAGCCGCGACTCGTGAATCTCCGCCGGTCGATGGACCACCCGCCCGCGGCCATACCACAGCTCGGCGGCGACGATGGCCTTGTCGCGCCGCGCGACGGGCGGATCGACCTGGACCAGCAAGGCCACCGCCGAGGGATGGCCGGTGAGCATCACCCCGGCGCGGCCGAAGCGGTAGAAGACCTCCTCGACCTGGGCGCAGAAGGCGGCGCTGCCGATCGGCGTGCCGCGTTTGGCTCGGCCGATCCGCTCGCGCGGCTGAACCTCGATGACACCGAAGCCGAACAGCGCGGAGAGGTCGGTCTCGGTCCACAACGTACCGCCGTCGGCGACCCAGTCGCGCAGCTCCTGTTGCTGCTCGGCCGACAGTTCGCCGGCGCGCAGGTGGCACCACAGCACGGCGTCGCCGGCAAAGGCCGAGGCGAGCTCCTCGGCACGCCGGACCTGGCGCACCGACGGCTGCGCCGGCGCGGCGGCCGCGGCGAGCGAGGCAAGAAGCAGGAGCCCGAGGTAGCGCATCTGGATCCCCACGGCGTTCAGCCGTCGTAGCGGTAGAGCACCTCGAACGGCGCCGCATCATAGGCGGTCGGCCGCGGTCGCACCGCGAGCAGCGTGGCCAGGCCGATGACCGCCAGCCACGGCACCACGCCCCGGCTGTCGATGCCCGGCTGAATGCCGCGCACCAGAGACACCTCGGCGCCGAGCTGGTACTCGGGCTCCAGCACAGTACTGTGGCGGGTCACCACTCGCCCGAACGGGTCGCACACGGCGGCCGTGCCATGCTGCGCGGCGAGCACCACGATGCACGAGTTCTCGATGGCCCGCGCGCGGGCGAGCAGCAACTGGTCGCGGGTGACCGATCGCTGGCTGTCGGCCGGGACGAGCAGCACCGTCGCGCCGGCGCGGCAGGTGACGCGGGCCAGGTTGCCGTCGAGCAGGTCGTCGCCGACGAGCGTCGCGATGCCGCCGAAGGTGGTCGGGTGCGGCAGCGGCGCGTGCCGGCCCCGGGCGGCCGCCGGCACGAGCGGTGCGTGGACCTGGTCGTACAGCCGGCCCTCGTCGAGCACGCCGTCGGGATCGACCAGCACCGCCACCGACCGGCCCCCGACCGGATCGACCGCGCCGACGGCCAGCCACAGCTCGTGCTCGGCACAGATGATGCCGATCTGCCGGCGCACTTCATCGCCCAGCACCTCGGGCAGCGGCACGGCGGCCTCGGGCCAGACCACCAGATCGGCGCCGCCGGCGCCCACCGCGGCCGTCGCGGTGAGCAGCTCGCGCCGGCCGCCGACCTGCGTGCCGACCGCGGCGACGCGCAGCACCTCGCCGCTCGACTGCTCGAGCCGGCTGGCGCCGTGACCGACGGTCAGCGCCACCATGGCCAGCGCCAGGCCGGTAGTTCGCCGCGCCACGGGGCGCTCGCTGTCGACCGAGTAGACCGCCAGCGCGCCGCTGAGAAAGACAATCAGGAAGCTGACGCCCTTCAGGCCGATGATCGCCGCCGCCTGGCTGAAGGTGCTCCAATCAAGCAGATGCTGGCCCCAGGCGAAGGCCTCGCCGAACGGCGTCAGGTCCCACACCACCTCGGCGGTAACTCGCGCCAGGGCGACGCCGCCGACCAACCCAAAGGCCGTCGTGCCGTCGCGCAACAGGACGGCCGTGACCATCATCAGGCCGACGTCGGTCAGCACGCCGAGCGCGGCCTGAGCCATCAATCCGACCGGCCAACCCGCGCCGAAGTGCGGCGCAATCATGCCCGCCGAGAGGACCAGCCAGCCGACCAGGCACTGCCGCCGCGTGCCGGCAATCGCCAGCACCAGGATCGCCGCCGGCGCGACCGCCAGCGGCCAGCCACTGCCGCCGAGCAACTGGCCCAGGGCCAGCGCCGCGGCGCCGAGCAGCATCACCGTCGCCGCGGCGCCGGCCGATAGGCTGGACGCTTCGCTCTCGGCTTGCTCCGGCTCGGTCGGCAGTTCGGGTTCTTGCATCGCGGCCCCATCGCTACGACGACGCGCGGCGGCGACCGGATCCCCGCCGCTGTCGAACAGGACGCCGGCTCAGCCGGCGATGTCCACCAGTGCCGGGGCTTCGACCGGTTTCTCGCTCGGTCCACTGGCCAGCAGATAGCCGGCGAGCAGCGCCAGCAGCACGCCGCAGCACTGCGGCACGGTCAGCCGCTCGCGCAGCACCAGGGCGCCGAACAGCACGGGCAGGGCGACATAGAGCGAGGTCAGCGGCACCATGCGGCACAGCTCGGCCGACGAGATGACTTTGTAGAACGCATAGGTGCCGATCACCCCGGTCACCCCGGCGGCCACGCCCCACAGGTGGGCGGCTCCGAGCAGCCGGTCGGCGGGCGTGATCCGGCTCAGCCAGACGACCAGCAACATCGCCCCGCCACAGGCCTCGCTGACAATCACCGCCGGCGTGGTCAGCGTCCGGCCCGAGATCGAGGCGCAGATCACCGACGCGCCCCAGCCGAGCATGCAGACCAGCACGAAGACCAGCATCGCACCGACTCCTCAGCCGGCGGATGTCCGACTCGGCTGCGCCAGAAGATAACACGCGACCATCGCCAACAGCACCCCAGACCACTGTGCCGGCGACAGCCGTTCGCGCAGGAGGACCACGCCGAGCAGCACCGGGATGACCTGGTACAACGCGGTCAGCGGCACCAGGCGCGCCACCTGGCCGGCGCCGAGCAGCTCGTAGAAGCAGTAGTTGCCCATCACAAACAGGATGCCGACGGCGATGCCCCAGAGCCAGCCCTCGCCGACGGCGCGGTCGCTGGGCAGCAGGCGCCAGAGGACCAGCGGCAGCAGCAGCAGGTAGCCGGCGGTGTTCGCGGCGACCACGCCGGCGGGCGAGAGGCTGGCCCGGGCCAGCTTGGGCAAGAACACGGCCAGGCCCCAGCAGCCCATGCAGAACAGGACGAGGTGGTAACGCATCGGCCGAGCTTCGCTCCGCCCGCCGCCCTCCCTGCGCTACCCGCCGACGTGGGTCACCGCGCTCAGGGCCTGGTACTCGTCGTCGCTGACCAGCTCGCGGTGCAGCATCCGGCCGTCGCGCCAGGTCGAGCGCCAGACACGCACCCGGCAGCCGGCCCGCCCCGGCCGCACACGCTGCTGCACCGCGGTGGCCAGATGCCGGTCGAAGCGGACCAGCGGCGGGCCGCTGGTCACCGCTACCGTTTCGGCCTCGATCCGCTGTTCGACGAGCGGCCGCTGCGTCGACCAGAGCCGCACCGTCAGTCGGTCGTCGGTGATGCCGGCGGTGATCCGGACCGGCGCGGCGAACGGATTGGTCAGCCGTAAGTCGGCCACCCCCTGGGCAACCGCCGCGTCGCGCCCGGGCGGCGCGTAGTGCGGCAGCCAGAGGTGGTGATCGCGCTCGACCACGGTCAGGCCGGCGCCCAGCGCGGCGGCATAAAGCGTGGTGCTGACCTGGCAGACACCGCCGCCGTCGGCGACCACCATCTCGCCGCCGTAGCTCACCGGCGCCGGCCGGTAGCCGCGGCCGCGGGTCCACGGACCGACCCGCCGGTTGAAGCTGAACTCCTCGCCCGGCGCGATCACGGCGCCGTCGATCGCCGCCGCCGCCAGCCGGGCGTTGTGGCGCTGACCGTCGCTCCGGCCGTCGAGCGGCGTGACGTAGTTGCCCAGCTCGGTCTCGGAGCCCGGCCGCGAGGCCAACAGCAGCGCCGCCGCGGCCAGGCCGAGCCAGACCGCGCCGAGGAGCCGCGCGCCCCGGGTCGTATCGCTCATCGGATGACCAACACGGCCGGCTCGCCGGTGGCGTAGCGCTCCGGCTCGTACATCGGCTCGGCCCGCGGCGCCAAGGCGGTGTAACGGCCGGGATGCGCCGCGCGGAGCAGGTAGCGGACAGTGTAGGGGTGGTCGGCCTGGACCTCATCGTAGAAGAACGCGATCCGGTCGTCGCGCACGTCGCGCTCGCACCAGCCTCCCCACCAGCCGGGCTGATCCGAGTCTTGGGCGCTGTCGCCCGAGCGGCTGCGCACCTCGTTCGGCTCCATCACCTCGCAGCCGGCGGGCAGCGGGTCCTCGATCACCAGGTACTGCTCGTGACGCTCGGACTCCAGGGTCAGGGTCACCCGCAGCACCGTGTCGCGCGCCACGGTGCCCCCCAGCTCGCGGTAGAGGAAGCCCGCCGGCGCGCGGCTGACGCGCTGATACTCGCGCCGGAGCGTCAGCCCGCCGCTCGATTGGGCCGGCAGTTCGACCTCGCTGACCACCGGCATGCGGGCGCCGATCAGGTAGCGCAACGCGCCGCGGCCGACGAAGCCCAGCTCGACCCGGTTCGGGCCCGGGCGGAGCAGCTCAGCGGCCACGGTGTAGCTCGCCCCCGGGCCGCGATGGGTCTCGCGATTGAACAGGTACTCGGACAACGGCGTACCGTTGACGGCCACCTCGAGCCGGCCCTCGGCCAGCTCATCGCCCGAGCGCGAGAGCGCCTCGCACAGCGCGGCGACGGCGACGGCGGTCTCGCGCGTGGTCCGCCAACCGTGGCCGTCAAATCTGAGGTTCAGCTCGTCGACCAGCGCCATCACCCGCGGACTCGCGCCTTCGGCGGCAACGAGCGCGCGCAGCGCCCAGGCCAGGCCGCCAACTCCGCTCCGGCTCCGTGGCTGCTTGTTCAGCCGGCGCAGGCACTGAGCCTCGGCCCGGCGCGCGTCGGCCGGCCGGCGCGCGGCGCGAGCGGCCAGCGCCAGCCGCGCCGACTGCTCGGCGCGCACCTGCGGTGACTTGCTGCGGAACAGCGCCTCCCACACCGGCGGGCTCACCGGGCGCCCGCCGCGGGCGAGGGCGAGCAGCACGAAAGTCTCGTCGATCGACCAGCGACGGAGCCCGGGCCGGTGCCCGGCGAGCCGCTCGGCCAGCGCGTCGAGCCCGCTCTCGATCACCGCCCCCGGCACCTCGTGGCCCTGCTCGCGCGCGGTGAGCAGGCCGTCGAGCGCGTAGGCGCTCATCCAGTCGTCGCTGCGCGAAGTCTCCCACCAGCCCCAGGAGCCGTCGCGGTGCTGCATCCGCCGCAGGCGCAAGATGCCGCGCTGAACCGCCTCGTCGGCCCGGCGGCGGTCGGCCTCGCTCGCCGGCCGCCAGCCCAGCTCACGCCAGGCCCGCTGCGCGGCGAGGACGCCGAGCAGACGGCTGGTGGTCTGCTCGACGCAGCCGTAGGGGTAACCGATCAGCCCGTCGACAGCCTGCAGCACCGAACCGGCGACGGTCGGCGCGACGTGGATGCGCAGGATGGTCTTCTCGAGCGCGGTGCCGTCGGGGATGAGCAGCTCCTCGACCAGCGGCTCGCCGGCCGACAGCTTGCCGTGGCGGACCAGGCGCTGCCAGACGGCCTTCGGCTGGAGCGGGATGGTCCGCTCGTGCGCGTCGCGCAGGTCGCCGCTGACCGCCGTGACGCGGGCGACCACGTCGTGCGCCCGTGGCGCATCAGCGAGCCAGGTGAGGTTGGCCCGCGCGCCCGACTCGAGGGTCACGCGCTGGTCGGCCGCCTCGCGCAGGGCGAGGTTCGGGGCGTCGAGCCCGACCGCGACCTCGCGCCGCTCGCCCGATTCGTTGTGCACCGCCGCGGTGATCTGGACGGTGTCGCCGCCGGTCAGGAAGCGCGGTGTCTCGAGGCGGACCATCAGCGGCAGATTGACCAGCACCTGCGCCCGGCCGAAGCCGATGCTGGTGTCGCGCGCGTGGGCAATCGCCGTCGCGCGCCAGCGGCCAAGATTGTCGGGCAGCGGCAGCTCGACGGTGACCGAGCCGTCGGCGCCGGTGAGCAGGTTCGGCTCCCACAGCGCGGTGTCGGGGAAGTGGCGCCGGATCTCGCCGCCTTCGTCCTTGCCGGCGGTGTAGTAGTAGGGCGTGGCGCTGAAGAAGGTGATCACATGGTTGTAGTTCCAGCCCCAGAAGGCGGTCACCGCGCGTTGCGGCTGCTCCTCGCGCATGGCGAAGATGCTCTCATCGACCACGGCGAGCGAAACCTCGGCGTCGACCGGCATGCCCTCGTGCCGGCAGTCGATGCGGAAGGCAACCACCTCGCGCGGCCGGGCGTGGGGCCGGCTGGCGCTGACGGTGACGTCGATCAGCTTCGCTCGCAGGTCGCAGGGCAGGTCGCGCTGCGCCTGGTGCAGCTCTTTGTCGCGCACGGTCGCCGCGGCGATGGTGCCGTTCGGCACGTCGGCGTCGCCGACGGCAAACCGGGCGTCGGCGGTGCGGCCGGCGGCCGCCACGACCTGCGCCTCGGAGAGGTAGCGGCCCTCGTGGGTGAACAGCACAAACCCGCCGTCGAGCGGCGTGGTGGCGCGCGCAACGGCCGTTTCGCCCGAGCGGTAGCGCGGTGATTCGAGCCGTAGATCGAGCGACTCCGCCGGCTCATAGCCCGGCACCGAGCCGTGCTGGTCGCTGACCCAGCAGTCGGTCGAGTCGATTAGCTGCCGCCCGCCGGAGTCGCGCGCGACGGCAACATAGACCCACTCGCCCGGTTGCGGCGGCAGCACGGTCACCGTGGCCGTGCCGTCGGCGCCGGTGGTCAGCGCGTCGTCGTCGCCGCGGCGGACGATCTGCCTCGGCCGCGACGAATAGCCCGGTCCGACTGGCGGGCGGCGCGACACGAACGGGCCGTCGGGCACCGTCGGATAGACCCAGTGCCACCGGCCGTCGCGCTGGACCGCCGCGTCGGGCTTCCAGTAGCGGCGGAAGCTGAGCAGCTCGAGCTCCTGCCCGGCCACCGGCTTGCCCTCGGGACCGGTGACCTCGACCGTCAGCTCGACCGGATCGTGCTTGCCCAGCCAGGTGTCGTCGGCCCAGCAGCGGACCGCAAAGTCGCCGGGCAGCACCTCGACCGAGGCGACCGAGCGCTCCTGCCGGCCGGTGCCGTCGGCGACCTGAAACTCGGCGTCGAGCCGGTAGCCCGGCGTCGGCAACGGGATCGTCGGCTGGCCGTCGGGCTGCCGGCCGGGCAGCTCGTGGACCTCGGGGATGAACCGGCCCAGCGGCACGCTGACGGCCAGTCGGCCAGCTTCGTCGAGCCGCCCGTTGCCGGCCAGCACCTCCATGCCGTAGCCGAACTCCTGCGTGCCCTGACTGGCGCGGTAGAACTCGTCGATCCAAGGCGCGTCGTCGTCCCAGTCGTGGTCGCGGTGATAGTGGTACGACCAGCGCTCTGAGCGGCGCAGGCTGTAACTCACCTCGCCGAAGCCGACCGGCGAGCCGAAGTAGTACTCAGCGCCGACGGAGAAAACCGCCGCGGATTCGGCTGTCAGCTCGCCGTCCGGCGCGGTGGCGGTGACCTTGTACTCGGGCTTGAGGTAAGCGGCGACCTCGAGGTTCTGGTACGCCGAGGCCTCGCCGACCTTGGCGCTCAGGCTCCACTCGCCGGTGAAGGCCTCCTCGGGAATGGCAAAGTCGAGCGCGAACGAACCCCATTCGTTGGTCACGCCGGCGAGTTGACTGACCATCTGCCCGCGCCCGTCGCGCACGGTCAGCGTGACCGGCTGCGGAGGCGGGACGGCGTAGCCCGACTCGGTCCGGTCGCGCGCGATGCCCTTGACCCAGACACGGTGGCCGGGCCGGTAGATCGGCCGGTCGGTGTAGAGGTGGATCGCCCGCGTCTCGTCGTCCCACCAGCCGGCGTGGCAGAGGACCAGCGCCTGATGGGCGCCGTCGCGGGCGAGCACGACGTGGCTGTCGGCGCTGGGGTCGGTGGGCAGCAGGGTGGCCAGGCCATCGAGGTCGGTCGTGGCGACGGCTTGCCTGCCGGCTCCGTCGCGGTCCCACAGCTCGACCGCCACGCCCGCCCGCGGCGCGCCGCTGCGCAGGTCGCAGACGTAGGCAATCAGCCTGCGCCGATCGGACTTCACCACCGCGCCAAGGTCGGTCACCTGGAAGGTGAAGCGCTGGCTCAGTCGATCGACGGCGAGGTTGATCAGATAGGCGCCGGGCTGCTGCGGCGGGAGCTTGAGGTAGCGGACGAAGTCGCCGGAGTCGCCCTCGGCGGCGGGAATATCGATGGTGAAGCTGGAGACGCGGGTGAGGTAGGGCGCCAGGTCGTCCAGCCCGCGTCGGCCGATCGACGAGCCCCAGGCGTCGAACCAGCGGGCACCGCCGTTGTCGACCAGCATTCGGTCGAGGTCGACGCGATCGACGGTGATCAGACCGACGGCGTTGCGCACGGTGCCGTGGATGCCGACCGACGGCTCCTCGTCGGTGGTGTAGACCCGCTCGGGCGAGAAGATCTCGAGCCGGCCCGCCCAGCTTGATGGTCTGGGCATGACCAGGTTCAGCTCGCCGAGTTCGCCCTCGACCAGCTCCAGCGTCGCCGGCGTGCAGCGGTCGGCACGCCACTCGGCTTCCAGCTCCAGCAGGCCGGGCTCGGCGATCAGCTCGAACCGCCCGTCGCGGTCGGTCTCGGTGGCGAAGGTGCGCCCACCGTCGATTGCCCGGGCGACCACCGTCGCGCCGAACAACGGGCGGTAGTTGTGGGCCAACACCGTGCCGCGGACCGTGGCCACCGGCGGCGACTGCGCGATGAGCACCACGCCGAGCAGCAGCGCGTAGAGCGCCGCGCCGGCCAACCAGGGCAGGCGGATGCCGCCGTAACGGGTAGGCGGGCGGTTCATGTCACGCCTCCGTCCGCCGGCGCGCGGCCGGGCCGGACGACTAGATACGGCGCCAGGAGCAGGAGCAGAATCGCCAAGGCGATCAGCTTGGCCGCGCGCGACCACTGCCCGAGCCGGGCCATCGACTCGGCCACCGGCGGCGCGGTCACCGCCAGCAAGGCATAGGCGGCCGGCAGCCGGTCGAGCCAGGTGCGCGAGCGTGCGGGCAGCTCACTGAGCAGCGGCGCCAGAGCGAGGAGACAGATCGGCCCGACCAGCCCGGCGGCGACCACGCCGCTGACCGCCCGCTCTCGCCAGAGCAGGACCGCCAGCAGCGCCGGCGCGGCCACCGCCAGCGCCGAGGCGGCCAGCAGGCCGAGCTCGGCCACGCCGCGATCGACCCGCACCGCCAGCGGGCCGGCCAAGAGTGGGCCGACCAGCCCGAGCAGCAGGGCGACCAACACCGGGTCAAGGTAGAGATCGGCCGCGCCGGCGCGCGCGGCCTGCTCGTAGAAGAGACGAATCATCACCCATCCGCACAGCGCCGCGGCGCCGCAGCGCCAGGCGAGCGGCGGTTCGTCGTCGCCCGGCAGGCAGCCCATCGCGGCGAAGGCCAGCCCGGCCAGCGCCAGCCCCAGCCCGCGGCCGACGGCGAAGGCCAGCGCACCTGTGCCGACCAGAATGAGCGCCGCGACCACGCCGTCGCGCAGCCGCAGGGCGAGCTCGCCCTCGGCCGGCCGCAGCGCGCGCAGCAGGCCGGCGGCGGCCAGGCCGAACAGTGGCGCCGGCCAGAGCGCCTCGCGCAGGTGGGCAAAACGGCAGACGGCCAGGCTGAGCGCGGCGATGAGGGCCATCACCAGCAGCGGCAGCGCCGCGGCGAGCCGGCCGCGGAAGGGCGACAACCCGGCCAGCGCCACGGCCGCGGCCAAGGCCAGATAGGGCGCCACGAACGGAGCCAGGGCCGCGCTGCGCGAGGCGCCGAAGGCGGTGGCCACCGCGGTGGTGCTGAGCAGCGCGGCGGCGGCGAATGGCCGCCCGCGGTCGGCGCGCTCGGGCAGCTCGACCGACCAACCGACCAGCCAGGCGCCGAACGCCACGCCCGAGGCCGCCGGCAGGGCAACGGCATAGTCATGCAGCGCCAGCATCAGCCCGGCGACGGCCGCCAGCGCCGCCGACGCCGCGGGCCGGTCGAAGATCACCGCGGCCAGCATCGCCAGGCCGCCGCCGAGCAACCCCAGCGCGAACGGCCCGACCGGCGGCCGGCCCACGGCGATCAGCAGGCAGGCCGCCAGCAGCGCCGCGCCGCGGCCGAGCCGCACCACGGGCCGCTCGGCAGCCAGCGGCGCCCTCTCGACCAGCGAGCCGAGCAGCACGAGCAGGGCCAGAACGACGCCGAACAGCACCCGTAGCTCGCCCGCCGCGAGACCGAACATGGCCGTCCCCCCTCGTTTGTCGTCTATTCCACCGCCGGCGTCAAATCGCGCAGGCAGGTCGCCAGACGGGGCAGCTCGACCAGCGCCTCGCACAGCCGCCAGACGGCATCGCCGCGCATCTCGTCGGTCACCTGTTGCGGGGTGAGCAGCTCGATCAGCTCATCGCGCAGGCGCGCCCAGTCGGCAAAGATGTCGTCGACCGGCGTGGCGCGCAGCTCGCCGGCGAAGTCCCGCAGCGCGGCGTCCAGCGCTTCGTCGTCGCCGCGATCCTCGACGATGCCGCCGATCTCGTCGTCGAGCATCGCCTCCCACTCGTCCGGCGGCTCGTCGAGCCCGTCGCGCAGCTCCTCGAGCAGATCGTCGGCCACCTCGGCGACCGGGTCGAGCGCCAGCACGGCCACCTGGTGCGGCTGCAGCACGGCGACCATCGCCCGGGCCGAGGGCAGGGCGGCGTCCCAGAGCAGCGAATCGTCGTCGTCCAAGTCGTCACCAGGCTGCAGCCCAAGCGCCTCGCGACGAGCGGCGTTAAGCCGCTGGAGCAGTTCGTCGGGCACGGCGCCGGTGGCCGCCACCGCGGCCCGGACCGCCAGCAGCGCGTCGTGCACCGCCGGTGCGTCGAGCCGCTCGCGAAGGCCGTCCATCGCCGTCGCGGCGGCCTCGGCCTGGGCTAGCCACTCGTCGAGCTGCGCGCTGGTCAGGCCGGCCGGGTGCAGCCAGTAGAGGAAGCGGATCTCCTGCTTCACCTGGTCGCGGCTCGGCGGCGCTTCGGCGGCCGCCCAGGCGGCCGGCAGCAGAATCAGGAGCACGGCGCTGGTCGGACGTCGCATCACACCCTCCGGGCATCACCAAGACAGGTCGTAACTCGCGAACAGACAGCCGTCAACCGCCGACCAGGCGGTCAGGCACAACCGCGCCGGCGCCGGCAGACCGTCGCCGTCGAGCCAGGTCGGCGCGGCGGCGCCGCCGAACAGCACCGGCGCCAGCGTCAGCTCGAGGCGATCGATCCGCCGCGCCGCGGCGAAGGCGGCATTCAACCGCCCGCCGCCGAGCAACACCACCTCGCTCAGGCCGGCGGCAGCGAGGCGGTCGAGCAGGCCGTCGACCGAGACCTCGGCGGCGCCGCAGCGCCAGACCTCGGCGAGGTGGCCGAACCGCTCGGCCATCCGCGGCGCAACGGCGTCGGTGGTGGCCACGATGCGCGGCACCGACTGCCGCGAGAAGAAGGGGAGGTCCGGCGAGAGCTCGCCGCCGGCGGTGACCAGGCAGGTGGTTGGCTGGGGCGGCAGGCCGCGCTCGGCGCGCTCGGCCAGCAGGCGTGGGTCGCGGATGGAGCGCGTGGTGCCATGCGCCCGGAGCGTGCCGGCGCCGAGGATGAGCACGTCGGCCGCGGCGCAGCAGCGCTCGAGCCTGGCGGCGTCGGCGGCACCGAACCGGTGCGCCGTGCGCGCGACCGGCGCGATCTTCCCGTCGGCGCTCATCGCCGCGACCAGCGTGACCGGCATCGCCGCCTCCACACCCAGCCTAACGGCCTCGCCGACCGGCGGCAAGCCGCGCCTGGCAGATTGGTTGCAACCACGACCGTCTTCGCAACGAGCATTCGTGCGCAGGGCAGTCCGGATGCGCAATTGGTTCGAAGTCGGCGAGCCCGGTGCGGCTGCCGCGCAGTACATCCGCCAACACGCCTCCAGCCTCGCCGAGAGCGTGCTGCGTCGGCTTCAGCACAGCGGAAGCCTGAGCGCCGAGCCCGGCAGCGAGTGGTACCAGAAGTCGCATCGTGATGTTGCTTACCACCTCAACCACCTGGCCGAGGCGCTCGATTTCGGCCGCGTCGAGCTGTACAGCGAACACGTCGGGTGGTGCCGGCAGGTCTTCGCCCGGCTCGGCTTTGCTCCCGACGTGGTCGACCGGGTCGGCGAGGCGATGGCGGCGGAGCTGACCGAGGCCCTGCGCCCAGCTGGTGCCGAATTGGCTTTGGCAGTGCTCGAGGAGGCTCGGCTGAGCAACCCCACCGCGGTCGCGCCGCCGCCGGTGCTCGACCACTCCCACACCGCGGCCCGAGCCTACCTCGAGGCGCTGCTGGCCTTGCGCCGCGACGAGGCCGAGGCGATTGTCCTGGCCGCCGCCGACCGGCCGCTGCTCGAGGTCTATCGCGAGATTCTGGCACCGGCGCAGCAGGAGATCGGCCGCCGGTGGCAGCTCGGCGAGGTGACCGTGGCGCACGAGCACCTGGTGACTTCGACCACACAGATGCTGATGTCGCGCCTGCTCGCCGCCCAGCCGAAGACCGCGCCGGACGGTCAGGTGTTGGTCGCCGCGGCGCCGGCGCACGAGGAGCACACCGTCGGCCTGCGCATGCTCACCGACCTGGTCGACGGCGCCGGCTGGCGGACCGTGTTCCTCGGCGCACGCGTGCCGACGGCGGACCTGCTGGCGCTGCTGACCGCGCAACCGACCGTCGTGCTGGCGCTGTCGGCCACCATGATCACCAGTCTCGGCGCGGTCCGCGACATGGTCGCCGCGGTGCGCGGCGAGTCGGCCCTCGCTCGGGTGCGGGTGCTGGTCGGCGGCCGGGCGTTCGGCCTGGCCCTCGACCTCTGGCGCCAGGTCGGCGCAGATGGCTTCGCGGCCACGCTGGAGGGCTCTCTGGCGGCGGCCCACAGCCTGGCCGCCGCGGTTTGACCTGCCGCGCCGGCTTTGCTATACTCCGGCCACCCGCGGGATACGAGGACAGCTAGATGGCAGACGAGCGGTGGCTGGAACTGCGCCGGCTGCTCAGCGACTTATCCGACGGCTTCGCCGGTAAAATCGAGTATGGCAACCTGCGTGTGCAGGTCTACGACGGAGCCGCGGACGACGGCGAGAGCGGCGGGCGCATCGCCTTCGCTTACGAGACGCCCGGCGGCTCGACCAACCAGTTCGACATCACCTTTCACGACAACGCTTTCCACATGCTCGACGCCTCGGCTGATGCGGTCCTCGCGCTGTCGACGCCCGAAGAGGTGGTCGAGCGGGTCGACCTCCACCTGCGTGAGATCCCCGGCCGCCGGCTGAAGGTGCTTCGCCGCGACATCGACCAGATGGTCGGCGACGGCTCGACCCGCCGCCAGATGCTCGAAGAGCTGAACCGCATGATGCGCCTGCAGACCGAGTTTCGCGGCGGCAGCCTGACCATCGACGAGCTGACCGAGGCCTGCCGCTACATCCACCAGGTGACCCAGTCGAAGGAGGCCTGAGGTGCGCCGGGCCGACCTCCAGGCCGACTCCCTCGCCTTCATGTATGCCCACCAGTTCGTCGACCAGGCGGTCGACGAGAGCGAGTTGAGCAACCCGCTCGTCCATGACATCCAGTATCCGACCAAGGCGCCCTTGAGCGACAAGGTGATCGACCGCAACGAGGTCGCCGAGAAGGTGGTCTTCTGCGCCCTGGCCGACCTGGTTGCGCGGCGCTCACTGGTGTTGACCATCGAGCCGATCGAGGCGCTGCTGGGCAGCCGCTTGATTGGCCGCCTGGCGCAGCTCTGCGGCTATCCGCGGCAGCGGCTGATGGTCCGCCGCGACGGCAGCTTTCCCGCCTCGCCGCTCAACTCCGCGCTGAACGAGCTGTTCGACTCGCTGCTGGTGCCGGGCAGCGACTTCATCAGCGACCAGCGGCTGCCGGTGCGGCGGCTGCTCAAGCTGCTCTTCCGCCGGCGCGAGCAGGAGCGCGACCCGTACCACGACATCCTGCAGTGGGTCGGCGAGGACCTGATCGACGAGGGCTACTACATCGAATCGACCGATGTGACGGCCGGCGTGGTGCCGTTCCGCGAGGCGCATCCGGACAAGGAGAAGATGCTCGCGATCGCCGACCGCGTCGACGAGATGCGCGCGCGGCTGGCGGCCTACGAGCGACGCGAGCCGGAGCTCTATGCGCTGCTCAAGCAGACCGTGGCCGAGACCATGAAGGAGATCAGCATCCTGTTCCAGCGCCGGACGACGCTCTAGATGGCCGGCCTGCTGCGCGGTTTCTACGACCGCGAGGTCCGGCCGCTGGTCGAGGCGATCCCCGCCGACGCCGGATTCGTGCTCATCCTGGGAACCGCCCTGCTGGCCAACAAGCGTTATCTCGCCGACGATCGGTTCGGCGGCCCGGCGCTGATGCGCTGGCAGGCGCTGGCCGCCTGGCTGGTCGGCGGCATGGTGCTGGCGCTCGGCCTGCACCTGCACCGGCGCGGCCGGCTGCCTTGGTGGCTGCCCGGCCTGCTCGCCGCCGGAGCGATGGTGGCCGTGCTCGGGCCGGGCGGGTTCATCTTCGGCGACTGGCGTTGGGCGCTGGCCGAGCCGGAGCGGCTGCAGACGGCCGGCATGCTCGGCCTGGCACTGCTCGCCGTGGCGCCCGCGGCGCTCGGCTGCCGGCCGACCGAGCCACGGCTCGGCGCCGGACTGCTGATCGCCGCGTCCGGCGTGGCCGCCGCGGGGCTCTGCCTGAGCGGCTTCGGGCCGCTGCGCGAGTTGATGCTCGAACCGCGGGTCGACAAGCTCAACTGGGGCTTGCTGACCGCGGGTTGGTTGCTGATCGGATGCTATGCCCTCTGCTGGCCGGTGCTCGGTGGCCGCTTCCGCGACGACGGAGGCGGGCTCGGCCGCTGGCGCTTCTGGCTGCCCTGGACGCTGGGCCTGCTCCTGCTCATGGTGCTGGTCATCCTGCTCGTCGCCGGCCGCAGCCGCGAGTTCCTGCTCTACTACCCGATGTACCGCACCGACTGGCCGTTCTACAACCCTTACGAGCACGGTTGGGGCTTCTACGTCGCTTACACGTTGAGCTACGGCGCCTATTTTGCCGCCTGGGAGTTCTTCTTCCGCGGCTGGATGCTGTTCCGGCTGGAGAAGTCGATCGGTGGCCTGGCGGTGGTGGTGCAGACCGTGCCGTTTGTGATCATGCACATCGGCAAGCCCGGCCTCGAGTTCCATTCGTCGCTGGTCGCCGGCCCGGTGCTCGGCTGGCTGGCTTGGAGATCGCGCAGCTTCTGGCCCTGCGCGCTGCTGCACTGGGCCGCCGCGGCGACGATGGACCTGGTCGCGCTCTATCACGGCCTGCAATAGGGGGCTCAGCTTGACGCTGCCGCTCGAACTCGCCTGGCACCGCTCGCGGCAGGCCTGCGCCTGGCTGCGCGGCGAACTCGACGACCTCTACGCCTATCCGCCCCGGCTCGACCAGCTCGAGGCGGCGGTCGCCGCGCGGCGGGCCAGCCCGCGGGCGCCGCGCGACGAGCTGGTCGACGCCCTGCGCGCGAGTCTCGCGCCGCACGGCCTCGACCCATCGCAGGCGGCGGCGCTCGATGAACTGGCGCGGCCCGACGCCGTCGCGGTGGTCAGCGGCCAGCAGCCGGGAGTCTTCGGCGGGCCGCTCTACACGTTACTCAAGGCGATTGGTGCCGTGGCGCTGACCGAGCGGCTGCGGGCCGAGGGCCGGCCGGCGGTAACGATCTTCTGGTCGGCCACCGAAGACGACGACTTCGCCGAGGTGCGCAGCCTCGGCCTGGTCGATCGAGCCGGCCACCTACGCACCATCCGCGTCGAGGCCGACGGCGACGACGAAACGCCGGTCGGTCGTCGCCGGCTGCTGGGCGACCCGCGTGCCGAGCTGGCGGCGCTGCTGCCCGACACGGCTTGGCGCGACTGGGTGGTCGATGATCTGTGCGCCGGCTACGCGCCGCGCGGCACGCTGGGCGACGGCTTCGCGCGGCTGATGACGCGCCTGCTCGGCGGCCGCGGCCTGCTGCTGGCCGATCCGCTCTCGCCGGCCCTGCGCCGGCTGTCGGCGCCGATCTTCGCCCGCGCGCTCGAGCAGCCGGAGGTCGGCACCAGGCGGGCCAACGAAATCGGTGCAGCGCTGCGCGCGCGGGGCTTTGCCGTGCCGATGCATCGCCAGGCCGACCTCTGCCCGTTCTTCGTCATCGACGGCGGCCGCCGCTGCCGCGTGCGGGTCGAGGGCGGCGGGTTCCAGCTCGAAACCGGCGAGCGGCTCGACGCCGCGGCGCTGGCCCGGCGGATCGCCGCCGATCCGGACTGCTGCAGCGCCAGCCTGCTGCTCCGGCCGGTGATCCAGGACTATCTCTTCCCCACCGCCGCCTTCTGTGTCGGGCCGGGCGAGATTGCCTACCTGGCGCAGGTCGCGCCGATGTACGACCTGCTCGGCATCGCTCCGCCGCTGCTCCTGCCGCGCTTCTCGGCCACCATCCTCGAGCCGAAGCCGGCCAAGCACCTGTCCGCCTACGACCTCGCCTTGTCCGACTGCTGGCAGCCGCTCGAGCAGCTCGCCGGCGCCGTCTCGCGCCGCCGCAACGGCGCCGGGACCGAGGCCTTGTTCAGCGCCGCCGGTCAGGCGGTCGAGGCGGCCGTGCAGCCGCTGCTGGCCCATGCCGTCGAGATCGACGGGTCGCTCGACCGGTCGGCGTCGACGCGGCTGAACCGCATCCGGGCCGAGCTGGGCAAGCTCGAGGCGAAGGTGCAGAAGTCGCTCCGCCGCCAGGACGCCGAACTGCACCGGCGGCTGAGCCGGATCTACACCCACGCCGCGCCGGCCGGCGGCTTGCAGGAGCGCGCGCTCGGCGCGGTGCACCTGCTCGCCGGATATGGGCCTGAATTGGTCGAACGACTGCTCGCGGCCGCCGGCGAGACTGCCGTCGATCAGCACGCGGTGGTCGAGGTGGGGCCGTGACCGCGGCGGTGATCGGCGCCGGCAGTTGGGGCACCACGCTGGCCTGGCTGGCGGCGCGGCAGGGGCTCGAGGTGTCGCTCTGGGCCCGCGACGCGGCGCTGGCGGCGAGCATCACCGGCGAGCGCTGCAACCCGCGCTACCTGCCCGACCTGCCGTTGCCCGACAACCTCATCGCCACGGCCGATCTGGCCACCGCGCTGCACGGCCGGCGGCTGGTCATCGTCGCCGTGCCGTCGGTCGGCCTGCCGTGCGTGGCCGACCAGATGGCCGCCCATCTGGCGGCCGGCGCGCTTGTCGTCTCGGCGACCAAGGGCCTCGACCACGCCACCGGCCGGCGGATGACCGTCCTGCTGCGCGAAGCGCTGGGCCCCGGGCCGAGCCTGGCCGCGCTGTCGGGTCCGAACCTGTCGCACGAGATCGCCGCCGGGCAGCCGGCGGTGACGGTGGTTGCCTCGGCCGACGAGGCGGCGATGAGCGAGGTGCAGGCGCTGCTCGGCTCGCTCTGGTTCCGGATCTACCTCAACCCCGACGTGGCCGGGGTCGAGCTCGGCGGGGCGCTGAAGAACCCGATGGCGCTGGCGGCGGGGATCAGCGACGGTCTCGGTTACGGCGACAACGCCAAGGCGGCGCTGATGAGTCGCGGCATGGCCGAAATCCGGCGGCTCGGCGTGGCCCTCGGCGGTCGGCCCGAGACGTTCGGCGGGCTGTGCGGCCTGGGCGACCTGCTGGCCACCTGCCACAGCCGGCACAGCCGCAACCGCACGCTCGGCGAGCAGCTCGGGCGCGGGCTCAGCCTGGCCGAGGCCGTGGCGCGGACCGACCAGATCGCAGAAGGCGTGCCGACCACGCGCACGGCGCTGCGGCTGGCCGGCCAGCTGGGCGTCGAGGTGCCGCTGCTGGCGCATCTGCACGCGGTGCTGTTCGAGGGCCTGCCGGTCCGCGCGGCGGTGGAGCAGTTACTCAGCCGGCCGGCGACGTTCGAGGAGACCGGCTAATCAGCGCCAGACGGCGGCGGCGGCCCGCTGCCAGGCCTGGCGCAGGTCGGCGGGGTAGCGGGTGGCCACGCCATGCAGTGGCGCGGCGAGCAGGCGCTCGCAGTTGCCGCGGGTGAGGGCCAGATCGGGCGCGATCCAGACTTCGAGCCGGTGCGCCCGCATCGCGGCGACAAAGGCGGCCGCCGGGACGAAGTGCAGCCGGTAGCCGGCCGGCTGAGGGTCGGCGAACGGGGGCACCTCGGCGGGCGACCGCGCGTCGACCAGCCATCGCAGGCCGTCGGCGGCGTCGCGCAGATCATCGTCAGGCCGGGTGGCCAGGCCGCACAGGCGGACCCGCTGCTCACTGCCCTCATCCAGCACCGTGCGCGCCACGGCGGCGACGAAGTCGCACGATCGGCTGCGCAGCCGGAGCAGCAGCGGTGCCCGCCAGCGCGAGTGAACCCGGGCGAGGGTGAGCGCCTCGGCCAGCGGCAGCGGCGGCCAGCTTGCGACGGCGGGGTGGCACCAGGCGCTCGAATCGTGCGCCGGCCAACGTTCGGCGTCACGGTCGCGGCCGCAGACCAGGGTCTCGCCCGCGGGGCCGGGCCGCAGCTCGAGCTCGAGCCCGAAGCCGAGTTCGAGCGCGGCAATCAGGGCCGGCGCCGTGCCCTCGGGCGCCTGCCAGACCAGTCCGCCGGCGGCGAGGATCCAGGGCTCCGTTCGCCGCTCGACCAGCGTGCTCATGCTGCCCTCGCTCTGCTCCTCCGCAGGCTTGTCGTGCCATCGACGAGGCCCCGGCGGATGATCTAGTGGTTGCCGGGCGGTTGTGTTACCGTGACGGCCCGCGGAGACGGGCTTGACCGGAGGGGTGCTCGAGCTGATTGGCAACACGCCGCTGGTCGCCCTGCCGCGCATCGCCGCCGGTCTGCCGTCACGCATCCTGGCCAAGGCCGAGCTGCTCAACCCCGGCGGCAGCATCAAAGACCGGCCGGCGCTCTGGATCATCCGCGAACAGGTCGCCGCCGGGCGGCTCCGGCCGGGCGACAGCGTGGTCGAAATGACCAGCGGCAACATGGGCTGCGGCCTGGCCATCGTCTGTGCGCAGTACGGCCTGCCGTTCGTCGCCGTCATGTCGGCCGGCAACAGCGTCGAGCGGGCGCAGATGATGCGCGCCTGCGGGGCGCGGGTCGAGCTGGTGCCGCAGGCCCCCGGCGGCGTGGCGGGCCGTGTCTCGGGCGCTGACCTCGACCTGGCCCGCGCGCGGACCGACGAGCTGGTCGCCGAGCTCGGGGCCTATCGCGTCGACCAGTTCAACAACCCGCTCAACCTGGCCGCGCACGAGCAGTCGACCGGGCCGGAGATCTGGCGTCAGTCGGGCGGCGCGGTCGACGCCTTCGTCACCGCGCCGGGCACCGGCTGCACCTTCGTCGGTGTGATGCGCCACCTGCGCGCCCGGAACCCGCGCATCCACGGCTATGTCGCCGAGCCCGACGGCGCGGCGGTGCTCGGCGGCGGGCTGGTGACCCGGACCCAGCACACGCTGCAGGGCACCGGCTATGCCACCGTGCCGTCGCAGTGGGATCCGGAGCTGTGCGACGGCAGCATTCCCGTGACCGACGACGAGGCGCTCGAGATGTGCCGCCGGCTGGCCGCCGAGGAGGGCTGGCTGGTTGGCTACAGCAGCGGCGCCAATGTCGCCGCGGCGGTGCGCCTGGCCCTCGAGCCCAACCCGCCGGCGACCATCGTCACGGTGCTCTGCGACAGCGGGCTCAAGTACTTGCGCGACGGGCCGTTCTGTGGCCTGTGACCGGTACGGCCGCCGCCAACGACGCGCCTATTCCGCAACGCCCCGCCGGCCGGCTATCCCCGCCGGCCGAGCAGCCCCCGCGGCCGGGCGAGCAGGATGAGCAGCAGTAGCGCGAAGGTCACCGCCTCTTCCCACTCGGCGCCGAACCGGTAGGCGGTCAGCTTGCGCAACAGGCCCAGCAGCAGCCCGCCGACCGCCGTGCCGGAGAGCGACCCGACTCCGCCGACGACCACCGCCACGGCGCCGATGACCACCGCGTCGAGCCCCATCTCGGGCGAGACGCCGACATCGGCCGCGACGCAGACCGCGGCGATGCCACCGACCAGCGCGCTGAGCAGCGCCGTGCGGGCCAGCAGCTCACTCTCATCGATGCCGAGGGCCACCGCCAGCTCGCGACCGGCGGCATAGGCGCGGAGCTGCACGCCGAAACGGGTCTTGGCCAGCAGCAGCCAGACGGCGACAAAGCAGACCGCCGCGGCAGCCATGGTCACCACCTGCACGCGGGTCAGGCGCAGGCTGTCGGCCGGGTTGGTCGCCTCGTGCAGCGTGTAGACCGGGTTGTCCAGGCTGAGCGGCAGCGTCTCGTGCCCGAAAGCCCAGGCCAACGCGTTGCCGCCGACCATGAAGATGCCGAGGGAGGTGAGGAAGAGCACCTCAACGGTAGCCCGTCGACGGCGCAACGGGCGGTAGAGCAGCACCTCGACAGCCAGGCCGAGCAGCATCGCCGCGCCGAGCCCGAGCGCCATCGCCGGTGCGAAGCCGAGCCGCGCGGCAGACCACCAGGTGACATAGCCGGCCAGCGCATAGACCGCACCGTAGGCGAAGTGGAAGACCCGCGTGGTGCTGTAGACCAAGCCGAAGCCGAAGGCGAGCAGCGCGTAGGTCGAGCCGAGGACCAGGCCCTGCAGCAGGAACGGGGTCATTCGCCGCCGAGCTCGTCGCTCGGGCGCGTGTCGGTCAGCGCATCGGGACGGTCGGTCGCCGGCGGCGGCGGGACTCGCTCCAGCGGATGCAGCGACCGGTCGGCCATCATCCGCACGGTCACTTCCATGCGCGCGTCGCCGTCGGGATCGAACGAGGTCGGTCCGCAGACGCCGACGAACCCGCTGGTCGCCGCCAGCGCCTCACGGATCGCGTCGCCGGTGAGCGAGCCGGCCCGGCGCATCGCGTCGGCGATGAGGTAGACGGCGTCGTACTGGAACGCCGCGTCGAACGACGGCGCCTCGTGGTACTTCTCGCCGAACTCCTTGACGAACGTCTGCACCAGCTCGCGCTCGTCGGCCGGGTCGAACAGGGGGGTGACCACCACCGCTCCGTCGGCCGCCGGTCCGGCGCTTTCGAGCACGTTGTCGTCGACCAGGCCGAGGTCGCACAACGTCACGCCGGGCAGTTGCAGTTCGGCCTTCTGTTTCAGCACCAGGCCCAGCGCCGCGCCGTAGCCGGGGATCCACCAGCCGTCGGGGCTCTGCTGCCCCAGCCGAGTGAGCGCCGCGCGGAAGTCGGTGCCGGTGCGCTCGAACGAGTCCTCGCCGACCACCTCGCCGCCCAGGCTGGTGAACCGCTCGGCAAAGACACGCCGCGCCTCGGCGCCATACTCGTCGTTGAGATAGAGGATGGCCAGCTTGGTCAGCTTGAGTTCACGGAACGCCGCCTCGGCCATAGCCACCGCGCAGCGGCCGGTCGACGGCAGGTTGCGGAAGACGAACGGACTCTTGGCGGCCAGCTCGGGGTGGCTGGCGTTGGCGAACAGAACCACTTGTCGCCGGTCGGCCACCGGCGCCAGGGCCAGCGAGACCTGGCTCATGGCGCTCATCACCACCGGCACGCCGTCGACGGTGACCAACCGCGTGAAGGCCGTCTGCGCCTCGCTGGTCGAGTTCTTGCTGTCGGCATAGACGATGGCCAGCGGTCGGCCGTTGACGCCGCCGGCGGCATTGAGATGCTCGACCGCCAGGTCGGCGCCCTGGCGCTTCATCTCGCCGATTCGCCCGGCGCCGGTGCTGAGCGGAAAGACCGCCCCGATGCGGATCGGCTCGGGCCCGCTCGGCGCCGCCGGCTCCGGTTCCTCGGCGCGGCGCGAACAGCCGCTGGTCACGATCAGGAGGAGCAGCCAACACCCGGCGCGGCGCATGAGCATCACCTTCTAGCTGCCGGCGGCCAACTCGGGCACGTGCACGGCCTCGGGATTCTCGGCGAAGCAGGGCGTCGAGAGGTAGCGCTCGCCGGTATCGGGCAGCACCACCACAATCAGCTTGCCGCTGTTCTCGGGCCGCTTGGCAATCGCGACCGCCGCCGCCGCCGCGGCGCCGCCAGAAACGCCGACCAGCAGCCCTTCGAGCCGGCCAAGCCGGCGGGCCATGTCGATCGCCGCGGCGGTTTCGACGCAGAACACTTCGTGCATCAGCGAGACGTCCATGACGTTCGGGATGAACCCCGCGCCGATGCCCTGGATCGGATGCGGCCCCTTCGCCTCGGGTCCCTTGGTCATCACCGGCGAGTCGCTCGGCTCGACCGCGACGAAGCGCAGGCTCGCCTTCTTCGGCCCCAACCTGCGGGCGCAGCCGGTAATGGTCCCGCCGGTGCCGACGCCGCCGACAATCACGTCGACCGCGCCGTCGGTGTCGCGCCAAATCTCGACGGCCGTGGTCTCGGCATGGACCTCCGGGTTGGCCGGGTTGTTGAACTGCTGGGGCATGAACGCCCGCGGCAGGCTGGCGACGATCGCCTCGGCGCGCTTGATCGCGCCGGGCATGCCCTCGGCCGCCGGGGTCAGGACCAGTTGCGCGCCGAGCGCCTTGACCAGGTTGCGCCGCTCGATGCTCATCGACTCGGGCATGGTCAGAACCAGCTTGTACCCCCGCGCGGCGCACATCATCGCCAGGCCGATGCCGGTGTTGCCACTGGTCGGCTCGACGATCACCGTCGCCGCGTCGACCAGCCCGTCGCGCTCGGCGGCCTCGATCATCGAGACGCCGATCCGCTCCTTCACGCAACCGAGCGGGTTGAACGACTCGAGCTTGGCCAGCACCGTCGCCCCGGCGCCGTCGGTGACGCGATTGAGCCTGACCAAGGGCGTGTTGCCGACCAACTGCGTCACATCGCTGGCGAACTTCATGCGCGCGTACCTCCTCCTGCCACGCCCCCCGGCCGCCGGTCAGTGTGACACCCGACAGAACCCCTGTCAACCCGCTCCCAACGCCCATCCAGCGCATTTCCTCAATCACCGGTCGGAAAAGTCGGCTATCGCCGCGCCGGCTGGGCCGAGAGGTCTCTGGCGCCGGGCGGCCAACCACCCCGCGCGGAGGGGACGATGGCCTGCCTCTTGGCCGCGGTGATCTTGCCCGTGCTGGCGCCGGTCGAGCTCCGGCTGCCGTTGACCGACCTGCCCGACTCGTGGCGACGGACCGGCCCGTGGCGGCTGCTCGAGGGTGAGCTCGAGGCCGTCGACGCCGGTCTGCGGGCGCGCGGCGAGCGGGTCACCGCGCTGCTTGATGCCACGCCGATCCTCGCCACCGGCGCGATCGAGGTGACGGTCGAGCCCGGCGAGCGCGTCGGCCGGAGCGACTGGGCCGTCGCGGCGCTGGCGCTCTACGAGTCGCCAGAGCGGTTCTGGCAGTTCGCCCTGGTCGAGGATCCCGATCGGACGACTCGGCGGATCGAGCTGGTCGAGAACCTCGACAGCGTGTGGCAGGCGCAGAACCAGGTCTCCAGCCGGCTCGAGCTGGTCAGCGAGGGCAGCGGCACGTGGCGGCCCGAGGCCGCCTACCGGCTGCGCCTCGAGTTCGACGCCGGCGGCATCACCGGCCGCGCCCGGCCGCTCGACGCGGCCGACTGGCAGTGGACCGGCCGCTACGCCTGGCCGGCCGCGGTGCCGGCGGTGCGCGCCGGCCGGCCGGCGCTGCGGACCGATAGTCGCACGGCGGTCTTTCGCGACCTGAGCATCAGCGGCGCGCCGCGGCCGGGGCCGTCGGCCGGGCGGCGGGCGGCGCTGGTCGGCGACGACGGACCGTGGGCCGACGAGGCCTGGCGGCGCGACGCGGCGGCGCTGCGCGCGCTGCTCGAGGCAGCCGGCTGCCAGGTGCTGCCCGCCGGCTCGGCCGATCTGCCGGGAATGCTCGACGGCAATCAGGTTTCGCTGGTCGCTGCCCCGTCGCTGCACTCGCTGCCCGAGCCGGTGCTGGTCGCCGTCGCCACGTTCGTCGCGCGGGGCGGCGACCTGCTGGCCGGCGGTGGCGAGCCGTTTGCCCAGCCGCTGCGCCGCGGGCGCGACGGGGCCTGGAAACCGCGCGCCGAGGCGCTGATCGACGAGGTCCAACCGCGCTGGGTGATGGCCCCGGCCACCGTCGGCGCGCCGGGCCGGGCGAGCGACCGGCCCGAGCTGCCGCCGATCCTCCGCGCCGGTGTGGTCGGGCCGACCGGCGAGCCCGACGCCCTGGGCGTCACGCTGCCCGACTTGCGCGGTTGGGACACGCTGGCCATGCCGGCCTTCGCCGAGTCGCCGTTCGGGCCGGGCGAGAGCCTGACGGTGGTCAGCGTCCGCGGCACGCCGGGTCAGATTCTGAGCCTGGAGTGGAAGGAGCGCGACGGCACCCGCTGGATCGCCACGGTGCCGCTGGCCGATCTGTGGCGGACGCACGTGTTGGCGCCGAGCGAGTTCAAGTACTGGCCCGACGGCGCGGCGCCGGGCCGGGCGAACACGACCTTCCGGCCGGCCGACGCGGCGCAGTTCACCTTCGGCGCGGCGATGTCGCACGGCACCAAGCCGGGGCGGCTGGAGTATGCCGTCGGCCCGGTCGGCGTAGCCGCCAATCCGTGGCCCGAGCCGCCGTTCGAGCCGCCGGTGATCGAGACCATCTCGCCCTGGTACAAGCAGTACGAAACGCGCCGCGGCGGCCGGACGGTGCGCGTGCCGATTGCCCGCGCCCGCGGCCTGACCCAGGCGGCCGAGCCCGAGGGGCGGTTCTCGGCGATCGGCGCCCTGACCCGACCGGCGGCGACGCGCTACGTCTCCGACTCCGGCGCGCGGCTCTACTGGCTTCCGTCGGCCGAGATCAGCGGCGAGGCGCGCCAGACGCTGGTCCGCCTCCTGGCCGAGTCGGCTGTCGGCGCCGCGTTGCTCAATGCCGGTCCGGCGCACGCCACGTTGCTCGTCGGCGAGCCGCTCGAGCTCGGCGGCCGGGCGGTCAGCGACGCGGCCGAGGCGACCAGCGCGCGGCTGCGCTTCACCGTCGAGCCGGCTGTCGGCCGCGAGGAGATCGTGACCGAGCCGTTCAGCATCCCGCCGGGCGGGATCGGCGCTGGTTTTGCGGCGGCGCCGGCGCTGCCGGCCGGTGAGTATCGGGTCACCGCGCAACTCGAGGTCGGCGACCAGGTCGTCGACGTGATCGAATCGCCATTGCGGGTGGTCGACCCGGCGGCGCCGCGAGCGGACGGCCGGCGGGTGACCGTCGAGCAGGGTCGTTTCGTCGCCCGCGGCCGGCGGGTCTTTCTTAACGGCACCAACTACTGGCCGCGCTACATCACCGGCAGCGAGCTGAACCGCTTTTGGAGCCACTGGCTGACGCCGCGCAACTACGACCCGGAGCTGGTCGAGGCCGACCTGACGGTGATGGAGGAGCTTGGGCTCAACCTGGTCAGTGTGCAATACACCAGCCCCGACATGGCGCGGCCGATGATCGACCTCGTGGCCCGCTGCCGGTCGCACGGCATCTGGGTCAACGTCTACACCGGTGCCGCCGGCGGATTCGATCCGGAGCGCGACGCGACGTTGCTTCGCGCCGCCTTGCTTGACGGCAACGACGCGGTCTTCGCCCACGACCTGCTGTGGGAGCCGCACCTCGGTAGCCAGGCCGAGCGGCGCAGCCGCGACGCGGCCTGGCGGGCCTGGATCGATGAGCAGAACGGCGACCACGCCACCGCCGAACGCAACTGGGGCATGGCCCCCCCGCGCTACGCCGACGGAGCCTTGACCAATCCTCCCGATGCGCAGCTCGAGGCCGACGGCGTGCACCGGATCCTGGTCGCCGCTTATCGCCGCTTTGCCGACGATCAGATCAGCCGGCACTATGGGCGGGTCATCCGGCATCTCAAGCTGGTCGATGCCGATGCCTTGATGGGCGTGCGGACCGGCTATGGCGGGACCGGCCAGGCCTATCCGAACCGGGTCATGGCCTATGATCTGCTCAGCGGCGCGGCGCACCTCGACTTCACCTCGCCTGAGGGCTACGGCCTGCCGCCGAACTGGGAGCGTGGGCGCGGCACGGGGTTCATCACCGCCTATGGCCGCTGGGCCGGGGCGGGCAAGCCGGTCTTCTGGAGCGAGTTCGGGCAGAGCATCGGCCCGCGCGGCGGAAGCGACGAGAGCCGCGAACTGCAGCGCGCTATCTGGGACACGATGTACCGCGTCATCGCCGACTCCGATGCCGACGCCGCCGCAGGCTGGTGGTGGCCCGGCGGCTGGCGACTGGGCGAGGAGAGCGACTACGGCGTGCTGCACCCCGACGGCACGCCCCGCGCCTCGCTGATGGCCGCCGCCGAGTGGGGCCGGCGGCTCGATGCCACACCCGAGGCGGGCGAGCCGGTGCGCATCGAGATCGACCGTGACGCCGACCCGCGCGGCACGCACGGGCTGTGGCAGCGGCACGGCGAGGCCTATGTCGCGGCCCGTGAGGCCAGCCGGCCGGTCGAGCTGTTCACCGCCGGCAGCGGCACGACGACGGCGACCATGCCGCGCCGGCAAGTCGGCGGCGTGCCCTACGACGGCGTCGGACCGCTGGCCCACGCCAACGCCGAGATCGGCTGGATTCAGTCGGGCGAGGCGCGGCACGACAACGGTTCGACGGTTGCAGCACGGGCTGAGCTGCGCATCGAGCTGGTCAACACCGGCGAGGCGACCTGGCTGCCGGCGAACGCCGGCGAGGGCGGCTGCGCACTGGTCATCGGCGGGCAGCGGATTGCGCTGACCGAGCCGGTGCCGCGCTACGGCCGCACTACGGTCGGCCCGGTGAGCCTGCCGCCGGGCGAGGTGACCGGCCGGCTCGAGGCGGGCGGTGTGGGCGCGTTCGGCGAGGTGCTGCGCCTGACCGTGACCGCGCGGTAGACGTTCGATGTACACTGCCGCCGGAGCGGGATGAGCATGGCTGAGGCGCTGGGTCTGGTCGAGGTGCTGACCTACTCGGGCGCGAACGTCGTCGCCGATCGGATGGGCAAGGCGGCCGGCGTGCGGTTGCTTAACCTCGGCTTCAACGACTGCTACGGCGCGATCATCCGGATCAGCGGCGAGACCGCGGCGGTCACCGAGGCGGTGGCGCAGGCCCGCGAAGCGGCCGAGGCGATGGCCATCTCCTTTGCCAGCGAGGTCTATCCGCGGCCCGAGCCGGATGCGCAGCCGCTGGTCATGCCGCCAGCGGTGAAGAACTGGTTGCTCGGTGTCTTCGACCCGATCTATCCCGATCCGACTGACCCGAGGGTGATGAGCATGGACGAGAACCGCGGTGCGCTTGGCTTTGTCGAGACCCAGGGCATCACCGCCTGCTACGAGGCGTGTGATGCCATGCTGAAGGCCGCCCGGGTCGAGTACCTCGGTCTCGAGAAGATCGGCGGCGGCTACGTCTGCGTGCTGGTCCGCGGCGACGTCGGCGCGGTCAAGCAGGCGGTCGAGGCGGGCGCCGCGGCGGCGCAGACGGTCGGCGGCAAGTTCATCGCTAGCCACGTGATCGCTCGGCCGCACCCCGAGTTGGCCCAGATGCTGCCCCGGTCTTAACATGATCGCGATGGCTCTGGAGACCACCATGCGGCGGTTGCTGCTGTCGGTTCTGTTCGGCGTTACCGTCGGCTCGTGCGGCCGGGCCGACGTCGTCCTGCGCCGGCTGCCCGGCCAGGCCATCCAGCCGCAGGTGGCGCTCGATCAGGCCGGTCGGCTCCACCTGCTGGTCTTCCGCGGCGAGGCGCGGGCCGGCGACCTCTACTACACAACCTCGACCGACCTGGGTGAGAGCTGGGCTCGGCCGGTGCGGGTGAACTCGACGCCGGGGTCGGCCATTGCCGCCGGCAACGTGCGCGGCGGCCACCTGGCGCTCGGCCGCGACGACCGGCCGCACGTCAGTTGGATGGGTTCGGAGCGCGCCGAGCCGCGCGGCCCGGGCGGCGCCGCGCCGATGCTCTATACCCGGCTGGCCGACGACGGCACCCGCTTCGAGCCGGAACGCAACGTGATGCAGTATGCCACCGGCCTGGATGGCGGCGGCACCGTTGCGGCCGACCGCGACGGCCGGGTCTATGTGGTCTGGCACGCCAATCCCGACGGCGACGGCGAACAGAACCGGCGCGTCTACGTCGCCCGCTCCGACGACGATGGCGCCACCTTCGCGCGTGAGCAGCCGGTCAACCCGCCGGCCACCGGCTGCTGCGGCTGCTGCAGCATTCGTGCCTTCGCCGATCCGGCCGGCACGCTCTACATCAACTACCGCGGCGCGCGCGAGACGGTCCATCGCGACGCCTTCCTGCTCGTCTCGACCGACCACGCCGCCAGCTTCGCCGCGCAGTTGGTCGACGAGTGGGAGATCGGCGCCTGCCCGATGAGCACGTCGATCTTCACCGCCGTGGGCGACACGGTGCTGATGACCTGGGAGGCGCGCGGACAGGTCTCGGCCGGCCGCGTCGACGCGACGGCCGCGGTGAGCAACCGGCTCGCCGCGCCGGGCGAGCCGACCGGGCGCCGGCGCTACCCGGTGGCGGCGCGCAACCGCGCCGGCGAGACGCTGCTGGCCTGGGCCGAGGGCATGGCCTGGCAGTCGGGCGGTGCCGTCTGCTGGCAGGTCTTCGGCCCCGACGGCCGGCCGGGCGACCAGCGCGGCCGGGCCGACGGCGTGCCGCCGTGGAGCCTGATTGCCGCGGTGCCGACCGACGACGGCTTCGTGCTGCTCTACTGAACCCAGCGCCAGGCGAGATCGTCGCGCAGCGCCACGCCGAAGCCTGGGCCGTCGGGCGCGCAGAGCTCGCCGCGCCGGCCGGGCAGGGGTTCGGTCAGGATGTCGTCGACCAGCATCAGCGGGCCGATCAGCTCGGCCGGATAGGTCGCGATGGGGCAGGCCAGGGCCAGGTGCAGCCCGGCGGCGGTGGCCAGACCCATCTCGGGCATCGAGCCGATCATCGCCTGCAACCCGCCGGTCTGCGCCACCGCCGCGGCCAGCCGCGAGGGGAGTAGGCCGCCCGGCTTGACGACCTTCAAGTTGATCGCGTCGGCGGCACCGGCATCGATCAGTCGCAGCGCGTCGTGCGGGGAGTGGTACGACTCATCGGCCAGGATGGGCGTGGCCAGCGAGTTACGCAGGCGCGCCAGGCCGGCGAGATCGTGCGCTGCGACGGGCTGCTCGATGCACTGCAGCCGGGACTCCTCCATGCGCGGCAGGATGCGCATCGCGTCGGCGACCGAGTAGCGCGCGTTGGCGTCGACGCGGAGCACGGCCTCGGGCCCGACGGCCTCGCGCACGGCGCGCACGTTGGCCAGGTCGGTGGCCGGATCGCCGCCGATCTTGACCTTCACCGCCAGGCCGCGCTCGGCCCACTGTCGGGCCTCGGCGGCCATCTCGTCGCGGCTGCCCAGGCCGACGCTCCAGCCCAGCGGCACGCTCTCGCGCACCTTGCCGCCGAGCAGCTCGTGGACCGGCACGCCGAGCCGCTTGCCGGCCAAGTCGAAACAGGCCAGGTCGACCGCCGCCTTGGCCAGCTCGTTGCCCCGCAGCGCGCGGTCCATCGCCGCGTGGACGGCTTGGATCGCCAAGGGCGAGAGGCCGATCACCGCCGGCAGCAGGTACCGTTCGAGCGCCGCGGTGAGGCCCTCCTCGATGGCGCCGGTGTAGCTGGTCTGGCAGGTCGTTTCGCCGTACCCGACGGTGCCCTCCTCGGCGCGCAGGGCGACCAGCACGCTGACCGCATGGGTCATCGCTCCCGAGGCGATGACGAACGGCCGTCGGAAGGCGATCTCGGCCCGGGCCAGCGCGGCCGCCTCAATCCGCATGATCGCCCTCCGGCCACTCGTCCACCGGCCAGGCCGCGGCGCGAGCATAGGCGTGCGCCGCGCGGATCCGATCGAACCGCGCCGCCGCCCAGTCGAGCTCGGCGCGCCGGCGGTCGAGCAGCGCCGCCTGCACCTCGCTGAAGGTCACCCGCTGCAGCTCGTACTGCAGCAGCGCCACGCGGTGCGCTTCGGCCGCCGCGGCGACGCGCGCCTCCGACAGGGCCGCGCGTTGGACGGCTGTGTCGTGGTCGCCGCGCGCGGTGCGCAGCTCCAGCTCGATGCCGCGGCGCAGCTCTTCGACCTGAAGCTCGGCCTCGGCCGCGCCCGCGTCGGCCTGCGCCGCGTCGCGCTGCGCGCGGTTGTCGGCGCGCGACAGCGGCAGGTTGATGCGGACGCCGGCGGTCAGGTCGTGGTCGGCGCGGAAGGCCGCACTGGTCTGCACCGCCGCCGAGCCAGTGAGCGAGATGACCGGTGCCGATGCGGCCCGGGCGAAGCGCGCCGCCGCGCGGGCCTGCGCGATGCCGGCCAGCAGCGCGAGCATCTCGGGCCGCGACTCGAGCGCGCGGCGCAGCGCCGCCTCGAGCGCCGGCAGCGGCGGCGGATCGGTCGGTTGGGCGGCCTCGATGGGCTCGTCCAGCAGCCTGCGGCCGAGCAGCCGGTTGACATTCGCCAGCGCCAGCGCCGCGCCGTTGGCCGCCTCGGCCTGGGCCGCCTGGGCCTCGAGCAGGCCGGCCACCGCGCGCAGGCGATCAACCTCGGCGACCTTCTCCAGCGCGAGCAGATCGTCGACCCGGGCAAGCTGCGACCGCGCCCGCGCCACGCCCTCGTCGGCCACGGCCAGTCCCGCGCGGGCGAGCAGCAGATCGAGCCAGGCCTCGGTCAGTTCCGCGTCGAGCCGGTCGAGGGCGATCGCATACTCGGCCGCGGCCAGCGATTCGGCGGCGTCGGCGCGGGCATCGAGCGCGTCGCCGCCGGCGTGGTAGACAATCTGCTCGGCGACCAGCTCGACGCGCCCGCCGAGCGTCGGCCGGACGATGGCGTTCGGCGCCGCCGGATCGCGGACCTGCGGCGTGGCCGCCTCGCCACCGGCGCGCAGGTCGAGGTCGGGTCGCAGCCGCGGGCGGGTCAGCTCGGCCTGGCGCAGCGCGCCGTCGCGGCGGACCGCCGCGCGCTGCGCCGCCGGGCTGTCGCGGTGTGCCGCCGTGAGCGCGTCGGCCAGCGTCATCGGCTCGGCCAGCAGCGTGAGCATCAGCAGCCAGGTCATGGCAGGCCCTCCAGATAGGCGGCCAGCGCGGCGGCCAGCTTGGCCGCG
This sequence comes from uncultured Fimbriimonadaceae bacterium, assembly GCA_964405335.1. Lineage (GTDB taxonomy): Bacteria > Armatimonadota > UBA10988 > UBA10988 > UBA10988 > CAYONP01. The sequence continues at coordinate 43,933 of CAYONP010000001.1, forward strand.
GCGGCGCGGCTGTAGCGCGCCAGCCGGGCGATCGCCGGCCAGCTCCACGGCCGTACGGCGGCCGCCACGGCGAACGCCGGCAGGTGGAACTCGCCCTCGCCCAGGCCGGCCAGCACCGGCGCGGGCAGGTCCAGGTCGACCGGGTCGGTCACCGCCCGCAGCCCCGCCCACGGCACCCCTGCGGCGACCGCGGCGGCGGCGACGGCGGCGGTCTCCAGATCGGCTACCAGAGCGCCGCTCCGCGCACCGGCGGCCTGCTTTGCGGCGGCCGTGGTCAGCGGCGTGGTGAGGTCGAGGCAGAGGCCGGCGTGATCCGTCGCCTCGGGCATCACCAGCCCGGCGGCGAGCCGGCTATCTGAACCCACCACACCGGTCAGAGCGACCGTCTCGGCGGGGCCGATGCCGGACCGCAGCCCGGCGGCGAAGCCGAATGAGATGAGCATCCAGCAGCGATGCGCCGCGAGGAGTTCGCTTGCCGCGGCGGCGGCCCGGGCGGCGCCCATGCCGGCGGTGACCAGTTCGATCCGCCGGCCGGCCATGAAGCCGTCCCGCCCGGCCCGGCGCAGCGGCGCGCTCTCCTGCGGCAGGGCGGCGATGAGGCCGATGGGGCGGTCCATCCTTCGCCGCTTCGCCGGCGGCGGCATCGCTCCTGCGGGAGAGGAGCCGGCCGGCCGCCGGCCAACCCTCGTCCGCGCAGCGGAGAGTGCAGGCCATGTCGGACAGGCTCGGGATCGGGATCATCGGCGCGGGTGGCATCTCGCGCGAACATGCCAAGTCGTACCTCAAGTTCGGCGACCGGTGCCGCCTGGTCGGCGTCTGCGATGTGGTGCCCGAGGCGGCGCGCCGCGCGCGCGAGGAGTGGGGCGCCGACTTCGCCACCGACTCGGCCGACGAGCTGCTCGCCCGGCCCGACATTGCCGCGGTCAGCGTCACCGTGCCAACCGCGCTGCACGCGCCACTGACCGTCGCCGCGCTGCGGGCGGGCAAGCATGTGTTGTGCGAGAAGCCGATGGCCGCCAGCGCGGCGCAGGCGAAGGCGATGGTCGCCGCGGCCGAGGAATCGGGCCGGATGCTGATGATGGCCATGAAATGGCGCTTCCGCCCCGAGACCATCGCGGCTCGGGCAGCCATCGACGCGGGCAAGCTGGGCCGCATCTACTACGCCCAGGCAATCGGCTGGCAGCACCGCGGCGTGCCGGGCAAGCCGAGCTTCATCCGCCGTGACCTGGCCGGCGGCGGCGGTCTGACCGACAACGGCATCTACCAGCTCGACACGGTCCTGCACCTGATGGGCCACCCGCGGCCGCTGGCGGTCAGCGCGCAGGTGGGTCGTTATGTCAGCGCGCACGGCAGCACCGGCTGGGACGAGGCCGACTTCGGCGTCGAGGACTTCGGCGCCTGTTTCGTCCGGCTCGAGGGCGACATCACGCTCTTCTTCGCCCACAGTTGGGCGGTCAACTTCGGCGAGGACTGGGGCATGAAGGTGGCCGGCACCGACGGCGGCGTCGAACTCGAGCTGGCCTACCACAGCAAGCCGTTCGTCATCCGGCACGGGACGTATGACCAGGTGGCCGACATCACGCCCGATCCGCTGCCGGCGGGCAACACCGAGCATGGCGACTTCGGCCACGAGGTGCTCGAGTTCCTGACCGCGATCGCCGACGGCCGTCCGAGCCCGGTACCGGGCGACCCGTTCTATTACAGCAACCTGATCTTCGACGCGGCGTTCGAGTCGGCGCAACTCGGGCGCGAAGTGGCGATCGAAGGGTAGGGTAGAGACCCGCCGGAGTCCCGGTTTGACCCGCGAGGACACCCTGGCGCTGTTGACTCGTTTCTGCGAGGCTCACTCGCCGAGCGGGCACGAACGCGAGATTGACCCGCTCATCCGCGAGGCGTTCGTGCAGCGCGGCTTCACGCCGCAGACCGACTCGGCCGGTAACCTGTTCGTCGTCCGCCCGGGGCGCACGGCGCGGCGGGTGATCGTCACCGCGCACAAGGACGAGATTGGGGTGATCGTCAAGCGCATCGACCACGACGGTCGGCTGCAGGTGCGGCGGGTCGGCGGCTCGTTCCCCTGGGTCTACGGCGAGGGGCCGATGGACGTGCTCGGCGACGACGCGGTGGTGACCGGCGTGCTCAGTTTCGGCGCGCGGCACACCAGCCCCGAGTCGCCGCAGTATGCCGCGCGCGAGCAGGCGCTGCAGTGGGAGATGGCCTGGATCGAGACCTTCATGGACCCCGGTGAGCTCGAGGAGCTGGGGGTCCACATCGGCAGCAAGGCGGTGGTCGCCCGCGGCCGCAAGACGCCGCTGGAACTGCGCGGCTATGTCGGCGGTTACGGGCTGGACGACAAGGCGGCGCTGGTGGTGCTGTTCGACGCGCTCGACCAGCTCGGCGAGGCGGAGACCGAGGCCGAGCTCATCTTCGCCGTCACCGCCACCGAGGAGATCGGCGTCGCCGGCGCCGCCTGGCTGGCGGCGCGCCACCCGGCCGACGTGATGATCGCCCTCGAAGTCGCGCCGGTGGCCGACGAGTACCACACCATTTGCGACGCCCGGCCGGTGATCCTGATGCAGGACAGCTACATGGTCTACGACGAGCGCGTCGCCCGCGAGCTGACCACCGCGGCGATGAACCTCGAGCTGGGCGTGCAGTACGCCTGCGTCTCGGGCTTCGGCAGCGACGCCAGCCTGACCGCCCGCGCCGGCCATACCGCCCGCGCCGCGGCGGTCGGCTTCGCTACCGAGAACACGCACGGCTACGAGATCGCCCACTTCGGCGGCATCCTCAACTGCGCCAGGCTGGTCGCCGAATACCTGCGCAGCTACGCCTGAACGGCAGCGGCTGCGTTGCCGCCACCCGTGCCAGGTGTTAAGATCAGCGCGGAGCCCGCATGGGAAGCAGCTTTGGGCGCCTGTTTCGGCTGACCACGTTCGGCGAATCACACGGCGGCGGCGTGGGCGTCGTGGTCGACGGCTGCCCGCCGCGACTGCCGCTGTGCGAGGCCGATATCCAGGTCGAGCTCGACCGCCGCCGGCCGGGCCAGAGCCGCGTCAGCACGCCGCGGCAGGAGAGCGATACGGTCGAGTTGCTGAGCGGTCTGGCCGAGGGCCTGACGCTCGGCACGCCGATCGCCATGTTGGTGCGCAATGAAGACGCCCGGCCGCAGCACTATGAAGAGCTGCGGCGCAAATACCGGCCGTCGCACGCGGACTATGCCTACGACGAGAAGTACGGCATCCGCGCCTGGGCCGGTGGCGGGCGGGCCTCGGCGCGCGAGACGGTCGGCCGTGTGGCGGGCGGCGCGATTGCCCGCAAGTGGCTGGCGCGCGAGCACGGCGTCGAGATTGTCGCCTGGACCACGCGCATCGGGCGGATCGAGGCGTCGGTCGACTCACCGCCGACACGAGACGCGGTCGAGGCCAGTCTGGTGCGCTGCCCCGATGCCGCCGCCGGCGAGGGGATGATCGCCGCGATCGAACAGGCGCGGAGCGACGGCGACAGCCTGGGCGGCTGGATCGAGTGCCAAGCCACGGGCGTGCCGGCGGGGTGGGGCGAGCCGGTGTTCGACAAGTTGGAGGCCGACCTGGCGAAGGCGATGCTGAGCTTGCCGGCGTGCAAGGGGTTCGAGAGCGGTTCGGGCTTCGCCGGCGCGACGATGACCGGCCGCGGGCACAACGATCCGTTCTACCTCGGCGAGGGAGGGCGCGTGCGGACGAGGACGAATCACTCGGGCGGGATCCAGGGCGGGATCAGCAACGGCGAGCCGATCGTGTTGCGGGTGGCGTTCAAGCCGACGGCGACGATCCGCTGGGAGCAAGAGACGGTGACGGTGGATCGTCAGCCCACGACGCTGTCGGCGCGCGGGCGTCATGATCCCTGTGTGGTGCCGCGGGCGGTGCCGATTGTCGAGGCGATGTGCGCGCTGGTGCTGTGCGACCACGCGCTGCGCCAGCGCGCGATCGAGGGGCCGCGGGAGACGACAGGATGAGCGAACAGAGCGACCGCCGAGCATTCCTGCGCAGTGTCGGCGCCGGCACGGCGATGGGCGCGCTGGCGCTGACCGGCTGCGGCCGGCCGGCCAGCGAGAGCGAGATGGGCACCTATGTGCCGCCCGTCGCGCCCAGGCCGAAGTCCGAATGGTGGCGGGCGGCCAGCGCCGGGCCGGGCACCCACACCCTGATGGAGCTGCCCTATGCCAACGACCGGCTGAGCCTAACTCTGCCCGACCGGCCGGAGGTCAAGGGCATCTCGGCGCAGGTGGTCGAATGGCATCACGACAAGCACCACGCCGGCTATGTCGCGGCGCTGAACGAGATTGAGCAGCAGATTGCCGCGATGGCGGCGATCGAGTCGAACGCCAACTACTCGACCTTCACCGAGCTGAAGCGCCGCGAGACGTTCAACGCCAGCGGGATGCACCTGCACGACATCTACTGGCGCAACCTGACCCCCGGCGGCGCCAGGCCGGCGCCCGAGCTGGGCGTGGTGGCCAAGCTGGTCAACGACTTCGGCAGTCTCGAGCGGTGGGAAGAGGAGTTCATCGGCACGGCCAAGACGCCGAACACCGGCTGGGCCATCCTCGCCCTCGCGCCGTATGACGGCAAGCTGCACAACTTCGCCTGCAGCTTCCACGATCTGGGCGGCGTCTGGGGGGCCATCCCGCTGATCGCCTGCGATGTTTGGGAGCACGCCTACTACTACGACTATGGTCCCGACCGCGGGAGCTACCTCAGCTCGTTCCTGGCGCTGCTCGACTGGCCGGCGATCGATCGGTCGTTCCAGGCCTGGGCGGCCGAAATGCCGAGGATCTGACATGCGCACTCTGGCCTGCCTGCTGCTGCTGGTGCCGCTGTTCGGCTGTGGCCGCCCACAGCCGGGCGAGGAGGATCTGGTTCAGCCGGGCGCCCGGCCGGTCGATCCACCGCCGGCGCCCGAGCCGGCCGAGCCGACCGTGCTGAGCATCACCTCGCCCGAGGAGGGCGCCACGCTGCCCGCGGGCGGTGTGACCGTCGAACTAAGCGGCGGCTCGGGCGAGCCGTTGCTCGGCTTCGTCGATCAGAACGAGCCGGGCGAGCTGGCCGCCTCGGGGCCGATTGAGCTGGGCGACCTCGGCGGCGGGTGGCACGTGGTGCGGCTGGTGCGTTACGGCGACGAGGGTCTGGACCTCGGCGACGGCGGGCTGCTGATCCGCTCGTTCGCCGTCGGCGATGAGGCGGGCGAGGCGCCGTATGACGTCACGGGTCCGGTCCTGACGCTGGCGGCGCCGCGGGCCAGTGTCGCGCCGCTCGAGAGTGGTGAGGTGGCGCTCGAGTTCCGGGTCGACGGCGTCGCGGTGGGCGAGACCGAGGGCGAGGCCAAGGTCGTCTGGCGGGTCGACGACGGAGAGCCCGAGGAGCTGTTCGTCTGGCCGCCGCCCGAGGCGCTGACCCTCGGTCCGTTTGAGCCGGGCGTGCACAAGTTAGTGATCGAGCTGGTCGACAGCTCCGGCAAGCCGCTCGAGAACGGCGGCCTGACGCGGGTCGAGCGGTTCTTCACCGTGCCCGAGCAGGAGACCGCTGGTTGAGCGACGGTCGACGCTGATGCCCGCCGGACTGCGCCAGGCACGCCTGGCGGTCTGCCTCTGCGCCTGGTCGGTGCTGGCTTACGAAATCAGCCTCACCCGCGTCTTCTCGGTCCTGTTCCGCTCGCCTTACGTCTTCCTCATCCTCTCGGTCGCGGTCTGCGGGCTCGGCCTCGGCGCCGCCGTGGCGGCCTGGCGGCCGGGGCGTGGCGAGGGCACCGCGCCGCTGATCGGCCCGGCGGTGGCGCTCGCGGTGGCCGTGCCGTTGCCGGTGCTGCTGATGCTCACCCTGCTCAGTGGCTGGGTGGCCAGCGCCAATGCGGTCGGCATGGCACTCCTCACCCTGCTGCCCTACCTGGCCGCCGGCGTGCTGCTCGCGCGCGCCTTTCGAGCCTATGCCGACCAGGCCGGCCGGCTCTACTTCTTCGACCTGGCCGGCGCTGCGCTGGCTGCCTGCACCACCGGCTGGCTGCTCGGCCGGCTGGGCGGGCTGGCCATGCCGTTCGTCATCGGGGCCGCCGCGGCGCTCGGCGCGCTGGCGCTGGCCTGGCCGGCCGGCGCCGGGGCGCGGCTGGCGGCCGGCCTGGCGTTGCTGCTCTGCGGCTCGCTGGCCGGGCTGCAGGTGACCCGCCGGCCGTTCGACCTGCCGCCGCTCCGCTCGACTGACTCGCTGCGGGTCAAGCCGCTGTTCCAGGAGTTGGCCGACCCGGCCGCCGGGGCGGAAATCCTGTACACCGAGTGGTCGGCCGTGGCGCGGACCGATGTGGTGCGCAACGCCGGCATCGACACGCTCTACATCTGGACCGACGGCGACGTGCCGACGCAGATGGAGCCGTTCAGCGGCGACCTGGCCGAGTTGGAGGAGTACCGCCGGTTCGTCGGCTTCGCGCCGTTCGCCATCCAACCGGGGCCCGAGCGGGTGCTCTGCATCGGCCCCGGCGGCGGGCTCGACATCCTGCTCGCGGTGCTGGGTGGGGCGAAGACCATCGAGCCGGTCGAGCTGAACCCGGCGATTATCCGGGTGACCGAGCGGTTCCGCGGCTTCTACGGCGATCTCTACTCCCGGGAAGAGGTGTCGCCCGGCCTGATCATCGACGAGGGCCGCAGTTACCTGTCGCGCTCGCCTCAGCGCTACGATGTGATCTACTTCGCGCTGGCCAAGTCGGCGACCACGCAGCAGGGCGGGCTGGCGCTGGTCGACAACCACCTCTACACCGTCGAGGCGTTCGAGCAGTATCTCGATCATCTCGCGCCGGGCGGGCTGGTGGCGCTGGTCATGCAGGACGAGGCGATCGTCGACCGCTGCCTGGTCACCGCCGTCGAGGTGATGCTGCGCCGGGGCCTGAGCGGCGCCGAGATCGCCGACCGGCTGCTCTACCTGGCCCTGCCGCCGCAGTTCGTCCAGACGCCTTACCGCCGGCTGCTGCTCCTGCGCAACGGACCGTTCGAGGCGGAGCAGCTCGACCGGTTGCGGGCCTATGCCGAGCACGGCGGACTGATGCCGGTCTATGTGCCGGGCCTGTTCGAGTCGCCGCCGTATGACCTGCTGCGCCGAGACGGCCTGACCACCGCGGCGCTGATCGACGCGCTCACCGAGCAGGACAAGTACCTTATCCGGCCCTACCCGGGCGCGCCGTTTTCGCGCATCGATCTGACCCCGGTGACCGACGACCGGCCGTTCTACGCCGACCTGTCGCGGGGCCTGCACCCGATGCTGCGGACGCTGCTGATCTATGGCCTGCTCGCCGGTCTGGTGGCCGTCGCGCTGGCCCTGGTGTGGCAGATCCGGCTGCGCCGCGCGGGGCCGCGCCAGCCGGTCGAGGCGGCGTTGTTCGTCGCCTACTTCGCCGGCCTCGGCGCCGGGTTCCTGATGGTCGAGGTGGCGCTGATCCAGAAGCTCGTCCTGCTCCTCGGCTATCCCACCCTGGCGCTGTCGGTGATCCTCTTCGCCCTGCTGCTCGGCAGCGCGCTGGGCGGCGCGGCGGCGCAGCGTGGCTCGGTGACCGCGGCCTGCCGGCGCGTGCTGCCGGTCGCGTTCGGCCTGGCCGTGGTGCTCGAGCTGATCGGCGCCGGCGAGCTGCTCACCCGCCTGGCCGAACTCGCCCTGCCCTTCGCGCTGCCGCTGCGCATCGCCGCCACCGTGGCGGTGGTGCTGCCGCTGGGCTGGCTGATGGGCCAACCGTTCCCCACCGGGCTGCGTTACCTGGGCGCGGTCGATCCGCCGCGCGTGCCGGTCGCCTGGGCCGTCAACGGGGTGCTCTCGGTCACCGGCTCGGTCATCGCCGCGGCACTGGCGGGCGAAGCCGGCTATCGCGCGGTGCTGCTCGCCGGCGCGGTCGTCTATCTCATCGTCGCTCTGGTCGGCTGGCGTTGGATGGTCTGGCCCGACGGCCGCGAGGGCGTCGCGCCGCCCGCCGGCTAAACGCCGCGCCGCCTTGGCCGAAAGGCCTGGTGATGCTCACTGAAGTCGACCAACCACTGCCGCCCGCGTCGCGCATCGGCTTCTCGCTGCGCACCGTCGGTGTCGGCGCGCCGCTGCTCTACGTCGGGTACATCTCGTACTTGTTCCATCGCACGGCGGGCTTCACCGCGGCGCAGGACGGAGTCCTCAGCCGGCACATCGTCTACGGCTACGCGTCACTGCTGGCCTACGGTGCGCTGACCGCGCTGGCCAATGGTCTCCTCGGCCGCGGTCTAGAGCGTGAGGAGCGGCGCAGCGTCGCCCTCGGCGGGCTGCTCGGCCTGGCCGCCGCGGTGATCTACTTCGCCGCCAACGTGGTCCAGTGGCACGACTACAGCATCCACGCCGTTGGCGGGGCGAGCCGCTGGCTTGGCCATCTCAAGTGGCCGCCGTTCCTGCTCTTCGCCGCGGCCATGGCGCTGGTCTATGAGCAGTGCTTCCAGGCCTCGCGCGGGCGCGCGGCGAAGAGCCAGACACCCGGCCTGGCCGCCCTGCTGGCCGGCCTGGCCTACAGCGTCAACGCCGGTATCCAGGCCTATCGCCTGTGGAGCGTCGCGGCGGTCGCCGGCTGGCGCACCAGCTATGCCTGGACCGAGCGTCTGCTCAGCCTCTACCCGGTGGTCTACGGGCTGGTCATCGGCGGGCTGATGCTTGCCGTGGCTTGTCAGTTGATGGATCTGCAGGTCAACGACCCGCGCGAGCGGCCGACCGAGATGCGGCCGGTCTGATCAGCCGAGCCAGGCGTCGATCGCCTGGCACACCCGGGCGAGGTCGGCCGGCAGCACCGTCGGCGGGTTGGCGGCGGCTGATTCGACGCCGCTGAGCCGACCCTCGTGGTAGCGCACCATCCAGTCGACGAACTTCAGCCCGTGCGCCGTTGACACCACCACCGCGCTCTGCCCCGGCCCGATCTGCCCGCCCGACGCGAGCTTGTGCAGCGCGGCCAGCGCGACCGCTGTGTGCGGGCAGCAGAAGAAGCCCTCGCGGTTGGCCAGCGCGGCGGCGGCGGCCAGCTCGTTTTCGTCGGCCTGCTCGACCACGCCGTCGCAGGCGGTCAACGCCCGTACCGCGCGGTCGAAGCTGACCGGCGCGCCGATCCGGATGGCGGTCGCCACGGTGTCCCGCGCGGTCTGTGCCTGGTACTGGCCAAACCCGCGCTGGTAGGCCAGGTAGAGCGGATTCGCCGCCGCCGCCTGGGCGACGGCGAGGCGCGGCAGGCGGTCAATCAGACCGAGCTCGAGGGCCAGCGCAAAGCCGCGGTAGAGCGCGAACACGTTGCCCAGGTTGCCGCCGGGCAGCACCACCCAGTCGGGCACGCGCCAACCGAGCTGCCGGCAGAGCTCGACCGCAAGCGTCTTCTGTCCCTCGAGCCGCAGCGGGTTCATCGAGTTGGCGAGGTAGACCGAGCCGTCGCGGGTGAGCTCCTGCACGACCGCCATGCAGCCGTCGAAGTCGGTCTCGAGCGCGATCACCCGGGCGCCGTTGACCACCGGCTGGATGAGCTGCGCCGTGCTGACTTTGTCGGCCGGCAGGATGACCAGCGTCGGCAAGCCCGCCCGCGCGCCGTAGGCCGCCAGCGCCGCCGAGGTGTCGCCGGTCGAGGCGCAGGCGACGGCGCGGATCGGCCGGCCGGCCGCGCGCAGGCGGTTGACCTGGCTGATCAGCACGGTCATGCCCAGGTCTTTGAAGCTGCCGGTCTGCGTGGTGCCGCACTGTTTGAGATAGACCGGGCCGACACCAATCTCGGCGGCCAGCCGTGGCGCCGGCAGCAGCGGCGAGCGGCCCTCGCCGAGAGTGACCATCTGCTCGGCCGGCACGCCCGGCAGGACCCACTCGCGCTGCGCCCAGACGCCGCTGACGTCCTCGGCCGCCGTCCCGGCCGCGCGCTGGTCGAGGCGCGCGCGCCACTCGCTCGCCGGCACCTGACGCAGAGCGTCGAGGTCGTGCTCAATCTCCAGCAGGCCGCCGCAGTCGGGGCAGCGGTAGCGGACCTCGGCCAGCGGCCAGCGCGAGCGGGCACAGCCGGGGCAGGTCAGCCAGGCATCGAACGGCGGTTCGGCTGGGCTAGAGGGCATTCTGCAGCGCCTCGACCCGGTCGCACCGTTCCCACGGCAGGTCGAGGTCGTCGCGGCCGAAGTGGCCGTAGGCGGCGGTCTGGCGGTAGATCGGCCGGCGCAGATCGAGCTGCTCGATGATCGCCGCCGGCCGGCAGTCGAAGACCTTGCCGATCGCGTCGATCAGCGTCTCTTCGTCGACCGTCCCGGTGCCGAAGGTCTCGATCCCAATCGCCTGCGGCTCGGCCACGCCGATGCAGTAGGCGAGGTGGAACTCGCACCGCTTGGCCAGCCCGGCGGCGACCACGTTCTTGGCGATGTAGCGGGCGTAATAGGCGGCGCTGCGGTCGACCTTCGTCGGGTCCTTGCCGCTGAACGCCCCGCCGCCGTGGCGGCCCACGCCGCCGTAGGTGTCGACGATGATCTTGCGGCCGGTCAGCCCGGCGTCGCCGGCCGGCCCGCCGACGACGAACTGGCCCGTGCCGTTGATCAGGCAGGTGATCTCGTCGTGGTACCAGTCGCCGAGCACCGGCCGGATGACGTGCTCGGTCACGTCGCCCGGGATCCGCTCGGTGGTCTCGGCGGTGTGCTGGGTGGCGACCACGACGCGGGTGACCCGCACCGGCGTGCTGTTGTCGTACTCGACCGTGACCTGCGCCTTGCCGTCGGGCCGCAGGTGGGGCAGCGTGCCGTCGCGCCGGCAGACCGCCAGCCGCCGGCAGAGCTGCTGGGCGAGCAGGATGGGCAGCGGCATCAGGCTGGCTGTTTCGCTGCTGGCATAGCCGAACATCATCCCCTGGTCGCCGGCGCCGAGGTTGGCCTCGGTGGTGCCCTGCTCGATGTCGGGCGACTGCCCTTCGATCAGGTTGGTCACCCGGCAGGTCTCGGGGCAGATACCGGTCTCTTCGCTGCTGTAGCCGATGTCGCGGATCGTCTGCCGCGCGATGGCCTCGTAGTCGGGCTGATGATCGCTGGTGATCTCGCCGAGCAGCACCACGTCGCGGGTCTTCACCGCGGTCTCGCAGGCGACCCGCGCGCTGGCCAGTCCGGCGCCGCTGTTGCCGGCCATGATCGCATCGAGGATGGCGTCGGAGACCTGGTCGCAGACCTTGTCGGGGTGCCCTTCGGTGACCGACTCGGAAGCATAGACGCGGCGTTCGGACATGCTGCTGGTTCTCCGGGCGTCCTGGATCGCCGAGGATCTTAGCACACCGACCTTGACGGTCAAGCCACCGGCGAGCGCGGCAGCACGTAGCCGCCGTCGATCCGGATCACGCTGCCGGTGATGTAGTCGGCCTTGTCGCTGCACAGAAAGACGACCATCGCGGCGATCTCGTCGGCGCGGCCGAGGCGGCCCAGAGGCAGGCTACGGCCGACCTCGCGGATCTGCTCCTCCGAGTAGTAGACCCGCTCGCCGGGCGTGTCGATCCAACCCGGCTCGATGCTGTTGACCAGGATGCGGTCGCCGGCCAGCTCGGTGGCCAGCGTGCGGGCGATGTGATGCTGGCCGATCTTGCCCACGTTATAAGCCAGCGAGCGCGGATAGGCGTCGCGTGCGTGGACTGAGCTGATAAACACGATCCGGCCGCCCTCGCCCTGGTCGCGCATGGCCCGCGCGCCGAGCTGCGAGATGTGGAAGCTGTGCCACAGCGTCGCGTCCCAGGTGGCTGCCACGTCCTCGGGCGTCAACTCCAGCGCCGGCTTGCGGATGCTGCGATAGGCGTTGGCCACCACCACGTCGAGGCGGCCGAACTCGCCGGTGGCGGCGTCAATGAGCGCTTGGCAGCCGTCGCGCGTGCAGACGTCGGCGCCGACGGCCACGGCCCGCCCGCCGCCGGCTTGGATGCTCTCGACCACCGCCGCGCCGTCGTCGGCGTGGGTGTGGTAGTTGACCACCACGGCGGCGCCGCTCTGCGCCAGTGCTTCGGCGCAGGCGCGGCCGATGCCGCGCGACGAACCGGTGACCACGGCGACCTGGCCGCTGAGATCGATCTGCATCGGCCGCTCCGGCCGGTCGGTTCGCGACCCGGCCGCCGCGACCTGCGCCCGGCTATCAAGCCGGACGGGCGATGGACGATAGCCGTACCGGAGGGTCGGCCGCTGCGGCGGGCGGTCCGAGGGTGCTGCATGAGATTGGTGACCACCAGCCTGGCCGCCCTGCTCCTGGCGCTGCGGGCCGCGGCGGCACAGGGCGAGGCGGGCGCCCCGCCGCCCGAGCGCCTGAGCGCCTGGCTGCTCGGCGGCGCGGTGGTCGTCCTGGCCCTGCTGCTCTGGCGGCTGATCGAGGTGCACAGCCGGCTCAGCCGCGAGGTCTTCCGCCGGGCCGACAGCGTCGACGCGGCGATCGACTCCGAGCGACGCACGCGCCAGCGAACGCTGGCCGCGCCGCTCGGCTTCTTTCACGCCACCTACGACGGAGTGATCGACGAGTGCAACGATCATGTCGCCCGGCTGTTCGGTTTTGGCAGCCGGCTCGAGTTCCTCGCCCGCGCCGACGATGAGCCGTTCCGCCTCCCGCCGCCGGCGCGCTGGCGGCCTGAGACCGGCGACGCGATGGTCACCCACGAGGCCCGCCTGACCCGCCGCGACGGATCCACGGTCTGGGCCCGCCTGCGCACCTGGCCCGACCCCGAAGACGGCGGGCTCGACGGCCTGCTAGTCGACGCGGGCGCCGAGATTGCCGGCCGCGAACGGCTCGAGCAACTGCGCCGCGCCGTCGAGGCCACCGCTGACAGCGTGGTCCTGACCGACGCCGAAGGCCGCATCCAGCACGTCAACCCGGCCTTCTGCCGCACCACCGGCTATATGCCCGAGGAGGTGATCGGCCGGCCGGCGATGTTCCTCCACCTTCAGCCCGAGCCGCCGGGCCTGTCGGCCTCGATTCGAGAGACCTTGCTGCGTGGCGAGACCTGGACGGGAATCGTCCGCAACCTCACCAAGGACGGCCGACTCTACGAGGCTGCCCTGACCCTCTCTCCCATCTGCGACGACCAGGGCACCGTCGTCGGCGTGGTCGGAGTCGACCGCGATGTGACCGCCGAGCGCAATGCCGCCGCCGAGCGCGAGCGGCGCACCGCCGAGCTGCAGGTCGAGCTGGCCGTCGACCGGGTGTTCCAGACCGCCGAGAGCGTCGACCAACTGCTCTACGGCGCCCTGGAGCAACTGGCCCGGCTCGACTCCCTCGGCCATGAGGTGCAACTGGCCGCCTGGCTGCTGGGCGACGGCGAAGCCGAGCCCGGCCTGGCCTCGGTCTATGGCGGCGCGCCCGACTGCTGGCTGGGCTACCAGTTGCCCGACGACTGCCCATCGCTGCCGCCGACCGGCCGGATCGAGACCGACGGGGCGGTCACGCGGCTGCTCATACCGTTGACCTCGGGCGACCGCACGCGCGGCGTGCTGGCCCTGCTGCTGCCGGCGAGCGACGGTCAGTGGGCGCGCGAACGTCGCTTCCTGGGCGCGCTGGGCGGTCGCATCGGTCTCGCGGTCGAGCGGCTGCAGAGCCGCGCCGACCTGCTCACGCTGAACGACGAGCTGACGGCGGTCAACCGCGCCCTCGCCGCGGCGCGCGACCAGGCCGAGCTGGCCAGCCGGGCGAAGAGCGAGTTTCTGACCAACATGAGCCACGAGATCCGCACGCCGATGAACGGCGTGATCGGCATGACCGGGCTCCTGCTCGAGTCGAACCTCGACCCGGAGCAGCGCGACTGCGCCGAGACGGTGCGCCAATCGGCCGAGGCGCTGCTGACGATCATCAACGACATCCTCGACTTCTCGCGCATCGAGGCGGGCAAGCTGGAACTCGAGACGGTCGAGTTCGACCTCCACGACGCGGTCGGCGACGTGCTCGACCTGTTCAGCATCGGCGCCGAGGAGAAGGGGCTGGAGCTGGCGGCGTTGATCGACCCCGCGGTGCCGAGCCGCCTGCGCGGCGACCCCGGCCGGATGCGGCAGGTGCTGGTCAATCTGGTCGGCAACGCGATCAAGTTCACCAATGAGGGCGACATCACCGTCCGCGCGCGGCTCGAGGCCGAGAGTCCGCTCCAGGCGGTGATTGCCTTCAGCGTCACCGACAGCGGCATCGGGATCGCGCCCGAGATCTCGGCGCGGCTGTTCGAGGAGTTCACCCAGGCCGACAGCTCGCACACTCGGCGTTATGGCGGCACCGGGCTGGGGCTGACCATCTCGCGCAAGCTGGTCGAGCTGATGGGCGGCGAGATTGGCGTCGAGAGCGTGCCCGGCACCGGCAGCACCTTCTGGTTCACCGTGGCGCTCGACAAGCCGCACGGCTCGCGACCGGCGCCGGCCCGGCGGCCGCGCCAGGTGCGCGGCTCGCGGGTGCTGGTGGTCGATGACAGCGAGGCCCAGCGGCAGATCCTCGGCCACCTGCTCAGCTCGTGGGAGATGCAGGTCGACGAGGTGGGCAGCGGTGCCGCGGCGCTGGCCACGCTCCACCGCACCGCCGAGGCCGAGCATGAGTACGACCTGCTGCTGATTGACCTGGTGATGGACGGCCACGACGGCCTGAACGTCGCCCGCGAGGTCCGCGGCGACCCACGCTTCGCCGGCCTGCGCATCCTGCTCATGTGCTCGCAACGGATGCTCGAGCGGCTGGACAGCCTCGAGGCGCAGGTGGTTGACGGATACGTCACCAAGCCGATCCGCCCGGCGCGGCTATCGGAGATGATCACCGCGGTGCTGAAAGGCGTGCCGTCGGCCGCGCCGCTGCCCGATCCGCACGACGCGGTGCGGCTGTCGCGGCGCGGGGCGCGGGTGCTGGTGGTCGAGGACAACCCGGTCAACCAGAAGGTGGCCGCGCGGATGCTGCAGAGCATGGGCTGCCGGGTCGACACCGCCGGCAACGGCCGCGAGGCGCTCGAGCTGCTGGCCACCATCAGTTACGACGCGGTGCTGATGGACTGCCAGATGCCCGAACTGGACGGCTACGAGGCGACCGCCGAGCTGCGGCGACGCGAGGCCGGCGGGTCGCGCACGCCGGTGATTGCCATGACCGCCCACGCCATGCCGGGCGACCGCGAGCGCTGCCTCGCCGCGGGGATGGACGATTACGTCGCCAAGCCGGTCCGCGCCTCGGCGCTGGCCCGCGCGCTGGAGCACTGGATCGGCGCCGAGCCGCCGCCCGAGGCGCCCGACGAAGAGCCCTGGCAGGGGCGCGAACAGGCGCTGGAGCGGCAGCTCTTCCAGCAGTTGCGCTCGCTCGGCCAGGACGACGACGAGAGCTTTGGCCACGAGCTGCTCGAGACGTTTGTCGCCGAGCTGCCCGAGCGGCTCGAGTCGCTGCGCCAGGCGGCCGCCGCCGGGGCCGCCGAACGCGCTGCCGGCGTGGCCCGGCGGATCCGCGAGCGGAGCAACCTGCTTGGCGCCACCGGCCTCGCCCGGTGCTGCGAAGATCTCGCGCGCGCAGCGTCGGAGGGCGACCTGGCCGGCCTGGCCGCCCGGCTCGACCGCGTGCAGGACGAGGCCGAGCAGGCGATCGCCCTGCTGCGGCGGCTGGAACAGGCGGTGTGAGGCAAGGAGCGAACCGATGGTGGACCAGTATGCCGAGGTGCTCGATCTGGATCTGCTCGACGAGCTGAAGATGCTCGCCGATGACGACGATCCCGAGTTCCTCAGCGAGCTGATCGAGACCTACCTGAGCGAGCTCGACCCGTCGCTCGAGGCGATGGCGCAGGCGACCGGGGCCAACGACCCCGAGGCCGTTCGGAGGGCCGCGCACCGGCTTAAGGGCAGCAGCGCCAACATCGGCGCGAGCGAGCTGTCGGCCCGCTGCGCCGAGCTCGAGCAGCGTCATCGCCAGAGCGACGCGCACGCCGAGCTGCTCGCCGCGGTCGATGCCGAAGCGGCGCGGGTGCGGGTGGCGCTGCGCGGCTACCTGACCGAGGCTTCGCCGCCGAGCAGCTCGCGCGCCTGCCGGCCGAACGGCCCGTCACCGGCCAGGTGAAACACCCAGTCGAGTGCCTCGCCCGCGGCCACCCGGTCGCCGCGCTGGAGCAGGGCGCGGGCGCGCAGCAGCTCGAGTTCGGGCAGCGTCGGCAGCTCACGCGGCGACCCTGCGGGCACGCCGGCGGCCCGTCGATCGCCGGCGTTCAGCGCCGCCTCGGCGACCAGCACCCGGGCGTATGCCCGCCACCAGAGCGCGGCGGGATCGAACCGTTTCTCGCCCCAGTCCAGCCGTTGCCGCAAGTAGGTCGCGACGTCGAACGGTTCGCCGCGTGCCAGGCGGATGGCCGCGCGGACAAAGACCCGCAGGTTGCGCGCATCGACCTCGTCCCGTTCGTCGGCCAGACGGACCAGCTCGGCCTCGGCGGGCAGCGTCTGCCCCAACCGAGCCGCGGCCAGCGCCGCCAGGTAGCGCGTGTGGGTGACCAGCCGCGCGGTCGCCGCGCCGGGGCAGGGCGGCAGCGCGGCCCGCAGCGCCGAAAGGTGGCGCGAGACCTCGGCGTAGCGGCCGGTGCGGAAGGCCAGTTCGGCCAGCTCGCCGTGGAGCTCGAGCAGCAGTTCGCGGCTGCCTGCGGCTCGGTCCAGCAGACCCGCCACCCGCTGGTAACCGGCCTCGCTCCGTTCGCTCGCCAGTTCGGCGGCCTCGTCGAGCCGGACCGCGGCCAGGGCGGCCCGGACCTGCATCGCGGCCGCGGCACGCCGGGGCGAGACGGCCACCGGCAGCCCCGGCACGCGCACACCGGGTGCCGCGGGCCAGCCAGCCGCCGCGCGGAGCAGCCGCTGTGTGCGCCGCGCGGCGGTGGTCGGCAGCAGCTCGGCGGCGGTCGCGGCCACCCGGCCGAGCGACGCCGGCAGGCGGCGCACGAGCAAGCCACCGAGCCCGAGCAGGACCAGCGCTTCGGGCCACCAGCCGAACCGCGCCGCCGCGCCGCAGGCGACCAGCGCCGCGCCCAGTCGCGCGCTGGCGAACGCATCGAGCGGCTCGACCGGCAGCGGTCGCCGCGCTGTCCGCGCGCGGCCGTTGTGCGCCAGCGCCGCGCCGAGTGCCGCGCCGAGCGCGGCGACGGCGACGAAGGTCAGCATCGCCAGCGCGCCGTCGGCGGCCAGTGCCAGCGCCGCGGCGAGTCCGAGCGGCGGGCCAATCAGATCGTGCCACGGCGCTCCGCCGCGCTGGCGGTGCAGGGGAAGCAGCAGGAGCGCCAGCCAGCCGGCGGCGAGGGCGACGATCAGCGCACGCGGCGCGCCCGCATCAGCGAGACGCACGGCGACGGCTGCCACCGCGCCGCTGCCCAGCACGACAGCCGACAGGATGGTGTAGTAGCGGAAGGTGCCGCGATCGCCGGCGCTCACGTTTGTCACTCACCCGGGCCCATGCTACCATAACGCGGCCAGCGGGTGCTCGTTCCCGCGACGGCCGCGCGGCGGCGGCGCGGGGAGTGCGATGTCGCAGCGCAGCTTTCTTGGCGACGGCGTGGCCGGTGAGGTTTGGATCCTCGTCCAGGAGCAGCTCGCCGACGCCCTTAAGCTCGAACTCCACACGCTCGATCCCGAGGGCGTCGACCTCTGCCCGCCGGCCGGGCTGTCGGCCTTCCGCCGGCTGCTGGACACCTCTCCCCGCGCCCGGAACGAAATCCGCCATGAACGCCGGCAGCTCATTCGCCGCGCCGGCAAGACCGGCGGCCTGGTGGTCCGCCGTTCACGCACCGGCCGGGTGCGCTTCGCCGTGCCCATCTTCGCCGGCGGCGAGCACGTCGCCACGGTCACCGGCGGCGGCGTGCTGACCGAGCCCTACACCGCCGAGCAGCTCGACGCCATGGCCCAGCGCTTCGGTCTCGACCGCGCCGCGCTGGCCGCCGCCGCCGACGGCGTGCCGATGGCCACCACCGACCAGGTCGCCGCCGCCGGCCGGCTGATCCGCACGCTGCTCGAGCAGTTGATCCTCAACCTGCAGCTCCGCGAGCGGGCCGAGGTGGCCGCCGAGCGGCTCGAGCGGCTGGCCCAGGTCGGCGGGCTGGTCGCCGGCGGGCTCGACATCCTGCGCGTGCTCGACGCGGTGACCGAGGCGCTGCTGCACGTTACCGGCGGCCGGCAGGCGGTCGTCGCGCTGATCGACGACGTCGACGGCAGCCTGCGCATCCGCGCCGGCCGTGGCGTCGACGAGCAGTTCATGCGCCTGCGCCTGCGCCGCGACACGGGCCTGATGGGCCATGTCGCCAACACCGGCGAGCCGCTGCTGATCGACGACATGATCGCCGACCCGCGCAACGCCTATGGCGACCTCGATGTCGAGGCGGGCCGCCGCTCGATGATGTGCCGGCCGCTGATCTACCGCGACCGGGTGCTCGGCGTGATGGCCGTGTTCCACCCGAAGATCGGCCGGTTCAACCAGGAGGATCTGCGCGTGCTCGGCCTGTTCGCCGACTACGCCGCCAGCGCGGTGCGCAACGCGCAGCTCTACGAGCGGATGCGCCAGGCCTATCGCGAACTCGGTGGGCAGACCCGTCGGCTGCAGGAGGCGCAGGAGCAGCTCTTCCACTTCGACCGTTTGGCCGAGGTCGGGCGGCTCACCGGCGGCGCGGTGCACGATCTGCGCAACACGCTCGGCGGCATCATCGGCGTGGCCACCGCCATCCGCGACCACCTCGACTCGATGGACCGCGAGGAGATGCGCGAGATGCTCGCCGCGATCGCCGAAGAGGGCCTCAACATGCGCCAGACGCTCGAGGCGGTGCGGCAGTACGCTAAGCCGAGCCACCATGGCCGCGGCGCGCACTCGCTGCGGGCGATGATCGACGACGCGGTGCGGCTCCTGCAGTTCGATCCAGCCTTCGCTGACTTGCCGATCGAGGTCGAGTGCGCCGACGGGCTGGCCGTCCGGGTCGACCGCGATCGCTTCAAGCAGGTGCTGGTCAACCTGCTGCGCAACGGCGCCGAGGCGCTCGAGGGCGTGGACGATCGCGTGCCGCTGGTCCGGGTGGCGGCCCGCCGTGAGGGCGAGCAGGCGCAGGTCGCCGTCGAAGACAACGGCTGCGGCATCGCGCCGGGCGAACTGGCGCGCATCTGGGAGCCGTTCTACACCACCAAGGGCACCGCCGGCACCGGGCTCGGGCTGGACAACGTCAAAGCCATCATCGAGGCCGACGGAGGGACCATCGACGTGGCCAGCCGCGAGCAGGTCGGAACGGTGTTCACCATCCGGCTGCCGCTGGTCGGGGAAGGAGTCGAGGCGTGATCCGCGCGCGAGTCATCGGCGCCACCGGCTATGGTGGCCTGGGCATCATCGAAGGCCTGCTGCGCCACCCACGGGCCGAGCTGGCCGGGCTCACCGCGCGGCAGGACGCCGGGCGGCGGATCGACGAGGTCTTTCCCCACCTGCGCGGCCTGTGCGACCTGGTGGTCGAGGCGCCCGGCGAGCCGACCGACGACCTGCCCGAGGTGGTCTTCTTCGCCACGCCGAACGGCGTCGCCATGCGCGAGGCCGGCGCCTGGCTCGAGCGCGGCGTGACGGTGATCGACTTCAGTGGCGACTTCCGCTTTGCCGACCCGGAGACCTACCGCCGCTGGTATGGCGCCGAGCACGCCGCGCCCGAGCTGCTGCCCCGCGCGGTCTATGGCCTGCCCGAGCTGTACCGCGAGCGGATCGCCGGCGCCGAGCTGATCGGCAACGTCGGTTGCTTCGTGGTCGGGGCGATTCTCGCCCTGGCGCCGGCGCTGCGGCACGGGCTGATCGACCCGGCGACGGTGGTGGTCGACGGCAAGACCGGCATCTCGGGCGCCGGCAAAGCGGCCAAGCCGACGTTCCATTTCCCGCACCGCAACGAGCACGTCGAGGCCTATCGCATCGTCGAGCACCAGCACACGCCGGAGATTGAGGAGTATCTGAGCGACCAGGCAGGCCGGCCGGTCACGGTCACCTTCGTGCCGCACATCGTGCCGACCACGCGGGGCATCATCGACACCTGCTACGGCCAGCTCGTCGGCGCCGTCACGGCCGAGGCGGTGCGCGAGCTCTACCGCGAGTCCTATGCCAACGAGCCGTTCGTGCGGCTCAGCGACGACGGCACCTGCCACGGCACCGGCGCGGTGCTGGGGAGTAACTGCTGCGACCTGGCCGTCAACGTCAACCCGCGCACCGGCCGGCTGATCGTGACCGCCTGCCTGGACAATCTGGTCAAGGGCCAGGCCGGGTCGGCGTTGCAGAACATGAACTGCCGATTTGGGCTCGATGAGCGACTCGGCCTCGACCGCTTCCCGCTCTATCCCTGAGCGCCTGCGACCCCTCGCCGCGGTGGCCGCCGCGGCGCTGGTTTACTACGCCCCGGGGCACCTCGACGCCGAACGGTGGGGCCTTTACGAGCCGATCTGGGCGCGCGCCGAACCCGCGCTGCTCGCCGCCTGGGCCGCGCTGGCCGCCTGGTGCGCGGCGCGACGGCGGCTCGGCCCGGCCGCGGTTCTCGCGCTGGCCGCGCCGGCCGTGGCGCTGAAGCTGCCGGCGACCGACCTGCGCGACCTGCCGGCGCATCTGACCTACCTGCTCTGTGCGGTGCCCGTCGCCCTGCTCGCGGCCGGCGCGGCCTGGCGCGGCCTGCTCGGCGCCTGGCTGGCCGCCCTGGCGCTGGCCGTGCCGGTCGCGCTGCGCTGGGGCGAGCTGGCCTCGCAAGAGGCGATCCTGCTCACTGGCGAGGTCGAGCGCCGCTGCCGTACGCTGGCCGAGGCGGTGGGCGACGATAGCGTCACCCACGGCCCGCCGCCGGCCGACCCTGCGGAGTGGCTGGCGCGGCTCGGCCTCGACGGTTGGGTCGCCGCCGGGCACACGATTTGCTGGGTGCCGGCCGAGGGCGTGGCGCCGACGGTCCTGCGGCTCGATTACGCGCCACCCGCAACGGGCGCGACGGGCGCGAGCACCATCCTGTCGGGCCAGACACCACGTCTGGTGCGGCCGGGCTCGCGGCCGTTCCGGGTGCGGATCGGCGCCGATGGGCGGGTGACCTGGAGCTGGCCGGCCGGCCCGCCGGCGGCGGTGGCGGCACGCCGAGAGGCGGCCGAATGACGGTTTCTGGCCGGCCCAAACGGGGTATGCGGCCAGCGGGAGCGGAGCATGGGCGCGTTGCGGCGGCGGGTGTTCAAGCAGTACCAGCGGCGCTTCATCCCGTTGGTTGGCCTGCTGGTCGCCGCCGCGACCTACGTCGTGCTGAACGCCGCCCTGGGCTACGGCTGGCCGCTCGGCGCGCTGCTCTTCGGTGGCTATCTGGCGGTGGTCTTCGACCGCGGCATCCTGTTCGGCAATGGCTGGCTCCGCCGCGCGCTGCGCCGTCGGTTGCGCGAGCTGGGCGAATGGGTCGACCGCGGTACCGACCGGTTCGTCGGCCTGGCACACCCATGCCGGGTCGGCGATCTGGGCCGCCGGCTGGTCGAGAGCGATGACGATGTCGGCTTTCTGACCGTCTCGCACCGTGGCGTCCACTATCGCGGCGACGCCTTGAGCTTCGACATCGCCGCCGAGGCGATCGAGGAGGTCCGCCTCACGCGCTGCCTGATCGCCCCGTGGGGCCGCGTCGAGGTGGTCATCCGCGACGGCGAGCCGTTCGACCGCCTGATCTTCGACTCGCGCCAGTACGCCAGCCACGCGCTCTGCCGCTGCGACAACCTCCGCCTGCACGACCAGCTCCGCGGGCTGCGGATGGCCGCCGGGCCGCTGACCAGCCGGCTGACCAGCCGTGAGCCGGTCGCCGAGGTCAGCCTCACCGCCTGACCAGGTCGCCAGCCTGGTTCCTCAACCAACGCGCGAGCTGGGCAACCTGGGTGGCGTCCCTCGTATTGAGTTGACGGTGCTCCGGCCTGGTCGTACAATGCCGGCGCCTCCAGCCCCTTGTCCGACTCGGTGGCGAGAGAGTAAGCCTGAATCCCGACAACCTCAGTCAGTTGCGCGTGCGCCTGCGCGAGTCCCTGGCCGACCGCCGTGCGTGCGGTGCCGAGCGCGGCGAGGTGGTCGACCTCCTGCGCGAGTTCGTCGACGCCGAACGCGCCCGGTTGGCCGCCGCCTTTGCCCAGCAGCCGACCGGCGCCGCCTTCTGCGTCTCGCACAGCGCGGTGTTCGACGCCCTGCTCGGCGAGATCTTCCGGCTTGGCGGCGACGCGGTCGAAGACCGCCTCGGCCGGCCGCCGACCGAAGCCGATCTGTGTGTCGCCGCGGTCGGCGGCTACGGTCGCCGGACGCTGTCGCCGTGGTCCGATATCGATGTGGCGTTCATCCCCAGTCACGAGGAGCATCCGCACCTGGACGCCCATGTGCGCGAGATGCTCGGGCTGCTCGCCGATGTGCTGCTCCCCGGCCAGCACCCGGGCGTGGCGCACTCATACCGGCCGCTGGGCGACCTCGGGCTAATCGACCACCAGACCGCCACGGCGCTGCTCGAGTCCCGGCTGGTGGCCGGCAACAGCTCGTTGCACGTGCACTTCATGCAGCAGTTGATGGAGTCGATTGGCGCGGTCGAGTTCGTGCAGCTCAACGTGGCCGAGCGCGCGGCGGTGTGGGACGATCCGCGGCAGGCGCTGTTCGCCGTCGAGCCGAACCTGAAGGCCGGCCCGGGTGGCCAGCGCGACTTTCACGCCGCGGTCTGGGCGGCCAAGGTGGCCTTCCGCATCGCCGATTGGGACGTGCTCGAGCAGCTCCGCCAGCGGGGCATCATCAACGACGAAGAGCGCGGACCGCTGCTCGAGGCGCTCGAGTTTCAGCAGACCTGCCGCAACTGGCTGCACTTCGAGCGCGGCCTCAAACTCGACACGCTCCACGCCGACTATCAGCCCCGGCTGGCCACGGCGCTGGGCTACCACGACCACGACAACGTCGCCGCGAGCGAGTTCCTGATGCGCGACTACTACCGCCGCGCGCGGATCATCGCCGACTTCTCCCGCCTGCTGCTCAGCCTGGTCCGCCGCCAGCGGCTCAGTTTCTCGCACTCGACCTATGTCGAGAACTGGACTATCCACCCGGCCAACGCCAGCATCTTCCGCGAGAAGCCGTCGCGGCTGGTGCGTATCTACCGGGCCCGGCAGCGGCTCGGTCTGGCCTTCTCGCACGAACTGGAGCGGCTGATCATCAGCCACGTGCAGTTGCTCGACGGACACACCGCGAGGCTGCCCCAGGTCGGCTCGACGTTCCTCGAGATTCTGCGCTCGGCGGGCGACGTCGCCGGCACGGTTCGCGCGATGCTACACAGCGGGGTGCTCGAGCAGCTCATTCCCGAGCTGGCGCCGCTGATGTGGCTGCTGCCCACCGATCCGGCGCACGAGTACTCGGTTGGCGAACACTCCATCAAGGTGCTCGAGGAGATTCAGCGCCTGCGCGACCGGCCGCGCAGCCAGGACGAGGAGCTGCTGAGCGAGGCCATCCGGGCGTTGCAGGAGCCCGAGGTGCTCTATCTCACCGCGTTGCTGCACGATATCGGCAAGCTGGATGGGACGGGTCACCACAGTCTGACCGGCCTGCCGGTCGCCCGGGCCGTCGGCCAGCGGCTGGGGATGCAGGATTCGGCCCTCGAGCGGCTCGAGTTTCTCATCCGCGAGCATCTTTCGATGCGCCGGATGGCCAGCCTGCGGGCGCTCGAGCTGCCCGAGACGATCGCCGAGTTCGTCGGCATCCTGCCCGCCGGCGAGCCGCTCGATGCGCTCGACATGCTGGCCGTGCTGACCTTCGCCGACACTCGCTCGGTCGGTGAGAACGTGCTGCGCGACACCGACAAGCGGCTGCTCATGCAGCTCTTCACCCGCGCGGCCAAGTGGCTGCAGGAGCGGCCGGCCGAGGACGAGGCGCAGCTCCGCAAGCAGGCCAGCCGGCGGCTGCGCCAGGCCTCGGCGTTACGCGACCTGGAGCCCGAGGTAGTCCGCCGCCATCTCGACCGGCTGCCCACCGGCTATGCGGTCAACACCCCGCCGGCGCTGGTCGCCAAGCACATCGAGTATGTCCGGCGGCTCGAGGCGGGCGAGCCGGCGGTGATCGAGTTCTACCATGCGCTGGGTACCAACCACACCGAAGTGACCGTGTGCAGCGCCGACCGGCCCGCCCTGCTCCGTGACGTCGCCGCCGCGGTGACCGCCAACAACCTCGACATCTATCTGCTCCACCTCGATATCTGCGACCGCGGCGACGAGGCGCCGGGCTGGGTCATCGCGACCATCTGGGCCGACGACTTCGGTCACGAGCTGGGTCAGGTCAAGCGCGACCGGCTGAGCGCCGATCTCGAGAGCATCCTGCGCGGCGACGAGACGCCCGAAGAGGTGCTGGCCCGCCGGCGCAAGGTGCTACCACGCGGGATTGCGCTGCAGAACGTCGAGGTGAACAACAGCGGCAGCGGGCAGCACACCATCATCCTCATCCGCGCCGCCGACCAGAAAGGCCTGCTCTACCGGCTGACCGGCGCCCTGGTGGCCGAGCAGCTGCTGATCACCATTGCCAAGGTGACGACCTACCGCGGCGCGGCCGAGGACGCCTTTTATGTGGTCAAGCAGGCGACGCACCGCAAGCTGACCGACGACGAGGCCGCAGAGCTGGCCGAGCGGCTGATGCGCGGGCTCGGCGGCGAGCAGGCCGCGGCGGCCGGCGAATGAACGACTTCGTGCCGCTGGCCGAGCTGGCCGAGCCGCCGGCGGCGAGCGTCACCGCCGCGCGCGTGGCGCTGGTCTCGCTCGGTTGCTCGCGCAACCTGGTCGACGCCGAGCAGATGCTCGGGGTGCTCAGCGCGCACGGCTATCGGCTGACCCGCCAGCTCGACCAGGCCGAGGTAATCATCGTCAACACCTGCAGCTTCATCGCCAGCGCGCGCGACGAGGCGGTGCGGACGATTCGCGAGGCGGCGCGGTGGAAGCAGACCGGCTGCTGCGATGCGCTGGTCGTCGCCGGCTGCATGGCGCAGAAGGAGCCTGACGAAGTTGCGCGGCGGTGTCCCGAGGTCGACTGCATCGTCGGTCTGTCCGAGTTCCCGTCGCTGCCGAAGCTGCTCGAGCAGGTTCGCGGCCCGGCGCGCCGTCGACCGGTGGCGGTCTCGTTGCCCGACCTGCCTTACCAGGAATACCTGCCGCGGCTGCGCGCCACGCCGCCCTGGACCGCCTACCTCAAGATCGCCGAGGGCTGCGACTGCGCCTGCACCTTCTGCACCATCCCGACCATCCGCGGGCGCTTCCGCAGCCGCGCTGTCTCTGACATCGTGGCCGAGGCCGAACGGCTGGTCGCCGATGGCGTGCGCGAGCTGGTGCTGATTGCCGAGGACCTGACCCACTATGGCCACGACCTGGCCGGCCGGCGCGAGCTGAGTAGCCTGCTGCGGGCGCTGGGCGAGCTCGACGGCCTGGCCTGGGTGCGCTTGCTCTATTGCTACCCGACCAAAGTGGACGAGGCGCTGATCGAGGCGATGGCGACCACGCCGAACGTGGCGCGGTACCTCGACATGCCGCTGCAGCACGCCGATGACGGCATCCTGCGGGCGATGGGTCGCGGCGGACGGCGGGCCGGTTACCTGCGGCTGATTGCCCGGCTGCGCGCGGCGATGCCCGACCTCTGCGTGCGCAGCACGTTCATCGTCGGGTTCCCCGGCGAGCGGCACCACGAGTTGGCCCGGCTGCGCGACTTTCTGGCCGAGGCGCAACTCGATCGGGTCGGCTTCTTCTGCTACTCTCGCGAACCGGGCACACCGGCGGCCGAGCTGCCCGGCCAGGTGCCGCGGCCGGTGGCCGAAGCGCGGCTGGCGTCGCTGGCGGCCGAGCAGGCGGTCATCTCGCGGCAGCGAAACGAGGGCTGGATCGGCCGGCGGCTGACCGTGCTGGCCGAGCAGCGCGAGGCCGGCGGTGGCGTCGGGCGCAGCTTTCGTGATGCGCCGGAGATCGACGGCGTGGTAAGGTACAGCGGCGCGGCGGAGCCGGGCGAGATGGTCACCGTCGAGGTCACGGCGGCCGACGATCACGACCTGCGTGGCGTGCTGGTCGAGGAGTGAGCATGGTCCAGAAGATACCAATCCTCAAGATCGGGTCGGCGCTGATCGCCTCCATCCAGATCGAGCTCAACGACGAGAGCGCGGTGCAGTTCAAGGAAGACGTCCTTCATCAGATCGCCGAGACGGGTGCGACGGGGGTGGTGATCGATCTGACCGCGGTCGACATGGTCGACAGCTTCCTGGGCAAGATCATCCGCGATGCGGCGCTGATGGCGCGGCTGATGGGCGCGCAGGTGGTCTGCACGGGGATCCAGCCGGCGGTGGCCATCACGCTGGTCGAGCTGGGACTTGAACTCGAGGGTGTAGTCACCGCCCTGAACCTGGAGAAGGGCCTGGCTCGGTTGGCCGAGCTGGTCGACGGGGTCGACGGCCATGCCTGACCGGATCGTGGTTCCTATTGAAGAGGAGCTCGACATCGTGCGCGCCCGGCAGGAGGGCCGCCAGGTGGCCAAGGAGTGCGGCTTCGGGCCGGTCGACCTGGCGCGCGTGGCGACCGCAATCTCCGAGCTGGCGCGCAACATCTACAACTACGCCCGGCCGGGCACCATCGAGCTGACCGTGGTCACCGCCGGCCAGCGGCGAGGCCTGCAGGTGGTCGCCCTCGACCATGGCCCGGGCATCGCCGACATCGAAGAAGCGATGCGCGACGGTTACACCACCAGCGGCGGGCTCGGCGCCGGATTGCCCGGCACGCGCCGGCTGGTCGACGAGTTCGAGATCGACTCGAAGTCGGGTGAGGGAACGAGAGTCACGGTTCGCAAGTGGATTCGCTGAGCTACGGGGTGGTCCAGCGGCCCAAGGCGGGCCGCGAGGTCTGTGGCGATGCCTGGCAGGTGCTGCCCGGTGAGCGCGGCACGCTGGTCGCCGTCGCCGATGGTCTGGGCTCGGGGCCGGCGGCGGCCGAGGCGGCGCGGGCGGCGATGCGGACCATCGCCGAGCATGCCGCGGCGCCGCTGCTCGACCTGATGGAGCGCTGCAACGAGGCGCTGCGCGGCACGCGCGGGGCGGCCATCGCGCTGCTGCTGGTGCGGCCGGGCCGGCGGATCGAGGCCGTCTCGGTGGGCAACGTTGAGGTCCGGGCGCGGCGCGAGGTCGAGTTCGCCCTGGTGCCGACCAGCGGGATTGTCGGGGCCAACTACCGCCCGCCGCGCGTGGCGACGGGCGAGTGGCCGCCGGGCGAGTGGCTGGTGATGCACAGCGACGGCCTGCGCGCCGGGTTCGACCTCGATGCCGAGTTGATGCACGCGGCGGGCGGGCCGCAGGAGTTCGCCGAGCAACTGGCCGCGGCGTATGGTCGGGCCGATGACGACCTGACGGTGCTGGTCTTGGAGCTGGCCTAGGAAGGAGCGCGGGCGATGGCGGATCTGGCGGACTTCATCCGCGACCACACCGGCGAAATCTACGACGCCTACGTCGCGCTGGTCTACAGCCGTGTGGCACGTTACACCGAGCGGCAGCCGTCGACCTTCCCCGAGAACACGCGGCGCATGATTGAGCTGATCCCCATCGCGCACGAGGACCCCGACTCGCCGGCGGTGCGGCAGTTCGTCGACGCCCTCTGCCAGCAGCGTCTGCCGGCGGGGTTCCAACTCGCCGACATCCTCGAGGCGATGTTCCTCTACAACGACGTCATCCTACCGCTGTTGCAGGACGAGATCGCCGACACCACCGTTCGCGAGCGGATGCTGGTCGATCTCGACAACGCCGTCGAGCAGATCGCCTTGCGGCTGTCGCGCGCCTTTGTCGCCATGCAGGTGAGCCTGATCGAAGCGCAGCGCCAAGCCGTACTCGAGCTCTCGACGCCGGTGATCAAGGTCTGGGACGGGATCCTGGCCCTGCCGCTGATCGGCACCATCGACAGCGACCGGGCGCGGCAGATCATGGAGGAGCTGCTCAAGGCCATCGGCTCCGAGCAGGCGGCGATTGTGCTGATCGACATCACCGGCGTGCCGGTGGTCGACACCAACGTCGCCGATCACTTGATGAAGACCGTGCGCGCGGCCGAGCTGCTCGGCGCCGAGTGCCTGCTGGTCGGGGTCGGGGCCGACCTGGCGCAGACCCTGGTCGGCCTGGGGGTCGAGCTGCGGCACGTCTCGACCTCGGCCGATATGCGCAGCGGCCTGACCCTGGCGTTCGAGAAGCTCGGCTTGAGGGTGACCAGCCGGTAACACCCACCGGCGCCGGAGACACGTTGCCCCGTCGAGCGAGGAGTGCGCGGTGGCTGACGGTCCCGAGGCGGTCGAGGTGAGCTTCCCGCCGGCGGAGGCACCGGACCAGGCGCTGGAGTGGACCGGCCATGCGCCCTGGCCGCGGGTGGCCGCCTGTGTGGTCGCCTGCGCGCTGTTCGGCGCGGTCGACGGCATCCACGTGCTGGCCATCCTGGTCGGCTACGGCGTCTGGCGCGAGAGCATGCTGGTCGAGCAGCTAGTGCCCGGCTTCGGGCTCCGGGCCCTGCCCGTGCCGACCCACTGCCTGCCGGTGCAGCGCTGGCTCGAGACCACCGGCCAGCTCGGCAGCCAGTTGTGGGTCCTGGCGGTCACCGTCGGCAGCGGGCTGATCGCCGGCGTGCTGGTCATCGGCATCATCCACCCGCACCTCGACCGCGCCTTGCGCAAACGGACCTTCGGCGCGTTCAAGCTGGCCCTGGCCGGACTGCTCAGCCTGGTGGCGCTGGTGCTCGCCTTCTGGCCGCTCGACCCAGAGGTGATGGGCACCCACTTCCCCTACACCCGCGCCGCGCTGGCCGGCGGGCTGCTGCTCCTGCTCTGGCACCGCCGCGGCTGGCTCCACGCCGACGACGACTGGCCGAGCTACCTGACGCTCGGCACCCGCTTCGTCACCGGCGCCGGGCTCGGCGTACTGAGCGCCACGCTGCTCGGGCATCGCCCGCACGGCGCCGACCGGGCGCTGGTCGAGGGCTGGTTCAACGCCGGGCTCTACTCGAGCGAGATGTGGCGGGCGATCGGCGGCTATGTGATCGTCGAGCGCGCCTGGTACGGCTTGATTATCGGCTCGCTGGCGGTCACCCTGGCGCCCAACGGCCTGCCCTTGGTCCAGCGCCTGCGCACCGCGCTCTGCGCCCTGGCCGTCTGCGGCGCGGTGTGGGGCCTGTTCCCGCTCTGGCGCGACCTCTGGACGCGGCAGCATCAGGTCGGCCTGAGCCTGCCGACCGTCGTCCAGGCCGAACTCGGCGACCTGCCGGCGCGCTTCCAGCGGGTCATCCTGCTCGGCCCGGCGGGCCGTCCGCTGCGAGCTTTCGCCGCGCCGGCCAACAGCATCTCCGACCTGCCGTTCGACCCGGCGGTGACCACCGAGGTCCGCCGTTATCTGCGTGACCGGCCGCCGGTCAGCAGCCTGGCCCGCCAGGCCGCCATCCACCTGCACGATGAAGCCAGTTACCACTGGTCGCAGCAGCGGATGCTGCTGCTCCAGCTCGAGCAGTTGCGCTCGCCCAGCGCCACGCCGGGCTTCGCCGCCGTCCTGGTCGAGACGGTCAGCCTGACCGCGGCCACGCCCGAGGCCACCGCCGCGCTCGACGCGCTGCTCGACCCCGAGCAGTTCGTCTGGCCGACCGGCGAGGCGGCCGAGGTGCTGGCCGAGCTGGCCTGGCGCTGGGGCCGGCTCGACGAGGTCCGCGACCGGGTCCGGGCCCGGCGGCCAGACCTGCTCGAGCGGTTCGACCAGGTGCCGTCACCCACCTGTGACACCCGCCTGACCGGTCGGCTGATGCTCAACGGTCGGCCGCTGGCAGGAGCGCGGGTCGGCATATTGGCGCCGCTCGACACCATCGCGCTGCAGGCGGCCATCGTCATGCCCTGGCCGCAGCGGCGAATCGTCCGCTCGGCGGTCACCGCCGCCGACGGCTCGTTTGCGCTCGACGGTGCGGTCGAGGGGCTCTACCGGCTGGTCGTCGCGATCGACGGCGAGGCCGACCCGGTCGGCGACCAGGATGTTATCTCGCTCGACCGGATTGGACTGATCGCGCTGACCCGCGAGACGCCGGCGCGCGATGTCGGCGTGATCCGGCTCGAGACCCGTCCGCCGCAGCCGGCCATCCGGCGCCCGCCCGCACCGCCGGGCGATCTGCCGTTGCCGAGCCTGGAGCCGCTCTCCAGCCGCGCGACGCGATAACGTATAATGGGTACTACTCGGGGCCGACATCATGGCTGACCCACTCGACCGGGTGATCGACGGCGCGCGAAGCCGCCTGCTGCGCGCGCGGCTCGAACGGCAGGTGGCCGCGAGCCTGCGCCACGCGCTGCTCCTGGCGGTCGTCCTGCTCGCCGCCGACCGGCTCTGGCGGCTGCGCTTCGAGCCCTGGTACGTCATCGTCGCGGGCCTGGCGGTGGCGCTGACCGCCGGCCTGACGCTCGGCCTGCGCCGGCGTCCGGGCCGCATCGCCGCCGCGGCCGAACTCGATGCCCGCCTG
This sequence comes from uncultured Fimbriimonadaceae bacterium, assembly GCA_964405335.1. Taxonomy (GTDB): domain Bacteria; phylum Armatimonadota; class UBA10988; order UBA10988; family UBA10988; genus CAYONP01. Next base: position 74,384 of record CAYONP010000001.1, read on the forward strand.
GGTCTCAAAGAACGGCTCAGCTCGGCCGTGGCGCTGCGCGGCGCGGTCGACGCCGACCCGCTGGTGGCGGTGCTGGTCGACGATGCGCGGGCGCACGCCGAGCAGATCGACCTGCGCCGCACGGTGCCCTGGTCGGTCGCCTTCGAGTCCCGCGTCTGCGCGCTGCTGCTCGCCGCCTTGATTGCCGTGGCGATGCTGCCGCAGTTCACCTTCTGGCGCAGCGAGAGCGACCTGGCCACCGAGATGGTCACCCGCCAAGTGGGCGATGAGCTGGTGGCGCTGGCCGAGCAGGTCGAGCAGGAGGCCGAGTCACGCGGCGCCGACCGCGCGGCGGCCGAGGCGCGCAAGCTGATGCGTGAGGCGCTGCGGCTGCGCCGCGCGCGGATGGACCGGGAGCAGGCGCTCCGCCGGCTCGAACGCATGAGCCAGGAGATGCGCCGGGCGCGCGAGGAGCTGGCCGGCCATCCGCTCGAGCGCAGTGCCGAGACGGCTCGGCGCGACCTGCGCCGGGTCGAGGGTGCGCTGGGCGAGGTGGGTCGCGAGCTGGAGCAGCAACGGCTCGACGCGGCGGCCGAGTTACTGCGCCAACTGGCCGACGAGGTGAAGCGCGGCGAGATGAGCCCGGAGCAGCGGCAGGAGCTGGCCGAGCAGGCCCGCGAGGCGGCCGAGGCGCTGCGCAACAGCCCGCACCAGGCGCAGTCCGAGTCGCTGCTCAAGGCGGCCGAGTCGCTGGCTGACGGGGGCAGCCAGTCGCTGGCCGACGCCGCCGATGCGTTTGAGCAGGCGGCCGACAGCCTCGACAGCGCGCTCGATTCGATGGACGAGGAGCTGCTCCGCGACCTGCAGGAGTATTGCGAGAACGGCAAGGGAGCCGTGGGTGACGCGGAGGGCATCCGCGAGTTTGCCCAGCGCGAGGGCGACGGTCAGTGCCCCGGCGGGCTGTGCGAGGGCGACGGCCGGCCCGGCAGCGGCGGCACCAACCGCGGGCCGGGCAGCACCAACGAGGGTGGTGAGGACGGCCCGCCGGCCGGCGGCGGCACGCCGTACGAGGAGGGCCAGTCGCCGGACGATCCGGGGCTCGGCGTCTATGAGGAGCTCTACGCGCCGCGCCGGGCCGAGACGCTGCAGCACGACGAGCGCGCTGGCGCCAAGCCCGGGTCCAGTGGGCGGTACTCGACCACGCAGGGCCCGCGGGCGGCGCCAGGGTTGCAGGACTCGACAGTGCCATACTACGATGTGCTCGACGACTACCAGGCGGCGGCGGACGAGGCGTTGAGCGAGGGCGAGATTCCGTTGACGCAGCGGCAGCGGGTGAAGCGTTACTTCGAGGAGCTGCGCGAGCCGCGGAGTGGGGAGTAGGCATGGCCGGACCGGCCTACCTGGTGCTCAGCGCGGTCGGGCCCGACCGGCCCGGCCTGGTGGCCGGCCTGAGCGCCTATCTGGCCGAGCGTGGGGGCAACCTCGAGGACAGCCGCATGGCGGTGCTCGGCGGCGCCTTCGGGGTGATGATGCTCATCTCGGCCGAGCCGGCCGAACTGGGCCGGATTGAGGCCGAGCACGGTTCGTTGGCCGCGGCGCTCGGCCTGGTCATCCACACCGCGCGGACGACGGCGCCGGCCGCCGATGCGGCCGAGGCGTCGTTCCACGTCACTGTCGACGCGGCCGACCGCGAGGGCATTGTGCAGGCGATTGCCAACGCTTTGTACCAGATCGGCGGCAACATCATCTCGCTCAGCAGCCGGGTCTATCCGGCGCCGGTGAGCGGCTCGCCGTTGTTTCACCTCGAGCTGCAGGTGGCCGTGCCGAGCGGCTCGGCTGCGCGGCTGGCGCCGACGTTGGCCGAGGTGGCACGGGTGGAGAATCTCGAGTGCGCGGTGAGCGCGGCTGGTTGACAGAAGCGGCTGCCTCCGCTAATCTCCTGTGACCGTGCGGCCCTCACGCGCCGCGCGGTTTTTGTTCTGGCCGTAACGGCGCCGGCGCTCGTCGGCACCGACCTTCCGGCGCCTCGTGCCGGGGCGCTGCCAGGTGGGAGTGAGGCGAATGATCCAGGTTGAGGGGCTCGTCAAGCAGTACGGCTCCCGCCGCGCGGTCGACGGCATCTCGTTCGAGGTCGAGAAGGGTGAGATCCTCGGTTTCCTGGGGCCCAACGGCGCCGGGAAGACCACCACCATGCGCGTCTTGACCTGCTACCTGCCGGCCAACGACGGCCGAGTGCTGGTCAACGGCTACGACATCGCCAACGACAGCAAGCAGGTCCGCGCGCAGATCGGCTATCTGCCCGAGAACTCACCGCTCTATCTCGACATGACCGTCGAGGGTTATCTGGTCTACATGGCCAAGCTCAACGGCCTGCCCAAGGCACGCATCGCCGAGCGGCTCGTCGAGGTGATCGAGCGCTGTGGGCTGGTCGACCGCCGGCGCGAGATCATCTACAAGCTGTCGCGTGGCTACCGCCAGCGCGTCGGGCTGGCCCGGGCGCTGATCCACCAGCCGCCGGTGCTGATCCTCGACGAGCCGACGGCCAGCCTCGATCCGAACCAGATCCGCGAGGTGCGCGAGCACATCAAAAGCCTGCGCGGCGAGCACACGGTGATCCTCTCGACCCACATCCTGCCCGAGGTCGAGCTGGTCTGCGACCGCGTGCTGATGATCAACGAAGGCCGCATCGTGGCCAACGACACGCCGGACAACCTGCGCGTGATGGCGGCCAAGGGCAGCGTGCTCGAACTCGAGGTGCGCGGCGTGCAGCAGGAGGCGGTGGCGCTGGCCGGTCGCGTGGCCGGGGTGACCAAGACCGTCGGCGGCGGACCGGTGCCGGGCTACGCCGGGGCCTGCCGGCTGCGCGTCGAGGCCGACCGCGAGGTGCGCGAGGAGCTGGCCCGGGCGCTGGTCAACGGCGGTTTCGGCCTGCTCCGGCTGGACCAGGCGCGGCGCAGCCTCGAGGACGTGTTTGTGGCCCTGACCGCCGGCGAAGAGCCGGCCGCGGCGGAGGCGGCCTGATGCGCAACGTCTGGACCATCGCGACCAAGGAGTTCAAGTCGTACTGGGTCTCGCCCATCGGCTACGTCGTCCTGGCCCTGTGGCTGCTCTTCGCGGGGGTGGTCTTCTCGCTGATCATCAACTTCGAGGGCTCGGTCGCGACGATGGAGCCGATCTTCAACAACTGCACCATCGTCATGCTGATCATGGTGCCGCTGCTGACCATGCGGCTGATTGCCGGCGAGCGGCCGGGCGACCAGGGCACCGGCACCATCGAGATGCTGCTCACCGCGCCGATCACCGAGTGGGAGCTGGTGCTCGGCAAGTACCTCGCCTCGGTGCTCTACTTGCTCTGCCTGATTGCCTCGTCGCTGATCTTCGTGGTTGCCCTCAACGTGATCGGCAATCCCGACATGGGGCTGGTCTACGGCGGCTACGTCGGCTTTGTCCTGATGGGCGGCTACATGCTCGCCTTCGGCCTGCTGATGAGCAGCCTGACCAACTCGCAACTGGTCGCCGCGGTGACCACCATCATCGGCGCGCTGGTGCTCTGGCTGCTCAGCTACACCGACCAGATGATGGGCAGCACGGGCAAGGCGCTGAGCTGGATCAGCTATCTCAGCCACCACCGCGATTTCTGGACCGGCGTGGTCGCGCTGCCCGACCTGCTCTGGTTCGTCTCGTTCATCTTCTTCTACCTGTGGACCACCCGCCTGGTTGTGGCGGCCAGCCGCCAGGTCTAGTGGAGCAACGCATGGCTGACACTCCCGAACCGCAGGACACCCCAGAGGTCGAGCCGGACGAGCTGCCGCGCGAGACGCCGCCGGCTGGTCCGAGCCAGCCGTCGGCCGGCTGGGCCGGGCCGCTCGGCCTGGTCTCGCTGGTGCTGCTGGTCGTCGCGCTCGGCTGGTTGATGTTCAACCGCATCCAGGGCGCCGAGTTCAAGACCGTCGACACGGTGCTGCTGATCATCGCCGGCGTGACGGCGGCCGGCGCGGGGTTCGCTTATCGCGATCACCTCAAGAGCCGCGGCACGCTGCTCAGTCTCAACGCGCTGGTGACCACCATCGCGGTGCTCGGCATCCTGGTGCTGGTCAACGTCATCGTCGGCCGGCGGCTGAGCTTCATCAAGGCCGACTGGACGGCGGGCAAGTTCTACTCGCTGTCGGAGCAGACGGCGAACCTGGTGCGCGGGCTGAAGCCCGACCAGGCCATCGAGCTGATCGCCATCGTGCCGGTGCTCGACGACTTCGCCAACCAGCAGAACCTGGCGCAGCAGAAGCGGATGCTGGCCGAGTATGGCCGGCTGAGCGACAAGGTGACGGTCAAAACCCTCGACCCGAACCTGGACAGCGAGGCGGCCGAGCTGCTCCAATCGGGTGTGCTGACCGCCATACCCGGGACGGTGATCCGGTTCAAGGATCGCCCTGAGCAGCGCGAAGGCGTGACCGGGCTCGACGAGCAGTCGATCACCCAGGGCATTCTGAAACTGCTCGATCCGGGTAGCCGCAAGCTCTACTTCGTCACCGGCCACGGCGAGCTCGAGCGGCAGGCGACCGACGGTAGCGGGCTGAGCCAGCTCCAGCGGATGCTCGAGAGCGACCGCTACGAGGTCGCCGACCTGCCGCTGCTCACCGCGCCCGAGGTGCCGGCCGACGCGGCGGCGGTGATCATCGCCTACCCCAAGAAGCCGTTCAGCGACGAGGAGCTGGGCAAGCTGCGGGACTATCTGAGCCGCAGTCGCGGCGGGCGCCTGCTGGCCATGCTCGATCCGTCGGGCGAGTCCAACCTCGGCACGCTGACCGCCGAGTTCGGGATTGTCTACCACGACGATCTGGTCAACGACCCGACGGCGACCATCGCCGTCGGCGGCGACGCGACGGTGTTCGGCAGCAGCGACTTCGCCCAGCACGAGACGACCAAGCTGTTCGCCGGTCGCTACATGACCGTCTTCCTCCGCGCCGGGCGGCTGACCCAGGGCGCGGCGGCCGACTATGAGCTGACCGACCTGATCAAGTCCACCTCGGGCGCCTATGCCGAGAGCAAGACCCCGGCGCCCGCGCCGGTCGAGGGCGAGGAGGTGACCGCCGATACGCCGGTCGACCGGACCTACGGCCCGCACACGCTGGCGATGATCGCCACCACGCGCGATCCCGACCCGCCGAGTGACGACGATGAGGCCCCGCCCGAAGAGGACCCGAACCAGAAGCGGGTCCGAGTGGCGGTGATCGCCGACGGCGAGTTTGCCAGCGACACGCTGACCCAGTTCGTCAACCTCGATGTCACGGCGAACATCGTCGCCTGGCTGACCGACAACTCGAAGACTATTGGCATCCGGGCGAAGGATCCGGCCAGCGACCTGGAGGCGCGGAAGATCACGCTGGACCGCAAGGGGCGCATCTGGGTCACCTTGCTGACCCTGGCGCTGCCGCTGTTGCTGGTCTGCGCCGCTGGGATCGCGGTCCAGATCCTCCGGAGGTAGCCCGCATGAACCTCTGGAAGACCGCCGGCCTGCTGGCCGTCTTTGCCATCCTGCTCTGGTGGGTGCTGACCAACGAGAACGAGCCGCCGCCCGACGAGACGGCCGACCGACAGGTCGTGCAGCTCCTGGGCCTCGACTCGATCGACGAAGTCAGCGAGATCACCGTGCAGCGGCCGGAAGGCACCTTCACCGTCCGGCGCACCGACAGCGGCGATGAGTTCTCGTCGGGCGCCTGGCAACTCACCGCGCCGTTCACCGAGGAGTGCGACAGCGCCGCGACGAGCTATCTCGACACGCTGCTGACCACCAAGGCGCGCTACTCGTACAGCGGCGAGTCGGCGAAGGAGCTGAGCGACGAGCGCTCCGGCCTGAACGAACCGACCTGTTCGCTGACGGTGGCCGACGCCGACGGCAACCGCAAGACCATCCACTTCGGCGGCAAGGCGCCGAACGACGGCGGCTACTACGCTCGCGTCGAGGGCGACTCGCGGGTGCTCATCTTCTTCACCTACTACGTCGACACGAACCTGATCGAGAAGAAGATCGGCGACCTGCGGAACAAGGACCTGCTGAGGTTCGCCACCGGCGACGTGAAGTCGATCAAGCTGATCTATCAGGGCAGCGAGGTGCAACTCACCCGCGACAATGAGGGCTGGCAGATCGACGGCGACAAGCCGCTGCGCGCCGACGCGGCGGTGGTCGACAGCCTGCTCTCGAGCCTGTCGAGCGCCCGCATCGACGAGTTTGTCGACGATGACGAGGCCGACCTGGCCACCTTCGGGCTCGACGAGCCGCGGCTGCGAGTCGTGCTCGGGCTCGGCGAGCAGGGCGAGAACGGGCTGATTGTCGGCGCCAGCATGACCAGCGCGCCCGACGACATGAGCACCGCCGAGACCACGCAGGTCGAGCAGATGTTCGTCCAGCGGCAGGGCGGGACGGAGATCTACAAGGTCGCCGGCACGCTCTACGACCAGCTTTACAAGACCCCCAGCGACCTGCGCGACAAGACCGTCTTCCACCTCGCGCGCGAGGAGGTCACCCGCCTGGCCTACCAGGTCGGCGACAGCGCGGTCGAGCTGGTCAAGGAGGGCGAGGGCGATGCGGTCGCCTGGCAGCTCAAGCAGCCGGTCGCGATGGCGGCCGACAACGACAAGGTCGACGACCTGCTGACCACCCTGGACCTGCTCCGCGCGACGAGCTTTGTCGACGAGCCGGGTGACCTGGCCGCCTACGGGCTGGCCGAGCCGGCCGGCCGGGTCGAGGTCGAGCAGGCCGATGGCAAGCAGGTGGTCGTGCTGCTGGGCAAGGCGAAGGACGATGGCTCCGGCCGCTTCGTCAAGATCGAGAGCGCGCCCGAGGTGCTGGTCGTTCGCTCGAGTTTCGTCGAGGATCTGGAGACCAGCCCGAACCGGCTGCGCGACCTGCTGGTAATGGAGTTCGACCGCACGCTGGTGACCAGCGTGGCGCTGCGGCAGAAGAACGGCGACCTGGTGGTGGTCGAGCCGACCGGCGGGAGCAGTTGGCAGGTGACCCAGCCCGAGGAGCAGGAGGCCGACGCCGGGCGCGTCGGCGTGGTGCTGACCGCGCTGGAGGAGCTGCACGCCGACGAGTGGGTGGCCGACCGGGCCGAGGATCTGGCCGACTATGGCCTGGACAAGCCCGACGTGATCGCCACGGTGCGCTTGAAGGAGAATGGCGCCGAACGGGTGGAGACTCTCTACCTGGCCCAGGATCCGTCGGGTGGGCTGGGTGTGTTCATCAAGCGGAAGGGCGTCGACACGATCTACCGCAGCGACTCGGGCCTGATCCTGAGCGACCTGCGCAAGGGTCCCGACGACTTCAAGCCGTTCGAGCAGCCCGACTTCGGCGGCGGCTTCCCGCCGATGTAGCCGGCGGCTGGCGAGTAACATCATAGCTACCGCAATCCGGCGCCGGAGCGACCGGCGCGCCGGCCCCCGCCGACCTTGGCTGGCCGCCGGCGCGGTGCTGGCAATGCTCCTGCCGGCGGGGGGTGAGCCGGTCCGGATCACCCTTGCCGGCGTGCCGAACGGCGCGGTCTGGATCGGCTGGAACGAGTCGGGCGTCTACGATCTCTCGCTCCCGCCAGAGTGGGAGCTGTCGGTCGGCGAGCACGACACCGTGCGAGTCATGTTCGGCGACGAGTCGACCGCCGACCTGCCCGGCGGCACGCGGCTGCGCTGCGTCGGTACCGCGCGCATTCGCTGCCGCGCCCCGGCCCTGCGGGGTGATGAGGGCCGGCGGCTGACCGTCTCGCTGGCAACCGACCGCATCCATTTTAGCGAGGGCGCGCGGTTCCGCTGCGCCGACGAGCAGTTGGGACCGACCGGCGAGGCCGAGGTCGTCGCCCTCGCCCTGTTCGGCGGTGGACCGCTGGCGCTGGTCTATCCCGACGAGTTCCGCGTCGAGGTCGACCGGTTCGAGTGGCAGGCGCCGCAGGGCGACGACGAGCCGGCCGGTGCGACGCTGGCGACCGCCGGCGACGCGCCGTTGCCGGAGTCGCTGCCGACTCCGGTCACCCGCCTCGGCGCCTGGTCGGCGCGGCCGCTGCGGGTCGCCTGGTCGTCGTCCGCCCGGATGACGGTTGAGTCGAGCGACCTCGACTGGCTGGAAGTCAACCAGGAGACGGCCCGCCGCGGCGGGCTGCACTATCAGGCGGCGCGCGGCACGGTTCGCCTGCGGCGGGCGACCTTCGCCGGCCGAGCGCTGGTCCGCCTGCCGGCGCGGCTTCGCGAACCGGAGGGCCTGCTCGCCGAGGATGTGGTGGTCAGTGTCGACGGGCCGCCGGGCCTGGCCGGCTTCTCGTCGGCCAACACGCGCGACGGGCTCGACGCCGTGCTCGACGAGTTCGGCGACGGCAGGGACGGCGGGTCGACGCTGCCGCGAGCAATCGACGAGTACCTGCTGCCGGCCTGGTTCGGGCTCTGGTACGACGCCCGCACCGCCCGTGAGGTGACCCGCGAAACGGCCACCACGGCGCAGTTCGCCGCGGCCTATGGGGCGGCGGTCGAGCAGTCGCGCGGGCCGCTGCTCGAGTGGCTCGAGGGCCGGCCCGACCCGGGCGGCTCGCTGGCGCAGCCCGAGCCGATGCTGGCGGCACTCCGTGAAGCCGTCGACCAGCTCGCCGGCGACGAGCCGCGAGCCCGCATCTGGTGGTCGGTCTACCTGACCGACCTGCTCTCGGCGGCGGCCGATGGGCCGGTCGACTTCTGGTATCCCGACCGGCTCTCCGGCGCGCCGGCCGAGCCGGGTGAGGTGACCCTGACCGCCCTGGCCAGGCACCTGCGGCGGCATGAGTCGACGCCGCTGCTCGATCGCCTGCGCACGGCCGCAGGGCGCGGCGAGCCCCTCGACACGGTGCGCTTCGACCGCCTCGGGCCCGGTGCCGAGCAGCCGCTCGACCTGCTCGTCGACGTCGGCCGCGGCACGCCGGCGGGCGAGTACCGACTCAGCATCGAGGTCCGTTCGCGCGACGGCTACCGCGCCGAGGCGCCGCTGACGGTCGAGGTGCTGCCCAGCTACGGCTCGCTCCTGTTCCTCGCGCTGCTGGTCGCGGTGCCCGTCGGCGCGGTGGCGTTCACCGCCGGCCGGGCCGGCGCGCGGCGGCGGACCCGGCCGCGTGTGGCGCTGCCGGCCGTCGAGCCCGGTCTGCCCGCCGACCCGGCGGCGGCGATGATGGCGTTCGAGTCCCGTGCGCTCTACCGCTCGCTGCCGCCCGAGCTGCTGGAGGAGTATTACCGGGTCCGGGCCGGCGGCGATGCCGCGCCGTTCCTCGCGCGTGTCCGTGCCTGGCTGGGCGAGGGGGCCGCCGATGGCGACTGAGCTCGAGGCCGTCGGCGATCTGGCCCGCGAGGCCGGCGCGCTGGCGCTGGAGCAGTACCACCGGGTCGAGGCGCAGCGCAAGTCGGACGAGTCGTTCGTCACCGCCGCCGACCGGGCGGTCGAGCGCCACATCCGCGCCGAACTGAGCCGCCGGTTTCCGCACGACGCGGTGGTCGGCGAGGAGTCGGGTCGTTCCGGCCCGCTCGACGCCGAACGCGTCTGGTATGTCGATCCCATCGACGGGACCACCAACTACGTCCACGGCATCGGCTTCTGGTGCGTGGCGATTGGGCTGGTGCAGAACCACCAACCCCGGCTTGGGGCGCTCTACGACCCGGTGCTCGACGAGCTCTACCTCGGCCGGGTGGGGCAAGGCGCGAGCTGCAACGGCCGGCCGCTGGCGCCGTGGGACTCGTCCGAGCCGCTCTCGCGCACCGACCCGGTGGTCTTTCCGACCAATCTCGGCGGCAAGGCGCCCGACCTGGGGCCGGTTCGCTGGCGCCTGCTCGGCAGCGCGCAGCTTCACTTTGCCCTGGTTGCCCGTGGCTCGGCGCGGGCCGGGCTGTGGCTCGACAATCACCCCTGGGACATCGTCGCCGGCGCGGCGCTCTGCCTCGCCGCCGGCTGCCGCGTGACCCACCCCGACGGCGGCGAGGTGGATTGGCTACATATCGCCGACGCGCTCCACTGGCGCCTGGTGGTCGCTGCGCCGCGGAGCCATGCCGTGGTGCTGCAGGCGCTGGACGGACGCTGGCGATGAGGCGCCGCGAGGCCGAGCCGGCCGGCGCGTTCGAGGTCCGCTTCCGCCTCGAGGGCAGTTTCCGCCGGCACGGCTGGGGCTTCTTCGCCTTCGGGCTGATCGGCTTCTTCGCCGCGCTGCTGAGCTGGGAGCCGTGGCTGTTCCTGTTCAGTGGCCCGGCCATGGGTGCCGGGCTGTTCCTCATTGTGCGAGACCCGCGCGAGTATCTGATTGTCGAGCCGCGCCGCCGCCGGCTGCGCCTGGTTCGGGTCTACGGCCGCAGCGAGCGTGTGCGGTGCGACTACGACCTGCGTCACTTCGTCCGGCTCGAGACGGCGCAGTACGACGGCCGGCCGAAGGGCAAGCGCTGCATGATCGTCCTGCTCGGCCGCGACGGCCGGGTCGAGAAGGTCGACGACCGGATCGACGAGCCGATCCTGCACGAGATCTGCGCCGACGTGGCGCGCGAGGCTGGGCTGGAGTATCTCGATCGCGGGCGGATCGACCTCGACCCGCCGCCGCGCGAGACCGGCGAGGTGCCCAGCGAGACGGTCAGATCGTCATCGCGCTGAAGCCGCCGTCGACGGGTAGCAGGCAGCCGGTGATGAAGCTCCCGGCCTGCCGGCTGGCCAGCAGCAGGGTCGCGCCGACCAGCTCGTCGGCCTCGCCGAAGCGGCCCATCGGCGTGTGGCCGAGGATGCTCGCGGTCCGCTCGGGGGTCAGGATGCGCCGGTTCTGCTCGGCGGGGAAGAAGCCGGGGCAGAGGGCGTTGACCCGGATGCCGTGCGGCGCCCACTCGCGGGCCAGATTCTGGGTGAGATTGTGCAACGCCGCCTTCGAGGCGCTATAGGCGAACACCCGCGAGAGCGGCGTCAGGCCCGACATCGAGCCGAGGTTGATGATCGACCCGGCAATCTGCTGCGCGATGAAGTAGCCGCCGAAGAGCTGGCAGGCGAGCAGGACCGATTTGAGATTGACCGCCAGCACCTGCTCCCATTCCTCCTCACCGATGTCGAGGAGCGGCGTGGCGCGGTTCATGCCGGCGCCGTTGACCAGGATGTCGATCCGCCCGTAGCGCGCCAGGGCGGCGTCGCGCACGGCCTCCAGGTCGGCGCGGCTGGTCGCCTCGGCGGTGACGAAGCAGGCGCTGCCGCCGGCCTGCTCGATGCTCGCCACGCGTGCCGCGCCGCGCTCGGCGTCGCGCCCGACCACGACCACCGCCGCGCCGGCGGCGGCCAGGCCCTCGGCCATCGCGCCGCAGAGCACGCCGGTGCCGCCGGTGACCACCGCCACCTGGCCGTCGAGGGCGAACAACCGGTCCATCAGGCTGGTCATGCTCGTCTCACTGGGCGGTCACAGCACCGGTCGGACCTCGGCGCCGCCCTCGCGCGCGGACTGGTAGATGGCCTCGATCAGGGCGATCGAGCGGCGGCCGGTGGCGATGCCGCAGCGGCACGGCGCGCCGGTGGCGAAGTAGGGCACCAACTCCTGATAGAGCAGTCGGTGGCCGGTAAACTGCTCGTCGCGCTCGGCGTAGTCGGCCGGATCGAAGCGGAAGTCGGGCTCGTCGCGCAAGTCCCAGTAGTCGACCTTGCTGCCGTTCAGCCGCACGCTGCCGCGCATGGCGTGCAGTTCGAGCTGGTCGCCGTGGTCGTTGTAGGCGCAGGTGGTGCACTGCACCACGCCCAGCGTGCCACGCCGGAAGGTGAGCACGGCGACCGCGGCGTCCTCCACCTCGCAGACCTCGCGCGGGTGGCCGTCGGTGGCCCATCGAGCCTGCACCGTCTCGACGTCGTCCATCAGGTAGAGCAGCGTGTCGAGCAGGTGGATGCCCTGATTCATGCAGGCCCCACCGCCGTCGAACCGCCAGGTGCCGCGCCAGCCGGAGTAGTAGGCATCGTCGCGGTAGCGCCGGCAGAGCGCGTTGATCACCGAGGGCGTGCCGAACCGCCCGGCGGCCAGTGCGTCGCGCACGGCGTTGACACCCTTGTAGTAGCGCATCGGAAAGACCACCGCGGCACGCACTCCGGAGCGCTCGGCCTCGGCCAGAATGGCGTCGACCTTGGCCAGGCTGATCTCGAGCGGCTTTTCGACCACTACCTGCTTGCCCGCGCGGAGGCAGGCGATGGCATGTTCGCCGTGCAGGCCCGACGGCGTGCAGACAGCGACGGCGTCGACGTGCTCGGCACGGCAGAGCTCGTCGAGGTCGGGGTAGAAGTCGATCCCGTGCGCGGCCGCGAAGCGCCGGCCGTTGTCGATGGTGCGGTCGCAGCAGGCGACCAGCTCGGCGCCCGGTGTCTCGCCGATGAACTGGGCATGGACGGCGCCGATGCCGTGATAGACGTCATGCCCGCCGAGGTTCTGGTCGGGCTGGCCGACACCGAGAATCGCGAACCGAACGGTCTCTGCCATGCGACGGCCTCTCCACGTGCGCCGGCGGAGTTGGCGCGGCGGGCGGCCGATCCTCCCGGTTGTCACGTCGGGCGACTCGCGGCACAATCGCCGGCGGAGCAGCGCTTGGACGACGCGCGCATCGCCGACGCGATCGAACGGCTGAGCGACCCGTGGAAGCCGATCCGCAACGAGGCGGCCGAGGAGCTGGCCCGCATGGGCGAGGCGGTCATCCCGCACCTGGCCCGGCTGCTCGAGGGCGAGCACCCCGATCACGACCTCGCCCAGTACGCGGTGTGGGTGCTCGAGACCCTCGACACCCCGGCGTGCGAGGTGATCCTCGAGGAGTTCTGGTCGCGCCACGGTTGACGTCGCTTCTTGCCGTCTGCTAGACTGCACCGTCCAAGCTTGGAGCGCCGCGCCATGCGTCTCTTCGCTCTGCTCTTCGCGCTCACCATGGTCGCCGCCGCGCCGCCCGAGACCGGCCCAACGCCCGATCCGCCCGAGATTCCGACCTCGCAGGCGACTGGGGCGATCGTCTCGATCAATGACACCGAACTGGTCGTCGACCGTCGCGGCGAGACGCTGCGCTTCCGACTGACCGAGACCACGCGCATCTTGGTCGACGCCGAACCGGCCGCCGTCGGCCAGCTCGCCACCGGCAGCCGGGTACGGGTGATCTACGAGCGCGCCGACGCCGAGCCGTTCACCGCGCGGCAGGTGCACGACGCGGGCACCATCGCCATCCTCGACGCCGAGCTGGCCGGCGTGCCGGCGACCATTGTCGGCATCGAGCAGCGCGAGGTCGAGGGTGTCGAGCAAACGGTGGTCACCGTCGACACCGAGCATGGCAAGCGGCGCGCGCTGGTGGTGCGGCCCGATGGCGCCTGGCGCTCGGTGATCATGCGCGAGGGCGAGCCGGCGGGGCTCGACCAGTTTGCCGCCGGCACCGCGGCGGTGGTCTCGGTCCGTCGCACCGGCGGCGAGGTGATGTACCTGCGCACGCTGGCCGACGAGCCGACGCACTTGGCCTTCCTCGCGCTCCGCACGGCCGAAGGCACGCTGCGCCAGGCGGGCGAGGCGTGGTCCATCGAAACCGCCGACGGGAGCGAGCCGTTACGGATGGGCCGCTCGACACAATACTTCAAGGCAGGCGCGGCCGCGGCGGCAAACCCGTTCGCCGCGGGCGAGGCGGTGCTGGTCAAGTACGACCGCCGCGCCGACGGAGTGATTCTGGCCAGAGCAATCTTCGACCGGGCGAGCTGGCGCGCCTACGCCGAGGCGGTCATGGCCCAGCGCGCCGCTGGCGATCAGGGATGAGCGACGTGACCATGCGAACCCGACTGCGCACCTGTCCGCTGCCGGCCGGCGGCCTGCTCCTGCTGCTTGCCCTACCGACCCTCGCGGCGCCACGCATGCGCTTCATGCACAATCCGGCACCGTCGCCCGACGGCAAGCTGATTGCCTTCGACTGGTGCGACGACATCTGGGTGGTCGCCAGCGCCGGTGGCGCGCCGACGCGACTGACCAGCCACCCGGCCGGTGACACTGGGCCGTCGTTCTCGCCCGACGGCACGCGCATCGCGTTCACCTCGACCCGCGGCGGCAATGCCGATGTGTGGGTCATGCCGGCCGGCGGCGGCGAGCCGACGCGGCTGACCTACCATGCCGAAAGCGACGTGGTCAACCAGTGGACGCCCGACGGCAGCGGGGTGATGTTCGCCTCGCGCCGCTGGGGCCACCCGGTGGACGGGATGAGGCTCGAGTTCATCGTCCCGGCGGCCGGCGGCACGCCGTACCGCGTGCAGAAGTCGCTCGGCAGCAACGGTTCGCTTTCGCCCGACGGGACCAAGCTGGCTTACGTGCGCTACGGCGCGGGCAATACGCGCCGCGGCTATCTCGGGCCGGCCAACGGTGAGATCTACGTCCACGACCTGCTGCTCGACCGGTACATGCGCCTGACCGACGACGAGGTGGCCGACGAGGCGCCGCTCTGGTCGGCCGACGGGCAGAGCCTCTACTTCGTCTCCGAGCGCGACGGCGCGCGGCGTAACCTCTACCGCATGACGGCGACCGGCGGCGCGCCGACGGCGCTCACGCGGCACAGCGAACAGGTCAAGGCGCCGAGCATCTCGCGCGACGGGCGGCTGATCGCCTACGAGTGCGACTACGACGTCTGGCTCTTCGACACGCGCAGCGGCGACATGCGGGTGCTCGAGGTGACGCCGCCGACCGACTTTCTCGAGGCCCAGACCAACTACCAGCGGGTGACCAGCGGCGCGACCGATTACGCCGTGGCGCCGTCGGGCCGCGAGGTGGCGATGGTCGTGCGCGGCGACATCTACGTCGCGCGCTTCCCCGAGGGCGGACCGACGGCCCAGCTCACCGACACGCCCGAGGAGGAGAGCGGCGTCACCTGGACGCCCGACTCCAAGTCGCTCTGGTTCACCAGCGACAAGGAGGGGCAGACCGACCTCTACCAGGTGACCAGCGGCGACCCGGCGGAGCCGCGGCTGCGGCACACCACCAACCTGGTGATCACCCGGAAGACCAACACGCCGCAGAACGAGTCGGGCGTGACCTATTCGCCGAACAACGAGAAGCTTCTCTACTATCGTGGCGCCGGGCAAGTGGTGGTGGCCAACGCCGATCTATCGAATCCGAAGGTGGTGATCGACCACTGGCACTGGCCGCAGGTGAGTTGGTCGCCCGACGGCAAGTGGCTGTCCTACTCGGTGCTCGACGCGACCTACAACAGCGACGTTTGGATTGTGCCCTCCGACGGCGGCAAGGGCTACAACGTCTCGCGTCACCCGCTGCACGACAGCAACCCGGTGTGGACCGGCGACGGTCGGGCGCTGGCCTTCCTCTCCGGCCGCAGCAACGACCAGTCCGACGTTTACTACGTCTGGCTGCGCCGCGCCGACGCCGAAGAGACCGCCGCGCAGCGCGCCGACGAGGAGGACGATGCCTTCGATCGGCCGCGCCGGCAGAACAGCGAAAACGTCGACGACGAGCAGTTCGGCGGGCCGGGCGGCGGGCGTCGCGGAGGGGGCCCGCCCGGCGGTGGTGGTGGCGGGCGGCCGCCGGCGGAGGATGAGCCGGTGACCGTCGAGATCGACTTCGACGGCCTGGCCGACCGGCTCGAGCAACTGACCCGCACGATCGACAACGAGGGCTCGCTGGCGGCCGCGCCGCGCGGGGATCAGTTGGCCTACAGCCGTGTCGCCGGCGGCACGCGCGAGCTGGTGTTGCGCAGCCTGCGCAGCGGCGGCGAGCGGCCGATCGCCGGCAGCGGCGCGGCCGGCGGGGTGGCGTTCATGCCCGACGGCCGGCGGATCACCTATCTCTCGGGCGGCGTGGTCAACTCGGCGCCGACGAACAACCTGCGGCCCGAGGCGGTCAGCTTCAGCGCGCAGATCAACCGCGACATGGCAGCCGAGCGGGCTTACATCTTCGGCGCCGCCTGGCGGGTGATGAAGGACAACTTCTACGACCCCGAGTTCCACGGCGTCGACTGGGATGCGATGCGGACGAAGTACGCCCCGCTGGCGGCGCAGGCGCCGAGCCGGGCCGACTTCAATGCGGTGGTCAACGAGATGCTGGGCGAGCTGAACTCGTCGCATCAGGGCTTCAGTGGCGGGCCCGGCGGCCAGCCCGGCGCGCCGTCGCCGCCGCCGGCGGCCGAGCTCGGGGTGGTCTTCACCGACGACCGCGGCGGGCCCGGACTGCTGGTCGAGTCGGTCGTGCCCGGCTCGCCGGCGGCGCGTCTCGCGACCCGGATCGATCCCGGCGAGCGTATCCTCGCCGTCGACGGCACGCCGCTCGAGCCGGGCGTCAACCTGTACGAGCTGCTGGTCAACAAGGCCGGTGTGTTTGTCGAGCTCGAGGCCATGGCCACCACGGGCGGTCGGCGGACGGTTCGGCTGCAGCCCATCTCGTCGGGCCAGCTCGGCGGGCTGGCCTACGATGCCTGGGTCGCCGCGACGCAGGCGCAGGTCGACAAGCTGAGCGGCGGCCGGCTCGGCTGGGTGCACATTCCGGGCATGAACCAGACCGGGGTGGAGATCTTCATCCGCAACCTGGTCGCCGCCGGCGCCGACAAAGACGGCCTGCTGGTCGATGTGCGCTGGAACGGCGGCGGGTCGACGGCCGACATCATCCTCAACATGCTCGGCTGGCGACCCCACGCGGTTGCGGTGCCGCGCGACGGCGAGCCGGGCTACCCGATGACCGAACGGCTGGTGCTGCCGCCCTGGCCTGGTGCGGCGGCGCTGCTGTGCAACTACAATTCGATCAGCAACGCCGAGATTCTGGCCCACGCGTTCCAGGTGCTCGGTCGCGGGCCGCTGATCGGCACGCCGACCTTCGGCGGGGTGATCAGCACCGGCGGGGTGCGGCTGCTCGACGGCTCCAGCATCCGCACGCCCGGCCGCGGCTGGTACCGCGCCGACAACGGCGTCAACCAGGAGAACCACCCGGCCGTGCCCGAGGTGATCGTCTGGATCTCGCCCGAGGACGAAGTCGCCGGGCGTGACCCGCAGATTGAGGCGGCGGTCAGGACGCTGCTGGCCCAGCTCGACTGAGCCGCCGCGCGGAGAAGACCATGCGTGCAGTCGGCTGGCTCTGTGTGCTGTTCGCCGCCGCGCCGGCCGTGCTCGCCGACGAGGCGGCCGAGGCGCTGGTGCGCCGGGCGAGCGAGGCTTATCAAACGACCTCGACCTACCATGCCACGGTCGATATCCAGATGACCCGACGGGCCAACGACGGCACCGACGCGGTTCAGCCCTATCGGCTCGAGAGCGCGTTCGACCGGCCGGGCGAGCGGCTCGCCGCGCGGATCGAGTATGGCGAGCCGATTGGCGGCAACCGGCTCGGCGTCACGGTCATCCGCCAGGGAGATCGGCTCAGCGGGCGGATGGTCCGCGCGCGGGTGGCCACCGTCGGCGAGCAGCGGCGGATCGAGACCACGGTCCGCCACCTGGCCGACTTCCCGTTCAGCGCCGAGTTCGACTTCGCGCTGCTGGCGCAGATGGTCACCGCCGTGCCCGGCCCGGGCCTGGCGCTCGACCTCGAGGCGCTGCTGACCGGCGACGCCCGCACCGCCATCGGCGCCATGCCCGAGGCGGAGCTGACCAGTCTGCCGGCTGACGACGGCGGCCGGCCCGGCGTGCGCCTCGCCTTCGGCGGCGTCGGCCAGGTCGAGGCTCGGTTCGACCCGGCCAGCGGCCTGGTCGCCGCGCTCGACCTGCGGACCGCGAACCCGGCGCAGCTTGGCGGCATCGGCCGGCTCTCCTACACCTACACCGTCCACCAGCACAACGAGCCGCTGCCGGCCGAGGTGTTCGTGCTCGACATTGCCGGCTCGACCGCCGGCACGCCGGCCGAGGTCTTCGGCATGGCCGCACCGGGGCTGATGGTCGGCGGGCCGGCGCCCGACTTCACGCTGAAGGACCGCGCCGGCAACGACGTTCAACTCTCGGCGCTGACCAACCGGGTGGTGGTGCTCGACTTCTGGGCGACCTGGTGTCCACCCTGCCGCGAGGGCCTGCCGGCGCTGCAGGCGTTGCAGCAGTGGGCGCGCGACGAGGGCCGCGACCTGGTCATCTACTGCGTCAACCTGCGCGAAACGGCGGAGCAGGTCGACCCCTATTTCGCCGAGCACGAGCTCGACCTGAACGTGCTCTACGACAGCGACGGCGCGATTGCCGGAGCCTACGGCGCGGCGGGAATCCCGACCACCGTGGCCATCAGCGACGGGCGGATTGTCTATGCCCACGTGGGCTACAGCGCGGGCGACGAGGCGCAGCTAAAGGCGGCCGCGCAGGCGGTGCTCGGGCGGTAGGCGTTACCTTTCCTTGCCGGGCGGCGCGAACTGCTCCTGGCCCGGCGGGCGTCATGTAGCAGAGCGGCCGTCGGGATGGTCGGCCCGTGGAGGAGTCCGTGATGAGGCAGAAGGTGATTTGGCTGGCGGTCGCCGCTCTCGGCGTGGCGCTCGCGGCGTTGGCGAATCCGAACGACTTGAAGGGCAAGAACGCCCCGCCGATCCGGCTCAAGTTCATCGACGGAAAGGACTTCAACTCCGCCGACGTTGAGGCCGATCTGGCGGTCTACGACTTCTGGGCGAGCTGGTGCGGCCCCTGCCGCCGCGGCCTGCCGGCGCTGCAGGAGTTCGCCAAGTGGGCCAAGGACAACCGCAAGTCGGTCGTGGTCTACACGGTCAACCTGCGCGAGGACGCCGACAAGGCCAAGCAGGCGTGGCGTGAGCTCGGGCTCAGCCTGCCCATTCTGATGGACACCACCGGCGCGGTGACCCAGTCGTACCTGATTGAGGGCATCCCGACCACCGTCGCGGTCAGCGGCGGCAAGGTCGTCGAGGTGCACGTCGGCTTCAGCGAGGATTACCTCAACATCCTCAAGACCTGGACGGCGCGGCACACCGATTAGCCGTCTCGCTGGTTCCGGACCGCCGCCGGGTCGTCCCGGCGGCGGTCTGCCGTCGGGAGGTTCGCGGCGACCGGTGGGCAACGAACCGGTGGGAGTTGGCCATGCCGGAGTTGTTCGGCGGCGAGTGGAGCGAGGGCGAGCTACGCGCCTGGTGCGGCAGCGCCGAGCAGTTCGCCGGCGTCGATCGCTTGCGCTACAGTGAGGGCCCCGAGGCGGGGGTCGAACTGCTCCGCTTCCGCACCGGGTCGGGCCTTGAGTTCGACCTGCTGCCCAGCCGCGGGATGGACCTCTGCGGCGCCTGGTACCAGGGCATCCCACTCGCCTGGCTGTCGGCCCAGGGCACGCCGCACCCGGCCTACTTCGAGCCGGCCGGCCTGGGCTGGCTGCGCGGTTTCTTCGGCGGCCTGCTGACCACCTGCGGGCTGCTCAACGTCGGCTCGCCCGGCAACGACCCCGAGACGGGCACGCTCTACGCCGGCATCGGCACCGAAGACAGCGAGGTGGTCAAGCTGGGGCTGCACGGACGGGTCAACCAGACCCCGGCGCGGCGGGTCTCGGCCGACGCCGCCTGGGCCGGCGAGCGCTACCTGCTGGCCGCCTCGGGCGTGATGCGCGAGGCGATCGTGTTCGGCGAGAATGTCGAGCTGCGGCGGACCGTCTCAACGTCGGCCGGCAGCAGCACGATCCGCATTCAAGATCGGGTCACCAACCAGGGCTGGAACGCCGTGCCGCACATGCTGCTCTACCACCTCAATTTCGGCTGGCCGGTGGTCTCGCCGGCGAGCGAGCTGATCACCAACGGCGGGCCGACCATCGCCCGGGATGAGGTCGCGGCGCCCGGCCTGAGTGACTGCCGACGGTTTGCCGAGCCGCAGCCGAGCTATCCCGAGCAGGTCTTTTACCACGCCCAGATCCCCGACGGCGAGGGCTGGACGCAGGCCGGCATCATCAACCGCGAGCTGCGCGGCGGGTTCGGCGTCGGCGTGCGCTACCGCTTCGCGCCGTTGCCGCAACTGGTGCAATGGAAGTCGCTCAAGCGCGGCACCTATGTCTGTGGCCTGGAGCCGGCCAACTGCCGGGTCACCGGCCGGGCCGACGAGCGCGCGGCGGGGCGGCTGCGGATCCTCGAAGCAGGCGAGTCGATTGACTACGAGCTCGAGCTGATGGTGCTCGACGGCGCGGCGGCCTGCGCGGCGTTCGAGTCGGCGGCGGCGCGGTGAGGAAGATGGCGGATAAGCTGCGGATTGGCATCGTCGGCGCGGGCGGCATCGTGCGGCACCGCCACCTGCCCGGCTTCACGGCCATCGACGGGGTCGAGATCCGGGCGGTGAGCAATCGCAGCCGCGAGTCGTCGCAGGCGGTGGCGCGCGAGTGGGGCATCCCGCACGTGGTCGACGACTGGCGCGACCTGGTCAGCCGCGACGACATCGACATCGTGGTCATCGGCACCTGGCCCTACCTGCACCGCGACGTGACCACCGCGGCGCTGGCCGCCGACAAGCACGTCTTCTGCCAGGCGCGGATGACCATGAACTACGCCGACGCCCGGCACATGTACGAGCTGAGCCGGCTGACCGACCGGGTCTGCGCGCTCTGCCCGCCGCCGCACCACCTGGCGGTCGATCGACAGGTGCGCGAGGTGCTGGCCTCGGGCCGGCTGGGCGAGCTGCGCCAGGTGCGGCTGCAGGCGATGAGCTCTGGCGGGGACACCGACTCACCGCCGAGCTGGCGGCAGCAGGCGGTCTACTCGGGCCTGAACGCGCTGACGCTGGGCATCTGGAGCGAGGTGATTCACGGCTGGTGCGGCTACTGCCGCGAGGTCTACGGCAAAGTCCGCACCTGGGTCGGCGAGCGGCCGAGCGTTGCCGGCGGTACCTATCAGGTGAGCATCCCCGACAGCATCCGGGTGTTGTGCGAGTTCGAGAGCGGCGCCGAGGGGGCGCTGGAATGGAGCGGCGTGGCGCATTTCGCGGGGACCGATCGGCTGGAGCTGTATGGCAGTCGCGGCACGCTGATCTTCAACGGCGGCGACGACGGCATCTGGCTGGGCTTCGAGGACGGCGACGAGTTGGACTACCAGACGGCGCCGCCCCAGCCGAACAAGGGCTGGCGGGTGGAAGAGAACTACATCGCCGCGGTGCGCGGCGAGGAGGAGCCGATCACTTCTTTCCACGCCGGCCTGAAATACATGGAGTTCATCGAGGCGGTCTATTGTTCGTCAAGGAGCGGGACGAGCGTGCGGTTGCCCTGGGGCCCGTGAACGCGCGTTGACACCCCTCTCCGGCAGCGAGTATAGTGAGGTTGGCGGCTGCACCGGCGCCGGGCCGTGAAGGAGGTTGCGAGCGGTGATCGACAGCGAGGCGATCGAGAGCTACCTGATTCAGTCTGGCCTGGCCTACGAGCAGCTCGGCGACGGCCTGTGGCGCGTTGAAGACGAGACCGACAGCACGCCGCCGGTGATCGTCCGGCTCGAGCCGCCGATTGTCTACCTGCGCCTGAAAGTGCTCGACCTGCCGGCCGAAGGCCGCGAGGCGCTATACCGGCGGCTGCTCGAGCTGAACAGCAGCGGCATCGCCTTCGGCGCGTATGCCATCGAGGGCGATGAGGTTCTGCTGGTCGATACGCTGCGCTCGGACTCGCTGGAGATGGCCGAGTTGCAGGCGAGCATCGAGTCGATTGTGCTGGCGGCGAGCGAGCATCACCGGTCGCTGCGCGAGACGCTGGCCCAGTAAGGAGTGAGCGATGGCGGGCATCTTCCGGCGCCTGGCTGACATTCTGCGCGCGAACATCAACGAGCTTCTCAACAAGGCCGAAGACCCGGAGAAGATGCTCAACCAGATGCTCATCGAGATGCGTGAGCAACTGGCCGACGCCAAGCGGCAGGTCGCGGTGGCCATCGCCGACGAGAAGAAACTGCGCCGGCAGCTCGACCAGCAGCAGCAGGAGGCGCAGGTCTGGGAGCAGCGCGCCATGGCCGCGCTGCAGCAGGGCAAAGAAGATCTGGCCAAGCAGGCACTCAGCCGCCGCAACTCGGCCAACGACCTGGCCAAGCAGTTCGAGGAGCAGTGGCAGAAGCAGGCCGAGGCGGTCGAGGCGCTGAAGAACGCCCTGCGCCAGCTCAACGCCAAAATCGACGAGGCCAAGCGCAAGAAGGACCTGCTGATCGCCCGCGCCAAGCGCGCCGAAGCGCAGAAGCAGATCCAAGAAACGCTGCAGGGCATCGGCGCCTCCAGCGCGTTCGATACCTTCGAGCGCATGGAGCAGAAGGTGCTCGAGCGCGAGGCTCAGGCGGAAGCCGCCGTCGACCTCAACGCCGAACTCAGCGGCATGGACCTCGAGAAGCAGTTCGCCGACCTCGGCACCGTCGACGTCGACGCCGACCTCGAAGAACTCAAGGCGCGCATGGGCTTGGTGGCCGAGTCCGAAGACATCTCCGTCGACCGGTCGGTCGAGTTGTGAGAGTGGTTCGCGCGGCCAAACCCCCGATCTGCCGCTGAACGTAGCGGCGCGCTGCGCGCGCCGATGTGCGTCGGTAGGGCTCGGTCGCCGACCGGGCCGCCGCGGCCAAACCCCGACCCGCCGCTGAACGTAGCGGCGCGCTGCGCGCGCCGATGTGCGTTGGTAGGGCCCGGTCGCCGACCGGGCCGGCCGCCTCGGCGAGGCGGCGCTACCCATGCCCTCCGGCCGGGCCGCCTCGGCGAGACGGCGCTACCCATGCTCTCCGGCCGGCCGCCTCGGCGAGACGGCGCTACCGGTAATGCAGCTCCGGCGCCCAGCCGCGCCGTTCGTCCGCCCATTCGGCGAGCAGGTGTCCGGGGGTGCATCCCTCCTCTACTGCCTCGCGCAAGCGCTCGCTGCCGGCCAGGATGTCGATCGGCATCCGGTCGGCCACGTACTCGTAGGGTGGGGGGAGCCATTCGAACGACGCGGGGAATAGGCGGTGCACCTCGATGAGCAGCATCGCCGCGGTCAGGCAGGGAGCGAACGCTCGTCGGTCGAGCACGTGGAGCTGCACGCCGCCGCAGCCGACGCCGGCGTGTTTTTGGAAGGTCGGCTCGAACTGCACCGGCCGGAAGGCCACACCTGGCAGCCCGTGCCGGCGCAGCGCCTCGGCCAGCGCCCAGCCGTCGATGCCCGGCCCGCCGACCAGCTCGAACGGCCGGGTGGTGCCGCGACCTTCGGACAGGCGCGTGCCCTCGATCAGCACTATGCCGGGGTAGACGGTCGCCGTGTCGAGCGTCGGCATGTTGGGCGAGGGCATGACCCACGGCAGGCCAGTCTGGTCGTACCACATCGAGCGCCGCCAGCCGCGCATCCAAACGACCTGCAGCTCGCAGCCGATGCCGTGGACCGTGTTGAGGTGCACGGCTAGCTCGCCGGCGGTCAGCCCGTGGCGCAGCGGCACCGGGTAGAGGCCGACGAACGACTCGAAGCCGGGCTGCAACATCGGGCCTTCAATGGCGCCGCCGAGCGGGTTGGGCCGGTCGAGAACCACCACGCGAACGCCCTGTTCGGCACACGCCTCCATGACATGGGCCATGGTCCAGACGAAGGTGTAGACCCGTGTGCCGACGTCCTGGAGGTCGACGACGACTGCGTCGAGGCCCTCAAGCATCTCCGCGGTCGGCTTGCGCACCGCGCCGTAGAGCGAGTGGAGCGGCAGCCCGGTGCGCGGGTCGCGGTGGCTGTGCCACTCGATCATGTTGTCCTGGGTGTGCGACCAGACGCCGTGTTGCGGGCCGAAGACGGCGCGCAGGTCGATGTCGGGGTGGGCCAGGCAGGCATCGAGCGTCGGGGTCAGGTCGGCGGTGACCGAGGCGTTGTGGCAGAGCAGGCCGATGCGTGCACGGCCGAGGACGGCGGGTGGGTCGGCGAGGAGTTGGAGGAGGCCGGTAGAGAACATCGCCGGCGCAGTTGACCCTGGACCAGTGGTCTCCTGCGCCGGCGGAAAACGGTGTCAGTCAGTGCTGTCGGGGATGATCGCTCGGGCGATCATCCCACCGGACAGCCCGGTGGTCCGCTCCTGGCCGAATCGCGCTTCTCACGGTTTCGCATCGGTCTCAACCTCCTTGGCCAAGAGATTCGCGTCCGAGGTCTCGGCGCCGTCCGCGCGGCCCAGTTCACAGCCTTGCTAGCCTTCGCGGCATACTCGCGGTGGACAGGTCCCAACCGCTGTCCGCAAGGGGATCACCCAAGCGGCGCCCGGCTACCGAGGTGTCGAGCCATGGACAGGTGGCTAACCTCCTTCGCTCCCACTCCCTCCTACGCTCCGATGCCTGCTTATTAGATGCCAGATCCAGACTGAGTTGGTGTTGCGCAGATCTTGCGGAACCGTGACATCGAGCCCAAATCGCCCGGCTGGCAGAAGGGGAATCCGCTTGCCGAGCCAATCCACGGGCAGGAAGCAAAATGGCCGAAACTTACCAGCCACAACTCGTGATGCGCCGGCACTCGTTGGCCGGCCTGCCGGCGCTCGAGCTGCCGGCCGGGGTGACTATCCGCCACTACGGCACGGGCGACGACGAGACCTGGCTGGGCATCATCGCCGAGTCGTTCGGCTGGCGCTGGACGCCCGACGAGTTCGTCCGCCGGATGAGCGGCGCCGAGCCGTGGCGGGACGAGCGCTGCAAGTTCGTCTGCCTCGATGGTGAGGCGGTCGGCACGGCGACGATCTGGCAGGTGCCGCGCTGGGGCGACGAGGTGGGCTACCTGCACATGGTCGGCGTGCTGCCCCGCGCGACGGGCCGGCGGCTGGGCGGCCTGGTCTCGCTGGCCTGCCTGCAGGGCATGCGCGACGAGGGCTTTGGCGCGGCGATGCTCCAGACCGACGACCACCGGCTGCCGGCGGTGCGGACCTATCTGCGGCTCGGCTTCGAGCCGCTGCTGGTCGACGAGAACCAGCGCGAGCGGTGGCGCCGGGTGCTGCGCGAAGTCGGTTGGAGCGGGCGGGAATCGTGGTTCGAGGGGCCGATTGTCGAGCCGCCGCAGGGTTAAGCTCGGGCTGCCGGTGGTCGATGTAAGGGCAGGTCCGCCGGTGCGCAGTGAGCGCCGGCGGTCTGGGTAGCGAGCCGGCCGGCGGCTTTCAGAATCACGCCGGTAGCGGCCCGCGAACTTGCTTGCAGACGGCATCGCCGGGCCAATGGGCCGCCGGCGGCGCGGTCAGAGTAGAGGATCGGCAGCCGAATCACCATCGAACTCCCCCCGACTGTGGTATGAACCTGTCAATGCCCCTGGCACGAGTTTTGGTCTTTCTCGCCAGGAGGGCTAAAGGTCTATCGCGCCGCGTCGATTCTTCTCGGTGACGAGGAGCGAATCGGCCGTTGGGCCACGCCCTCGCGGCGGATCCGGGTCTGGCGAACCGGGTCAAGCCGAGGAGAGAGAGATGGCGTTCAGTATCCGGAACAACGTTGGGGCGCAGTTCACCCATCGGAACCTGATGGGCACGCAGAACGCCCTCGACAAGACCATGGAGCGCTTGTCGAGCGGCTATCGGATCAACCGGGCCAGCGACGATGCGGCCGGCCTGGCCATCAGCGAGAAGCTCCGCGCCCAGGTGCGCGGGCTCGGCGCCGCGGCACGCAACGCGCTGGATGGGATCAGTGTCATCCAGACGGCCGAGTCGGCGCTGGGTGAGTCGGTGACCATCCTGCAGCGCCTGCGCGAGCTGGCGATCCAGGCGGCCAACGACACGCTCACCGCGACCGATCGGGCCAACATTCAGGCCGAGGTCGATCAGCTCCTGGCCGAGGTCGACCGCTTCTCGACCACCAGCGAATTCAACACCATGAAGCTGATCAGCGGCAGCTTCGCCACCAGTGCGATGACGCTGCAGGTCGGCGCGAACCAGAATCAGGTGATTGCCTTCACCATCACCAACGCCAGCGCGTCCAGTCTGGGCGTCTCGGGCATCGCGGTGAGCAGTCAGGCGAGCGCCTCGGCGGCGTTGGCGAGCATCGACGCGGCGATCAACACCATCACCACCGAGCGGGCGAAGCTCGGTGCGGTGCAGAACCGCCTCGAGCGGACCATCGCGAATCTCCAGTCGCAGGCCGAGAACCTGCAGGCCTCGGAGAGCCGCATCCGCGACGCCGACATTGCGATGGAGACGATCAACCTGACCAAGCTGCAGATTCTGCAGCAGGCGGGCGCGGCGGCGCAGGCCCAGGCGAACGTCTCGCCGCAGGTCGTGCTCTCGCTGCTCGGCGGGTAGCCGCCGCCGACATCGCCATCTCCTCCGCACCGCGAGCCGGGCCGTACCGGCTCGCGGTGGCGTTTGGGCAATGCTCGACGCGGATCTGGTGACCGCGCCCTAAAGACCGACCGGCGTTGACCGAAGAGTGAAGTGTGCGCCGGTTCGCGACCTTCCAGAGTGCGAGCGGCCGGCGCGTTCGCGACCGTGTCGAGCAGGGCGCTGCCCGGCCGACGGGTCAAGTCTGAGACGACTTAGCTTGTAGGAGAGGGAAGTGGCTTTCAGCATTCGGAACAACGTCGGTGCGTTGTTCACTCAGCGGAACCTCGTCGGGACTCAGCAAGAGCTGTCCAAGGTGATGGAGCGTCTGTCGAGCGGTTATCGCATCAACCGCGCGGCGGACGACGCGGCCGGTCTGGCCATCAGCGAGAAGCTGCGCGCCCAGGTGCGCGGTCTGAACCAGGCCCAGCGCAACGCCCAGGACGGCGTGAGTGTGATCCAGACGGCGGAGTCGGCGCTCGGTGAGTCGGGGAGCATTCTGCAGCGGCTGCGCGAGCTGGCGGTGCAGGCGGCGAACGACACCCTGACCTCGACCGATCGGACCAACGTGCAGAAGGAGGTCGACGCGCTCCTGGCCGAGGTCGACCGCTTCTCGACCACGACCGAGTTCAACACCCACAAGCTGCTCAGTGGCTCGTTCGCCACCAGCGCCATGACGCTGCAGGTGGGCGCCAACCAGAGCCAGGTGATCGCCTTCACGATCACCACCGCCAACGCGGCCAGCCTGGGTGTCTCGGGCATCGCCGTCTCGTCCCAGGCCAGCGCCAACGCGGCGCTCGCCAGCATCGACGCGGCGATCAACACCATCACCACCGAGCGGGCCAAGCTCGGTGCGACCCAGAACCGCCTCGAGCGGGCGATCTCGAACCTCGGCGCGCAGGCGGAGAACCTGCAGGAGTCCGAGAGCCGCATCCGCGACTCCGACATCGCCGCCGAGACGATCAACCTGACCCGGCTGCAGATCCTGCAGCAGGCCGGGGCCGCCGCGCAGGCGCAGGCCAACCTCGCCCCGCAGGTCGTCCTGTCGCTGCTCGGCTAGTCCCACCGGTAACGTCCGGATACTGCGCCGGCGGGCTGCGCCAGCAGCCCGCCGGCGTCTTTCCGCCCGACGAGGATCGGCCAGCCCGGCCGCGAAGCCCCGCCGCGCAGGGAGCCGGACGTGGCCAACAAGCTGAGACTCGGATTCGTCGGCGCCGGGCGCATGGGGCAGCAGGCGCACCTCGCCAACTATGTCGATCTGCCCGACGTCGAGCTCGTCGTCCTCGCCGAAGGGCGACGCGAGCTGGCCCGCCGCGTTGCCGCGCGGTACGGCGTGGCCGAGACCTGTGCCTCGCACCGGGAGCTGATCGAACGCGACGACCTCGACGCCGTCGTCGCCGTGATGTGGTTCGAGCTGCACTACGGCATCGTCCGCGACCTGCTCGCCGCCGGGCTGCACGTCGCCACCGAGAAGTCGATCAGCATCACCGAGCCCGCCGCCGCCGGGCTGGTCGACGCCGCCGCGGCGAGCGGGAAGATCTACCAGGTCAGCTACATGAAGCGCTTCGACCCGGGCGTGCGGCTGGTCCACGAGCTGGTCGGCCGCTGGCTGGCCTCGGGCGAAATGGGCGCGCTCAACTACGCCCGCATCTGGTGCTGCTCGCCCGGCGACTGGATGTGGAACGTCGAGCCGTGTCTGATGACCGACGAGCCGGTGCCGGCCTACGACACCGAGCCGGAGCCGCCGCAGCCGGGCGCCAGCGATGAGGACAAGCGCTGGGCCTGGACCTTCCTCAACTTCTACAGCCACCAGACCAACCTGCTGCGCTACCTGCTGCACGAGGACTATGGCGTGGTCCACCACGAGAACTGGTCCGGCGGCGACGTGATCTGCGCCGTAACGCCGGGCGGCACGCGCGCGGTGCTCGAGTTCGCCCACTTCGGCAGCAAGGGCTGGGACGAGGGGTTCGAACTGCGGTTTGAGAAGGCGACCATCCGGGCGCAACTGCCCGCGCCGCTGGCCCGGCAGCAGGCGGCCCGGATTGAGATCCACCGCGCCGACGAGGCGGCCGGCGTCGAGGTGCCTTACGTCCGTCCGCAGTGGGCCATGCGCGCGCAGGCCGAGGCGTTCGTCGCGGCGATCCGCGGCGAGGGGCCCGAGCTCAGCCCGGCCGCCGAGGCGGCGAAGGAGATCTCGCTCGCCTGGCAGCTCGCTGGCACGCGGCACCCGTGACGCAGGCCGACCGTCCCGGCCGAAATGCGCCTACCGCCGGATGCGCGGCGGGCGCGCGGGCCGCGTCGACGGCGTGGCGTAGCGCAGCACGGTGACCGACTCGACGTTGCCCTCCAACTCGGCCGGGTCGAGCCAGGTCGGCTTCAACATCGTGGTGCTGAACAGCCTCTCGGCCTGGTCCATGAAGTGCGGCGAGTCGGGATCGTCGCTCTGGCCATAGGGCGTCAGGCTCCAACTGCGCACCGCGCCGGGGCGAAACTGGACCAACTGCACCCAGTTCTGTCCGGCGCGGCCGAAGTACTTGCCGTTCTGCTCGCTCCAACTGATCGCCCGCAGCGTCATGCCGCCACCCGAGTCGCCGCCCGAGGCGGGGAAGTCGATCCCGGCCCGGCCGACGCGGTGCAGCTCGCCATAGGGCAGGTCGAGCGTGCCGTACTTCTCGAGCAACTGCTGGCAGGCGGTGACCAGCGACCCGCCGACGGCGATGTGGGTGTCGAGGTCGGCCGTCTCGCCCGTCAGCGTGGCGCCGTCGCGCGCGGCCTGGATGCGCCAGAAGCGGTAGTAGGTCGGCGCACGGCTGTCGGCGCTCATGTGGCCGTCCCACTCGGCCAGCGCGGTCAGCACATAGGTCGCCTGCTGCGCCTGCTCCTGGTTGACCATGCCTTGCGCCACCGCGTCGGGGACCAGGCTGAGCAGTTCGCGCGCCTCGGTGATCCAGCGCTCGGCGCCGTCGGCGTGGGTGTCCAGAACCACGCTCATCGCCTGCTCGACGGTCATCGAGGTCATGCCGTCAAGCAGCTCGACCGCGCGGCGACCGCGCGAGTTCGAGGCGCCCGACGTGGCGTCGTGGAGGTAGGCCGGCCAGTCGGCCAGGTTCAGGCCCAGCCCGCGGGCCATCGTGTCGGGGCTGATGTTGCAGTTCTGCAGATAACCGGTGGCCGGATTGCGGACCACGATCAGGTCGCTCATCGGGTGGATGCCGAGCCACTCGGTGGCGCTGGTGTTGCCCGCCACGGGCTTCGTCCAGTCGATGTCGCCCGCCGGCCTGATCGGCACGCGGCCGGTGCGGCAGTACTGGATGTTGCCCTCGATGTCGGCATACATCACGTTCTGCTCCATCAACTGATTCATGCCCAGGGCGGCGTTGAACTGGTCGATGTTGCGGGCGGTCTGCATGCGGTAGAGCTGCTCGATCAGCCCGATTTCGTGCAGGTACGGGCAGGCCAGGCTGAACGCCTTGTCGCCGTCGCGGCCGATCACCGGACCGTGGTGGGTGAACTCGAGCTCGAACGACACCGGCTCGCCGCCACGGACTGGGATCGTGTGCGTCTCGGTACGCATGCCGCGCCAGGCGCCGTCGTACTGGTACTGCTTGGGGTTGTCCGGGTTGACCGTCTCGAGGTAGACATCGGTCGTGTCGGGCCCGCCGGTGGTGCAGGCGAAGCCGCCGAAGTTGTTGTGCCCGAGCCCGATGGTCGGCGCGCCGGTGGGGCCGAAGCCCGAGATGACCAGGCCGTCGTCGAGGTGCAGCCGGTATTCCCAGAAGCGGAACGGACCGTCCCAGGGGATGTGCGGGTCGATCAGCAGGAAGGCCGCGCCGTCGGCGGTGCGCTCGGGCCGCACAGCCCACTGGTTGCTGGCGAAGCCGCTGCGCCGGCCGCGCTCAAGCTCTTCATAGCCGCGGTCGACCGGCCAGTTGAAGATGATCATCCGCCCCAGCGCCAGCACGTGCCACGGCTCGATCTCGATCACATTGGCCGGGATCTTGTCGGGGTGCTCGGCCATGTAGGCCTTCACGCCCGCCTGAAACGCCTCGATCACCGCCCGCAGGTCGGCCGGCACCTCGGCGTAACGCGCGGTGCAGACGGCCTTCTGCTGGGTGATGATCGCGCGCTGGTCCCATTCGAGCATCGCCGGGCCGACCAGCTCGGCCATGCGGCCGGCGGCCAGGCGATAGCTGAGCATGAGCTGTTCGAGCCGGTCCTCGGCCTGGGCATAGCCGATGGCGTAGGCGCCGTCGACCATGTCGGCGGCGAAGATGTGCGGCACGCCCCAGGTGTCGCGGCGGATGGTGACCTCGCCGGCGGCACAGGCCGAGAGCGCGAACAGCAGCGCCGCCAGGGGCGCGAGACGAGCAACGGCGGTTCTCACGGCACGAACCCTCCTCCCACTCCGATGGCGCCGGCTAGGCGCTGCCGGTCACCCGCTCGACAATCCGCAGGAACGTCTCGATGCCGATGCCCAGGGCGTCGTCATCGACGTTGAACCGGGGGTTATGATGCGCCGCGCCGGTGCCCTTCTCCTCGTTCTGGATTCCGACCATGAAGAAGGCGCCCGGCACCTGCTCGAGGAAGTAGGCGAAATCCTCGCCGCCCATCGTCGGCTCGGGCACGAAGAACCCATCCTCGCCAACCACGTCGATGATCGCCTCGTGGACCAGCTCCGACTCGGCCTCGTGATTGACCGTGCTCGGATAACCGCCCCGATAGTCCAGCTCGGCCGTGGCGCCGAAGGCCGCCGGCACCTGCTCGCACAGCGCGGTCAGACGCGCCTTGATGCGCTCCCGCACCGCCGGGTCGAAAGTCCGCACCGTGCCGCCGAGCACCGCTGTCTCGGGGATCACGTTGAACGCCTCGCCGGCGTGGAACTGGGTGATGCTGACCACCGCCGATTCGAGCGGCGAGACGTTGCGGCTGACCAGGCTCTGCGCGATGCTGACCAGGTGGCTGCCAATCAGCACCGTGTCGATGGCCCCATCGGGGTGCGCCGCGTGGCCGCCGCGGCCGTGGATGGTGATGGTGATTCCGTCGGTGCTGGCCATCACCGGCCCGCTGCGCACGCCGACGGTGCCGGTCGGCTCGGGCGCCCAGAGGTGCAGACCGAAGGCGTAGTCGACGGGGGGATCCTCCAGCGCGCCGGCCTCGATCATCGGCCGGGCGCCGCCGCCCTGCTCCTCGGCCGGCTGAAAGCAGAGCTTGACCCGCCCGCGCAGCCGTTCGCGCCCGCGAACCAGCGCTTCGGCGCAGCCGAGCAGGATGGCCGTGTGGCCGTCGTGCCCGCAGGCGTGCATCTTGCCGTCGTGCCGCGAGCGGTAGGGTAGGTCGTTCTCCTCGTGGATGGGCAGCGCATCCATGTCGGCGCGGAGCAGGATGGTCGGGCCGTCGCCGGCGGCGCCGTCAATCACCGCGGTCACGCCGGTTTCGGCCAGGCCGGTGCGTGGCTCCAGGCCGAGCGCGCGCAGCCGCTCGGCGACGATGCCCGCGGTGCGGTGCTCCTGATAGGCCAGCTCGGGGTGCGCGTGCAGGTCGTGGCGCAGGCGGACCACCTCGTCAAGCAGCTCACGCACAGCCGGTCGCAGGTTCGGTTCGGTCAACTCGGCTCTCCTCGCGCGGTGCGGGCCAGGCGGCGGAGGCGCTTCAGGTTGGCGCCGTGCAGCTCCAGGTCGGGAGTCTCTACCAACATCGGCACGCCGGCAAGCCGTTCGTCGGCCAGCAACGCGGCGAAACCGGCATCCCCGATCTCGCCCTCGCCGATCTGCTCGTGCCGGTCCACCCGGCTGCCCAGCTCGCGCTTCGAGTCGTTCAGGTGCCAGACCTTCACCTGGGCCAGGCCAATCACCGCCTCGAGCTCGTCGATGGTCGCCCGGCAGGCCGCCGCGTCGCGCAGATCGTAGCCGGCGGCGTGGATGTGACAGGTGTCGACGCAGACGCCGATCCGCTCAGGCAGGTCGATCGCCTCAATCAGCCAGGCGATCTGCTCGAACCGGTGGCCCAGCGAGGTGCCCTGCCCGGCAGTGGTCTCGAGCAGCGTCATCGCCGTCAGCTCGGGCCGGCGCTCGTAGATCGCGCGCAGCTCGCCGGCGAAGCGGGCCAGGCCCTCCTCGGGGCTCGCCTCCAAGTGCGCGCCGGGGTGGCTGACGACAAACGGGATGCCCAGCGCCAGGCAGCGCTCCAGCTCCTTGGTGAACGCCGTGACCGACTTGGCTCGGATCGCATCATCCGGCGCGGCGAGGTTGATCAGGTAGCTGTCGTGGGCGACCACCAACTCGACCGACGACTCGGCCCGCGCAGCCTCCCAGGCGGCCAGCTCGTCGCCGGTGATCTCGGCCGCCTTCCATTGGCGCGGCGAGCTGGTGAAGATCTGGATTGCCTGGCAGCCGATGGCCATGCCGCTGTCGAACGCGTGGTGCCGGCCGCCGGAGGTGGAGCGGTGGGCGCCGAGCAGAAGCCGCACGCCGACCTCCTACCCCGCCACCCGCTCGGCGCGCAGCATCCGCCGGTTGCGCACCCAGCCGCGTAGCAAGCGCCACGGACTGAACGCCACGCCGATCAGCTCGGGAAACAGGAAATCGTACACGGCCAGGCTTTCGACGGCGTCGCCGATGACCTCGATCCGCTCAGGCAGCCAGTCGAGCTCGGCCGCCGCGTCGAGCATCAGACGATGGCTCGGCGGGACGTCGATCAGGTCGGCGACCACGGCATCGACCGCCGGCGCCGACTCTCCGGCGAGCAGCACGCCGAGCGCCCGCGGCCGGCCCAGTCGCGGGCCCATGCCCTCCATCGCGACCACGCCGTCGACCACGTTGAGGGTCACCGGCAGGCTGGCGGCAAAGGCGGTGACGAAGCGGGCGAAGTGCGCGTCGGTGCGCGAGCGGGCCATATGGTGCCAGGCCTTCTCGCGCCCGGCCATGCAGCCGTAGAGGTTCTTCGTCGCCGCGGTGAAGCCGAGCTGCTGATGCGCCTTCAGCTTGCCGACGTTGATCAACGCGTCGACCTCGAGCACCCGCGGATCGACGTGGAACGCGTGAGCGGTCGCCGGCCGCGCGCTGGGCAGGCGGGTGCCGCGGTCGAGGCACCAGAACTCGATCCCCAGCCGGGCGCACAGCTCGCCGGTGCCGCAGTTGGCCAGCACGCCGGCGCCGCCGCCCCAGGCCGGCGCGTCGGCGATGACCGGCGTGGCGCCGAGGTCGAGGATCCGGCGGGCCAGCGACTCGAGCACCGCCGGATGCGTCACCGAGGCGCGCGCCGGCGGATCGGCGCTGACGTAGTTCGGCTTGAGCATGACCCGCCGGCCCGCGGCGACGTAGCGCTCGAGCCCGCCGAGCGAGGCGAGCAGCGCCGACATCGCCGGCTCGAGCGCCTCGGGCTCGTAGCCGCCGCAGGCCTGCAACGCCACGATGGCGGGCTCACCCGGCATGGGCGCAGGGATCCTCACCCGGACCGACCCACTCGTCACTGCCGTCGGCCCAGAACTCGTGCTTCCAGATGGGCACCACCTGCTTGATCCGATCCATGATCCAACGCCCGGCGACGAACGCCTCGGCCCGGTGCGCCGACGAGACGACCACGGCGACCGCGTCGTCGCCGATCTCGAGACGCCCCAGCCGGTGCGCCACTGCCGCGCGGGCGATGCCATGCTCGGCCCGCGCCGCCGCGAGGAGCTGCTCGAGCTCAGCGACGGCCATCGGCTCGAACGCCTCGTACTCGAGATGGTCGACCGTCTTGCCGTGGTGATGGTCCCGCACCCGGCCGCGGAAGGTGACCACCGCACCGCAGGCCGGGTCGTCAACCGCCGCTTCGAGCGCGGCCACGTTGATTGGCTGGTCGGTCAGGAGCACCACCTCAGCCTCCACTCACCGGCGGGATGAGGGCCAGCTCATCGCCGTCGGCCAACGGCGTGTCGGCCGGTACATAGGCGCGATTGACGGCGAACGCCTGCAGCGCGACGGCGGCCAGCGCCGGATACGCCTCGCCAAGCCGCCGCCAGGCGTCAGCGACGCGACTGCCCTCGGGCAGCTCGAGCTCGAGCCGGGCCGTGCCCAGCGCCTGGCGGGCGCCGGCGAAAGCCCTGACGACAATGGTCACGGTTGCCAGTCCAGCAGCACGCCCATAGTCTGACTCCGATCGGCCAGCAGCGACGCGAAGACCGCCGGCGCCGCGTGCCACGGGTGGCGATCGGAGAGCAGCTCGTCGACCCGCACCTCGCCGTCGGCGACCAGGGCGAAGAACAACGCCGTGTCGCGCGTCACGGTCCACGGGTGGTTCGGATCGGCCTGCCGCGGATGCGCGCTGTTGTGCGCGCCGATGAGCTGCAGGCTGCGGCTGTGCACATGGTCGTGCAGATCGATGCTGGCCGGCCCGCGTGGACTGCCGAGGAGGATCACGCGCCCCAGCCGGCGGACCAACGGCGCCGCGTGGTTGACCCCGCTCGGCGCGCCGGTGACGTCGAAGGCGACATCGACGCCGTCGTCGGTCAGCTCGCGCACCGCCGCCGCGGCGTCGGTCGCGCCGCGGTGCGCGCCGAGCCGCTCGGCCAGCGCGCAGCGGGCGGCGACCAGGTCGGCGGCAATCACCGGCCGCGCACCGTCGAGCCGGGCGAGCTGCGCGGTGAGTTGACCGACCGGCCCGAGCCCGAGCACCAGCGCCGACTCGCCCAGCGTGAGACCGGCGCGCCGCACGCCGCCGAGGGCGATCTCGCCCAGGATGCCCCAGGCCGCCTGCTCGTCGGTCACGTCGTCGGGGATCGTGAAGACGGCCTCGCGCGCGGCGACCACCCAGCGGGCATGGCTCGAGAGGCTGAGCACCCGCTGGCCGACCGGCAGGTCGCCGACCTCCGCGCCCACCTCCGCGACGACGCCGACATGACTGTAGCCGAGCCGGCAGGGATAGCCGGCATAGGCTGCCCAGACGGAGCCGGGCGGGAAGTCACCCGAGGCGAGCGTCAGGTCGGTGCCCGAGCTGATCAGACTGCAGCACCCAT
This sequence comes from uncultured Fimbriimonadaceae bacterium, assembly GCA_964405335.1. GTDB lineage: Bacteria > Armatimonadota > UBA10988 > UBA10988 > UBA10988 > CAYONP01. The sequence goes on from CAYONP010000001.1 coordinate 109,482, forward strand.
CGATAAGCACCTGCCGCGGCCCGAGCGGCGGCAGTTCATGCTCGCGCAGCTCGACGCACCCCGGCTCGACGACCGTGACACACGGGTTGACCATGCGACACCCCGGCGCCCCGTTCGTCCGCCGTCCGGCACCTCCTGCACAACACGGGGTCAGACCCCGAGATCAAGCGGGTGATGACGAACATGCGCCAGACGTTAGCAAACCATAAGATCCCGGGGTCAGACCCCGGAGAATAGCAGGGGTCGGGTGGGGTAGGTGCTTTGACAGCGAGGCGGCGGGAGGGGTAGGATCGGCCGTCCGGCGAGGGAGGGAGCGATGAAGCAGAGCGGCACGACCGGGGCGGGCAAGGCGTTGGTGACCGTGGTCGTTCTGGGTCTGATCGGCGGCGGGGTCTACTTGCTGCGCGATCAGCTCTTCCCCAAGCGCTCGCGTGACACCGCTGGCCCGGTCGACCCGGGCCAGCTCTCGCCCTCGTCGGGTCAGGTAGAGGCGGCCGACTCCGCCGGCATTACCACGGTGCAGGAGTACAGCTTCGTCCCGGCCGAGACGCTGCCGCCGGTCGAGGGCGTCTCGAAGTACGAGTGGAACGAGACCGAGAAGGTGGTCAGCTTCCCGATCAACGTCTGGATCGGCTGGCTGCCCATCATCGCCGCCAACCACGGCGCCGAGCCGAACACTGACAGCGTGTTCTTCAAGCAGCATGGGTTCAAGTTACGCCTGACGCTGATCGACAACCCGGTCGACGCGCGGGCCGCCTTTGCCTCGGGCAAGAGCCACATTCTGTGGGGCACGCTGGACATGATGGTCCTGTTCGCCCCCGAGCTGATGAAGGACAGCCGCACGGCTCCGCGGATCTTCCAGCAGGTCGACTGGTCGGCCGGCGGCGACGGCATCGTCGTCCGCGGCGGCGTCAACACGGTCGCCGACCTGAAAGGCAAAACGGTCGTCTTCGCCCAGAACAGCCCGAGCGAGTACTACCTCTACAACCTGCTGGTGCGCAGCGGTTTGCAGCCGACCGACATCAAGCCGAAGTACACCGAGGACGCTTTCCAGGCCGCCGCGGCGTTCGTCGCCGACCAGAGCATCGACGCCTGTGTGAGCTGGGCGCCCGACATCTACCGGATCAGCGACGAGGTGGCCGGCACGCGGCTGCTCAGCTCGACCGCCGACGCCAACCGGGTGATTGCCGACGTCTGGGCCGCCCGGGCCGACTTTGCCAAGGACCACCCCGAGGTGCTCGCCGGCCTGGTCGAGGGCATCTTCGAGGGCATGCGTTTCCTCAACGCGTCGGACGCGAACAAACAGCAGGCGATCCGCTGGCTGGCCGACTTCTACGGCTTCCCGGTCGACGAGGTCGCCGGCATGACCGCCGACGCCTACGCCACCGGCTTCGGCGAGAACCTGAACTTCTTCCTCAACCGCAACAATCCGACCAACTTCGAGAATACCTGGAACTCGATTTCGTACGTCTACAAGACGCTGGGGAAGATCAAGAGCACCGTGCCGTTTGAGCAGGTGATGGACTTCGGCGTGCTGCAGAAGCTGCGCGACGCGGGCAAGTTCCAGGATCAGCGGGATGTCAGCCGCTCGAGCTTCGTCGCCACGACCTACTCGGAGCTGGCCGAGGCCCGCGATCCGCTCGTTGCGCAGGCGATCCGGATCCACTTCTACCCGAACTCGTCGAACCTGAACGAGAAGGCGAAGGACGCCACCGGCAAGGACATTCCCGGGCAGTTGTACGATCCGCAGGTGAAGGACAAGCTCCAGCGCGCGGCGCAGCTTGCCGGCCAGTTCGAGGCGGCAACGGTGGCGGTCACCGGCCACTGCGACGACTCGCTCCGCGGTCTGGCCAACTTCAGCGATGTGCAGCGCTTGTCGCAGGCACGGGCGCAGGCGGTGGTCGATGCGCTGGTGGCGCAGTTCAAGTTCCCGAAAGAGAAGTTCACCGCGCAGGGCATGGCTTGGGATCAGCCGGCGAATCCTGAGGATCCGCAGAACCATGCGCTCAACCGGCGGGTCGAGATCCGCGTCTTCCCGGCCGAAGCGCCCGAGTGATCCGGCGAGGATGAGGGTGTCGCGACCGTTCTGGAGCATTCGCGAGCAACTGACCCCGCTCTGGTCGGCCGGGCTGGCGGTGGTGCCCATCGTGCTCACCGTCGCCCTCTGGTTCGCCGTCACCCATGAGCGCGTTCCCGGCCGCGTCGAATCGCGCCTGGTCTCGATCCACCAACTGCCCGCGCCCGACGAGATGCTGTCGCGGGAGTCGCTGCGCGATCTCTGGTTCGAGCGCGAGCTCAGCCGCAGCGCCGTGGTCAGCCTGTTGCGCGTCTGCGGCGGGTTCCTGATCGCCCTCGCCGTGGTGCTGCCGCTCGGCATGCTGATGGGCACCTTCACCAAGGTGAAGGCGATGTTCAACCCGCTGATGGTCGGCGGTGGCTACCTGCCGATTGCCGCGCTGGTGCCGCTCACCCTTGCCTGGTTCGGCACGGGCGAGGCGCAGAAGGTGGGTTTCCTGGCGATCGCCACCTTCGTCTACCTGCTGCCGGTCGTCGTCCAAGCCATCGACAACGTCGACGAGGTCTATCTGCAGACGGCGCAGACGCAGGGCGCGACTCGCTGGCAGCAGGTGCGGCGGGTGCTGCTGCCGGTTGCCGCGCCCGACATCTACCACGCCCTGCGGTTGGCCTTCGGCGTCGGCTGGAGCTGGATCATCCTCGCCGAGGTGGTCGCCGCCGAACGCGGGCTTGGTTACATCATCCGCACCGCGCAGAGCCGCGGCGCGAACATGAGCGTGGTCTACCTGACGCTGGCGGTGATTCTGCTCATGTCCTTCGGCATCGACCAACTGTGGGCCGCCGGCTATCGGTCGCTCTTCCCCTACCGGAGCCGGCACAATGGCTGAGCTGCCGCCGGTGGTCGAGGCCGTCGGCGTCTCGAAGGTGTGGGATGCCGGCACGCCGCGCGAGCAGGTGGCGCTACACGACATCAACTTCCGCATCGACGACCTCGCTTCACAGGGGGAGTTCATCACCATCGTCGGGCCGTCGGGTTGCGGCAAGTCGACGCTGCTCAACCTGATTGCCGGCTTCGACACGCACCTGCCGCCGACCACCGGTGAGCTGCGGGTGTTCGGCCGGCCGGTGACCGGACCGGGCGTCGAGCGGGGGATGATCTTCCAGAAGTACAGCAGTTACCCGCACCTGCGGGTGTGGCAGAACATCGCCTTCGGGCTCAACCTGCACCGTGAGCGGCTTGGGCTGAGCGCCGCCGAGGTGCGCGAACAGGCCATCGGCTGGGCGGCGAAGGTGGGTCTGGCTGGGCACGAGCAGAAGTTCCCCGCCGAGCTATCGGGCGGCATGCAGCAGCGGGTGGCGATTGCCCGCACGCTGGCGCTCAAGCCGCGGATCATCCTCATGGACGAGCCGTTCAGTGCGCTCGACGAGCCGACCCGGCTGGCCATGCAGGATCTGCTGGTCGCGCTCTGGCGCGAGGCCGAGGCGACGGTCTTCTTTGTCACCCACTCGTTGATCGAGGCCGCCTACCTGGGCGACCGGCTGTGGATCTTCAGCCGCCCGCCGGGCACCATCGCGCGGGTGATCACCGACATTCCGCGGCCGGTGGAGCCGGCGCTGGTGATGCAGAGCCGGCCCGATTTCGAGGCGCTGGTGCGCGACCTGGCCCAGGTCTTCCTTGAGGTCACGCAAATGGACAATCTGCCGCAGCAGGAATCGGTCGTCTCGGAGGCGCAGACTCTGGCCGGCACGCCGCCGAGCGAGTGAGCGACATGGCGCGTGGTCCTGGCTGGTTCGACTACCTCAAGGCCGCCTTCGGCTTCCGCTGGCCGACGCCCTGGTTCGGAGCCCTGCCGCTGAACCACCTCTGCCTCTACGCCGGCGGGGTGTTCATGGCCCTGTTCGCGCTTGCCGGCAACGTCGCCGCCGCGCTCGGCGTGCTGCTGCTCACCCTCGCCTACGAGATCGTCTACCTCTACCTGGTCAGCACGCTGCCGCGGTTTCGGGCGATGGTCGAGGCCGAGACCTTCAGCCGCCGCCGGCGGAGCGATGCCGAACTGCAGCAGGGCGAGGCGCGGCAGCTTGAGAAGCGCTCGCGTGAACGGTACGAGGCGATGCTCGCCGTCTGCCGGCAGATCGAACTGGAGCTGGCCGCCACGGTGCACGGCGGCGACTCGTGGGCGCAGGCGCTGCGCACCGGCGGCCTGGCCGAGCTGCAGTCGATGTTCCTCCGCCTGTTGCAGCACCGCGACAACCTGCGCATGCACTTCCAGAGCACCTCGGCGCGGCTGCTGCCCGAGGAGATTGACACCCTCGAAAAGCAGCTCCGCGGCACGATGGCCGAGCCGGTCCGGCGGTCGAAAGAGCGGACGCTCGACATCCTGCGCCGGCGGAAGCAGAACCTCGACCACATGGCGACCAGCCACGAGCTGGCCGACGCCGAACTGCAGCGCATCGAGCAGCAGCTCGAACTGCTCCGCGAGCAGGCCGTGGTGACCGACGATGTCGGCGCCATGGTCGGCCAGATCGATGACGTGGTCACCGGCATCAACGAGACCTCGGACTGGCTGATGACCAGCGAGCGGATGTTGAGCGACCCCGACGCCGAGCTCGACGTCAGCGTCAGCGCCTGACCAGCGCGCCGCTTGCTTCAGCCGTCCAACGGCGGCTGGGCCGAGCGCGGGGTGGTGAGCAGATAGTCGCCCTGCTCGTCGCTGACCAGGCGATGGGTGCCGGTCTTCCCGCCGAGCCAGGCGGCGTGGTAGAGCCCCTGCAGCACACCGCCGGTCGGGTGGAGCCGGGTCTCAGGCGGTTCGCCCGGCATCAGCAAGTCGGCCAGCCGCCCGTGCCGCTCGGCCACCAGCGGTGGCGCGTAGACGAGCAGGTTCTGCTGGTGGAACCAGGAGCAGGTGCTGTCCCAGATCCGCTGTCGCAGGCAGTCGACCGGCCAGTAGTCGTGGACTGCGAACAGCTCGGCCCAGTAGTCGGGGTACTGCTCGTTGCGGTGACCCGAGCCGAACTGGCAGGGCACCGCCGCGCTGAACACCACCACCGGCGCAAAGTCGACCAGCGACTTGACCAGCCCCGGCGCCGACTGGGGCGGCAAATGCTCGGCCACCTCGATGCACAGCGCCAGGTCGAAAGCCTGGTCGAGCTGGAGCGGCTCGCTCAGGTCGTGAGGCAGAAACCAGTCCCGCGGGACCTGCAGGTCGGCCTCGGCCTCCGGCAAGTCGACGCCGCGGAGTCGCTCGACACCGGCCGCGGCAAAGGCGGCCAGCCAGCCACCCGGCCCGCAGCCCAGGTCAATCACCGAGCGCGGTGCGAACCAGTCCATCAGCAGCGGGACGACAACGGGCACACTCGGGGCCGATTCTCGGCCTACTCGTTGAAACGGTGACTCTGACACGCTGAGCACTGGCTCGCCCCTGTTACGACCACCTTAACGTATCGCCCGGCGCGGGCAGGGCTGAAGTGGCAGTTCGCCCGGGGACGGACCCGATTTCGGACTGCCGCCGCCGCGCCGGAAATTGGGTCCGTCCCTATTGATTCGTCACCCGGCCGGCTTGACGCCCCGTGCCGTCGACCCGTCAAGAGGTACGAGGCACTTGGAGGCGACCGTGGATAGCCTGCTTTCGTTGCTCTATCTGATCGCCAACGCGGTTGCGGCCGTGGCGATCACCGCTGTCTGCTTGCTGACCATGGCTGCGACGGCGGTGCAGCTTACCGGCACCGGTCTCGACCACGAATGGCCGCCCGACCCGCGGGTTTACTGATTGGCGGGGCCAAGGCACAATGAAGCCGCGGCGCGAGTCGGAGAGAGTGCCCGTGGCAGTGACGGAGACGACCATCCTGGATGCCAAGCTCGGTGCCGTCCGCGCGCATCTGCGCCGGCTCGACAGCGTCGTGGTCGCCTTCTCCGGCGGCGTCGACTCGACGCTGCTGGCCGCCATCGCGCACGAGACGCTCGGCCGGCGGGCGGTGGCGGTGACGGCGCGCTCGCCCAGCGTGCCGCGGCGCGAGCTGGCCGAGGCGATCGAGCTGGCCGAGCAGATCGGCATCGCTCACCGGGTGGTCGAGACGCACGAGGTGGACAACCCCGAGTACCGCGCCAACCCGACCAACCGGTGCTACTTCTGCAAGACCGAGCTGTTCGAGGTGCTCGGCCGCCTGGCGCCGGCGCTCGGCTGCCGGCACATCGTCTATGGCGCCATCAGCGACGACCTGGGCGACCATCGCCCCGGCCTGCAGGCCGCGCGCGAGTATGAGGTGCACTGGCCGCTGGCCGCCGCCGAACTGAGCAAGGACGAGGTGCGTGCGCTGAGCGAGCGGTACGGCCTGCCGACCGCCGACAAGGCCAGCTTCGCCTGCCTCGCCTCGCGCATTCCCTATGGCCAGGAGGTCACCCCGGCCAAGCTGGAGCAGGTCGAGCGGGCGGAGGATCTGCTCGCCGAGGCCGGTTTTCGCCAGTACCGCGTGCGCCACCACGGCGACATCGCCCGCATCGAGGTGCCGCCCGAGGACCTGCCGCGCCTGGTCGCCCAGCCGTTTGCCGACGAGTTCGCGCGGCGGGTCAAGGCGCTTGGGTTTCTCTACGTCGCGGTCGACCTGCAAGGCTTCCGCAGCGGCAGCATGAACGAGGGCCTCGATCGTGTCGATGTGCCGCTGGCCGCGCTGCGGGCGTGATCTGCGGCTACCCGGCCGCCGCCTGCACCGCGGCGATGATCTTCTCGTACCCGGTGCAGCGGCACAGGTTGCCGGCCAGGCGGAAGCGGATCGTCTCGCGGTCCGGCTGCGGATCTTCGTCGAGCAGCGCCTTGGCGGCCATGATCATGCCCGGTGTGCAGATGCCGCACTGCAGGCCGCCGTGCTCCATGAAGGCACGTTGCAGCGGATGCAGGCCGTCGGCGCCGGCCAGGCCCTCGATGGTGGTTACCTCGCAGCCGACGGCTTCGAGCGCCAGCATCAGGCATGCGTTGACCGCCCGGCCGTCGACCAGCACGGTGCAGGCGCCGCACTCGCCGTTGCCGCAGCCCTCTTTGGTGCCGGTCAGGCCGAGCCCGTCGCGCAGCGCGTCGAGCAGCCGAGTGCGCGGCTCGACCACGCATTCGCGCGACTGGCCGTTGATCTGCAGGGTAACGAGCTGCCTCATGAACGCGCCTCCGCCTGCGCCGCCGCTTCACGCAGCGTCCGCTTGGCCAACACACCGACCATCGCCCGCCGATACTCGGCGCTGGCCCGCTGATCGCTGATCGGCGAGCAGGCCGCCGTCGCCGCCTCGGCCGCCGTCGCCAACGCCTCATCGTCGAGCCGGCGGCCGACCAGCAGCGACAGGTCGACCGCCCGCGGCGTCGGCGCCACCGCGCCGAGGCCGAGACCGATCGACTCGACCGCGCCGTCGTCGGCCAGCGACACGTATCCGGCCACGCCGACGAAGGCGATATCCATCGCCTTCCGCGCCGCGAGCTTGATATAAGCGCTGCCGCTGCGCCGGCCGACCGGCGGCAGGTGGACCGCGACAATCAGCTCACCGGGCGCCAGGTTGTTGCGCCCGGGCCCGGTGAAGAACTCGCCGAGCGCGATGCTGCGCCGGCCGGCCGGCCCGGCCAGCTCGACCATCGCGCCGTGGGCCAGCAGCGCCGGCGGTGTATCGGCCGCCGGGCTGGCGGTGCCCAGGTTGCCGCCCAGGGTGGCCCGGTTGCGGATCTGCACCGAGCCGACTTCCCACGCGCCGGTGGCCAGGCCGCGGTAGTCGCGCAGGATGGTCGCATCCTGCTCGATCGCCCGCATGGTGGTGCCGCCGCCGATGCTCACGCCGCCGTTGACCGCAATGCCGTGCAGCTCGGCAATCGGCTTCGGGTCGAGCAGCGTTCGCGGGGCGAGCTTGCCATCGGTCATGAACACAATCAGGTCGGTGCCGCCGGCCAGCAGGCGCGTGCCCTCCGGGTCGGCGGCCAGCCGCTCGATGGCCTCATCGAGGCTGGCGGCGCGGTGGTACTCGAACGGTGTCATCAAGAGCCCTCTGTCGCGATGAGTTCGATGAGCCGGCGCGGCATCCTCTCGCCGGCACCGGAAACGAGTGTGGCGCGGGGGAGCCCGATTGACGGGAGGATTGCGCCCGTCGCCGGCCGAACGCCCGCCCGTTGGAGCCCGGACGCCGTGACCATCCTGATTGCCGGCGGCACCTCGCCGCTGGCCGCCGACCTGGCCCGTCTGCTCGCCCCAAGTCACCGCGTGATCACCCTGGCCGACGGCCCGACGCGCATCGCGGGCGAAGTCCGCGCCGTCGGCGACGGGTCGCCCGAAACGATGGCCACTGCCGTCGAGGGGGTTGACGCGGTGGTCTGGCTGGCCTCGTTCGAGCTGCCCCGAGAGGTCGGCGTCGAGGCCCTCGATGTCGGTGGCCGGCGGCTCTACAACCTGACCCAGGCGGCCATCGCGGCGAAGCTGCAGCGGCTGCTGCTCGTCTCATCACTCGAGCTGCTGGCTGATTACGACCCTGACCTGATCCTCAGCGAGGTCTTCCAGCCGCGGCCGACTTGCGTGCCGTGGCAGCTCGGGCTGTTCTGCGCCGAACAGCTCGTCCGTGAGGTCATCCGTGAATCGGAGTTGCCGGCGATGATCGTGCGCCTCGGCCGGCTGGTCCAGGAGGAGGAGGTTGCCGGCCAGCCGTTCGATCCATTCTGGCTCGACCCGCGCGACGCGACGCTGGCGCTGGCCATGCTGCTCGGCTGGCGGAGGCCGCCCGGGCGCAACTGGTGGTGGGAGCCGGTGATCCACCTCTGCGCCGACCGGCCCGATGCGGCTTCTCCGCCGCGCGGCGGCCGGCGGCGACGGCGGCGCATGCCGCTGCAGCACCGGTTTGAGCTGTGCCCGCCGCGAGAGACGACATGAAGATCACCATCTACGGCGCCGGCGGGCCGGTCGCCGCGGGCGCTGTCGGCGCGCTCGAGGGCCGGCACGAGCTACTCCTGACCGATCTGGCGCCTATGGACACGGCGCACCCGTTTCGGCCGGTCGACATCACCCGCGGCGAGCAGGTTCGCGCCGCGGCCGAGGGGGCCGACTGCCTGATCAACTGCACGGTCGTCCGCCAGCACCCCGAGCTCGCCTTTCGGGTCAACTGCGAAGGGGCCTACCACGTGATGCGCACCGCGGTCGAGCTGGGCATCCCGCGCGTGATCCACACCGGCCCGGCGATCATCTTCGGCCACGCCGGCTACTGGCACGACTTCGACATCATCGAGGACGCCCCGCCGCGGCCGGGGCTCGAGCTCTATGCCATGTCGAAGTACCTCGGCTGGCAGGTGGTGCGCACCTTCTGCCGGCGGCACCCCGAGCTCTGCGTGGTCGCCTTCGTCTACACCGGGTTTCTCTCGGGCGATCCGCATCCCGACCACGGTGTGCCGCCGTTCGCGGTTGACTACCGCGACGCCGGCCAGGCCTTCCGGCTCGGTGTCGAGGTACCGCGCGAGGCGCTGCCGTCGAACTGCGAGCTGTTCAACATCTCGGCCGACATGCCGCACGGGCGGGTCGACCTGGGCAAGGCCAAGCGGCTGCTCGGCTACGCGCCGGAGCACAACTTCGCGGCAACCTGGAGCCGCCGCGCGCGAGCAGCCGTCGATCAGGCGTCCTGAAGCTCCTCGACCGCCAGGTCGAACTCGCGCAGCGCGCGGCGGGCCGCGTCGCGGAAGGTGTCCAGCGCGTCGTTCGCCTCACGCACCCAGGCGCGGTGAGCGCGGCCGAGCGCCTTGTCGACCTCTTCCAGGTCGGCCTCGGGATCGGCGGCTTCGATGGCCGCGGCCTGCCACCGCTCATCGGCCGCGGCAATCGCCGTCGCGAGCGCGGCGCTGGCGTCGTTGGCGGCCTGGCGCAGCGCCGCCTCGGCCGCGCTGCCGTCGGCGGCCCGGGCGGCGGCGATCAGCTCGTCCATGGGCAGGTCGCCGAGCTCGGCGGTGCCCTGAATCTCCTGCTGCACCCGCTGCATGCCCTGCTGCAGGTCGTTCGACGCCTGCTGCCAGTCGTTCGACCAGGCCTGCGCCTGCCGCTGGCCCTCCTGCATCAGTGATTGATAGGCGACCTGCCAACCGTTGGCCAAGGCCTGAAAGTGACGCTGGTTGGCGCCGGCCACCTCCTGCATCAGTCGCCCGCGCGCCGCCTGCTGGTCCAGGTCGGCCAGGTGCCGTTCGTTGGCCAGCCAGAGCTGGCCGATGCGCTGGTGCTCGGCGTCGCGCGTGGCCAGGACGTACTCCCACCGCGCCGTCTCGGCGCTGAGCATCGAGGCCACGGCCAGCCCGGCCGAGGTGGCGTCGATGCGGCCGGTCAGATCGACCGAGCGGTCGACCCAGGCGAGCAACGGGTGACGACCGGCCTGGGCGAGCAAGGGCAGCGCGGCGAGCAGACCGAGTAACGAGTAGCCAATGGTGCGGCGCATGAGCAGTTCCCGAGTCGCGTACAATACCGGCGCGGCCGAGGCCCTGTTGACCGACCGATCGCGACCTCCTCGGCGCGGCGGGCTCGCGGCCAACGGTTCACCGGCGGTAGAACACGCTGCACGGCACGAAGGTCCACCGGCCGTGGCGTCGGTAGGGCACCTCGGGGGGCTTGGGGTCGCCGTCGGCGTAGATGTCGCCGGGGAAGGCGCCGCTGGTCATCGAGAGGCCCCAGTCGGGCAGGTCCTTTACTCGAGACGGCTTTCCGAGGTGGTCGTAGGCGGCCACGGTCCTCCCGGTCGGGCGGAATCCTCCGTCAAAGGCAGGCTGGAGACACACTCCTTGACGGGAGATGGCTATTGAGGTGCCATCGGACCAAGTCCAGCTCTGACGTGGCGGCGTGTAGCCCCACTCGGGCGCGAGGCTCCAGCCGGTAGACGGAATCACCGGCAGATACTCGGGCACCAGCGATTCCAGCTGCGCTGGGGCCTCACCGTGGCGGGCTGCGTATCGCTCGATGGCGTCGATCAGCGTCGCAGATCGGCGGTCAAGGCGATCCAGAACGACGAGCTCAAAGAGCGGTAGTGACGCGCGCGCGAGGACGAACTGGCTACACACCACAAGGACGACGAGGATACCACGACGGAAGCGGATCCGGCTCACACACCGCGCGAGTCGCAGCGCCGTCAGGAACAGCAGGCATGTCAGCGCCAGCCAGACCTCGTCGTGGGGCCCAGTTGCTGCGCAGCGCGCGATGAACGCTACAGATTGCCAGGCTTCGCCACCCGGCAATGGGGAGTGCAACCAGGCGATGATCAGAATCGGCGTCCAGGGAAGCAGGACGAGCAGCAGGAGCAGCGACCAAGTCCAGTACCACGGCGAGCGCACGCCGAATGAAGCACCAGGTCCTGCTGTTTCCTTGCAGCGTCGTATGGCGATGCCACCTACTGACCGTCCATTTCCCCCATACCGCGCGGCCGAAACCGGTTTACATCGGAATGCTCAGCCCCCGGTTGCCCGGCTTCGCCCGGTACTCGTCCAGCGCGTGCCGGCAGGGGCAGTCGGGCAGTTCGATGGTCTCGATCAGATCGTTGATCAGCCGCCGCAGGTCGGCCGCGCGGGCGGCCATCATCTCCTCCACCTCGCCGTGGCTCAGCGGCGTGCCGGTCACGCCGGCGGCATGGTTGGTGGCCACGGCGACCGTGGCGTAGCAGATCTCCGCCTCGCGGGCGAGCACCGCCTCGGGAAGGTTGGTCATGCCCACCAGGTCGGCGCCCCAGCCGCGATAGCAGCGGATCTCGGCCGGAGACTCGAACCGCGGCCCGCTGGTACACAGATAGACCGCCTCGGGCGCCAGGCTCAGCCCGCAGCGGCCGGCGCTGGCGGTCAGTGCCGCGCGCACGCCGGGGCAATAGGGCGTGCTCACGTCGACGTGGATCACCTTGTCGTCGAAAAAGGTCCGTGGCCGGCCGTCGGTCAGGTCGATGAAATCGCTGACCAGCGCCAGGCTGCCCGGCGCGAGGTCGGGGTTGAGCGTGCCGACGGCCGAGGTGGTGACCAGCACCTCGGTCCCGAGCGCCTTCATCGCGGCGATGTTGGCGCGGTAGTTGACCTGGTGCGGCGGCGACTCGTGGTGCCCACCGTGCCGCGGCATGAAGGCCAGTTTGTGCGCCCCCCGCTGGCCGACCTTGACCTCGACCTGCCCGAAGCCGGTGCGCACGAAGTGGGTGCGCAGACCCAGGTCGGGCAGCTCGCTGAGCCCGGTGCCGCCGATGAAGCCGAGGTTCATGGACCTTCCCTCCTCGCTGCCAACTCGCCCGCCAGCGCGGCGAAGCGCGCCAGGCCGGCCTCTTCGCGCGGGCCGAAGTCGTAGCGCATGACCTGCGTCAGGTAGTGCCGGCAGACGTCGGATTCGAGCCCCAGACGGGCCGATTCCTCCGCGCAGATTCGGTCCATCGCCGCCGCCGAGAGCCGCCGCGATGCAAGTAACCGATCGACCAGCGCGGTGTGGTCGGCCTCGGGCCGGGCGATCCAGGCGGCAAAGACGAACGGCAGGCCGGTCCATTCGCGCCATTCGCGGCCCAGGTCGAGCACGTCGTAGGGACCCGGCGCGGCGCCGTTGCGGATGTACTGGCTCAGGCCCGGATCGCCGATCAACAGCGCCGCGTCGGCCACCGACAGCATGGCGCCGAGGTCGGGCGGGTGGTCGATGTACCGCGGCCGGCGGCCGTGGCGCTGCTCGAGCAGGATGCGGGTCAGCACCACCGAGGTCAGGCTGCTGGTGTCGAGCGCCACGCT
>CAYONP010000002.1:0-86910 GCA_964405335.1 uncultured Fimbriimonadaceae bacterium
GTGCAGGCCGATGGACGGCTCGTCGAGGACGTACAACATGCCCATCAGGCCCGAGCCGATCTGGGTCGAGAGCCGGATCCGCTGCGCCTCGCCGCCTGACAGCGTGCCGCTGCGGCGGTTGAAGTTGAGGTAGTCGAGCCCGATGCCGAGCAGCAGGTCGAGCCGCGCGTTGACCTCACGCAGCACCTGCCGGCCGGCGTCGGAGTCGAGGCCGGCCGCCTCGAGTTCGCCCAGCCACTCGCGCAGTTCGCCGAAGTTGGTCGCGCCGACCTGGTGTAGCGACCGGCCGCCGACGGCGAAGCTCTGGCGCGAGCCGCGCAGCCGGGTGCCCTCGCAGTCGGGGCAGACATGCTCGACCATGACCTTGTTCATCCACTGCTCGACCCAGGTGTCGGCTGTTTGCCGCTGGCGGAAGTGCTTGTACCAGCGCTCGATCCGCGTGCAGACGCCATCGAAGGCGATCGGCTTGCCGATCATTCGGCTCCAGCCACCGGTGTTCTTCGGGTTGGCGCCGGGCGGCAGCAGTAACTCGTACTTCTCGCCCTTGCTGCCCCAGAACAGCAGGTCGACCACCTCCTCGGGCAGCTCGGCGAACGGCACCTCGAGGCTGAAGCCGTAATGCGCCGCCATGCTCCACAGGTGGCGGCCGTCCCAGTTGTCCGGATGCGGGTTCCAGGCGTCGCGGATGAACGCCCCCTCGAGGATGCTACGCGAGCGGTCGGGCACCAGCAGCTCCGGGTGCACGCGGTTGTAGGTCCCCAGGCCGCTGCAGGTCCGGCAGGCGCTCTCGGGGTTGTTGAACATGAAAAACTCGGGCAGCACCCCGCCGGCCAGCAGGTGGTGCTCAGGGCAGCCCCAGGTGGCATAGAACGTCTTGGCCACCCGCGCGGGGGCCTCGGGCAGCGCCACCTCGAGCCACGGATCGCCCAGCCGCAGCGCGTTCAGGACCGCTGTCTTAAGCTCCTTCTCACGTCCGGCACGGAGCACCAGCCGGTCGACAATCACCGTCAGGTCGTGCTTGCCGGCCGGGCCGGGCGCCTCGTCGTCGGAGAGCTCGACCGGCTGGCCGCTGAACAGCATGTGGCGGTAGCCCTGCTTGCGGATCTCGGTGAACAGGACCTCGTCCTCCTCGCCGTAGATCGGCCAGACCGGCGCGCGCAGCTCGACCAGCGTGCCCTCGGGCAGGGCGAGAATCAGGTCGAGGATCTGCGCCAGGTTGAGCGTCGGCACCGGCCGGTCGCAGTACGGGCAGCGAGCCTCGCCGACGGTGGCGAAGAGCAGGTTGAGATAACCGCTGATGTCGGTCATCGTGCCGACGGTCGAGCGCGGGTTGTGGCCGATCGTCTTCTGCTCGATCGAAATCACCGGCGAGAGGCCGAAGACGTAGTCGACATCCGGCCGGGCGACCTGGGTGATGAACCGCTTGGCGAAGGTCGAGAGCGACTCCATGTAGCGCCGCTGGCCCTCGGCGTAGATGGTATCGAACGCCAGCGACGACTTGCCCGAGCCCGAGACGCCGGTGACGACGACCAGTTGGTCGCGCGGGATCTCGACGTCGACATTGCGCAGGTTGTGCACCCGCGCACCCTGCACCGCAATCGTGGTTCGGCGTGATTCGCCGTTGCTCAGTCCGGCCTCGGTCATGCTGGTCCAGCTCCGCTCAACCCCGCTGCGTGCGTTCGCCGTCGTAGTAGAAAGCCAGTTCCTCAAAAGTGGTCAGGCTGCGGATGGTCAGTCGCACCGGCGACGAGACCTTGGCGATCACTTCCTTGTCGGCCAGCCACTCGCAAGCGAAGACGGCCCACTCGGTGTCGAGCGTCCGCTTGCCCCACTCCTGAATGTCGGTCGCCGAGCGCTCGCAAGCCTCTTCGGCCAGCCACTCGAGCAGCGGACCGTAGAGCAGATCGATCCGCTCGGTGAGGTAGCCGTCGGACAGGTCGAGCGCGTCGCGGACGCGTTCGGTGGTGATGCCCTCGGCCAGCAGGTCGCTGTAGATCGCGCCGAAGAACTCGGGGTTGAGTGCCAGCGCCTGCTGCAGCACCTCGCGGCTGGGGATGCCGTCGTGCAGGTAGACCTCGATCTGCGCCAGCGGCGTGTAGGCCTGCGTCAGCCAGAGGTAGGCCAGGTTGGCGTCGCCCTTCAGCCGCAGGAACTTCTCGGCCTTGTAGAGCGGGGCGACGGCCCACGCGCCGGCCCGCAGGAGCTGCGTGCGCCGGTCGCGCGAGCCGACACCGCCGAGGTTCTCGAGTAGCTCGGTCAGCGATTCGTCGCGACTGAACAGCAGCCGGCTGCGGCTCAACATGCTGTGGAAGAAGCCGCCGCCGAGCGCGCGGTCGACCTGCTTGCGAAACTCGCTCCGCGAGCAGACGCCGACATGGAGGTTGCAGTCGTGCTCGAGCAGCGAGACGTCGCGGCGGCCGAACCGGCCCTCGCCACCGGCGGGCGCCTCGGCGGTGATCAGGAGCAGGTCGACGTCCGACTTCTCCCACACCACATCGTACGAAAGGCTGCCGAACAGCACGGCGGCCAGGACCTGGCGGTCGGCCTTGGCCCGCTCGACAAACGAATCGACCGCCGCCTCGAACTGCTCCCGCACGCTCACCGCCGGCATCGCAGGCATCTCCGGCCGCCGCCCGTGCCGCCCACGGCGTGCAGGTAAACTGTGGTGCGGGTTGGCGCGATTGTCCAGTCTATCCAGCCGCCGCGCCGAGCAGATCGATCGGCCGGCCCGGCAGCGTGCCCGTGGCCTCGGGGCGGTTGGCCTCGTTTGGCGTCAGGCCGCAGGCGCGGCAGACCTCCGGCCAGGGCACGTTGGTGTCGCCGATGGCCGCCATCCAGTCGCGGGTCAGGCGGGCCAGATGCTCCTGCACCGTGCGCTGAGCTTCGGCGTCGTAGAGGTTGCTCATCCCGTGCGGGTCGCGCCGGCGATCGTGCAATCGGTTCTGGGTCAGGTTCGGCGTCGGCAATCGGTCGGTCGGCTCGTGGGCGCTGTGGGAGTAGACCCAGTCGCGGGTGTAGACCCCGCGCCAGCCGTGGCCGGGGACCATGTAGGCCGGCTGATACTCGACCGCGTCGTCGTCCTCGCGCAGCATGGCGCCGGCCAGCGACTCGCCCTGGCAGGTCGGCGGGATGGGCAGTCCGCACAGCTCGAGCAGCGTCGGCATCAGGTTGATGGTGCCGACCAGCAGGTTGCTCACCCGCGGCCGCAGCCGGCCGGGCCAGCGGAGCATCAGCGGCACGTGGGCCGACTCCTCTTCGGGCCGGGTCTTGACCTGCCGCTGGCCGCCCTCCCAGCGCAGCAGGTCGCCGTGGTCGCTGGTGAACACGACGATGGTGTCATCGGCGAGGCCGCGGGCGGTGAGATGGTCTATCAACGTGCCGAAGCACTGGTCGACCATCGTGCACATGGCCATGTGGCCGTGGAGCATGGTCCGGTGCTGCGGCGTGTCGGGCGTGTTCGGCCGCAGCCGCAGGGCGTCGAGGTCGTAGCTGGCGAGCAGCTCGGCCGGCGCGTCGTAGCCTTCGTAGACACCGAGGCCCGAGTGGTCGTGCGGCGGGTGCCACGAGACGAACAGTGCGAACGGCTGGTCGGCGGTGCAGGTGTCGAGAAAGTCGCACGCCTGACGGGTCTGGCCGTACGGCTCCCAGACGTCGAAGGGCACCTTCTCGCCCGCCTCGTTCCACCAGAAGCAGTGACCGGGATGGAAGTTGACGTGGCAGTTGTTCGACTGGAACCAGTGGTCGAACCCGTGGCGGTGAGGTCCCGGCGGGATGGGCCGGTTGCGGTTGCCGCCGAGGAGGTGCCACTTGCCGACGTAGCCGGTGCGGTAGCCGCCGTCGAGCAGCACCTCGCCGAAGTGGCGGCCCTCGCCGGGCAGGAGCTGCCAATCGTTGACCACCGCGCCGTTGTAGAGCGAGTGCATGCCGCTGAGCAGGATGCCGCGGTACGGTGTGCAGACGGGGCAGGTCGAGACGCAGTCGGCGAATCGCACGCCTTCGCCGGCGAAGCGGTCGAGCCGCGGCGTGCGGATCTGCTCGTTGCCATAGCAGCCGACCATGTCCCAGGCCTGCTGATCGCTGAAGACGAACAACAGGTTGGGCTTTCGCGGCGGCTGCGCGGCCAGCCGCGTGGCCGCCAGGGCGGCGGCTGATTGCTGGAGGAAGGTGCGGCGGGTGGGCATGGTCGGCTCCGCTGGCGGGTCAGGCGGCGTAGCGTTGCACGGTGATCTCGGCGCCGGCGCGCAGCACCTGCTCGGCGCGCTCGAGCACCGCCGTGGCGGTCGGTTCGTCGAGGTAGTACTCGCCACAGTTGGCGCACACCTGCGCCGGAACGCCGCGAATCACCACCACGCACTCGCGACGCTCAAAGACCACGGTCGCCTCGCCTGGACTGGTGGTTCCACGCCGGCAGATCACGCACTCCACGGTTCACCTCCTGGTCATCCAGTCTGACTGCCAGAGCGACGGGTCCGGTTCATAGGCCGTGATGATGTAGCATTCGTCGGTCGCGCCGTCGCACGCTGCCACCACGTGGATTGCACGACCGTCCACGATTCCCAGCAACAACTGGCTCGGATAGGGCGTGTCGTTCGGGTAGTCATCGACAACCGTGGCAGCGGTGAGGACGGCCGACACGTCGGCGGGCGTTATGCCTCGCTGCGCCATGCGGCGCAGGGCATGGCCGCTATAGGTGACGCGTGAACACTGCATCCGCGGTCGCCGCCGTCGCGGCAGGTCCTTGGCCGGTCCGTCGTTCGCTCCTTCCATCCCGAATCCGGAACGCCCGCGCCCTGCGCGGCGTTGGATTGACCGGACCGTCGGGCCGATGCTAGCATGGCGGCGGCCAGAGGCCGTCGCGTGGGCGGAGCGCAGCGTTCGATGTCGACCCCGGTGACATACCGCGACCTGCTGATCGACCGCTACCGGCAGGTCTATGATTGGGTCCCCGACGGAGTCGGCCGGCTGCTCGACGTCGGCTGCGGCAATGCGCTGTTCACCCAGTGGCTCCGTGCCCGCGCCGGCGAAGTGGTCGGCTGCGACCACAACGCCGGCAACTGCCGCTGGGGCCGGGCGCAGTATCCCGACCTGGCCCTGCTCGCCAGCGCCGCCGAGCGATTGCCCTTCGCCGACGACAGCTTCGACTGCGTGGTCTGCAGCGACACCATCGAGCACGTCGACGACGACCAACGGGCGATCGATGAGTTGATCCGCGTGCTCCGGCCGGGCGGCACGCTGGTGGTCACCACGCCGCAGGGCGGGCTGTTCGGCTGGCTCGACGGCGAGAACCTGGTCAACGGCCTGTTCGAGCTGGTCCGCCGGCTGCGTATTCCCAAGCCCGGCGGCGGGCGCGTGCTGCAGCGCTTCCGCTTCCGGCCGCACCACCATTACCCCCGTCGCAGGCTGCTGGCCATGCTCGGCGACCGGGTGGCGGTCGGCGAGGTGAAGCAGACCGGGCTGTTCCTCTACCCGTTCTTGTACCTGATTGAGAAGTGCCTCGAGTCGTTTTTCGGCCGCGACCTGGTGCGGGCCGACTACCGCGCGCTGCGGCGCCTGCGCGACTGGGACTATCGCCGCGGCTGGGGCAACCTGGCGTTCAACATCGCGGTCCGTGCCGAGAAGGTGAGGCCGGCATGACGGCTGCCGAAACGCCGATGACCGGCCGGCGCGAGCTCGTCGCCAGCCTGGTCGAGGGGCTGCTGCTGGTCCTGTTGCTGGTCGCCGCCGGGCTCAGCCTGACCGCGAGCGCTCGGCCGGAGACGCCGGCCCTGGGCGACTTCTTCCGCCAGGATCTGATCGGCCAGATCGCCCGCGAGCCGCGGCAGATTGTGCCTTGGAAGGCGGTGCCGCTGGCCGTCGCCGTGCTCCTGCTGGCCCAGGCGGCGCTGCGCGTGCAGCCCGATGTGCGCGCCGGCACCGCCGGCTTCGGCGCGTTCCTCATCCTCGCCCCGGTGCTCAACTACGACGGCCTGGTCCAGGTCCTGTCGGTCTTTCCCGAGGACGCCCAGATCCTCGGCTGGGAGGTGCTCGACTCGTTCAGCCCGGTCCTGCCGGTCACCTGGCCGCTGCTGGTCGGCGCGGGCGTTGCGCTGCTCTGGTGTTTCGTCGTCCCGCGCGACCGCTGGCCGGCGAGCGTGCCGGCGTTCGGGCTGGTCACGCTCTGGCTGGCGGCGCTGGCCGTCTGGCTCAACCTCCAACTCGTCGCGGCGCGGGGCCAGGAGCAGTTTCTGCACTACTACCAGTGGCCCAAGGGCATGGCCGCGGCGTGGATGATCGCCCAGGCCGGCGCGGCGGCGACCGTCGCCGCGGCCTCGGCGCGGCAGGAGATCCAGTCGAGAGTGACGGCGGCACTGATGGCGGTCCTGCTGATCGTCTCGGTGGTGCTGGGAGGCGGGCAATGAGCGTCAAGCCGGCGTCTCCCTCGGCCGGGCGGTGGCAGGGCTGGATTGCCTTCTTCTTCCTCGCCGTGGTGGCCCTGCTGTGCACCCAGGCGGCGGTGGTGCTCTACGGCCCGGCGAAGGTGATCGTCTCGCCGTTCGGTTACCACGGTCCGCACCAGATCGGCGAAGTTCCGTATCCCAAGGAGGAGGTGCCCGACGAGCTGGTGCAGCAGCCGGGGCTCTATGTCATCGACTGGGCAGTGTTCGACCAGTGCGCCTACAAGCTCGACGACGGCCGCACGCTGCCGGTGGCCGAAGGCGCCGTGGCGCTGCTCATCCTGCTCGCCCTGCCGCTCTTGCTGCAGATGCGCGGCCGGCTGCTCTGGCCGCGCTGGCCGCTCTGGCTGCTCTGCGGCCTCGGGCTACTCTCCGTGCTGAACGCCGACAGCTTCATGGGCGCCGCGATCGAGCTTGTGCAGTGGATCCTGGTGCTGCTGGCGACCTGGTGGTTGGCCGCCGCGGCGGTCAGCGACGAGGAGCAGGTGCGCGGCCTGGGTCGCTGGCTGACGCTCCTCACCGTGGTCATGGTCGCCTGGGCCGGGTTCGATTTCTACCGCTACGTGCTGCTGCCGCCCGCCGGGGCCGAGCTGCCGACCCACGTGCGGGCCGCCTGCGCCAGCCGGACCGCCTTCGGCGGGCTGATGGTGCTGTTGCTCCCGCTCGCCTTCGCCAAGGTGGTGCAGGCGCACAATCTGATCGTCAAGGCCGGCTACCTGGTCTTGTTCGTCGCCGGGCTGAGCGTGCTGACCGCCGGCGGGGCGGTCATCGCGGTGGTCGCCGCGGCGGTCTACCAGGCCTCGACCCGGGGCTGGAAGCCGGCGGTCGCGGCGCTCATTCTGGTTCCGGCGCTGGCGCTCGGCGCGGGCTGGTCGGTCTCGAAGCAGCATCTGCGCCAGCTCGCCGAGAGCGTGCAGCTCTATCAGCGGGCGCCCGACGGCACGCCCTATGCGGTGGAGAAGCGCTACCTGGAGCAGGCGGCGGCGCTCAATGCGCTGACCGACGCGCGCTACGTGCTGCCGCCCGGCGCCACCCAAGAAGAGGGTGGGGCGGAGATCATCGGTTACCGCAGCAACCTGATTGGCGGGGTCGGCGCGGGGCAGAACTACCAGCGCGCGATCGGTGGTTACTACGGATCGTTGGACAATCCTGAGAAGCAGGAGCCCGACACCTACAACCTCTACCTGCTGCTGGCCGTGCAGGTCGGCCTGTTCGGCGCGCTGGCCTGGGCCTGGGTACTGTTCGACGGGGTGGCGCTCGGACGCCAGGCCCTGCGCGGACTGCCCGACGAGCGGTTGCAGACGCTGGCGCTCGGCATCGCCGGGAGTTGCGTCGCGGTGCTGGTCTTCTCGCTCTATGGCACGGTGCTGGTGCGCGGGGTGGGAGCGCTGCTCGCGGTGCTCTTGGCCACCGGCGCGCGGCTGGCCGGTTTCGCGCCTGTTAGCGTGGCGGTAACCGAGCGATCAGCGGCCGGCGCGAACCGCGCTGAGGTTGCGTCGTCAGAGACTCTGGACGTCACAGAATGAGTGTTCGTGGGAGGACGAGATGAAGCGCGTGCTTTCCGCCCTCGGTCTGCTCGCCGCCGGCGCGGCGACCATCTGGCTGGTCGCTCGCCCGAGTGGTCTGGTCAGTGCCAGCGCCGGTGTGGTGACCATCACCTGGGAGGCCGAAGACGCCAACGCGATTGACGAGCCGTTCCGCGTCCGCGAGCGGCAGCGGCAGGACAAGCGGCCGCGGCCGCAGGTCAACAGCGGCCGGGGCTATGTCGAGATTCCCGACAAGGCCAACGGCACCAAGCCCGAAGGCGACGGCTCCGACCTGCCCGGCTTCGCGCGCTTCCGCGTGCGGGTTCCGTCCGCCGGCGCCTACAAGCTGTGGGCGCGGGTCTACTGGCCCAATGGCTGCGGCAACAGCTTCTTCGTCCGCCAGGCCGGCCGGCCCAAGCGCCTGCTCGGCGAAACCGGCAACTACGACACCTGGGACTGGGTGGCGCTCGAGGGTCAGCCGCTGGCGCTGCAGGCCGGCGTCAACGTGATTGAGGTGCTCAACCGCGAGGACGGCGTGATCGTCGACGAGATGCAGTTGACCACCGGCAACGTCGTGCCCACCGGCGCGGTGCGGCCGACGCCCAACGCGCTCGCGCGGGACTGAGCTGACTGCCTCGGCGACGGCCCCGGCCGCCGGCCGGGGCCGTGGTCGCGAATCGACCCTCCAGCGGCGCCACCTGGTGCTGCTGCTGGCCCTCTGCGCCGTGCTGCCGCTGGCCTACCTGCTCGACCGGAACCACCTGCTGTTCAGTCGTTATGGGGCTCACCAAGCGCTGGCGCGGTGGGCCACGCTCGGCCTGGTGGTGCTTGGACAGCAGCTCACTCTCCGCGCCGGAGTGGTCGATCTCAGTCTCGGCGCCGTCCTGGCGTTGGTCTCCTCGCTGGTCGTCGGCCTCGCCGCCGGCCTGCCGGTCTGGGTCGCGGTCGCCGCCGGCCTGCTGGTCGCCGGCGCCGTGGCGCTGAGTGAGGCGGCACTGATCGAGTCGGCCGGCGCGCCGCCGCCGGTGGTTACGCTGCTGCCGCTGATTCTGGTCCCGGCGGCGCTGCCCGAGCACGGTGCGCGGCTCGCCCCGCCGGCGGTCGAGCGGTTTGCCCACGGCTCGGTCGCCGGCTGGCTGCCCTGGCTGCTGGTCGCCTATGGCGCCGCGCTGCTGCTGGTGGCCTTGCGCCGGCCGCTGCCGGCGCCGTTCCGGCGCTCCGCCGCGCTGCTCGCCGGCGCGGGCATCGCCGCGCTGCTCGGGCTGCACCAGGCGGGCCTGCGCGGCGCGGCCACGGCGGTGCCGGTCTGGCCGCTCGGCATCGGGCTCGGCGTCGGCTGGCTGCTCGGCGCGCGCGACCGGCTCGACCTCGCCTCGGGCGCGCTGGCCGCGGGGCTTCTGGCCGTGCTGCTGCAGCTCGCCGAGGCGCTGGCGGGCCTCGATGCGGCGGGTGAGCAGCGCCTGCTGGCCGTGTCGGCCGGTGCCGTGCTGGCGGTCGGGCTGTGGTCGCGACCGAGCTCAGCTCGCGCCGAGGAGGAACAGGCCGACCTGGTCGCCGGGCCGGTCGCGGGGGGTGATCAGCCGGACCTCGAAGCCGCGCCGCTCGCCGGGCCTCATGCGCAGCAGACTGACGGTCTGTGAGGCCACCGGCTGTTCGTTCTGCCGCACCTCACCAACGATGTAGAGGCTGGCCGGCTGCGGCAGGGCATTGGTGATTTCGCCGGTGATCTGGACCTGCACGCCCCGCGCATCGATCCCGACCGGACCGGCGTGGTGGATGACCAGCGTCGACTCGACATCGGCCAGCGTGGCGCCGAGCAGCAGCGAGATCTGGCGCAGCGCCACGGTGGTGCGGAACACCCCGACGCCGACGGCGACCGCGACGATGACCAGCAGCCCGGCGATCCAGGCGCCCTCGCCGAGTGCCCGGCGGCGGAATGTCCGCGGCACTCGGCCGACGGTGTGGCAGTGCCGGCAGCGGTAGGCGCCGCGCTTGATCAGGTGCGCGGGCAAGCGGTTGGTGGTCCCACAGCGGTTGCAGCGGGTGCGCGGCATGTGGGCCGGATGCTCGGCCTGGCCACGCAGCGGTCGGCCGATGCCGTCGGCGCCGACTCGGTTGTCACTGTGGCAGACGGGGCAGCGGAAACGGCCACGCGAGCGGGCGCGACGGTCGAGTTGGACCGTCGATTGGCAGGCGTGGCAGGTCGCCTCCGCCGGCGGGGCGTCGCGCAGATCGATCGGCCGGGGCACGTCGTCAACTCAGCGGCACGAGCCGATTGTAGCGACGCGACGCCAGCGCGGTCAACGTTCTGGTCAAGCGGTCGAGTCGAACGGGGCGCCGGCGGCCGGCCGCGCGGCCGCTTCCGACGGCGTCTGCAGGCGCGCCAGCAGGTCGTCGATGCGACGAAGTGACGGCTGGGCCTGCTCGCGGACGACCATCACCGTGCGTTGGTCGTCGCCATGCTCCGGCGAGGACGGTCCGCCGCCCTCCGGTTCGGCCGGTTCATGGACGGGCGCCGCCGGAGCGCGGCTGTCGAACTGCGCCGCGGCGTCCTTGACCGCCAGCAGGATGCCCGCCGTTTCGAAGGCCAGTTCAACCTTCGCCTCGGTGACCACCTCGCCGTTGCGTGCGGCATCCTTGCGCATCCGGTTTAGTGAGCCCAGCTCGCGGCCGAACTGCCCGATGCCCTCGGCGAGAATGGTCCGCGGCTTGAGTGACGCCTCGAGCCGGACCGGTTCGCTTGCCAGATTCCCAGCTAACACCGCCGGAGTACGAGCACTGACACTGATCATGGCTCGCACACCTCCCAAGGCAGCTCAGCGCTGCCACTACAAAGCGAGACAAAGCAACTGCTTGTCCCATCGGCAGGATCGGTTCGGACTTTAGGGCTCCGACGGAGCTCGGGTCAGGCGCTCGGCCAGCTCATCGGGCAGACGGGTGCCGGCCGGCCGGTGCAGCAGGTAGTCACCGGGCGTGTCGATGTCGGTCAGGATCCCCGGGTCGGCGACAGCGAGGTAGCGGAGCTGCTCCGGCACCCGCTCGCGGAGCTGGCGCAGGCCGACCGCCGGGTCGAGCTCGTCGATCAGCGGGAAGAGCCGGCGGGCGATCAGCACGGGGTGGCCGCTCTGGTAGAGGTAGGTTGGGATCAACATGCCGTCGGTCGTCTGCCAAGCGGCGATCAGTCGGCGGATGGTGCGCGGCGAGACCAGCGGCTGATCGCCCGGCAGCAGCACCACTGCATCGACCTCGGGCAGCGACCGCAGCCCGCGCTGCACCGAGGTCAGCATCCCGTCGGCGTAGGCCTCGTTGACCACGCCGACCGCTCCGGCCGCCGTGAGGATGTGGGCCAGACGCTCGGGCGCGTGGCCGAGCACCACATGGCGCGGCTCGACGCCCGCCGACTCCAGCGCCGCGAGGACCGTGCCCAAGATGGTCGAGCGGCCCCACGGCAGGGCCAGCTTGCCGCCGCCCAACCGCTCACCGCGCCCGGCGGCGAGAACCACCGCGCCGAACCGCAGGGCGCGGCTGGTGCTGCCCTCAATCGACCGCTGCGTCGGCTGCTCGCTCGGCGGCTGGCAGCGGCTGAGCCGGCCGCCCTCCTCGGCCCGGAGCCGCTCGAGCCGGGCCGGGTCGATCGCCTCGAGCAGGCGGTTGAGCGCCTGCAGTTCGGCGAGCGCACCGGTCCGCGCCTGCTCCGCCATCGCTGCGTCGGTCCACCCGTCGCCGGCCAGCTCGGCGCAGAGCAGCTCGAGCCGGCGGTGGATCGGGCAGCGTTCGGCCCGCACATAGGCCGCCGCCGCCTGGCCGAGCGCGTCGGCCATGGGCCGCAGGCGCTTCGCGTAGTAACGCACCTCGCCGGCGCGACCGAAGCCGTGGTCGCACACCCGCCGGAGCATCGCCGCCGCCGCCGGATGTGGCGCGATCTGCGCCCAGAGCAGCGCCGCGGCGAGCGCCGTCCAGGGCTCCGCTTCGCCCTCGGCCACGCGCCGCCAGAGCCGCAGATCGCCGGCGTATCGACGGGTCAGGTGGTCGACGGCAAGCAGCTTCGGTCCATACAGCAGCGGCTCCTCGGCCCCGAAGTCGAACACCCGGCCGACGGGCAGCGGCGGACCCAGCAGCAGTTCGCGCAGCGGCGGGTCGACGGCCCGACCGAGCCGGGCAAGCAGCTCGCCGGCGGCGGCGAAGACGGCCAGGCGGGCATGCACCTCGCGGTCGCCGGCGCCGCCGCGCAGGCCGTAGCCGAGGTCGTAGGCATCGTGTGAGGGTGTCGCGGCCGCGGCCAGGCAGCCGAGCAGCCGGGCGACCCAGCCGGCCTGCGCCATCTGTGCCCGGGCCGGTTCGTGGGCCGCCAGGTCGGTCAGCAGGCGGAGCACTCGTCGCTGTTCGGCCGGCCGGTCGGCCGCCTCGAGGCGAGCCAGGTAGCGTTCGACCCGTGCGCGATCGGTGGTCGGCGGTGGCGGACCGGTGCGGCTGAGGCCGCGGGCGCCGTCACACCACCGTCGGATTGTCTGTCCCAGGCTGCTCATGCTCGACGCTGACCGGCCTCCCCGCGCGGTGGCGCTGTCGGTGTCTCACCACCCCGTGTCGAACCGCGCCGTCGGGGCTGGGCTGACCATCGGCACGACCGACTGCTGCACCTGCTCCCACGAGACGGCCACCGGCGCCAGGGCGGCCAGCTCGGTCTGCTCGAGCTGGGTCGAGGCGAGGCAGACGTGAAGCCACTCGCGCGACCAGTAGGCCAGGTGGGTTCCGTTCTCGTCGGCCACCAGGGTCCGGCCGTCGTCGAGCGGCGTGAAGCCGGTCAGCACGACGGCGTTGTCGGGTGCGGCAAACTGGACCAGGCTGAACTGCCCGCCGTCGTCGCGCCGGAGTAGCAGCACCGCCGTGAGGCGACCCGAGCCGGCGGCGCCGGAGTCGGCCAGGCCGGCGTAGATCTCGGCGCCGAGAGCTTTGCGATCGGGCTCGAGCACCGGATAGCCGACCTCGGCCTCGAGCCGGCTGGTCAGGTCGATCAACGCCTCTTCGGGCATCGGCGAGAGCCTGAACAGGTCGACCCAGCGGGCGTGGTGCGCCGCCAGCACGCTGGGCGAAAGCAGCCACTCGCCGTCGGCCGGGTCGCGGTAGCCGGTCGGCCGGACCACCGTCCTGGTCGAGCCGTCGCCGAACGGCAAGTTGACCACCGTGAAGCCGAACAGGCCCAGTCCGACGGCCAGGGCCGGCGCGAACCGCCAGGCCCACTGCCCGGGCGCGAGGCGCGGGCGGGCCTGGCGGCCCGCGGCGCGTTCGGCGTCGACGGTCGCCATCGCCGCGTGAAGCAGCGGGGTCAGATCGGGTGTCGGCCGGGCGGTGGCCAGGGCCGAGCGGACCATGCGCTTGATCCGCCCAAAGGTCTCGACCTGGCGGCGGGCGCTCGGGTCGATCTCGAGCAGCGCCTCGACCCGCGCGCGTTCGGCGGCGGTGAGGGCGTCGTCGACCGCGGCGGAGAGGAGCTCGTCGGTGACCTTGGCCGGCGGCTCAGGCAACGTCGCTCTCCTTGACCATGCCGCGCTCCAGCGCGTAGTCGAGCAGCGCTTCGCGCAGTAGGCGCCGGGCACGGAACAGCCGCGAACGGACCGTGCCGATGGGGATGCCCAGGATGGTCGCAATCTCCTGGTAGGTCAGGTCCTGCACATCCGACAGCAGCACGACCGAGCGAAATTCCACCGGCAGCCGACCCACCGCCTCCTCGACCTCCTCATCCATGACCTGTTCGAGCAGCGCCGCCGAAGGCAGGGCCGTGGCGCTCTGATGAGCGCTGCTGGCCGTCTCGGCGTCGCGCTCGACCTCCTCATAAGCCACCTGCTGCGGGCCGTGCTCGCGGCGCCGGTGGTGGTTGATACAGAGATTGGTCAGGATCCTGAAAACCCAGGCCTTGAAATTGGTTCCCGGCTCGAACTCGTCGAACGCCCGATAGGCGCGCACGATGGTGTCCTGAACCAGGTCCTCGGCGTCCTCGGGCTGGCGCGTATAGTGCCGGGCGGTGTGGTAGAGCTGGCGCAGCAGCGGCTGCATCAGCGCCTCGAACTGCTCGCGCCGATCGGGGGGTGCCTGGCGTTTCGGCCACCTCACCACGCAGCTCCACCGGCGAGCGGCTCCAGCCGTCCCGCCCCGTGACACAGATCGCCGGCCGCGCCGCCGGAGTTCAACCTTTTTCGCGGCCTGGGGGGAGGGAAAGGAACCACCGCCTCCGTCGTCCAAGCTGGAGACGGCGGGAGCCTGTGGATGCAACCAGCGGCGATAGACCCGGTCCGATTCGCCATTGTCGACTACATCGTCCTGATCGGTTATCTGCTCGCCATGCTGGCAGTGGGCGTGGCCTGCTCGAAGCGGGTTACCAGCTCGCGGGCCTTCTTCATCGGCGAGGGGAGGCTCAACTACATCCTGGTCGGGTTCTCGCTCCTCGGCACTTACCTCAGTGCCCTGACCATGATGGCCCTGCCGGGCAACAGCTTCGGCGCCGCCGATTGGACGTTCACCATCCAGTTACCGTTCCTACTCATCACCGCGTTTCTGATCACCCGCGTGGTGCTGCCCCGCTACCGTGACGCGGGCGTCATCTCGGTCTACCAGTACCTCGAGCAGCGGATCGACGTCTCGGCTCGGCTGCTGGCCAGCGGTTCGTTCGTCATCTTCTCCATCGCCCGCATGGGCCTGGTGCTCTACCTGCCGGCCCTGGCGCTCAGCGAGGTGACCCAGTTCTCGCTGCCGGCGATGATCCTCGCCATGGGCGTCATCGTCACGCTCTACACCGCCATCGGCGGGCTCGAAGCGGTGGTCTGGACCGACACCATCCAGGTCCTCGTGTTCATCGTCGCGGCGATCGTCAGCGTCGCCTACATCCTCGCCGTCTGCGGCGGCGAGTTCTTTGTCATCGCCAACGAGGCGGGCAAGTTCCGGGTCAGCGAGCCGACCGTCAGCGTGCTCAAGATCTCCAGCCTGTGGCTCGTGCTCGAGACCATCGTTTCGACCATCCGCATCTACGGCACGCAGCAGGACATGACCCAGCGCTATGTCGCCACCGACTCGACCGCGCGGGCCAACCGCAGCGTCTGGATCTCGATCCTGACCTACATCCCGCTCGGCTACCTGTTTTACTTCATGGGCACCGCGCTGTTCGTCTACTACCAGGTTCATCCCGCCGACCTGCCCAGCAAGCCCGACGCGATCTTCCCCTACTTCGTCACCCACGTGATGCCGCCGGGCGTGGCCGGGCTGGTCATCGCGGGCATCTTCGCCGCCTCGATGTCGACCATCTCGAGCCTGATGAACAGCTCGTCGACCGTCTGTGTCGAGGACTTCTACAAGCGCTTCGCGAAGGTCGAGCGGCGCGACGAGCACTACCTGCGCAGCGCCCGTTGGCTGACCGTCGGCTGGGGCGTGCTGCACATCGCCATGGCCTTCTCGCTGATGGGCATCGACAGCGCGCTGGTCGTGTGGCAGAAGATCATGGGCATCTTCACCAACGGCGTGCTCGGGCTGATGGTCCTGGCTTTCCTGCCCTGGCGAATCCGCAAGTGGGCAGCCGGCGCGGGGTTCGCCACAAGCTATGTGCTGCTGCTGCTCATGATGTATCCGCAGACTGCGCCCGCGAGCTACCTCGGCTACTGGTTGCCGAACCCGGTGGTGTTCCTGCTCGGGGCGATCCTGCTGGTGCTGTCCCACCCGTGGTTCCGCCCGCTGCCGGCCCTCGGCTGCTACGCCGCCGTCTACCTCTTCACGGCCTGGGTGTGCAGCTTCGACGAGCCGATGGTCTGGCTGCTCTGGACCGTCTTCGGCAACCTCTGGACCATCGTCATCGCCCTGCTGCTCAACGCCGCGCTGGGGCCGGTCGAGCGGGTGGCGCGAGAGACAGCCGGGACGGACGCAGCGTAGGCCGCGGCCGGTGTTCAGGTTGCGTTACCGCCAGCCGGTTGACGGCTCCGCGCCGGGGTGGTAGATTGTGGGACGCGACGCGGGGTGGAGCAGTCTGGTAGCTCGGCGGGCTCATAACCCGCAGGTCGCAGGTTCGAATCCTGCCCCCGCTATCGGGCGGTCCGGTTAACCGGACCGCCCGCTCCATTTGGGCCGGCCTATTCGGGCAGGCGCAGCTCGACCCCGGCCTCCTCAATCACCTGCACCAGCGCCCCCATGTCGGGCTCGCCGCCGGCGCGGCAGAGGCGGTCGATGGCGGCGAACATGTGCTCGATCCCGGCCGGTCGGGCGACGACCAGGAAGCGCGTGGTCTGATCGCCGGCGTTCCAGTAACGGTGCCACTGGCCCTGGGGCAGGTGGATCGCGGTGCCCGGCCCGGCGGCGGCCTCGTGCTCGCCGTCCCAGACGTTGAGCTGCCCCTCGAGCACATAGAAGGTCTCATGCTCGCGGTGGTGGCGGTGCGGCGGCGGGCCCGGGTCACCCGGCGGCGCGGTGGTGACGAACAGCGCGTACTCGCCGCCGGTCTGTTCGCCGGACAGCAGGCACTGGATCTCGGAGCCGAGCACCTGCATCGCCGGCGCGTCGGGCCCGGCGAGGCGGTTGACGTTCGCGACCGTGGTCTCCATGTGTGGGAACCCTCCGGCGGTAACGTCGCGCGCGGGTGGGGGGTGACAAGGGCGGCGGCGACCCGGCTCGCGAGTCCGATGCCGTACGGCGTCGCCACGAAATCAACCCGCCCCCGGGGCGGGTTTTGTTGGCCGCAGAACCGGTGTCAATCCGGTTCGACTCATCGCGAACCACGTGCCCGCCTGCCCGCGTCCCGCCCCCGATTGAAATCGGGGGCTCCTCGGAACCAAACCCGCCCCCGGGGCGGGTTTCGTTGGCCGCAGACCTGGATTTCAATCCAGGTCAACTCATCCTGCACCAAGGGCTCGCTCGTCCGCTGGACCGCGGGCGATCGCCACGAGGCCGTCGCCGCCACGCTCACACCCCCGCCTCCCGCGCCTTGGCCGCCACGTCGACCAGCTTCCGCGTCTCGCTCGCCTCGATCGCGCCGAACAGCATCGCCGCGGTCTTCAGATTGTCGCCGAGGTGCGTCTCGGGCTGTTCGCCGCCGTCGCGCCAGTCGAGGAACTGGCCGATCTGAACCTCGTGGCCCGAGCCGTACTCCGGCCGCGCCGACGGCACGTCGGTGACCCGGTAGTGATGCCCGCCGGTGTGCTCGGTGATGCGCACGCGGTTGTCGGCGTCGAGGGTGATCGCGCCGCCCTCGCACTCGAGGCGGTAGAACTCGGTGTGCCAGTTGTTGTTCCAGCCGGCCTCGCTGCAGTTGCCTTCGTAGCAGCCGTGGACGTCGCCGGCGAAGTCCATCACGAACAGCCCGCTGCTCTCGCCGTCGAAGCTCGACCAGGTCGGGTTCCAGTCGTAGCCGGCGATGGTCAGGCAGTCGCCGCCGGCCAGGTTGCGGAGCTGGTCGAAGTGGTGGACCGAACCCTCGACCAGCAGGCCGTGGGGAATCTCGTGCCGGAACATGCCCCACGCGCCGCGCTGGCGATAGTCGGCGGCAAAGCGGCCGAGCACGTAGTTGAGCCGCCCCAGCGAACCCTCGGCGAGGACCTGCTTGAGGGTCAGGATGCGCGCCGTGTAGCGATAGTTCTGGATGATCTGCACCCGCCGGTTGGTCCGCCGCTGCGCCTCGGCCTGGGCCAGACAGCCGGACCAGGTGTCGGCGATGGGCTTCTCGCTCAGCACGTCGAGCCCCGCCTCGAGGCAGGCGACGGTGACGTCGGTGTGGTAGGCCGGGGGGATGCAGACCACGGCGAAGTCGGCCTCGACCGCCTCGAGCGAGGCGCGATAGTCAGAGAAGCGCCGCTCGGCGGGCAGGCCGAGGAAGTCGCCGCTGGCGTTCAGCGGTTCGTCGCGCACGTCGACCAGGCCGACGATCTCGAGCCGTTCGGCAAAGGTGGGCAGGAAGTGGCGGATCCAGGCACCGGCCATGCCGCCGGCGCCGATCATCAGGCAGCGCTGCTTGGACACATCCCTCTCCGCGGGCCGAGCGCCGGTTCGCCACGCCGGGCCGGCGCCCTGCAGGAGCATCGCGCCGCCCGGCGTAGCCTCGCCGCGGAGAGCTGCCGTGCCGCGGGTGATGATGATCGGCGCGCATCCCGACGACTGCGACGGCCACCTCGGCGGCACCGCCGCGCTGTGGGTCGACGCCGGGTTCGAGGTCATGTTCGCCAGCGCCACCAACGGCGATGCCGGGCATCAGGCCGAGGGCGGCGGCATGCTGGCCCAGCGCCGCGCCGCCGAGGCGGCCGACGCCGGCGCGCTGCTCGGCATCCCCTACCGCCTGCTCGACAACCACGACGGCGAGCTGGTGCCCAGCCTTGAGGTGCGCAAGCAGTTCATTCGCCTCATCCGCGAGTTCTCGCCCGACCTGCTGATCACCCACCGGCCGTGGGACTACCACCCGGACCACCGCTACACCGGCCTGCTGGTCCAGGACGCCTCGTTCCTGCTCACCGTGCCGAACATCTGCCCGCTGGTGCCGGCGATGCGCTCCATGCCGGTGATCATGTACGCCTACGACGGGTTCATGAAGCCGATCCCGCTCGAACCAGACGTGATCGTCGATACCGACGCCGTCCTTGACCGCAAGGCGGCGCTGTTTGGCGCGCACGTCTCGCAGGCGTTCGAGTGGCTGCCCTGGCACGGTGGCGGCAGCGCGCCCGAGGGTGAGGCCGAGCGGCGGGCGATGATGCTCGACTGGATGCGCCGCCGCGGCGCCCGCTGTGCCGAGCGCTTCCGGCAACGGCTGATCGAGGTCTACGGCCCTGAGCGCGGCGCGGCGATCGAGACGGCCGAGGCGTTCGAGGTCTGCGAGTATGGTGCCAGTCTGACCGCCGAGCGGCGCCGCGCCTTGTTCCCGTTCGTGCCGACCGATGGCTGAGCCGGCCGTCGTCTGCCAGGCGCTGACTCGCCGGTTCGGCGACTTGACCGCCGTCGATGGGCTCGAACTGACCATCGAGCGGGGTACGGTGTTCGGCTTCCTGGGGCCCAACGGCGCGGGCAAGACGACCACCATCCGGCTGCTGCTCGGCCTGCTCGAGCCGCACGCCGGCGGGGCGCGGGTGCTTGGCCGCGACCCCTGGCGAGAGGGTGATGCGCTGCGCGCGGCTTGCGGCGTGCTGCTCGAGCACGACGGGCTCTACACCCGGCTCAGCGCGCGCGAGAACCTCGACTTTCACGCCGGCATCCACCACCTTGCTCCGGCGGCGGCGCGCGAGCGTATTGCCGAACTGCTCGATTCGATCGGCCTGCGCGCGCGGCAGCATGAAGTGGTCGGCGAGTGGAGCCGCGGCATGCGGCAGCGGCTGGCCGTGGCGCGGGCGTTGCTCGCCAGGCCGGCGATGGTCTTTCTCGACGAACCGACGGCCGGGCTCGATCCGGTTGCCGCCGGCGCGCTGCGCGGCGACCTGCGGCGGCTGGTCGCCGATGAGGGGGTGACCGTCTTCTTGACCACCCACAACCTGAGCGAGGCCGAGCGGCTGTGCGAGCAGGTCGGTATCCTGCGCGCCGGCCGGCTGCTCGCCTGCGGCCCGCCCGGCGAGCTGCGCGCCGCCGCCGCGGGCGACCGGCTCGAGATCACCGGCCGGCGGCTCGAGACCGGCATCGAGGCCCTTACCGCGCGAACCGAGGTGGTCGAGTGCGAGCCGACCGACGGGCGGCTGATCCTGCGTCTGGCGCCGGGTGCCTCGGCCGCGCCGCTGGTCCGGCTGCTGGTCGAGCAGGGCGCCGAGGTCGAGGAGGTGCGGCGGGTCGAGCTGAGCCTCGAGGATGTTTTCGTCAACCTGGTGGACCGGCAATGATCCACGACCTGGCCACGGTGATGCGCAAGGAGTGGCGCGAGCTGCTGCGCCTGCGCGGCCGCATCCGCAGCACCGCCGTCTGGACGCTGCTGCTGCTGGCGCTGTTCGGCCTGGTCATCCCGCTGCTCACCGATATGTCGGTGATGAGCGCGCTCGGCGGCGTGTTCCTGTTCTGGGTGCCGGTGATCCTGATCATGCCCGTGGTCGCCGACACGTTCGCCGGCGAACGCGAGCGGCAGACGCTCGAGACCCTGCTCGCCAGCCGGCTGCCGACGGCTGCCATGGTGCTCGGCAAGCTGCTCGTGGTGCTGCTCTATGGCTACGGCGCGATGCTGCTGCTGGCGTTGATGAGCCACCTGGTGGCGACCCACGGCGCTGCGGCCATGCCGGCGGGCGAGTCGCTGCGCCTGCTCGCCGTCTCGCTGCCGGCCGCGGCACTGCTGATGCTGCTCTTCGCCACCGGCGGCTGCCTGCTCTCGCTCCGCGCGCCGACGGTCCGGCAGGCGCAGCAGTCGATTGGCCTGGTGGCGGTGGTCGTGCCGTTCGTGGCGCTGCTGCTCTTGGTCCGGCTGCCGGTCGACTGGTGGCGGGCGCTGGTGGTGGCGCTCGGGCCGGGTGGCTGGGCACGGCCGCTGGCAGGCCTGGTGCTGCTTGGGCTCAGCCTGGCTCTGGTCCTGCTCGCCCTGCGCGGTTTCCGCCGCTCGGTGCTGCTGCAGCGGCGTTAGGCGACGGACTCGCGGGCGCGGCACTCGGGGCAGACGCCGGTGAACTCGATCACGTTGCCGAGCATTTCCCAGCCATCGACCGAGATGCCGCGGACCATCTCGCCGAGCGGGCCGATGGCGAGTTCGACGTATCCGCCGCAGCGCACGCAGAGGAGCGGGTGATGGTGCTCCTCATCCAGCGCGCGGCAGGCGATGTAACCCGCCTCGGTGTGCGTCTCGTGGACGATCCGCGTGCGCTCGAGCACGGCTAGGACGCGGTAGATGGTGACCAGGTCGGGCGGTCGCTGTTCGGTCCGCAGGGCCTGGTGGATATCGGCCGCGGTGAACGGGCCCTTCGCCTGCTCGAGCACCGCCAGGATCTGCCGGCGCGGGCGGGTGATGCGGTAACCGTGCTCACGTAGCCGTTCGGTGGCTTGCGCGACAAAGGTGCCCATGCGCGTAGCATACTGCGCGCGGGGCCATCGTCAAGCGAATCCTGGACTTCGGCGGCCTCGCCGGAGTATGATCGACCATCGCGCGCTGGCGCCGGGAGTCTCGCATGGGCCGCCGTCTCGCTCTCCTTGCCGCCGTGACCAGTCTGGCGCTCGTCGCCGGCTGCGGCCCGGCCGCGCTGATTGGGCTGATCGACGACCTCGGCGACGGCAACGACGACCCCAACACCACCCGCCTGCTGCTCAGCCGCGAGTGGACGGTGGCACGCTACTCGGGTAGTGTGACCGGTGCGGTAGAGGTGCCCGCCGCCGCGGCGATGCGCCTCTTCCTCGACTCCGACGGCACCTTCCAGCTCGCCTCGGACGAAGCCGTCTCCATCGGCGGCGGCCTCACCCGGCGTTACGACGAGGTCGGCCGATGGCGGATCACCAGTACCAGCCGGCGCACGCTGGCGGTCACCCTGACCCGTGCCGCCGGCGACGCGGTGCCGGTCGATGACCGCGCAGAGGTGGCCGGCAGCTACGTGCTCGACGGCAACTCGCTCGTGCTCACCACCACGGCGTTCGGCCCTGGCAACGTGCGGTATGTCATGACCGGCACGCCCTGACCGCCTCGCCGGTCGGGCAGACTTCGAGCAGCACGCAGTCGGCACAGCGCGGCGCCCGGGCGCGGCAGACCAGTCGGCCGTGCCGCACCAGGTTGAGGTGCAGCGCAGCTTGGTCGGCCGCCGGCACCCGCTCCCGCAGCTCCCGATAGGCCGTCTCGGCGTCGGTCCGGTCGTCAATCCAGCCCAGCCGCCGCGCCAGACGGTGGACATGGGTATCGACCGGGAACTCCGGCCGGCCGAGGACGAAGAGCAGCACGCAGGCGGCCGACTTCGGTCCGATGCCGGGCAAGGCCAGCAGCCGTTCGCGCACGGCGTCGTCGGGCAGGTCGCGGAGTCGCTCAAACTCCTCTGTGCCGCCGCCTGCCTCGACGGCACGGAGGATTGCCTCGATCCGTCGCGCCCGCGTTGGCGCCAGGCCGGCGGGCCGAATCGCCTCCTCGATCGCGTCAATGCCCGCGGCCAGCGCCTCGGCCGGCGTGGCGAACGCCGCGCGGTAACGCTGGTGCGCGGCCCGCGCGTTGGCCGCGGTGGTGTGCTGCGACAGCAGCACGCCAATCAGCCCATCGAGCAGATCGGCCTGGCGCCGCGGCTCGGGCCGGCCATAGACGGCATCTAACCGAGTAGTTACGGAACTGTAAACGGAGTGCACTGTCGGCACCTAGGCAAATTCCTTGCCCACAGACCTAACCGACCGGTGAACGCCTGCCGATGTCTAGACGTCTGATTCGTTAACAGGTGCGGTACCGGATCGGGGCAGAGGCCATGGACAGCAAGGGTCACGCGGGACGGTCGGGACGGCGGCGCGGCGCGGGTCGGGCCATTGTGGTCGCCTGGATTGCCGGGTTGCTGCCCTTCGTGGTGGTGCTGTTGACCGTGCGCGGCGGCGGCACGCCGAGCCAGTTGCAGCCGGCGGCGCAGGTCACCGGCGTGTCGTCGGTGGCGGCCCTGCTGACCGCGGTCGACCGGCGCGGCGAGTACCTGGTCATCGTCGGTCGCGAGGAGCTGGTGCTGCTGCGCTCGAGCGACGACGGACTGGTTACCGAGCGGATCGGCTATCCCTGGCCGGGCCGGCTCACCGGCGGCGTGACGGCCGACCTGTGGGACCGCAACTGCGACGGGCTGGTCGACCTGACCGTCGGCACCTGGGTCGACACCGGCCTGCGCGATCAGGTCTGGCCGGGACCCAGCGGGCGCAGCGATGCGCAGCTCTTCTCCGCCGTCTACACCCAGCGGCCGGGCGGCTTCCGCCTGACCAGCATTGGTCATCAGTCGGTTCCGCTCGTCCGTGAACAACCCGCGCCGACGGTCTACGCCCACGGTCACGAGCACGATCTCGAGCTGATGCGCGGCAACGGCGTCGCCACCCGCCTTCACGCGGCGGGCAGCGGCAAGACCTGCGGCGTGATCGCCGGTTACGCCATCGACGCCGGTGACTTCAACGGCGACCGCGACGACGAGGTGCTGACCTTCGAGGAGGATGCCACCTCGGCCACCTATCGCCTCTATTCGCCGGTCCGTGGCGGCGGGTGGCGACTGGTCTGGCAGCGCGAAGGCCCGATCGAGATGCTCTCGACCGAGACCTACGCCGTGACCGGCGCCCGCGTGACCGACCTCGACGGCGACGGCCTGGCCGAGCTGGCGGTGGTCGACCTGCCCAACGCCGTGGTCGAAGTGCTCACCTGGGGCGACGTTCGCTCGCTGTAGGCGAGCAAATCGGTCACCCCTGCCGAGCTCAACGCAGCGCATAGACCCGCATCACGCCGCGCGGGTCGCGATAGACCTCACGAACGCGGCCCGCCTCGATCGCCTGGGCGACCAGCGCCGCGTCGTCGGTGCCCTCGCGGCGGTCGAGTGGGAACGAAGCCGTCGAGACCAGGGCGTGCGTGGCGCCCAGCGTCGCGGTCAGGTAGTCGAGGTACGGCTCGAGGCCGCGTCTCGCCTCATCAGGAATGATCGTCGAGTGCCCGCGCTCGGCCCAGAAGTAGTCGCGGTCGAGCCAGTAGCCGCGCGGCTCGCCATAGAGCGCCACCCGCGCGTCGGCGGGAGCGTTGGCGTTGAGCCAGGCCATCGCCGGCCAGGCCGCCTCGCCGGCGCTGCTGCCGCTGCGGGCCAACAGCCCGGCAAAGGCCACGCCGCCGAGCGCCTGCATCGCCAGCACCACGCCCACCGCAACCGCGCTCAGCCGCAGACGGAACAGCCCGTCGGCCGCCCAGGCCGCCAGCACCGCCCAGAGCGCGAGATGCGGCACCAGGTAGCGGCTGTACTGCATGGTTACAAACCAGAACAGCAGCACAAAGACGAGGTGCCCGGCCAGCAGCCCGGCACCGCGGGCGGTGTCGCGGCTGACCCGCTCGGTGATCCGGTGTGTGGTGGCGATGTCGACTTGGCGCCGGAACTCCTGCTTATAGACCTGTTCGACCGTCTCGTCCCGCTCCTCGTCATAGGCCGGCGGGGTGCGGCGGCCGGCGAGGAGCAGCCAGCCGACCAGGCCCAGCGGCAGCAGCGCGAGATAGGCCGGCCCGAGCCGGTGGCGGCCGGTGAACGAGGCGCCGCGGTCGAAGTACCAGTCCGGGTGCAGGGTCAGCCGCCACAGTGCGCCGGGCAGGCGGAGCAGGCTGCGATGCGCGTCCGGGTCGGCATCGAGCAGCACCATGCGGCCGTCGCGATCGACCTCGAAGCGTTGGCCG
The DNA here is from genome assembly GCA_964405335.1 of uncultured Fimbriimonadaceae bacterium. GTDB lineage: Bacteria > Armatimonadota > UBA10988 > UBA10988 > UBA10988 > CAYONP01. The sequence continues at coordinate 24,231 of CAYONP010000002.1, forward strand.
AAGTCCTTCTGCGCGCGGTCGTAGGCGGCCGCACGATCGTCGCTCCAGAGCGGGCTGCCGAAGACGCCGTGGGCGAACGGAAAAACCGGATTGCCGGTCGCCAGCCAGGTGCGGGCGATCCACGGCGCGGCCACCAACGTCGCGATCAGCCCGACGGTGAGCAGGTCGGCGCGCAGGGCGCGGCCGGCCAGCCGGTCGCGCAGACCCAGCACCAGCATCGCGCCGAGCAGATAGGCCACCGCCACGACGCCGGTCCACTTGACCCCGACACAGAATCCGGCGCAGAGACCGAGCAGCGGCAGCCATTGCGGCTGGCGCGGCTTCGGCGTGAAGGCACCGCCGGTGAACGAGATCGCGGTGACGCGGAGATTGAGGTACTCAACCATCGCCAGCCAGGCGGCGAGCTGGTAGAGCGCGAAGCCGAGCTCGGTGTAGCCGGTGCCGAACTGGTCGATGACAAGCGGCGTGGCGGCCCAGATGAGCGCGGCCAGCCAGCCGACCCGCGGGCCGCCCAGGTCGCGGCCGAGCAGGCCCACCGCCAGCACCGCCAGTGCGCCGACGAGCGAGTTGAGCAGTTGCGCGTCGGTGGCCCGGCCGCAGAGCAGGCAGAGGGTGTAGAGCATCTCGAGCGTGAACGGGAAGGCGCTGTGGTGGTCCCAGGGCAGGATGCTCACCCGCCCAGTGCGGGCGTAGATCTTCGGCGCGGCGAGATGATACGACAAGTCATCATAGGCCTGCGGCGGGAGCAGCGCGCGGCGCACGGCCCAGAAGGCCAGCAGCGCCAGCACCGCGGCGATCACCCAGCCGGCCCAGGCCGGCCAGGCGCCGCCCGGCCAGAGGTGCGGCCACTGCTCGTGGCGCGCGAAGGCCACCTCGGTGGCGGCGGTCCGGTCGCTCAGCCGCCGCCGCTGCCGCGCCTCGGCGAGCAGCGCCGGCGCGCCGGCGGCAGCGGCCAGCGCCATCAGCAGCCAGCCGGTGAGCGGTGTGAGCCGGCCGAGCAACCCGAGGCCGAGGACGAGGTAGGCCAACCCACCCAGGCCGACGGCGCCGCGGAAGACCAGCTTGCGCGCAGGGCCGTCGAGGGTGATGCGCGGCCACCGCGCCAGCAGCGCGGCACCGAGGCTGTAGCCGGCGGCGGCGAGGAGCAGCGCGATCATGCCGCCGCCCAGAGCGCCAGGGCGTCGAGCAGGTGCGCGCCGAGGTATCGCGCGGCGACCAGCAGCACGAACAGGGTCAACGCCAGATCGGGCAGCAGGCGGGCCGGCTGCAGCCACTCGGGTGCCGGCGGCGGGTCACCAGTCAATAGACCGCCTCCTCGCGGGCGACCTCGTAGGCGCGGACCACCTCATCGAGCGGCGTGCCCGGCTGCACCATGTGGCTGGTGCAGAAGATGTAGCCGCCGCCGGGTTTGAGGGTGCGCATCAGCCGCCGCACCTCGTCTTCGACCTGGGCCGGGTTCCCTCGCCCGAGCACGGTGCGCACGTCCAGCCCGCCATAGAGTGCCAGCCGGCCGGCGAATCGTTGCTTGACCCCAAGCATGCTCATCCCGGCCGACTCCTGTAACGGGTGGGCCATGTCGAAGCCGAGTTCGGCGACGCCCTCGAGCACCGCGCTGATGTCGCCGTCGCTGTGCAGGCTGAGATAGAGCCCACGCGCCTTGACCCGGTCAGCGATCCGCTGCGTCGCCGGGCGGATGATGCGCTCCCAGAACTCGGGCCGGAAGAGCAGCCCGCTGTTCATGCCCCAGTCGTCCGAGACGTGGATGCAGTCGACGCCGAGTTCGGCGCAGGTGTCGATGTAGACCTCGTCCCACTCGGCGATGCGCTGGTAGAGCCGGCCGCACAGCTCGGGTTCGAGCGCGGCGGCCATGAGGTGCCCCTGCAGGCCGAGGAAGCCGTTGCTGCACTCGAACACGCCCGGCGTCTGGACCAGGACGAACCTCCCGCGTCGTCCCTGCTCGTGCTCGACGGCGCGCCGGATCGGCTCATAGATGGCGGGATTGGCGGGATCGGTCAGCGGCACCTCGACCGCCTCCTCGACGGTCATCACGCGGCCGAAGGTGGGGTCGAGTTCGACTTGGGCAAAGGCGTCGACCACGCCCCAGTCGAGCAGCCCACCGGCGGGAAAGGCCTGGAAGACGTCGAAGTCGAGCGCGTCGGCGAAGGCCTCCATCGAGCCGAACCGGGCGTTGATGTCGTCGATCACCCCCGGCTGGCCGAAGATCCAGCAATAGAGCGGCACCCGGTCGGGCTCACGAAAGGCCAGCGCCTCGCGCACGCGCTCACGTCCCAGCATCCCATGCCTCCGCGGTCGGCGGCAGATTGCCGGGTCGGCCGGCCATTCCTCTTCGTCGTCGCCGAACGGCGTTCAGCCGCCGCTTGGCAACCTTCGCGCGGCGGGTAATGTCGAACAAGGAGCCGGTTCGGACGTTCGAATCGGTGGCTGGAGGCCTGCATGTTCGAGCTGATCCGGAGCGGCGGCCCGGCGATGTGGCCGCTCGTCCTGGCGTCGATCCTCGCCGTCGCGGTGATGATCGACCGCGCCCTGTTTCTGCTCCACGCGCGCTGCGACCGCGAGGAGCTGATCGACGAGGTCACCCGCGCCCTGCGCGAGCAGGGGCATGAGCAAGCGGTCGCCGTCTGCGCCGACTATCGCGGGCCGGTCGCCCGAGTCGTCCGCCACGCGCTGATCGCCGCCGCGACGACCGACCACGTCGACGAGCTGCGGGCCTCGGTCGAGCGGATGAAACTGCTCCAGCAGTCACTCTGCGAGCGTCGGCTGTTCGTGCTCGCCACCACCGGCGCGGTGACGCCGTTCATCGGCCTGTTCGGCACCGTGGTCGGCATCCAGCGCGCTTTCGCCGACATCGCGGCCAGCGGCCAGGCCGGCATCGATGTGGTCGGCCGGGGCATCAGCGAGGCACTGATCGCCACCGCCGCCGGGCTCGGCATCGCGATTGTGGCGGTAATCGCCTACAACCTCTTCAACACACTGGTCGACCAGGCGACGCTCGAGATGGACCTCGCCGGCGACGAAGTGGTGTCGTTGATCGACGCCGTGCGAAGGAGCTGACATGGGCCTCGGCGCAGCACCCCGCCGCGGCCGACGCCGCCGCGGCGTGTTCGACGAGATCAACATCACCCCGCTGACCGACGTCATGCTGGTGCTGCTGATCATCTTCATGGCCACCGCGCAGTTCATCGAGCCGGCGCAGGACCAGGGGCTCGACCTCAACCTGCCTTCGGCCACCCAGGTCGACGACCTCGAGACCCTCGGCGGCCTGCGCGTCAAAGTCGACCGCGACGGGAACATGACCCTCGACGACCAGCCGGTGGCGCCCGAGCAGCTCGCCGCGGCGCTGCAGCAAGCCGCCGTCTCGGCCGACCAGATGGTGATTGTCGAGGGCGACCGCGAGACCGTGCTGCAGAACGTGGTCGACATCATGGACGCCGCCCTGGCCGCCGGGCTGGCCAACGTGGTGCTGGCCACCGCCGCCGACGAACCGGAGCTGCCGAGCGAGCCGGCGGCTGAACCGGAGAGCGAGTGGGTCATCGACGCGACGTCGGCCGACGCCTCGCCGTTCGTCACGCCACCGCCCCCAGGCAACTGATCGCCGCCTCGGCCGCGGAGGGCTCGGCACGGAGCCGGCCAATCCCCGCGACCGAGGCTGCACCATGAGCGACACCTGGCGACCCGAGGTCCTTGACGCGCTGCGCGGCATCGTCGGTGACGACAACCTGCTCTGCTCACCCGAGGATCTCTACGTCTTCGGCTACGACGGCACCGCGCTGGCGCACAAGCCGCCCCGCGCGGTGGCGGTGATCGACTCGGTCGAGCAGGTGAGCGCGGCGATGCGCGCGGCCAACGAACTGCGCTTCGCGGTCATCGCCCGGGGCAGCGGCAGCGGCCTGAGCGGTGGCGCGGTGCCCGCCGGCGACGCGGTCATCCTGGCGCTCAACCGGCTCGACCGCATCCTCGAAATCGACGAGGCGAACCTCACCGCGCTGGTCGAGCCGGGAGTGATCACCCAGACCCTGCACACCGAGGTCGAGGCGCGCGGGCTGTTCTATCCGCCCGATCCCGGCAGCGGCAAGATCTGCAGCCTGGGCGGCAACGTGGCCGAGAACTCGGGCGGCCTGCGTGGCCTGAAGTACGGGGTGACCAAAGACTACGTCATGGGCCTCGAGGTGGTGCTGCCCACCGGCGAGGTGATCTGGTCGGGCAATAAGTGTGTCAAGGATGCCGCCGGCTATGATCTCAAGCATTTGTTCATCGGCAGCGAGGGAACGCTCGGCATCTTCACCAAAATTCTGCTCAAGCTGATCCCCAAGCCGGCCGCGCGGCGCACCATGGTGGCCTACTTCAATTCGATGCGCGAGGCGGCCGAGGCGACCTCGGCGATCATCGCCGCGCGGGTCATCCCGGCCACGCTGGAGTTCCTCGACAACGTCACCATCCGCTGCGTCGAGGACTATGCCAAGCTCGGCCTGAACACCAGCTACGGCGCGCTGCTGCTGATCGAGGTCGATGGCGCGGCCGCGGCGGTCGATCAGGAGGCGGCGACGGTGACCGAGGTGTGCCGGGCCAGCGGCGCGGTCGAGTTCCTCAATGCGCGCGACGAGCAGGAGGCGCTCAACTACGCCGCGGCGCGTCGCGTCGCCTTCACCGCGCTGGCCCGCGTCCGGCCGACGACCATCCTCGAGGATGCCACCGTGCCGCGCAGCAAGCTGCCCGAGATGATCGACGTGATCGAGGCCTGCGCCGAGAAGTACCAGCTACAGATTGGCACCTTCGGCCACGCCGGCGATGGCAACCTGCACCCGACGTTTCTCACCGACGAGCGGGACACGGCGGAGCTGAGCCGGCTGGAGCAGGCGTTCGACGACATCTTCACCGGCGCGCTGCGGCTGGGCGGCACGATTTCGGGCGAGCACGGCACGGGCACGGTCAAGATCCCCTTCCTGGCCAAGCAGTACAGTGACGACACGCTGGCCCTGATGCGCACGTTGAAGGCGGTGCTGGACCCGCACAACGTGCTCAACCCCGGCAAGATCCTGCAGCCCGGCAAGCGGATTGGGGAGGGCATCTTGCCGGAGGACGGGAGTGCGTCCACGACCGGATAGCGTCGCCGGCACGCCGGTGGCAACTCCCTTGTAATCCCACCACTAGAGCTCCGGCTCGGTCAGTGCGGCAGGGTAGGGCTGGGCGGGAGATCGTGGTGGATTACACCAGCGGCGCGCTGCTGGCCATGGCCGGCAAGGCTCTGCTCTGGCTTTCCTTGCTTGCCTCGGCGGCGGCCTTCGTGCTTGGCTGGGCGCGGCGCGAACGACCCGTGCGGTGGCTGCTCGTTGCCGCTACCGCGGCGCTGCTGGCCGCCTCGGGCCTGCTCCTCTCGGCCTTCTTGCGCAACGACTTTCGCTTCGAGTATGTCGCCGGCCACAGCTCGAGTCAGCTCGCGGTACCCTATCGCGTGGCCGCCTTGTGGGCCGGCCAAGAAGGCAGCGTGCTGTTCTGGACGGTGCTCGTCGCCCTGGTCGCCTGGCGGCTGGCCGCCGCGCCCAGCGCCGTCGAGCGCGCCGCCGGCGGTCGACTGGCCGGCCTGCTGGCCGGCATGGTCGCCCTGCTGCTCATCCGCGGGCCGTTCGTTCTCCTGCCCGTGCCGCCGGCCGATGGCAACGGCCTCAACCCGCTGCTGCACAACCCGTGGATGTGCATCCACCCGCCGGTGCTGTTCCTTGGCTACGCGCTGCTCGCCGCGCCGTTCGCCCTCGCCCTGGTGGCCCTGCGCCATGGCGACCAGCAGGCCTGGCTGGCCCCCGCTCGGGCCTACCTGCTGGCCGGCTGGGTGTTCCTCGGCGCGGGCATGATGCTCGGCGGCTACTGGGCCTACATCACTCTCGGCTGGGGCGGCTTCTGGGCCTGGGATCCGGTTGAGAATGCCAGCCTGATCCCCTGGCTGGTGGCCACCGCGATGCTCCACAGCGTGGCCGTCCAGGTCCGCAGCGGGGCCATGGCGCGGATGAACCTGGCGTTGGCCACCATCACCCTCGCCGCGGTCGTCTACGGCTCTTACCTGACCCGCAGCGGCGTGCTGGCGGGGGCCTCGGTGCACAACTTCGAGAGCCTCGGCGGCGACTACAACGCCGCCTGGCTGCTGCTCCTCGCGGTGCCCACCGCCGCCGGTCTGGTGCCGCTGCTCCGCCGCCCGGCAACCGCCGAAACGGCCATCCCACCCGGCCAGACCTGGCTGGCCAACGGCGCCTGGCTGATTCTGGCCATGGCCGCGGTGGTGCTGGTCGGAACGTCGATGCCGCTGATCAGCGGCTGGACCGGACAGAAGACCGCCGTCGATGCCTCGTTCTACGACCGCACCCAGTCGCTGCTGTTCGCCCTGCTGACCGTGGTGCTGGTGCTGCAGCTCAAGCCGGCGCAACCGTGGCTGCGCGCGCTGGTGGCCACCGGCGCGCTGCTCAGCGGGCTCGCCGTGGCGCGGCAGGTGCCGGACGGCGCCCTGCGCTGGGGCCTGGTGGTGCTGTCGACAGGCTGCGGCGCGATGGTCGTGCTCGGCGCCTGGCGCGCGGCCGACGGCTGGTCACGCGGTCACCGGCGCGGCGTGGGCTCCGGGCTGGCGCACGCCGGCGCGGCGCTGATGGTCCTCGGCGCGGTGCTCAGCGGACCCGGTCAGCGGGTCGCCAGCGTCAGCCTGGGCGAAGGCGAGACCAGCGCGACGCTCGGGTTTGAGGTCACGTTGGTCGCGCTCGAGCCGCTGGCCGACGGCCGGCGACTGGTCTTCGCGGCGGACGGCTCACAGGCCGCGGGCGAGATTCGTGAGACCAGCCACGGCGAGCTCCGCACCCCGGCGCTGATCCACCGGCCGTGGGGCGATCTGTACCTCGAGCCGGTGCAGATCGAGCAGTCGGCCGGCCGGGTGATCGAGCTGTCGAAGGGCGAGTCGACCGAGCTGGGCGACGGCGTGCTGACCTTCAGCTCGTTTGCCATGGGCGGCACCCACGGCGAGGGCGGCATGGCCGTCGGCGCGGCCTTGAGCTACCAGTCCGGCGAGGCGACCCACGAGGCCACGCCGCAGTTCATCATCGGCGAAGGCGGGGCGACCAGCCCGCCGACGGCGCTCGGGCCGTACCAGGTCTCCCTGGTCCAGGTCTCGGCCGACACCGGCTCGGTGGCCTTGTCGTTGAGTCGAGAAGGGGAGCCGGGCGGACGGTCGAAGGTACTGGTGCAGGTCACCCGGAAGCCGCACATCGGCTGGGTCTGGCTGGGCACCATCCTCTGTCTCGGTGGCGGTGCCTGGTGTCTCTGGGGACCCGCGGGTCGCCGCAAGGCGTCCGAAGGGTAGGGTCAACGGAGACGTCGATGGTCTGGGTTCGCTGGGGTCGCTTCGCTGTGCCGGGAGTGCTCGCGCTGGCGGTCGTCGCCGCGGTCAATGGTCAGGCGCCGGCCAATGCGCGCTATGTCGGCAGCAAGATGTGTCTGACCTGCCACATGCAGCACAATCCCGAGATTGTCACCGGCTTCCCGGCCACCGCGCACATGAACGCGATGGCCGAGGCGACCGACGAGAACGTCAAGGCCGACTTCGCCAACGCGCCGTTCGCTCGTGAGCAGGTGGCCTTCACCTTCGGCAGCGGCCACCGGCAGCAGGCCTACCTCGACGAGAACTTCCAGGTGCTGCCGGGCAAGTGGGTCATCGCCGAACAGCGCTGGGAGCCGATTGAGGCGGTCGACGCCAAGACCCAGTGCATCGGCTGCCACGTCACCGGCTTCGACGCCGAGAAGGGCACCTGGAAGGCCTACGGCGTCGGCTGCGAGGGTTGCCATGGTCCGGGCAGCGTCCACGCTCTGGCCACCGGCGAGGCAATCAAGAACACCATCCTCGACCTGTACGACCTGGACCCGCACGAGCAGGCGCAAGTCTGCGGGCAGTGCCACGCGCCGGGCCTGGCCAAGGACGGTGTGCACATGTTCCCGCACACCTACCGGCCGGGCGACGACCTCGAAGAGCACTTCGATCTCGGCGAGCCGGTGCCTGGCGGGATGAACCAGCAATACGCCGATCTGATCCGCAGCCCGAAGCACTGGGACAACGAGGTGATCTGCAGCACCTGCCACGACCCGCACGTCCAAACGGGCAACGAGTGGCAGTTGCGCCGGCCGGTGACGGAGCAGTGTCTCTCGTGCCACCGCGCGGCGATGGGCACCACCGAGGCGATTCCGAACCTCGAGGACCACGTGCAGGACAAGGGCGTGACGGCGCCGCTCGACGCTACCTGCGCCACCTGCCACATGCCCGACGGCCGGCACACCTTCCGCACCGACGCGGTGATGGTTCCCCAGCCCTGAGCCAGAGAAGAGGAAGGCCCGGCGGCAACCGCCGCCGGGCCTGCAGGGGACGGAACCAGATTACTCCAGCGGCTCGGCGCTGAGCAGCACGACCACCCGCAGCGGATTGGCCGGCACCTCGGCCGGCCGGTAGATCTCGCCGACCAAGGGCAGGTGGGCGAGCAGCGGGCAGGCGTCGGCCGCGCGATAGTCGCCGACCGGGTCGACGCCGGCGAGGACGAGCGAGTGGCCCGCGGCGAGGCGGGCCCTGGCGGCGACGCCGGGCACGGTGGTGTTCAGCGCGGCGCGACCCTCGGCCGCGCCGTTGGTCAGCTCCATCAACACTTCGCCCAGTGCCGGCGTGACCGCCAGCGAGACGCCGCCGCCGGCGGTGCGCCAGGGGACCACCTTCAGGTCACAGGTGGCCACCAGCCAGTCGACCTGCGGCACGGCGGTGACCGGCAAGCCGGTGCAGTCATCGATGGCGCCGGCGAACGAGAAGCCGAGGCTGAGCCCGAATGACGCCGGCGTGGCGTTGTCAACCACCAGCGGCTCAAGGGCGAAGCGGTTGTTCCCGGCCGCCGCGGTGAGGATCTGCTCCGCCGCTTCGGACCCGCTGACGGCCAGCCGCGCCGTCGCGCCCTGCGCCACCGCCGTCGGCGTCCACTCGAACGCGAGCTGCTCGACCTGCTCGGCCGGCAGCACGAACGCCGTGGCATTCAGCCGCAGTCGGCCGGCCGGCGTGTCGAGTTCTTCGGCCAACGCGACGAAGGTATCGACAGCCGCCTCGTCGCCGACCACGATCAGTCGTGAGCTCGGGTCGAAGCCGATCACCGCCGTGATGCCCTCGGGCACGGCCAGCGGCGACTGCAGCGGATGGCCCTGCTCGTCGGTGGCCGTCGAGGGCTCGCTCCAGCGCTTCTGGAACCTGACCTGGGCCTCGTCGAGCAGCCGATCACGCACCGCCACGGCTTCGGTGCGGTGACCGAGGAAAGTGTGCGAGGTGGGTGCCGGCGGCGCCTCGGCGCGGACGATGGTCAGACCGCCCGGACGGCCCACCACGCCGCGCCGGCCAAACGTCGCGGCCAGTCGGCTGGGTGGCTGGTTGCGGCACAGCAGCAGCTTCTTGACCAGTCGCTCGCGGTCGAGCACCGGCCGCTGCCCGGGCTGGTCGACCAGCGGTGTGAAGGCGCCGCCGGGCGGCGTCTCGGCGCGGTGGAGCAGGTAGACCTGGTCGACCTTCGAGACCTCCAGGCCGGCAACTTCGGCGAGGAGCTGCAGTGCGAGGGTCAACGGGACCTGGTCGAGCTGCAGCGAGACCCGCCGCGAGGCGACGTTGCGCTGCGCCGCGACGACGCAGCCGGCCGCTTGTGACAACCGCTCGACCACGGTGCTGAGCGGCTCGTCGTGGGCGCTGAGGCTGACTCGCGGATCGGCCGCCAGGTCGGCCGCGCACGCCGTCCGGCCCAGGCCGAGCAGCAGCACGCACGGCACGAGCAGGCAAGTCCGTCGAAAACCGCCCATGTCGATCTCCCAACCCGCCCAATGGCGGGTCTGCACACGAGACGACCCATCGTGACCCGGTGCATCGAAACTGCCTTCCGCCAAGCTCACCGTGCCATGTCGTGGCAGACCGCGCAATAGGTCGGTTCGTGACATTTGTAGCACGAAGAGTCGGCGGCGAAGCTGGCCTCGCCGACGTGTCCGGAGAGCACCCAGTCGGCCGGGTGGGGCATCGCCGTGGTGTGGCACTCGCGGCACTCGGACTGAGCGTGACAGGCCACGCAGGCCGACTGATCGGCCAGCGCGTGAGCGCCGTGCGCGGCGACGAAGGCCGGCGGGTGGGGCATCGGCAGCCCGTGGCAGGCATCGCAGTTCGGCTCGGTGTGGCACTTCAGGCAGGCGGCACGGTCGGTCTTGGCCGCGGTGCCATGGCTGCTCCGGAAGCCGGTCGGGTGGGGCAGGCGGATGCCGTGGCAGGTGTCGCAATAGCGCTGGCTGTGGCAGGCGGCGCAGTCCTTGCCGCTGCGCTGCGCCGGCCGCGTGTGCGCGGCGACGAAGTCGCGCGGGTGCGGGTTCCGCGAGGTATGGCAGTCGACGCAGAAGCTGCGGGAGTGGCATTTGGCGCAGGTAGCCTGGTCGGCGGCGCCGTGGCTGCGCAGAAAGGCCGGCTCGTGCGGCAGGCGCAGCCCGTGGCAGGCGTCGCACTCGGCCGGCCGGTGGCAGAGGCCGCAGGCGTCCGGTTGGTCCCGCGACTGCGCGCCGTGGGCGGCGATAAAGCTCACGCTGTGCGGCAGGTCGACCTGGTGGCAATCGACGCAGAAGCTGGTCTGGTGGCACGAGGCGCAGGCCTCGGCCGGCTGCGTGCCGTGGCTGCGGGCGAAGCCGGCGGCCTGGTGCCAGTCGGGCAGGATGGCCCGGCCGTCGAGGTGGCAGGTGCGGCAGTCGTCGGCCGCGTCGGTGCCGTTGTGGCAGGCGAAGCAGCTTTCGGCGGTGCCCCAATCGTGGGGTCCCAGGCCGGCCGGCTTGGGCTGATGGTCGCGGGCGCTGTGGCAGGCGTTACAGTGCGCAAGGTCGGCGTGCTGCGCATGGTTGAAGGCCAGCGCCGACGAGCGGTCGGTCAGCGCGGTGTGGCAGTCGAAGCAGATCAGTCCGGCCGGGTTGGACCCCAACGCCTGCGCCGTAACCGGCTGCTCAGTGTTCGGCGTCGGTGGTTGGTTCGTCGGGCTCTGGATCGATGGTGTCGGCCGGCGGCCGCAGGCCGCCGTCAGGAGCACCAGCATCCAGATCCAGCGACGGGCCGGGTTCTGTCGGTGGGCCGTCATGGTCCTGATCCGTCTCGGCCGCGTCGAGTGCATCGGGTACCTCGACCGCGTCCGCTGCCTGGCGCGCCTCGGCGGCGCGGATCGCCTCCAACTCCCGTGGATGATGCTCTTCCATCTCCTCTTCGGTCATCGTGCCGGTCAGCCAGACCCGGTTCATGGGGAAGAACTCGGCGCTCAGATGCGCGTGGTACATGTGCCAGATCAGGATCGAGAGCCCGGCCAGCAGTGCCTCGTAGCCGTGAATGACCTTGGCCACCTCGAGCCAGACGCCGGGCACCAGCCGCGCGGCGCTGACCGGAAACCAGAGCACCAGGCCCGAGCCGATCATGATCAGACTGCCCCACACCACGGCCCAGTACTCGAACTTCTCGATGAACGAGTAGCGCCCGTAGCGCGGCCGATCGTCGCGCCGGCCGAGGAAGTAGGCGGTCAGGTGCAGGCAGTCGCGCAGGTCGCTCCAACTCGGCAGCATGGCCAGGTTGATCGAGCCGGCCAGCCAGCGGCGAAACAGGTAGGCCACGTGCCACAGAGAGAGCAGAATCATGCCCGCGGCGGCCAGGCGATGCAGCCAGCCGGCGACCGTCGGCCCGCCGACGGCGCTGATCACAATCTGCGCCCCGCGCGTCGAGGCGAAGCGGAGTGGCATGCCGGTGATGATCAGCGTGGTGAAACAGACGATCAGCAGTTGGTGCTGCCGGATCTGGCTCTGGTCCCAGCGACGGTAGACTCGGTGGCTCATGCGCGCCTCCGACGATCCAACCACCGGCGCAACAGGTCGAGCAGGATGAACGCGACCATGCCGCCGATGGTCACGTAAATGATGGCGTTGTAGGCGAACGACACCCAGTAGACCAGCGGCTCGGTCTCCTTGGTGATCACGCGGTGCTTGAACCCCTCGGCGAACGAGGCGTCGGCCCCGGTGTGGCACTGGCCGCAGGTCGCCGCGCGCTGGCTCGGATGCACGGTCGACAGCGGATCGGCGATGGCCCGGATGTTGTGCACGCCGTGGCACGAGGTGCAGACGGCGACGCGGCCCTCGCCCAACGCGTGCTTCTCGCCGTGGAAGCTCGTCTCGTAGGTGGTGACCACGGTGTTGGTCTGGTCATACAGCGCCATCAACTGCGCGTCGCCGTGGCACGAGCCGCAGGTGGCGGGGACCTGGTCGGTGGCGATGGCCGCCTCGAGCTCGCTCGCCCGGGCGACATAGTGATGCCCGTGGCACGAGCTGCACAGCGGCACCTCTTGGCTGCCGTGGCCGACCAGCTCGCCGTGGATGCTGCCCTGATACTGCGTCGCCTCGGCCGAATGACAGCTCATGCAGGCGGCGTTGGCCACGCGCTGGGTGCGTGGCCGGCTGGCCAGCAACTGCTCCCAGACACCTTCGGGCGGCTGCTCGGAGAGCGCGCCGTGCGGGCCCGGGTCGAGGTCGGTGTGGCAGCCGAGGCAGCCCACCGCCCCGTGCGCACCGGCGAAGAACGGCTCGGGATCGACGTGCAGCGAGCGCAACGCACCGTCGCCGGCGAGCACGGCGAACCGCGGATTGTTGTGGCAGACCAGGCAGTCGTTGCTGTCGCCCGGCTCGCCGGCAATCGCCGGCGGAACGACGCACAGGAGCCACGCAAGCGCTATGGATTGGGCGCGGCCGGCCGGGGTACGTCTTCGTGACACAGCTTGCAGTAGTCCTCTCCATGGCAGCGCATGCAGGCGTCGAAATGCTCGGTGGCCGCCGCCGTGTGCTCGATCGCGAAGTCCTCGGCGTGCGGCACGGGCACAATATGACAGGACTGACACGAGACCTGTTCATCGTGACACATCAGGCAGGTCTCGCGATCGGCGCGCGCCGCCTCGCCGTGACCCAGGGCCCACTCGTCGCTCTGGTGGTTCTCCGGCCTCAGGTCCTCATCGATGTGGCATTCGGCGCACATCTCCTCCTGCGGGAGCATCAACAACCTGGCGTTCGCCGAGCCATGGAAAGTGTGGCACATCGAGCAGACGAGCGCCCCGTCGACCAACGTGTGGTGCCGGCCAGCCTCGGCCTCGTCGGGCAGGTCGCCGTGGCACTCGGCGCACTCCTCGCCCTCTTCCTCGCCGCGGAGCATCGGGCTGCGGGCAGTCTCGTGGTGCACCTCGTGGCAGGCGTCGCAAGCCATCAGCTCCGAGTGAATCGTGGCGGTCCACAGCTCGGCTTCGACCTTGCCTTGGTGACACTTCAAGCAGACCGCCGAGGCCGCGGCCGTCTCGAGTCCGGCCCAGGCGACGATCTTCTTTCGGTCGCCGGCGACGTGGTCCGAGCCGGGTCCATGACAGGCCTCGCAGCCGCTCAGCTCGGGCGGCGGCTCGTCGGCCAGCATCTGCCGGCTGTGCGCCAGCGACTCCCACCGCCGGGCAAAGTCGATGTGGCAGCGGACGCAGATCGGCGTGCCGACGTAGGTCGCCGCCGGCGCCTGATCGGCGGCGCCGCGACCGAGCCAGCCGAGCGCGGCGACCAGGCCGGCGAGCAGCAGCCGGCTCATCCGTCGGCGTTCTGGTGGCACTGCTGACAGTAGGTCTGTGCGTGACATCGGGCACATCCCTCCGGATCTCGCCGAGCGGCGGGGCCGTGGCCGCGGAGCATCCACTCGGCCGGGTGCGGCATGGCCACCCCGTGGCAGTCGTCACACGCCCGCGCGCCGTGGCACAGCGCGCAGAGCGCTGGGTTGCGCTGACCGGTCCCGCCGTGCGTCTTCGGCCAGTCGCGGGCCTGGTGGTTGCTGGGCGCTGTTTTGGCGTGGCAGCGGGCGCAATCCTGCTGATTGTGACAGCGCGCGCAGAGCGCCGGCTTGCCGCGCACCGCCTCGCCGTGGTCGCCGGCAAAGCCGCGCGAGTGGGGTAGGCTCAGGCCGTGACAGCCGGTGCACAGGCTCTGGCTGTGGCAGAAGCCGCAGCGGTCGGGCGTCTGGCGCGCCGCCGCGCCGTGCCGCCGATCCCACTGCTGCCGGTGGTCGTCGGGCCGAGCCGCGCCGTGGCAACCGGTGCAGAAGCTCGACTGGTGACACTTGGCGCAGGTCTGGGGCGTTCGGCCGGCGGCCTGGTGCTGGTGGATCCAACCATCGGCATGTGGGATTCGGGTGCCGTGGCAGCCGTCGCAGGTGGCCTGACTGTGGCAGGTCGCGCAGAGCGATGGGTCGTGCCGCGCCTGACCGCCGTGAGTCATCTGCCAGCCCGCCTCGTGCGGCGACTCGAGCCGGCTCGACTCATGGCAGCGCTGACAGTCCTGACGGCCGATGGCCAGCCGCCCGTGGTTCTCGGCCTGTGGCTCCGACCCGGCCTGGTGGCAGGTGGTGCAGGCGAGCTGCGCCGTGCCGACGTGGTCACTGTGGGCGAAGACGGTGCCGAAGGCATAGCCGCGCCGGCGGACCACGTCGGTGTGGCAGGTCCCGCAATCGGGCGCCGGTCCGGCGGCCTTCGGCTCGGCCGGCCAGCGGTACGACGCACCGGCGGCGGTCAGCGCCTCGGTCGCGGCGGTGCGGGCGGCGCGGAGCAGCCGCTGGGCATACTCCGGGTTGTGGACGTAGCTGCCGGTGTTGACCAGCCGCACGTTGTCGGTCGCCTGCTGCAGCGCCGTCGCCGCCAGCGGCGAACGGCTGCCGCCCGCCGAGGCGAGCTCCTGCCGCGTGCGGCTGAGGGCATCGGCGGCCCAGGTCGTCCAAGCGGCGGCCTCGGCCTCCCATTCGGCCAGGTCGGCGCCGTACTTCTCGCCGTGGCACATCATGCAGCCGGCGGCGGTGGCATGCGTCGTGGTTCGGCCGTCGACCTCGGTGGCGGCCATGTGGCAGCCTTCGCACGGCACGCGGACCTCGTGCATCGGGTTGGCGACCGACTCGGCGCCGTGCCCGCCCTCGCCGCGGTAGAGCGCCCGGGTGGCGTCGTGCTGGCCGGGATGGCACGACAGGCACTCGTTCCGCGGTGTCTCCTCGCGCGGCGGCAGCGCGTGCTCGATTTCGATGTGGCAGCGCAGACAGTCGACCTTGTGGTCGGTGACGTGCATGCGGTGCATGAACTCGGTATCGCTGTAGCGCTCGATCCGCTCCGGCTCGGAGTGACAGGTAAGGCAGCGGTCGCGCGGCACCGGGCCGCTGCCCTGGACGACGTCGGTATGGCACTCGCGGCAGTCGACCGCGCGGTCGAGCACCAGTGCGTGGTCATAGGTCAGCGCCGGCTCAGGTTCGCTCTCGGGCGCAGGTTCGGTCCAGGCCTCGGCACTGATGTCCTCGCGCCGGTGGGGCTTGATCTCACGGTGGCACAGCCGACAGTCGCCCATTTCGGGCTCGGCCGCGGTGTTTTTGAAGTGGCACAGGAAACAGGCGCCCTCGGTCACCGAGATGTGCGTGCCCTGGACAATCTGCGCGTGGCACGAGGTGCAGCGCAGCTTGGTTACCCGGCGGAACGAGGTCAGGTGCGGCCCGTGGTCGAAGGCCACGCCGCCGAACTCGACCTTGCCCGAAAGCAGCCGCGTCTCGTGGCAGCCCGAGCGCAGGCACGAGGCGTCGTCGACCTCGGTCCAGGGCCTCATGCCGTACTGCCGGGTAACGTACTTGACCACCTGGATGCTGGCCGCGGCCTTGTGCTGCAGCCAGTTCTTCGCCCCCGGCGGGATGTGGCATGCGACACAGGCGACGTGGTTGTGCGACGAGGTCTTCCAGGCGTCGTAGAACGGCTGCATGTAGTGACAGGTGACGCAGAAGCGGGGCTGGTTGCTGACCATCACGAAGGCGAACATCAGGACCACGAAGGCGAGCGGCGCGATGACGCCGATCTTGACCGCCACCCGGGCCGGCCGGCTGAAGCCCGACAGGTCGCCACGAAGCATACCCGCCGCCGCCTGACGCCAGACTCGGGCGCGGTCTCTCATGGCGGCGGCCCGGCGGCCCGGCGGCGATGCTCGAAGCGCTGCCGCTGGACACAGAAGCCGAGAATCGAGACGCCGAAGAAACCCCATAGGTAGAGCAGCGCCGCGCGCCGGATCTGTTGCCGCTCGCGATGCTCCTGCTCGGCATGTTCATATTGCTCGAACGCGGCGCGAACCACCACCGCCTGGCGCTCGACATCCCGCGGCTCGAGCGAATGCTGCGCCGCCGGCAGCCGCAGCAGCGCCGTGTGCGCCTCCTGCAGCGCGGCCTCGAGCTGGATCGTCTCGAAGCCGACTTCGTGGTGCGCCCCGAGCCCCGCCTCGGCCTCGGCGTAGGCGGCGCGCGCCGAGGCGATCTCGTCGGCCAGGCGGCCGCTCAGCGCCGCCACCGCCGCGTTGTCGGCGTGGCAGGCCTGGCACGAGGAGCGCAGCAGCGTGTCGGTCGGGTGCTGGATGTCATGCGTGCCGTGGCAGGCGACACAGGGCGACATCCGGCCCTGATCGACCGCCTCGGCGTGTGGGCTGGCGCTGAACTGCTCCCAAGCGACCGGGTGACAGCGCTGGCAGATGTGGCCGACGCTGACGATGTCGGGCGGGGCCGCACCGTGACTGCCGTGGCACGACGCGCAGCTCGGTGCCGCGTCGCTGCCCCCGGCCAGCATCTGGCCGTGGACGCTCTCGGTGTAGGCCGCGAACTGCCCCGTCGGCACGCCGGCGCGGCCCATGCGCACGGCGTCGTCGTGACACTGCGCGCAGGTCGTCGGCACGTTGACCGGCGCGACCGAACTGCGCGGATCGTCCGGCCCGAGGATCCGGTGCGCCGTGTGGCAATCGCTGCACACCGCGGCGTCGAGGCTGCCGGCCAGCACCGCCTGCCCGTGGTGGCTCTCCTGATACTCGGCATACTGGTCGGTCGGCAGCCCGTACGGCCGCATCCGCTCCCCTTTGGCGTGGCAGTCGGCGCAGAAGGCCGGCTGATCGCGCCGCGCCGGCTGGCCGCGAAAGCCCTTCGCCGGCGACATCGAGCCGACGGTCATGTCGTTCGGATCGCCGCCGTGGCAGGTCACGCAGGTAATGCCCGCGGCCTCGTGCCGCGAGCCGAGGTGATCGGCGGCGGCCTTGCTGTGGCAGGTCTCGCACGACGAACCGCGCACCGGCGTCTGGCCCGGCGCGGCGCAGACGGCGGCGAGAATGACCAACCCGACCACCCCGCGCTGCCTCATGGCGCACCCCCGTCGGCGCCCGGTGGCGCGCCGTGCGGTAGCCCGAGGTAGTCGAAGTGGATGGTCTGGCCGAACAGCTCGAGTTGGGTCTCACTGATCCGGCCGAGGAGGGTCAGCCCGGCGACGACGAGCAGGACCAGCCAGCCGACCGCGGTGCTGACCTTACGGTGGCCCAGTCGCCGGTAGAGCGCGCCGTCGATGAACGGCCAGAACAACATGCAGACGATGAACGCGCCGACGGTCAGCACACCGACCATCTTCGGCACATACTTGAGGAACTGATAGGTAGCGAGGAAGTACCACTCCGGTTTGATCGCCTCGGGTGTGTGGAGCGGGTCGGCCGGGCCGTGCAGGCCGAACGGACGCAGGATGGCCAGGCCGAGCAGCAGCGCGATCAGCGCGTAGGCGATGATCACCTCGTCAAGCACGTGGGTGGGCCAGAACGGGTGGTCGCCCGGGTGCGGCTCGTGCTCGTCGTGACGATCGACCTCGTCGGCCATGCTCCCAGCTCCTAGAGCGGTTTCGACAGGCCCTGGCGGCGGATCATCATGAAGTGACCGACCATCAGGAAGACAATCACCCACGGCAGGACCACCGTGTGTGCGACAAAGAAGCGCGACAACGTGGCGTCGCTGACCAACTCGCCGCCGCGCAGGTAGAGCAGCAACTGGTGGCCGATCAACGGCACCGCGGTGGTGCTCTCGGTGCCGACCGTGGTGGCCCAGAAACTGAGCTGGTCCCAGGGCAGCAGGTAGCCGGTGAAAGCAAAGGCGAAGGTGAGCAGGAACAGTCCCGTGCCGACCATCCAGTTCAGCTCGCGCGGCGGGCGGTAAGCCTTGGCGATGTAGACCTTGAACATGTGCAGCACGACGCACAGGACCATCAAGTGCGAGCCCCAGGCGTGCATCTGACGGACCAGCCAACCGAGCGGCACGCTCTCCATGATCCGCCGCACGCTGTCGTAGGCGGTCTCGGGCCCGGCCTTGTAGTAGACCAGGAGCAGCACGCCGGTGATCAGTTGGTTGCAGAAAAGCAGCAGCGAGATGCCGCCCATGCACCAGAGTTGGCGCATCGCCCGGCCGGGCACCGGCTTGGCCAACTGCTGCTGGATGGCCTCGTCGACGTGCAGGCGCGAGTCGAGCTCGCCGTAGAGCACCGTCGAGCTGACCAGGCGGCGGAGACCGGTCAGGTCGATTCGCTCGCGCAGCCAGGCGGCCAGCCTTTGTCGGGCGCTACTCACCATGCGCTCCTCATCACACGGCGACGATCAGGTGGCCCTCCTGGACCTCGATCGCCATCGCCGGCAGGGCCTTGGGCGCCGGTCCGCTCAGCACGTTGCCGTTGAGGTCGAATGAGGCGGCGTGGCAGGGACAGTGGATCTGCTGCCGCTCGCCGTCCCACTCGACAATGCAGCCGAGATGGGTGCAGACCGCGGAGAAGGCGAGGTACCCGGTGTCGGTGTGGATGACCAACACCGGGTCGCCTTCGCCCTTGACTACCTTCGCCTCGCCGACAGCCAGCTCGTCGGCCGCGCCGGCGTCGATCCGGCTCGAGTCCTCGCCCGAGGCCTTCTTCGCCGGTGCCAGGTAGGCCAGCGCGGCACCGACATAGGTGGCCACCAGGGTCAGCCCCGAGCCAACGAGGAACCGTTCGAGGAACCCTCGTCGTGTCGGCTCGGGACCACTGAGCCCCTCCGCTGCCGGCTGGCCGGTCTCGGCGTCCATGGTGCTTCCCGCGGCGGCTATCCGCCCGCGATGGTCTTGTCGAACAGGTGCCGTCCGTCGGGCATGTGGCAGGTCGCGCAGGTCGCGTCGGCCGGCGCCTCGACGCCCTTATGCTGGGTGTGCTCGGCGATGGTCCCAACCTCGGCATGGCACTGCAGGCAGGTCTCGTTGATGCCCATCCGGAGCTGATACGGCTGCTCCGTGTCGCCATGCGGGTCGTGGCACTTCTCGCAGACCACGCCGGCGTCCCAGTGCGCCGGGCTCTGCATCAGCTCGCTGTACTGCTGATTGCGCCCCGCCTCGGTCGGCTTGGCGTCGGTGAACATCGCCGCCAGGTCCATGCCGGGCGAGAAGCCGTGCGGGAAGGCATAGGTCCCGTCACCGCTCCGACCGGTGCTGTGGCACTGCCCGCAAACCGCCGCCTGTGCGTGCGGATCGAGGTTGGCCGGGTTGACCGTGGTCGCCGCGCGATCCTCGCGCCGGGCGGTGTTGTGCTTGCTGCCCGGCCCGTGGCACCGCTCGCAGCCGACGCCGAGCTCGGACCACTGCTTGGTCGCCGGATCGAACCCGGTGGTGTGGCAGCCGACGCACTCGGTCGCGCCGTCGGCCGCCTCGTGGGCCACCCAGGCCTTGTCGTCGACATTCCAGTAGGCCGGCAGGACCTTCAGCTCGGCGTCGAGATAGGCCTGCTGGTGGCGCCCGATGCCGAGCACATACTTGACCTGATCGCGCCCGAACGGCGCGTTGGCGAAGTCGGCCACGACGGTCTCGTCGGTCGCCTCCTGCATCGCCTTGGCGTGCGCCGTGCTCAGGTAACCGTTGACGATCGCCTCTTCGGTCCGCCGGTGGCAGGCCACGCAGAGCCGGTTGCCCGTGTAGCTGGCGCCCTCGACCTGGCCGTGGACATGCGCCACGACCAGCAGCCCGATGGCGACCGCGAGGTACCGGCCGAGGTACTTACGCATCTGCAACTCCCAGCGCCGCTCGCGCGGCGCGCGCAGTGTGCCCTAGAGCTTCGCGCGAAGGCTCACGTCGAGCACGTCGGTGTCGAACCGCAGGACGGGAAAAGCCGCGTTGGTGTAATCCTCGCGGCGATACCCGAAGCGCAAACCGAAGTCGGTGCCGAGGTCGACCTCGCAACCGAACGAGATGAAGTCCTGGCCGGTGTTCTCGCCGTAGTAGCCCTCGACGCGGTGGTAGTCGGCGTTCATCCGCCACGCGTCGCTCGGCTGCCAGGCCAGGCCGAAGTGCGCCACGAAGCTGTCGGCATCGCTCCCGGAGAGGGCCGGCTGGTTGCTGCCGACCACACTGTAGAGTAGGTCACCCGAGACGCTCAGGCGCTCGTTCAGCGGATAGCTGACGCCCACGCCGAGCTGCTGGGTCTGGTGCAGGATCGAGCGCGTCGACCACTCGCGCTCGCGCCACTGCCACAGCCCGTAGGCCAGCCCGCCCGCGCCGACCATGCCCGAGGCGCGGAGCGAGAGCTGCTGCTCACGGTCGGCCAGCAACGGTGACGGATCGCCAATCACCGGCGCCGCGCCGGGCGACTGCGAATCGAGCTGCCGCAGCTTATAGGTGGCCGAGGCGCGCAGGCTCGAGGGGCCGCGATACTCGGCCCGGGCATTGAGCCGCGTCTCGCCCATCGTGTCGACCGCCCCCTGCACCGCGTCGAGGCGGTCGATGGCCGAGCGGTCGACGCCCAGGCGCAGAGTCAAAGGCGTCCACGGCCGGTAGCTCACCGTCGCCCCGCCGGTCAGGCTCTGAGCGACGAAGCCGGTGGTCGTCGGACCCAGGTTGATGTCGCGGAAGCGCAGCCGCCCGTCGAGGCGCAGGTTGCGCACCGGCGTGTAGCGCCCGGCGAAACCGAGCACGAACAGGTCGCTGTCGGGCAGGCCCGGCTGGCTGATCGCCGCCCACCGCGCATCGGCGCTGAAGAACCAGCGTGAGCCGGGTGCGACACTGTACTTCAGTCCATACTGGTGGGTCGTGCTGCCGGGCCGGCCGGGGAACCGGTCGCGGTAGGTCAGCGCGCCGAAGTCGAACGACAGGTCGCCCGGCCCGAGCGGGAAGTTGACATCGGCCCGCAGATCCTCGAGGTCGTAGTCGATGAACGCCGTCCGGAGCAGGCCCGGCAGCAGCACGCCCTGGTTCTGGTAGGCGAGGCCGAAGGTCAGGCCGGGCAGCGGGTACATCCGCATTTCGTAGCTGGTGCCCGACCGGCTGCCGCTGATCGCCGGCGCCGCCAGCGGTTCGGGAAAGAAGGTCGCGTGCTGCCAGCTCCAGCGCAGCATGGTCGGCAGTCCGGGAGTCCAGAAGGCGACGAACCCGTCGTCGTTCTCGCCGAACAGCCGGCGGGCGTAGACATCGAGCAGATCGAACTCGCTGGGCAGCCGAAAGTCGAGGTCGTGAATGCTCAGCCACGGATGCGTGGACGGCCGGACATAGAGCCCGGCGCGCGCGTCGTTGCCGTCGATGCTCGAGAAGGTGCCCCCGGCTTCGAGGTCGATCGAGAACGGCGGCAGGTCTTCCTCGGGCACGTTGGTCGGCGCCTCGGCGGCGAGCACGGCGCCACCGAGCACGAGGCCGGCGGACAGGATGACCAGCAGTCTCTGCATCGCTCGGCCTCCTAGTTGATCAGCAGCCGATTGGTGTTCGACCCGTGCACCTGGTTGTGGCAGCCGGCCGCCCAGCAGCTCTGGGTCCGCGGCCGGTGGGCAGCGTCGGCGGCGATGTCGGCGTGGCACTGCAGGCAGGTCGCCCGGCCGAAGAACTTGAGCAGCTTCGGGTTCGACGAGCCGTGCGAGCGGTGGCACGAAAGACAGCTCTCGTCGCCGTCGCCGACCTCGGTCTGATGCTCGAAGACGAACGGCCCGCGCTTGTCCATGTGGCAGCGCAAGCAGCGGTCGTCGCCGGCCTTGAGCAGGTCGTGGTAGGTCGCCTCGGCGCCGTGCGGGTTGTGGCAGTCGGAGCAGTCCATCCGCTCCTCGAGCACCGGGTGGTGCGAGTTGAGGTGCAGCTCGGCCCGCTTGTCCTCATGGCACGACAGGCACAACTCGCTCTGCGGCTGGCGCAACTGGTGCAGACCGCCGGGATCCTGGTGCACCTCGTGACAGGTGCCGCAGTTCATGCCCGCGTCGGCGTGCGGATGTGCCAACCAGTCGGCGGCCTTGATTTGACCGCGGTGACACTCGAGACAGGCCTCGACCGCGGCCAGGCCGGTCATCCGCTGCGCATTGCGGATCGCGCGGAAGTCCGGGTCCTCCAGGTGCCCGCTACCCGGCCCGTGGCAGCCTTCACAGCCGCGCAGGCGTTCGGGCAGCCGTTCACTGTGCAGGTACTGATTGTGCCGCAGCGAGGTCCAGGCCGAGGCATACTGGCCGTGGCACTCGAGACAGATCTCGTCGCCCAGCCGTTCGGCCTCCGGCTCGGCCCTCGGAGCCGGCGGTTCGTCGCCGAGGACCGGCCGCGCGGCCGGCACCAGGCCGAGCACGAGGCCAAGGGCGGCCAGCAGGGCCAGGACCCCGAGCCGGTTGCGCATCCTGTTCATCGGAGGCAGACCTCCTGTCGCGGCCCGCCGCGGCTGCGGTAACCGGCGGCTGACCCAACTCGGGGATGACTTGCCCGGTCGGCTGCGTCATCCTTCCGAGACTCGGCGACGCTGGGTTCGCCGCTGGGCGCGAACCACCTCAGTGCGGTCGGCGTACAAGGATTTGTCCGGTTCGTGCCGGCATGATGCCGTCGCCCAAACACAGCCGCGCGACCTTCTTTTCGCAGACGAGTTGCATTGCTACCGACGACTCCTGTGGAGCGCGGTTTATCCTCACGAGAATCCAGATGCTATCTTGAGCCATGCGCCATCACCCCGGGATCGAGTGACCTCGTGCAACGTTCCGACGTTGATCGGCGGAGTTTGATGCCTAACGTCGCTGCCGGACGCGGCAGGAACTGGGCCCGGGCGCCTGAATCGTGCCTCGTGCCCGGGTTTCGGTCCGGAATCGACGGCCAGTCGTCGCACCCACCCGCGGCAGATTCGTTGTACTATCCGCTGGCGGCAGGGGCTGCGGGTCCGGCGTGATGTCTGCGCCGGCGTGGGAGTTGGTCGGGTCACGCCACGGCGTGACTCAGTCGGCCGAGCGGCCGGCGATGCATTCAAATAGGAGGTGGCCGTGCACAAACAGGCTTCGCGCATCCTTCAGTTTGTGCTGGCGTGTCTGGCAGCCTGCCTGGCGTTCTGGAGCTGTGGCAGTAGTAATGATGCTGGCGGCGGCGGCGGCGGCGGCGGAGGGGGCGGTTCACGCGCCGCCTACGCCGGCGTCGAGGTTTGTGCGGGTTGCCACACTGACCTGACCGAGCATTGGGAGGCGACCGCCCATGCCGAGGCGGTGGCGACCCTGACTCGGATCGGGCAGGGGCAGAATGCCAACTGCCTGCGTTGCCACACCACGGGCATGGGTGAGGATGGCGGGTTCGTCGACGCGACCCAGACGCCGCACCTGCAGAACGTCCAGTGCGAGTCGTGCCACGGCCCTGGGGCCGAGCACGCCGGCAACCCGAGTGCCGACAACATCGACCGCGTCATCCCGTCGTCGGTCTGCGGCGAATGCCATACCCAAGCGCATCATCCTACGTTCGATGAGTGGACGGAGTCCAAGCACTCGGTCTCGCTCGAAGACGCGCACAGCGAGAACTGCGTCCAGTGCCACACGGGTGAGGGGTTCATCAACTTCTTGGAGCGGCCACTGCCGCCCGCCGAGGAGCGGCAGATTGCCGAGCACGCGACGACCAATGTCGAGTGCTGGACCTGCCACAACCCGCATCAGACCAACCCGGCGGCACCGGGCCAGCTCCGCCTGCCGGTCAACGAGCTGTGCCGCAAGTGCCACACCTTCCGGCTCGATCAGGGCAACAACCCCAGCTCCGAGTTGGAGCGGCGGGCCATCCACAACCCGCAGGGCGAGCTGCTCAACGCTGGTGGTGGGTATAGCTGGGATGGCGACACCTGGCAGCCGTTGGCGCTGCCGGCCGGCCACGGGCCGACCCATGCCGAGGCGACCGGCGGTGAGTGCAACCGCTGTCACGTCTGGACCGTCGAGCTCGACGAGCCGACCAACGAGACGCCGAACGTGACCGGGCACACCTTCCGGCCGAACCTCAACGCCTGTGCGCAAGCCGGGTGTCACTCCAACCTGAGCCGGCAGGACGCCCCGCCCGAGCTGACCGGTGATGCTATCACCGAGGGTGCGCCCGAGGAGGTGATCGCCTACTGGCAGGCCCATCGCAACGAGGGGCTGGCCAAGATCGCCGAGGTCCGCGCGGCGCTCAACCAAGTCGACCTCGACGCCCTCAACCCGGCGCAGTTCCGCGGCTACCTGACGGCCAAGTGGAACCTCGACCTGGCCAACGCCGACAAGAGCGAGACGATCCACAACAAGCAGTACCTGATGCTGATCCTGGACACCTCGCTCGACATCTGCGCGCAACTGCCGCAGAAGGTCGACTGACCCCTCGATGGCCCGACATCGGAACGGCCGGCGCGCAAGCGCCGGCCGTTCTGATTCGTTTTGCCGCTACGTGCGCTCGAACCGCTTTTCCAGGCTGGCCACCGGGATGGTGAACATCGTCGGCCGCCCGTGGTTGCAGTGATACGGAAGCTGGCAGGCGCGGGCCAGGCGGACCAGCTCGCGGATCTCTTCGGCGGCCAACGGATCGCCCGCCTTGACCGCCGCCTTGCAGGCCATGGTGCGCAGCACCAGGTCGCGGTGCTGCTCCAGACTGCGCGGCGCCTGCTGCGCCACCAAATCGTCCAACACGTCGCGCAGGATGCGCTCGGCGCGCCGGTGGCCGAGCATCGCCGGCACCGCGCGGAGCCGGTAGGTGTCGCCGCCGAACGGCTCGAGCTCGAACCCGAGTTGGTGCAGCGTCTCGCGGTGCTCGTCGGCCGCCTGTACCTCGCGCGGCGACAGGTGCAGGGTCACCGGCACCGCCAGCAGTTGCCGCTCGACCCCGCGCTCCGCGTCGGCCTGGGCGAGCTGCTCGTAGAGCACCCGCTCGTGCAGCGCGTGCTGGTCGATGATCAGCATCCCCTCGTCGGTGTCGCAGACGATGTAGCTGTCGGCCACCTGACCCAGCGGCTCGATGTGCGCCGGCAGCCGTCCGTCTTCGGCCGGTGCGGTGGTGCCCGCCTCCTCGAACAGGCTCGTCTGCCGGTAGTCCGGCAGCGGGTTCGGCCCAGATGGTCCGGGTCCGGCCGGCCGGCCCGGCGCCAGGGCGTCGACGCCGTCGGTGGTCAGCAGATCGCTGGCCTCCAACGCCTCGCGCACGGCGCCGCGGAGCAGGCTGCGCAGCTCCCACTCGCGGGCGAAGCGGACCTCCGACTTGTTCGGATGCACGTTGACATCGACCGCCGCCGGATCGAGTTCGATCCGGACGACAAAGACCGGATGCCGGCCGGCCATGAGCAGGGTGTGATAGGCGTCGTAGACGCCGCCGGTCAGGACGCGGCTGACAATCGGCCGGCCGTTGCAGAACAGCCACTGGTGCGAGCGGGTGCCGCGCGTGACCGCCGGCTTGCCGACCAGGCCGGCGATCTGAATGTCGCCCGCTTCGAGCGCGATGGGCACCAGCCCGCGGGCCAGCTCGGCGCCATAGACGGTGACCACCGCGTCGGCCAGGCTGCCGCAGGCCGGTGACGAGAGCACGCTGCGGCCATTGTGATCAAGCCGGAAGGCGACCTCGGGGTGGAGCAGTGCATAGGCCGTCAGGCAGCGGGTGATGTGGTCCATCTCGTTCGACGACGAGCGCAGGAACTTGAGCCGAGCGGGGACGTTGAAAAACAGGTTGCGGACGGTGATGTCGCAGCCGACGGGGCAGCCGACGGCCTCGACGGACTCGACCCGGCCGGCCTCGACGCCGACCTCGATGCCGGCCGTTTGCTCGGCGGTGCGGGTGCGCAGGACGAACTGCGAGACCGAGGCGATCGACGGCAGCGCCTCGCCGCGGAAGCCGAGGGTGACCAGGCGATGCAGGTCGTCGGCGTCGCGGATCTTCGACGTGGCGTGGCGCTGCAGGCAGAGGATGGCGTCCTCCTCGCTCATGCCGCAGCCGTTGTCGCGCACGCGGATGAGCTGCCGGCCGCCGTCTTCGACGGTCACCTCGACTCGCGTGGCGCCCGCGTCGATGGAGTTCTCGACCAGCTCCTTGACCACGCTGGCCGGCCGCTCGACCACCTCGCCGGCGGCAATCTGGTTGGCCACCACCGGGTCGAGCACGCGGATTCGGGTGCCCATCGCGCGCGGCCGGCCGGGTGCCGCCATCAGGGCGATTCGCCCGGCCGCAGTTGGCGCAGGCTCAGGTCATAGGTGCTGCCATCGCTCTTGAGCAGGTCGAAGGTCACCTGCTGGCCGTTGCTGCGCACCGTGAGATTGATCCCGATGTCGCCGCCGGTGGGCAGGTCGAGCGCCTGCCGGCCGCGCCGGTCGAGGTCGAACGCACGCCGGTCGACGCCGAGCGGCGCCGGGCGGAAGTGCGAGAGCTGGACCGAAATGGCGTGGTCGGTCAGATTGCGCAGCGTGACCTTGGTCTCCTTGGCCGACCCGCGCGCCGGGCGCGCGCGGACCTCCGGCACCAGGTTCAGCGCCGGGCCGCGCGGCGGTGCCGGCCCGGCGGCCGGCCCGGCCGGCTGACCCGGCCGCACCGGTGCGGCGGCGCGGCCCGGCAGCAGGTCGGCCGCGGCGATGGTCAGCTCGGCGCGCTCGTCGGCGCTGAGCGGACCGCGGAGGTTCCGGCTCAGGTCGAACTCGCCGCCACTGGTCACGGTGCGGCCAATCTGCTGGATCGAGACGTCGCCCGGCCGCATGGTCAGGCTCGACTCGAGCGGCGGCGCATCGGGCAGGAGGGCGGTGACGCG
The DNA here is from genome assembly GCA_964405335.1 of uncultured Fimbriimonadaceae bacterium. Classification (GTDB taxonomy): domain Bacteria; phylum Armatimonadota; class UBA10988; order UBA10988; family UBA10988; genus CAYONP01. Next base: position 51,134 of record CAYONP010000002.1, read on the forward strand.
GTACTCGCCGCGATACGCGACCAGGCGCTCCTGGCCGCCGGGCGGCAGCGTCAGCTCGGCGCGAGTCGGACCGTCGACGCGCACGCCGACGGCGTCGCGCGAGAGGTTGATCGCGACGAACACACCGCACTCGGCCAGCAGGGCCAGGCGCCGCTCGGCGGCCAGTGCGGCGACGGCGGTGCCGGGGTGGCGGTCGAGCAGGCGCTCGAGCTCGGCCAGCGCGCGGCCCGGTTCGCCGCGCGCGAGGTAGGCCTCGGCAACGCGCAGGTAGTCGGCCGGCGTGGCACCTTCGGCCGGCGGCAGCGGCTCGCTGGAGACCAGCAGGATGCTGCTCGGCTCGGCTAGCACCACGGCCGACTCGCCATCCGGGCCGAGCGTCCGCGGCTCGAGCAGCTCGCCGTCGTGCTGGATGTACAGCGTCTCGCCCGGGTCACCGACCAGGCTCAGCGTCGCGCCGGCGGCGCCCTGCACGGCGATCTGCACCGGCGCGGCGTCGCCGGCCCGCGCGGTGACCGTGGCGCCGGCCGGCAGCCCGGCGAGCCGGGCGATCAGCCGCCGGCTGCCCGCCTCGTACGGCGCCACCGGCGCGCGGACCGTGGCGCCGTCGGCGCCGCCGGTCGTGGTGGCGCCGGCCCAGATCGGCAGCGGTCCGTCGGCCGGCGCATAGAGCCGGTCGGCCGAGCGGCCGGCGGTCTCGCGGTAGAGCAACGTGCGACCGCCGCCGGCGAGGAACAGACGCAGGTTGGGCGTGGCCGGCTCGAGCGGCTCCAGCGGCGGGTCGGTCGCGGCGATCAGGTCGCGCAGGAGCGCCAGCGCGCCGGGGTCGGCCAGCTCGCTGAAGCGGCAGGGCAGCACCAGGCCGCGCCCGGTGGCGGCCGCCTCAATCCACTCGTGCCGCGCGACGCGCCCCGCGGCGGGGCCGGTCAGCCCGCCGCCGGCCCAGCCGCCGAACCAGGCGCCCGGCTCGGGCAGACGCATGGCGCCGGGGAGCGGCGAGCCGGCCGGCGCGGTGCCGCCGTAGAAGACGAACCCAGTATGGCTGTAGAACTGGTGATAGTCGAGCGGCGAGCCGGCCGGCGCGATGCCGCCGAAGAACGGCCCGAACGCATCGGCGGCGGTGGCCGGCGCGGCCGGCGCCGCCGCGTCGATGAACACCTGCCGCTCGGGTGCGGCGGCGCGCATCGCGGCGATCACCTCGACCGGTGTGTCGGCAGGCACGGCCAGGGCGAGGAGCGCCGCGCGGCGGGCGAAGTGCTCGGCGACGACGGCTTCCTCGGCGCTGCCGCCGGACAACCCGACGACCTTGAGCCCATGCGCCTCGGCGCGGGTGAGCAGGTAATCGAGCAGTTCGACGCGCGTGGCCAAGGGCGGCTGCCGGGTGCCGGTCGGCTGCACCTCGAGCGGCAGCCAGGCGCCCGCGCCGCGCAGCTCGGCGGCCGAGAAGCCGGCGATGATCGGCTGCAGGTGATGCTCGGCAAGCAGCCGGAAGTCGGCTTCGAGCCGGTCCAGGTCGAACTCGGCCGGCGCCATGGTGGCAGCGCCGCCACGCCGCGCCTGGTCATAGCGCACCAGGCACAAGGGCTCGGCCGCGACCGGGCCGGCCGTCAGCGCGAGCAAGAAACCAAGCCACTTCGCCCGGTCAGCCATGCCACGATGCTCCTCGGCCGAACGCCGTTCACAGTGTAGCGAGAAGGCGGTGGGGCCGCAACGGGCCGTCGACGCGCCGCAATGGGGACGGCAATGGGGACGGACCCGATATTGCGATATTGGGGCCGTCCCGTTTTCCGGTCGACGGGGCGCTCACCGGTGCGCTACCATGCCCGCGGAGTTCGCCATGCCGCTACGCTACTACCGCTCACAGGCCGAGCTCGCCCCGCGGATCGGCATGGTCGTGCCGAGTTGGTTCCCGCCCGATCATGCGGTCGGCGACGCCGCGGCGGTGCTGGCCACCGCGCTGGCCGACCTCGAGACCGTGCTCGCGCCGGCCAACTGCCTGGTCGTCTGCGACGGCTCGGCGGTCGCGGCCGAGGCCGCGCGGCGGGTGGCCGGCGGGTTTGAGCTGCTCGAGCTCGACGACGGACCGCACGGCAAGGGTGGGGCGGTCGGCCGCGGTCTGGAGCGCTTGCTCGCCCGCGACCTCGACTGGTTCGTGATCCGCGACCACGACGGCGATCACTTCCTGTGCGACACACCGCGCCTGGTCCGCCTCGGCCTGCAGATGCGCGAGGCGAGCGAGCTGGTCCTGGTCAACGGCGGGCGGAGCAGCCCGGCGCGGCCGATGGGCTGGCTGCGCGAGAAGTACGAGCGGTTGGTCAACGAAGCCGTCTGGCGCGGCCTGCATTACCACGCCGCCCGTGCCGGCCGGGCGGTCGACGAGGCCTGGCTGCTGCCCGGCGAGCCGGTGCCCGACCTGCAGAGCGGCTACAAGTGCTACTCGCGCGCCGCCGCTGAGCGGGTCGCCGCGGCCTACGACACCAGCGACTGGATCGCCCGCCGCTGGGGCTGCGAGGTGGTTGCCACGGTCGAGGTCATCGCCGCCGGCGGGCTCTTCGGCGAGGTGCAGCGCTCGGCGCTCGATCACCAACCGCTTACCACCTACGAGGGCGGCGCCGACCGCGCGCGGCTCCACGCCGACCTCCTGCTCGGCACGGTCACCCGCCTCGACTTGCCGCCTAACGCGGTGCTGACCTGGTTCGACGCGGCGGTGGCGCGGGGCGAGCTGCGCTGCGCCTGGGAACAACGCGAGCCGATCGCGGCGATGCGGCGGCATCTGGCCGAGCGCCTCGGCTGCGACCAGCCGCCGCGCGAGGCGCCGTGGATCTGCTGATCAGCCCGGCGCCGGCGCCGGGGCCGGTTCGGGCCGGTCGGCTGGCGGGGCGGGCGGGTCCGGTTCGGCCAGTGGCGGGGCCGGCGGCTCGATCCAGACGCGCTCGCGCGGCGCCTGCTGCAGCGACGAACCGACGCCCGAGGCGCCGGCCTCGAGCGAGGTCGGTGCCGCATCATCGAGCGGCTCGTCGAGCTCGTCGGCCGGCGGCTCACCGGGTGCATCCTCGGGCTCCGGCTCGATCGTCGACCACTCCTCCGGTTCGTCGTCGAGTTCTCGCAGGCGCGACGGTGCCGGCTCGCGCAGGGTCTCGTAGCCCACGCCGCCGATGGTGTCGGCGTGGCCCTGGCCCATGAAGGCGAACTGGTCGAAGGTGTGGCCGAAGATGGCCAGCAGGATCGGCGCCGCCTCGTCGCGCAGGATGGGCACCATGCCGGCGCCGCCGCGCACCGGCAGCACCGCGCGCTCCATCATGCTCGGGTTGAACCGGCTCAAGAAGACCGCCAGGCTGGCCAGCTCGCGGTCGGTCAGGTCGGTCTCGATGCACTCCCGCCCCGCGCGCACGATGCTCCGCAGCCGGGTGATGTAACGCGGTGAGAGCGCCTTCTTGAGCAGCGCGGTCATCACCTTCTGCTGCCGTTCGATGCGGCCGAGGTCGCCTCGCGGGTCCTGCGCCCCGTCGCCGCCTTTGCTGCGCGGGTTGTTCTTGCGCCAGCGCACATAGCCCTCGGCGCCTTTGCCGTCGAGATGATGCAGCCCGGCGTCGAGGTGGACGTGGAAGTCCTGCCACGAGTCGTCGTAGTGCATGTCGCGCTCGACCTCGATGTCGACGCCGTCGACCAGGTCGACGATCTTGACGAACCCCTCGGCGTTGGTCTTAAGGTAGTGGTGCACCTCGACACCGAGGTTCTTCTCGACGGTCTGCATGAGCAGGAACGGCCCGCCGTAGGCGTGTGCCGCGTTGAGCTTGTGCCAGCCGCCATGCTCGCCGCCGGCGGGGATGTTCACCCGCGTGTCGCGTGGCAGGCTGAGCACGCTGACCGTGCGCCGCACCCGGTCGAGCGCAATCAGGATGTTGGTGTCGCTGCGCGAGTTGCCCTTGACCCGCTGCCGGCGATTGTCGAGCGTGATGTCCTCGACGATGAGCAAGACGTTGAGCCGGTCCTTGCCGTGGAACACGTAGTCGGGGCTGACCACCTCTTCGAAGATGGCCCGGGCCAGCGCCTTGCCTTTCGAGCCCGGTGCGTCGCGAACCTCGTAATAGAGCGCGCCGACCTTGGCGGCGGCGAGGCAAAGCACCGCGGCGACGGCGTAAAGCAAGTACTTCCCGGCGCGGCGGCCCCGGCTCGGGCTCCGCTTGCCGCGTGACGGGCGGCGACGGCGACTCGACATCTGATCATCCGCGGGGCGACCGCGCCCCGATCTTAGGCTCACCGACGGCTACCGTCAACCCGCGCTGGCGCTGGTCCAGGCGGCGGCGCCCTCGGCGCGGACCACCAACTTGGCGACCCGCTTGCTGTGGTAATAGATGCGCCGCAAGTTCTCGAGGATGTCCATTTCCACCGCATAGGCCGACATCGGCGGCCGACCGTCGACCTGACGCAGCTCGTCGAGCTGCCAGGCGCGGATCCGAGCGTCCAGATCGGTGATCTCGGACTTCATGTCCAACACCACCTGCGCCGCGGCGGGTTCGTTCGAGACAAAGGCGATCATGGTCGACCGGAAGGCCCGCCGGATCAGGTCGTGGTACGCCGTCAGCCAGCCCTTGGCCTCGGCCGAGAGCAGATCGGTCTCGTCGGCCAGCGAGTGTGCCGCCTCGACCAGGTTGGTCTCCATCACGTCGCCGATGCACTCGAACTCAGCCACGGCCGTGATCGCCGCCAGCACTTCGTCGGCCTGCTCGGCCGACAAGGTCGTCTGTCCAACATCGGTAAGATACGCGGCGATGGCCTGGTAGAGCGCGTCGACCTGGTCGTCGAGCGGAGGCAGTTCGGCCGCGCGATCCAGGTCGATCTCGAACACCGCCGCTGGAATCAGGTCGAGCATGGTCTCGAGCCGGTTGCACACCCGGCCCACCTCGCGCCGCACCAGGCCCATTGCCAGGGCCGGCGAGTCGAGCATCGAACGGTCCAGGTAACGCGGCTTCAGATTCGCATCCTCGGCCTCGGGCAGGTCGGGCATGAGCCAGTGCAACAGCCGTTCGAAGTGCTGGGTGAAGGGCAGGAAGAGCAGTGCGATGGCCACGTTCCAGAGCGTGTGGGCGTTGGCCACCTGGCGTTCGACCAACTCGGGCGAGGCGAGCCGCACCAGGTCGGCGAACGGGCCGAGCAGCGGCAGGACCAGGACGATGCCGATCAGCTTGAAGGTGACCAGCGCTGCCGCGGCTCGTTTCGCCTCGCGCGACTTGCCCAGCGACGCGAGCAGCGCCGTGGCGCAGGTGCCCAGGTTGGCGCCGAGGACCAGCCCGATGCCGGTCTCCAGGTCAATCAGCCCCTGCTGCGCGAAGACCACCACCACGCCGACGGTCGCCGCGCTCGACTGCACCAGCGCGGTGAAGACCGTCGCCACGGCCACCGCGAGCCAGGTTTCGCGCAGCGAGGCGAGCAGTTCGAGGAACGGCTCGTACTCGCGCAGCGGCGCCATCGCGTCGGTCATCAGCTTGAGGCCGTAGAAGAGCAGGCCGAACGAGAGGACGAGCCGCCCGAGCTGTCGCGTGCGCTGGTCGCGCGAAACGCTCCACATGGCGAAGCCGACGGCGACGAACAGCAGCGCGTAGCCGTAGATGTTGAACGCGGCGAGCTGCGGCGTGACGGTGCCACCGATGCCCGCGCCGAGGATCACGCTGAGCGCCTGGCCCAGGCTCATCAGTCCGATGGTGATCAGCCCAACCAGCATCGAGGTGGTGGTGCCGCTCGACTGCACCACGCTGGCCACCGCGAAGCCGGTCAGCAGGCCGGCCAGGCGGTTGCGGGTCAGCCGGGCCAGCAGCCGGCGCAGGCCGCCGCCGGCGAAGGCCTGCAGCGCGTCGCCCATCTGCTCCATGCCGAAGAGAAAGACCGCCAGGCCGCCGAGCAGGCCGACCAGCAGCGCGCCGAGATCGATCCCGCCGGTGGCTTCGGCGGCGTGGCCGGCGGCATCGACCAGCCAGATCGCGACCCCGAGCGCGACGATCAGGGCCATGTGCCGGAGCCAGCGAGAAGGCACGCGCACCTCCCCGGCGCGGCGGTTAGCCCAGGCCATACTCGGCCGGCAGGTAGAGGTCGCCGCGCATGAGGTCAACGGTCCGTCGGAGCTCTGCCGGGTCGTCGGGCAACGCGCCGACCATGTCCATCAACATGCCGCGCCAGCGCTCTTCGCGCGGGGGCAGCGCGACCCTGCCGGCGGCGATCGCCTCGTCGAGTTCGGCGGTGACCCAGCGGCAGACGGCCAGCGTGCGGGCATAGGGATCGCTGCCGGTCTCGGCGATCAGCGCCGCGCAGCGGTGGATCATCGCCGGGTCGAGCACGTAAGCCTGCGGGCTCAGCGCGCAGTCCGACTCGATCATCAGCTCGCGCAGCATCGCGTCGCGGCCGGTGGCAATCGCCTGGTTCATCAGCCGGCAGTCGTAGATCAGGATCTCGCAGAAAACCTCGGGCCCGAAACCGGCCAGCAGCCGCACGTCATTGACCGACTCGTTGCTCCACAGGTCGCAGCAGGCGGCGGCGACGTTGCCCACCGGCGACGAGTGCGCGCAGGCCGACGACTTGCCCTCCATCGCGATGGGCACACCGGCGATCGCCTTGATCACCGGATTCTCGTAGCCGCAGTCCTTGAGCGGCCCGACGGCGCCGTGCTCGACCGCGGCCAGCGAGCGCACCGCGGCCATCAACCGCACCGGCGCGGCGACGATGCTGGGGATCATCTGCTGGTGCGCCAACTGCATCGCCGTGTTGGCGAAGCCGCAGGCGGTGTCGCCCGCCGAGACGACGCCGCGCCGCGCGGCGATGTCGCTGATCCGCTCCCACAGCCAGGCCATGTCGGACGGGGCGAGCACGCCGAGGGCGTAGACGATCGACTCGAGGTCGCACTCGACCAGACCCTTGTCGTGAATCTCCTTGCCGCCGGTCGACTCGATCGAGAGCATGTCGGCGCCCGCCGCCGCGCACTGGTCGAACGCCGCCAGCATGATCGCCGCCTGCTCGCCGGTGCGCATCCGCGGCGGACGCTCCTGATCGCGGATGTCGGCGATGGTCGCCCGCAGTGCCGAGGCGAGGCCGTGGCGATCGTGGAAATCGGTCATGATCGCCTTCATGTCAGCGCACAGCGTGGCCCCCCACGACGGGTTGAGGGTCATCTCGAAGAGCTGCTCGAACTCGAGCACCAGCGCGCCGCAGCCGAGTTCGACGGCCCGGGTGAGGATGCGCGTGACCATCGAGCGATAGCGCTCGCGCACCGCCTCGAAGGTCGCCTCGCTGACCTTCATGGTGGGCAGGGTGAAGTTCACCTCGGGCAGCACGCGGCCGCCGCCGATGGTCACCCCCAGCCCGCAGTTCACCGGCCGCGGCGCGCGGCCGAAGGTCAACGCCTCGGCGGTCGGCACCGCCAGTCCGTTCGTCTCGCTGCTCATCCATCTCTCCCGGCCCGCCGGCCCGCCGGCCCGCCCCGCGGCGCGGTTCCACGCCCTGGCCACCAGCGCAAAAGGGTTGCAGCACCGGCGAAGGCGCCGGCGCCGAGTTGCTCCTCGAGTCGCAGCATCTGGTTGAACTTGGCCAGCCGCTCACTCCGCGCCACGGAGCCCGGCTTGATCTGCCCCGCGCCACTCGCCACTGCGAGGTCAACCACCGCGTCGTCGCAGGTCTCGCCGCTGCGGGTCGAGACGACGGCCGTATAGCCCGCCTGGCGGGCTATCGTTAACGCCTCGGCCGCTTCGCTCAGTGTGCCGATCTGGTTGGCCTTGATCAGCACGCTGTTCGCCGCGCCGAGGCCGATCCCGTGGCGCAGCCGATCGGGGTTCGTCGTGAACAGGTCGTCGCCGAGCAGTTGCGCCCGGTCGCCGAGACGGCGGGTCAGCGCCGTCCAGCCGCCCCAGTCCTCCTCGCTCAGGCCGTCCTCGAGGCTGATCACCGGGTAGTCGTCGAGCCAGCGCTCGAGCACGGCGATCATCGCCCCGGCGTCGCGCTCGACCCCATCAGCGGCGAGACGATAGATGCCGTCGCGGCAAAAGTGCGACGAGGCCACGTCGACGGCCAGCACTACCTGCCGCCCGAGCCGCAGCCCGGCGGCCTCGACGCCGCGGCAGACCACCTCGAGCATCGCCTCGTTGCCGGCCAGCGCCGGACCGAAGCCGCCCTCATCCGCCACAAGCTGCGTGTAGCCCACCTCGCGACGGAGGATGTCTCGGACGGCCAGATAGATCGCGCTCAGCCACTCGAGGCACTCGATCGTGCTCCCCGCCGCGATGGGGATGACCAGCAGGTCCTGCAGGTCGAGCTGGAACCCCGCATGGTGGCCGCCGCTGAGGATGTTGACCATCGGCAGCGGCAGCACCGGTTCGACGCCGGCGAAGAGCACCTCGCCCAGGTGGCGCCACAACGGCTCGCCACGGCTCACCGCCGCCGCCCGGGCGACGGCCAGGCTGACCGCCAGAATGCCGTTGGCCCCCAGCCGTGACTTGTCGGCCGTGCCGTCGAGCTCGATCATCGCGCGATCGACCGCCCGCTGGTCGCCGGCCTCGAGCCCGACCAGTCGAGGCGCAATCTCGCCGACGACATGCTCGACCGCTCGCCGCACGCCGCGGCCGGCGAAGCGTGGCTCGCCGTCCCGCAGTTCGAGCGCCTCGCTCGCCCCGGTCGACGCGCCCGACGGCACGCTGGCCCGGGCGAAGGTCGCGTCGGCCAGGGTCACCTCGGCCTCGACCGTCGGATAGCCGCGGCTGTCGAGAATCTCCCGCGCCCGGACCTGCTCAATCTCCGCCACGCCGTCTCCTTCACAACGTCCGCGCCAGGGCCACCGCCTCGTCGAGCCGGTTCACCTCGCCGCGCAGCAGCGGCTCGGCCAGGCTGCGGACGCGTGGCTTGGCCTGGTCGCGAAGATACTCCGCCGGCGACTTGCCGTCCACCCGTGCCGCCAGGCAGGCGCCGAGCAACGGCAGCCACGACTCCTCGTCCACCGCCGGATAGGCCGCACGGTAAGCCGCCCAGGCCTCGCCCGGCTGGGGCCAGAGCGCCTCGAGCCCGAGGTGCAGCGGCTTGAGGAAGAGGTGGCAGAAGAAGAACCCGAGGTCGAACCGTGGGTCGCCGTAGTGGACCACCTCGTGGTCGAGCAGGATCAGATGGCCGGGCAGCACGAGCAGGTTCTTCGGGCTGAAGTCGCCGTGGACCAGGCACTCCGCCGCGCCGGCGAGCTGGTCGACCAGCCGGCCGAGCGGCCCAGCCAGCCCGGGCCGGCGGCGCGCCACCTCGCGCAGGTAGGGATCGAGCCGCAACTGATCGAAGACCAGCTTGTCGCCGAACCGCTCGCGCAGCGCGGCGTCACCGGCCGAGGCGGCGTGGATGCGGCCGAGCAGGTCGCCCGCCAGCGCCGCCGCGCCGGCCGGCGGCCGGCCGGCCAGCATGGCCTCCTTCCAGTTCACCGCCGCGTCGGGCGCGCGGGCCATCAGGTAGCCGTGTCGGTCCAGATCCTCGGCGATCACCGCGGGCACCTCACCGGGCCGCAGCACGCCGGCCAACCAGCGTTGGCAGTCGGCCTCGCGACGCACCCGAGCCACGTCGCTGAGCCACTCGGCTTCGACGCGGAGCCTGGGCAGCGCGGTCTTGTAGACGAACGCGCCGCGTGAGGTGGTGACCGCGATGACGTCGTTCGAGATGCCGCCGCCGAGCGGTTCGAGCAGCGGCTCTTCGCCGGCCGTGGCGGCGCCGACGGCGGGCAGCCAGGTGCGCAGGCGGGCGATCAGTTCGTCGGGTATCATCGGCGGCGGCTATTCGGCCGGCGGGCGGTGGGCCCTTCCGTTACTCGTCGGGCGGCGGCTCGGCGGCCTTGCGCAGGTCGTAGCCACAGGCGGCGCAGAAGTTGCCGCCGCTGGTTTCGGCTCCGCACTCGGGGCAGAAGGACTTGGCGGTGGCCGGCGCGTCGCGCTTCCGCCCGCGGCTGGCGCGCAGGGCGGCCAGCTCATCCTCGATGTCGCCCGGGTCGATGTTCGCCTCGACCTTGCGCTCACGCCGCGTACGGCGCTCCTCCAGCTCGCGCGTCTCGAGGTCGATGCCGTGCCGGTCGACATAGGCCTCGACGAAGTCGAGCAACTGCTCGGGCAACTTGAGCTGCTGGTAGATGCCATAACCGGTGGCGATGCCCGTGCCGATGGCCAGCGGGAGGAAGATGAACCGCGTGGCCAGCGCCACGCCGGCGCCGATGCCCTTGTCGAGCCAGTCGCCCGGGCCGACCTCGACCTTGAACCCGCGCGAGAGCGGTGAGAGGCGGACGTTGAGCGCCTTGCCCGTGCCGCTCAGGGTGCTCAGCAGGCTCGACTTGCGAGCCTGGAGGTAGATGCTCGGCCCTTCCTGAAAGTCCTGGACCTCGAACTCGTCCTGCTCGAACCAGTCGATCACCGCGTCGGCCAGATCGTCCAGGTCGATTTCAACGTTGCGGAAGTACTTCTCGGGCATCACCCTCTCCGGCTCGGCGCCCGAGAGATGAAGCATCACGGGCCGAGGCGCAGGTTCCCGGCGGGCCGGGCTGCTCCTTCAGCCGAGCGGATTGCCCAGGTAGCCCGGCCCGCCCGGCGCAAAGCGCTCGGACCAGGCCGCCCGGGCCGTGGCGACATCGCCGTCGGGGCTGACGAACAGCTCGCTGCGCAAGAACACCGGCTCGCCCGGCGTCAGCCGATAGGCCGCCGAAGCGCGCCGCGCCCACGAGAACTGGTCGACGCCGAAGTGGGGCAGCATCAAGGCCAGGTAGTGGTTCTGTTGGCGATACAGCCGGTTCGGCGAAGCAAACAGCCCGTGCGGACCGAGCCGGTCGCGCGACCAGGCCTGGGCCGGGTCGTAGAGCACGCCAATCACGCCGCCGCGTGGCGACTCGACCGCCATCACGCCCGGCCCGTCAGCGTCGCCGCGGGCGAGCAGCGCCTGGTCGTGCCGCTGCTCCGCCTCGGCGGGCATCGCCACCTCGCCGCGGGCGGCGCCGAAGCTGCCGTCGCCGGCGCAGGTCATCGGACCCTCGAAGCGGTAGAGCAACGCCGGCGCGCTGCACCAGACGGCATGGGTGCACTTGATCACCCGCGGGTCGGAGGTCGGGGCGAAGAAGACCTTGGAGACCCACTCGCGGCCCGACTCGTCGGTCCACTCATCGCGCAGCGTCAGTAGATACTCACCGCGCGGATCACGCGGCGGGATCCAGGCCGTCTCGGGGCAGACCCACCGCTCAGCGGTCTTGCCGCCGTCGTCATAGAGCAGGTGGCCCAGCGCCGGCAGGGTGGCCACGCGGTCCCAGCGCCGGCCGCGGCGGAGATAGACCAGGCCGGAGCCGTGCCCCTCGCCGCAGCGCGGGAGGAACAGGATGTAGCTGCCCGTGGCGACATATACGCAGCCGTCCTCGTCGACGCGGTCGACCGCCGGCTCGGTCTGCCGCCAGAGCATCATCGACGGCGCCAGGGGGTGGCAACTGCTGAGGTGAAAGACCGACTCGAGCGGCCGCGCCGTGCCGCCGCTGACCACGATGCGGCCATCGCCGTTGCTGTCGCGAGTGGGCATCAGCCGGAAGCGGATGGGGTGGGTGGCAAACGGGCCGATGGCGGCGATCTCGAGCCGCACCGGGTCGGCTGACCAACCGAAGGGGGTGAGAAGGTCGACGGTCAGGTGTTCGACGGTGGCGCTGCTCGGGTTGTGAAGTGTGGCGGTGATCTCCTGCAGCTCGCCGACCACGACCAGGGCCTGCGACAGCTCCACCGGCGAGAGCTGCAGCGTCTGCCCCGCGGCCGAACTCCCCAGCAGCACCAGCAGGCCGCCGAGCCACCGAATCGTCGACACGTCTCAGCGCTCCCTTTCGACCGACGCCAGGCTGGCACGCGCGCGCCGGCGCCAACCATACACCGCTTGTGACACCCCTGACAAGCCACCGTTGCGACTTTGCCGAATGGTGTTCGGCAGCGGAACCACCGCCCACCGCGCAGCGGTTGACTCGCCTGACCGCCGTGATACGCTAGCCCGCGTGAGGAGCCCGCTGTGGCCGAAACTCGTGACGTGATCATCCTCGGCGCCGGATGCGCCGGCTGGACCGCCGCCATCTACGCCGCGCGGGCCAACCTCCAGCCGCTGCTGATCACCGGCCAGACCCCCGGCGGGCAGCTTGGGCTGACCACCGGCGTCGAGAACTACCCCGGCTTCCCCGACGGCATCCTCGGCCCCGAGCTGATGGACCGCATGGAGCAGCAGGCCCGGCGCTACGGCACCGAGGTGGTGATCGACTGGGTGACCGAAGTCGACTTCAGCGGCCGTCCGCTACGGCTGCGCACGGCCAAGGACGAGTACACCGCCCGGAGCGTGATCGTCTGCACCGGCAGCGAGCCGCGCAAGCTGGGCATTCCCGGCGAGACCGAGCTGTGGGGCCACGGGGTCAGCGCGTGCGCCACCTGCGACGGCTTCTTCTTCCGCGACAAGGTGATCACCGTTGTCGGAGGCGGCGATACGGCGGCCGAAGAGGCGACCTACCTGACCAAATTCGCCGCCCGGGTCTACTTGGTCCACCGCCGCGACGCCCTGCGGGCGAGCAAAGCGATGCAGGAGCGGGTGTTCGGCAACGACAAGATCGAAATGGTCTGGGACACCGTGGTGACCGAAGTGGTCGGCACCGACGGGGTGGTCAGCGGCGCCCGGCTGCGCGACCTCAAGACCGGCGAGGAGCGGCTGCATCCGACCGACGGCTTCTTCATCGCCATCGGCCACGACCCGCAGACCAAGCTGTTCGCCGGCCTGCTCGAGACCGACGAGAATGGCTACCTGGTCACCGACCAGTACCAGCGGACCAACCTGCCCGGCGTGTTCGCCGCGGGCGATGTGCAGGACCACGTCTGGCAGCAGGCGGTCACCGCCGCCGGCACCGGCTGCGCCGCCGCGCTGGCGGCCGAGAAGTACCTCGAGGGCCTGCGCGGCGAGGTCTACCCCGACGAGCGGCGGACCGAAATCGTCGAGGGCCCGCCGGCGGACTGAGCCGGCCCGTAGCGGCGCGCTGCGCGCGCCGGGTGCCGGCTGGACGGGGGTGTTCAAACGCGCGGTAGGGGCGGGTCTCAGACCCGCCCGAATGCCGACGAGCCCGCTTCCAGAGCGGATCGGCTCGCACGCGGGCAGGTCTGAGACCTGCCCCTACCACGAAAACCAGCACGCCTGGGACGCCGGCGGTCCACGGGTGCCGGCTGGAAGCTGGCGGTCCGTGCACCGGCGGTAGGGGCAGCCCTTGTGGCTGCCCGGCAGTCGGCACTGCCCTGCTACTCGAGATGCAGCTTGTCCAACAGCCGCTTGAAGAACCCCTTCTCCTCCGGCTCCAACTCGCGTTCGCCGCGCAGATGGGCCAGGCGGAAGAGGAGTTCCTTCTCCTCGGCCGAGAGGTCGGTCGGCGTGACCACCCGGACGCTGACGTAAAGGTCGCCGCGCCGCCCGGCGTCGCGGGCCGAGGGCAGGCCGCCGCCGGCCAGACGGAAGGTGCGGCCGGTCTGCGTGCCGGCCGGCAGCGACAGTTCGTGCGGTCCGAGCAGCCCGTCGACGGTGACCCGGTCGCCCAGCGCGGCCTGCGAGAAGCTGAGGTCGAGCTGCGTGTGCAGGTCGATCCCGTCACGCTCAAAGCGCTCGTGCGGGCGGACGAAGACGCGCAGGAAGAGGTCGCCCGGCGGCCCGCCCTGCCGTCCGGCGTCGCCGCCGCCGGCGACGCGGACGCGCATGCCCTGTTCGACGCCGGGCGGGATCTCGACCGTGCGCTCGACCGTCTCGCGCGCACGGCCGTCGCCGCGGCAGCGGTTGCAGGCGCCGACGATCCGCTCGCCGTCGCCGCCACAGCTCGGGCAGGCCGTGGTCACCGTCATGTCGCCAAACAGGCTGCGCCGCGATTGGCGCACCATGCCCTGACCGCCGCAGGTGTCGCACCGCTCGCGCTTGCCGTCGGGCCCGACGCCGGTGCCGAAGCAGTCGCTGCAGACGGCCAGCCGCTGGTAGCTGACCGGCGTCTCGACGCCGGTGGCCACCTCTTCGAGGGTCAGGGCCACATCGTAGAGCAGCGAGTCGCCCTGCTGCGGGCCGTTCGGTCGCGGCGCGCGCCGGCCGCCCATGCCGAACAGGCTTTCGAACACCGAGCCAAGGTCGCCGAAGATGCCGAAGTCGACGTCGCCGCCGGCGAACGGCGAGCCGTCGGGCACTCGGCCGTAGCGGTCGTATTGCTGGCGTTTGGCCGGATCGCTGAGCACCGCGTAGGCTTCGCCGACGCGCTTGAACCGCTCGACGGCATCGGGGTCGGTGCTGACGTCGGGATGATGCTCGCGAGCCTTGCGCTTGTAGGCGCGCTTGATCTCGGCGGCGTCGGCGTCACGCGGGACGTCGAGCACCTCGTAGAAATCAGGCTGGTCAGCCATCGCTGTCGGGGTCGGTCTCGTCGCTGGGCAGGTCGCGCAGCGGGGACGGTCGAGTCGGCAGTTTTGGCGGCAGCACGATCAGCCGGCCCTCGGCAATCTCGCCGATGGCCGTGGCGACATTGTTGAGACTGCTGCGCTCGATCAGCGGGCGAGCACCATCGGCCAACTGCTTGGCTCGGCGGGTGGCGCCCATCACCAAGGCATACTTGCCACCATGCGCGCCAATCAGCTCATAGTCGGTCTTGCGGCGCATGCACGGCCCTCCAGGGATCAGGCAACCGTTGATGCAGACCGACAGTCTACTGCCGTCACCGCCAAAACGTCAACCCCAGAAATAGGGACGGACCCGATTTCGGTGGCTCATGGGACCAGCACGCGGAAGCGGTGGCTCAGCCGGCCGAGGTGCGCGAAGTTGCGCAGCCGCTCGACCACGGTCGGGTTGACCTCCAGCCCGCGGCCGGCGAGCAGCACGCCGTCGTCGGCGTAGACCGGCTCGGCGATGGTCATGCCGGTGGTCAGCTCGAAGGCCGAGAGCAGCTCGACGTGTGACGACCGTTCGACGGCGACGACCTGGTCGAGCGCGGTCAGCGCGTCGGCGTCATAGCGCATCGCATGGCGGCGCAGTTCGGCGATGGCGCCGCGCGAGTCGAGGCCGGCTTCGCGCAGCGTATCGAGATCGAGCGCCAGGCGGAGCAGGCCCGTCTCGCGCGAGGGCGGCGGCCCGTCGTCGGTCAGTTGTCCGGCGACCAGCTCGGCAATCGGCTCGAGCCGCGGAATGCTGGCGATCAGCCGCGCCCCGACCTCGGGGTGGCGGCGGAACATGACCATCTCGGCGGGCGAGGCCTGCTCACCGCGGTAGATCAGCTCCAGAGCCGATTCGGGGATGGTCGCGCAGCCGACCTGGCAGAGCATCGCCGCCAGGTCGAGCTCCCAGCCGAGCTCGCAGCCGAGCTGTTCGGTCAGGAGCTGGATCGTCCGCCGGGCCCGCGAGGCGCGGCCGAAGGCCGCCGGGCTGACCATCGAGAGCAGGTCGCACATCATCTTGACCGCGCCGCCGAGCGTCTCGCTGAGCAGCTCTCGCTCGCCGGTGACGAGCTGGTATTGCTTCAGGCCGTCTTCAATCGCCTCGAGCAGCGTGGCCGGCTGGCACGGTTTGGAGAGGAAGCGGTAGATCTGGCCGCGGTTGATCGCCTCGATCGCGGTGTCGCGGTCGGCATAGCCGGTGAGCATCATGCGCACCGTGTCGGGCGCCACGGCTTGCACTTCGCGGAGCAGCTCGATGCCGTTCATGCCCGGCATCTGCATGTCGGTGACGCAGACGGCATAGGGGCCGTCGGCGCGGATCTTGGCCAGCGCCTCGGCCGGGCTGGCGGCCAGGTCGAGGGGCACACGGCGCTGCAGGTTACGCCGGATGCCGCTCAGCACGTTCGGGTCGTCGTCGACGCAGAGGACCTTCATGGCTGGGTCGACTCCTCGCCGTCGGGCGCCGCCAGCGCCGCCCAGGCGGGCCAGCGCCGGTCGAGACCAAGCGGCGTCAGGTAGGCGATGTCGAGCCGGTCGGGTGACGGGTCGTCATCGTTCGGCGTGTGGCCGCAGGCCAGCGCGTTGGCCAGATGCACCGCGGTCAGCGGCTCAAACGTCTGCTTCGGCGCATCGCTCGGGTGGTGGTGAAAGGCGAGCGCGCACTGGATCGCCTCGGACATGCCCCACAGGCCGGTCAGGAACGCCCCGATGGCCCCGTGGTCGGCACCAAAGGCCTCGCGCTCGACGGCCGACTCGCTGACCCCGCGGTGCTTCGCCTCGGCCAGCACCGCGCTGTACTGCTCAGGCAGGTTGGCGCACAGGATTAGCTTGCCCAGGTCGTGGAGCACGCCGGCGAGGAACGAGTCGTCACAGGCGGTGCGGTCGAGCGACTCCGCCTGGGCCACCTGCCGCGCCAGCCCGCCGACGGTCAGGCAGTGGCTCTCGACCGCCTTGAGCGAGAAGCCCTCGACCGCCGCATCGTCGAACTGCTTGAACACCTCGACGGTGATCACCAGTGCGCGGATGGTGTCGAGGCCGAGCAGTGTGGCGGCCTGCTCGGGCGACGAGACATGACGCCGTAAGCCGAAGAAGGCGGAGTTGACCAGTTGCAGGATCTTGGCCGTCATGCCGACGTCGCGGCTGATGATCCGCGCCACCGCGGCGAGCGAGGAGTCCGGGTCGTCAATCGCCGCGGTCAGCTCGCGATAGGTCTCCGGCAGCGCCGGCATCTGCGAGACCTGGCTGATCACCGCCTGCAGCTCGGCCGAGCCGAGCAGGTCCTGCAGGGCGCAGGCGCGATCGATCGTCTCGCGCAGGCTGGTCGCGTCGACCGGCTTGGTCAGGTATTGGTGCGTCGAGCTGACCGACCGCAGCACGCTGTCCTGATCGGACTGCCCCGAGAGCACGATGCGGACCACCGCCGGATGCCGCCGCTTGACCTCGGCCAGCAGCGTGGCGCCGTCCATCACCGGCATGCGGATGTCGGACACGACGACATCGACCGGCTCGCGATCGAGTAGCTCGAGCGACTCCGCCGCGCTCTCGGCGAGCAGGACCTCCCACTTGCCGCGCATCGGCAGGGTCATGCGGCGAATACCGGCCAGCACCCGAGGCTCGTCATCGACGAACAGGATGCGTTTCACAGCAGCACCTCGTTGGGCCGGAGCTGGTCGACAAACCGCCGGCGCAGCGCCTGGAGCTCGGGCAGGCAGTCACCGAACGCGTCGTAGACCTCCGGGTCGAACTGGCTGCCGCGGCCGTCGGCCATGATCGCCAGCACCTGCTCCTCGGGATAGGCCGGCTTGTACGGCCGCACCGAGCCGAGGGCGTCGTAGACGTCGGCGACGGCGCAGATTCGCGCGGCGAGCGGGATATCGTTGCCGGCCAGCCCGCGCGGGTAGCCGTCGCCGTCCCACCGCTCGTGATGCGCCATGGCGATGTCGGCGGCCATGGCCAGCACGGGGTTCTCCGGCCGCGGTTCGACCAGGCTGCGCAGCCCGCCCGAGGAGGACAGCAGCGCCTCGAACGCACCCGGCTCGCGGCTCAGTATGGCCGCGCCGATCTGGGTGTGGCGCCGCATCACCGTCCACTCGCCGGGGTCGAGCTTGCCGGGCTTGAGCAGGATCTCGTCGGGAATGCCGATCTTGCCCACGTCGTGCAGCGGGCCGGCGAGGAAGATCGTGTCGCAGAAGGCCGCACCCAGGTCCAGCGTCTGGGCGATGGTCCGACAGTAGCAGCCGACCCGCACGACGTGCAGGCCGGTCTCCTCGTCGCGCAGTTCGGCCGCCTTGGCCAGGCGGAAGACCACCTCGGCGCGCGAGGCGGCGATCTCGGTGGTCCGCCGCCGCACCTCCTCCTCGAGCACGGCGTTGCGCGCGTGCAGGTCGTCCTGATAGGCCTTGAGCTGCAGCGCGTTGCGCAGCCGCGCCTGCAGTTCGGCGGTCGAGACCGGCTTGGTCAGCAGGTCGCTGGCGCCGAGTTCGATCGCCCGGGCCTTCTGGTCGCGCGCGTCGAGGCCGGTGACGATGACCACCTGGACAGTCTCCCAGGCGGTCTCGGCGCGAATCGCCTGGAGCAGCTCGAGGCCGTCCATACCGGGCATCTGCACGTCCGACAGGACCACATCGATCGGCTCGCGGCGGAGGACCTCGAGCGCCTCGCGACCGTTGCCGGCCTCACGCAGCTCGCACTCGAGCCCGCGCCCGAGCAGCGCGCGGCGGAAGCCGGCGAGCACCCGCGGCTCGTCGTCGACCATCAACACGCGCGGCATTACCCAACCTCCTCGCCCAGTGGCAGGTACACCCGCAAGGTGGTGCCGCGGCCGGGATTCGACTCGATCTGAAGGCGGCCGCCATGCTTGTTGACCACCACATCGTGCGCGATGTAAAGCCCCTGCCCGGTCCCGCGACCGACCTTCTTGGTGGTGAAGAACGGGTCGCAGGCGCGGCGCTGCACTTCCTCGCTCATACCACACCCGGTGTCGGTCACCGCCACCTCGACCCAGGCCCCGTCGCGCCGCGCTCCGACCGCGATGGTGCCGCGCTCCTCCTCGCTCGGCATCGCCCCGACCTGTTCGGCAATCGCGTGCGCGGCGTTGACAATCAGGTTAAGAAAGACCTGGTTCAGGTCGCCCGGATAGCCCGGCACCAGGGGCAGATCGTCGTCCAGCGCCAGCTCGAGCCGGGCCACGTACTTCCACTCGTTGCGGCTGACCATGCCCGTGGTGCGCAGCGCCTCGTTCAGGTCGATCAGCTCCTTCTCCTCCGCGCCCGGGTGCGAGAAGCGCTTGACCGCCCGGACGATGTCGGCGATCCGCTCCAACCCCTCGGCCGACTGCTGCAACGCGTCGGGGATCTCATCGAGCAGCATGTCGAGGGCGATCTCGTCGCGGAGCTGGTCGATGGATTCGATCTGTGTCGGCGAGACCGCGCCCTGCCGAGCCGCTTCGAGCAACCCGTCGTACTCGCCGAGCAGGCGGACCAGGCCGTCGAGCGACTCGGTCAAGAAGGTCGTGTTGTCGCTGACGAACTGCGTCGGGGTGTTGATCTCATGGGCGATGCCGGCGGCCAACTGGCCAATCGACTCCAGCTTCTGCGCCTGGAGCAACTGCGCTTCGAGCTGCTTCGATTCGGTCAGGTCATGCTTGACCGCGACATAGCTGGCGATCCGTCCGCTCTGGTCGAGCACCGGCGAGATGATCGCCTGCTCCTCGAACTCGGTGCCGTCCTTGCGCCGGTTGATCAGCCGTCCGCGCCAGGTGCGGCCCGAGGTGACCGTCCGCCACAGGTCGGCATAGAACTCCGGGCCATGGCGGCCGCTGTTGAGCAGCCGCGGGTTGCGGCCCATCACTTCGGCGCGGCTGTAGCCGGTCGACTGCTCGAAGGCCGGATTGGCATAGGTGATGTTCGCCTCGAGGTCGGTGATTAGCACCGCCACCGGCGCGTGCGAGATGGCCGCGGCCAGGCGCTGCCGGTCCTGGTCGGCGGCGCGGTGGGCGGTGATGTCGCGGGCCAGGCCGACCACGTAGAGCAGGTCGCCGGCGCCGTCACAGACCGCGGTGGAGCGGACGGCGAACCAGAGCCACTGGCCGTCGGCGTGGGCCACCCGCAGCTCGACCTCTGGCGAGGTGCCGCCGGCAGCCCGGAGCAGCGCCAGCGACTGCTCGACGCGGGCCAGATCCTCGGGGTGGATGAAGGTCCCGAAATGGCGGCCGAGGACCTCCTCGCGCGGGCGCCCGAGCAGCGCGCTCCAGCTCGGCGAGACGTAGGTCAGCACGCCCTCGGGCGTGGCCTCGAAGAGCACCTCGCTGGCCTGCTCGATCATCGTCCGGTAGCGCCGCGACTCGCGCAGCAGCTGCGAGTGGACACGGTGCCGCCGGACGGTCTGCCGCAGCGTTGGGCAGAGCCGGGCGATGCCGCCGTCATCGAGGCAGAGCCACTCCTGCGCGCCGGCCAGCAGGGCCGCCTCGGCCACCAGCGGCTGGTCGGTCTTGGCCAGCACCACAATCGCCACCGCCGGCGCCTCGGCGTGGAGCCAGCGCACCGCCTCGGCCACCTGCTCGTCCTCGAGGCCGAGCAGCACGGCGTCGTAGCCGCGGTCGATATGCTGCAGCGCCTCGTCGAGCCCCGGCGCACGGCGCAGTTGCACCCGTCCATCGCAGGCCGACTGCAGGTGGACGCAGGCCACCTCGACCAGCTCGCCCTGGCCGACCAGCATCAGCCGCAGCGGCGGATGTGGCCCGGCGCGCCGGTCTCGCTCATTCGGACGGCTCGCCGGGCGGGAGATCGGTCCGGTCGCCGCCGGCGACAGCAGGGCACTTTCGATCATGCTGCTAGCTCCTCCCGCAGCCGGGACAGGATCTCTTCGAGTCGAAACGGCTTCTGCAGCACCCGCGACAGCTCGTCGGCCAGGTCGTCGCCGACGCTCTCGTGCTCGGCGTAGCCCGAGGTGAAGACGAACCGCTCGGCCAGGCCCAGCTGGCGCAGCTCGCGGACCAGCGCGGGACCCGACAGGTGGGGCATCACCACGTCGGTAATGACCACGTCGACCGGCGCGCCGCGGAGCTTCATCGCGGCCAGGGCGTCGGCGCCGTCGGCCGCCTGGATGACCTGGTAGCCGTGGCTGGTGAGCAGCATCGCCACGGCCTCGCGCAGCGGCGCCAGGTCCTCGACCAGGAGCACCGTCTCGCCGCGCCCGAACGGCACCGCCCGGTCAACGAGCGGAAGCTGTTCGCCGACAGCCTGGTCGGTGGCCGGGACCAGCACGGTGACGCGTGTGCCGACGCCGGGGTCGGAGTCGATCCGGATCGCGCCGCCGGCCTGGCGCAGAACGCCGTGGATCATGGGCAGCCCGAGCCCGGTGCCGCGGCCCGGCGCCTTGGTGCTGAAATAGGGGTCGAACACCCGCTCGAGCACCTCGGCGGTCATGCCGCAACCGGTGTCGGCGATGCGCAGCAGGACCGCGCCATGCGGCGCCGGGTCGGGCAGCTCGTCGAGTCGCGGATCGTCCGCATCGACGGCACGGGTGGCAATCTCGAGTTCGCCGCCGCTGGGCATCGCGTCGCGGGCGTTGAGCACCAGATTGACCAACACCTGCTGCGCCTGCACCGAGCCGAGAAAGGCCGGCCGCGCGTGCGGGGAGAGGTCGGTCCGCAGCCGGATGTGCTCGCCGACGGTGCGGCGGAGCATGGGCAGCAGGCCTTCGACCACCTCGTTCAGGTCGAGCGGCTTCGGCTCGCCCGGCTCGCAGCGCGAGAAGGCCAGGAGCTGGCGGATCAGCGCCGCGCCGTCCTTCACCGCGCCCATCACCCGCTCGAGCTCGTGCTGCTCGCCAATCCGCTCGGTCAGCAGCTCGCAGAAGCCCTGCACGACCTGCAGGATGTTGTTGAAGTCGTGCGCCACGCCGCCGGCCAGCAGGCCGAGCGTCTCGAGCGCCACGGCCCGGTGCCGCTCCTCGGGAATGCGCGCCGGACCGGCCACTGGGATCAGCCGGCAGACATACATGGCCTGCTCGCCGGCCTCGTCGTCGACCGGAGTGATGGTCATCTCGGCGCTGTACAGGCTGCCGTCGCGGTGGCGGTTGGTGATCTCCTCGCGCCACACCCGGCCGGCCCGGATGGTCTGCCACAGGCGGTGATAGAAGGCCCGGCTGTGCAGGCCGCTGCGGATCAGGTTCGGCATGGCGCCGATCAGCTCGTCGCGCGAGTACCCGCTCAGCCGCTCCATGACCGGGTTGACGTAGACAATCAAGCCGCCGGGGTCGGTGATCATCACCGCCTCGGCGACGTTGTCCAGCGCCGCTTCGAGATAGGCCACATGGCGCTTCCACGCCTCGGACGGCCCGCCGTCGCGCGGCCGTGGCCAGGCGTGGCCGGTGGCGCGGCTTGGCGGGGCCAGCGCCGAGCCCTGGGCAATCGCGCGCGTCACCGCCGCGCCGAGCGCCTGACGGTCACGGGTCACCGACGCGGTCACCATCGGCGCGACCGACGGCGGCTCGGCGCCGGAGCGGAGCAGGGCCAGCAGACCGACCTGCGGGGCCGTCTGGCGGCAAGCCTTGGCGGCCCGCTCGCGCTCGTCGTCGGCCAGCCCCGCGCCCAGCACCACCGCGGCGACCGACCCGCGGCGCAGGAAACCCAACGTCTCGGACAGGTCGCCGGCGACCTCACACTCGAACGCGCTGCTTCCCGTCGACCAAGTCTCGACCAACTGCTCCGCCTCCCGCGCAACCGGCTCGAGAATCACAATCAGGCCCCCGCGTCGTTCGCGCTGTTGATCCTCAACGGCGGTCAACTCAACTACCCTAGGCACTCCTGAGACCAGACGTCGGCTCCACCCGTGCCTCCATCTCCAGCATCGCCCAACCGAAGCTGCGGTTACATAGGGAAATCCCCCAGATCGCCCTGGGCTTTTGGCGGATTCGCGGCCGGGGTTTGGTGGAGAGCGGCTCGGGTCAGTCGATTGGGTCGCGCCAGATCGCCTCCGACCAGTCGGTCAGGCCGATGACCGGCAGCGCGAAGGCCGTGGCCGCCGCCTCGCGATCGGTGTCGAGTGCCTGGTAGACGTACCAGATCGGCTTGCGGCCGAGCGGCTGATCGGGATCGTCGGGAAAGCGCCGCAGGCCGAGCCGCAGCCCGCCCTCGTGCCGGTTGTCAACCCAGTTGTGGTAGTCGAATGCGGCGATGCTCGGGCAGGCCTTGACCTTCGCCCAGGTGTAAGCCATGCCGGCGGCCTGGTCGCGCAGCGCGGTCTCGCTGTAGTCGGGTGAGTTCAGCCCCTGCTCGGTCAGGTGCACCGCCCGCGGCCGGCCGCGGTAGAAGGTCTCCGGCCGGCGCACCCAGGCGTCCAGCACTTCGAGGTTGCGGAAGGTGATCTTGGGCGTGTCGAAATCGAAGCTGACCTGCGTGTCTTCCCACACCCGCGGCTCAAACAGGTTCTGCGGGTAGGGGTGATAGGCCAGCGCCCAGTCGAAGTCGCCCTCGACCGCGACCATGCGCAGCAGCCACTCGAGCAGCGTCCGCGCCGGGTGGCTGCGTGGATCTTGGTGCTGGGTCCAGTGGTGCTCGAGCGAGAGGAATACCTTGGCATTCGGGTCGTATTGCCGGGCAATCAGCCAGCAGGTGCGCAGCGAGCGCTGGTAGAGGTCGAGGTAGAGCAGGTCGCTCTTCTCGCCGGCATTGGTCCAGACCCAGCCGGCATTCACCTCGTTGTGCAAGATCCAGTGGTGGATGCGCCCGTGCCCGGCCTCGGGGTCGCTGTACCGCCGGGCCAGGAAGTCGAGCCCGGCGGCATAGGCCTCGAGCCCCTCGCGGCTGGCCACGTCGGGCATGACGAAGATGCCCGCCGGGTCGGCGTCCGGGTGGGCGATGAGCCGGCTGTAGCTGCCCTCGGGCGCGCCGGCGCCGTGACCGATCAGGATGATCACCTTGACCAGGATGTCGCGCCGGGCCAGCTCGCTGAAGGTCGCGTCGAAGTCGGCCAGCATGCCGTCGTTGGCATACCAGGTCTGGCCGGCGTACTCGAACGGGCTCCAGCGTTCGCCCGGCGTGGTGCTAACCAGGCCGTTGAGCACCAGGTTGACGGTCACCGAGGCGATGCCCAACTCGTCGAGATCCTGGAGCGGCCGGCCGAGCCCGAAGCCGCCCAGTCCCTTGCGCCCGCGCAGCACCTGCTCGGGCAGGTCCCACCGCGGCGTGACCCTCTCGGCGTAGCGCGCCGGCGAGAGCAGCGTGTAGCCGTCACCTTCCCGCCGGACCACCGCCCAGCGCGAGAGCAGCCGGTCGCGGCCGTCGACAAAGCGCGGCACGACCAGCTCGAACTCGCCGTCGGCATTGAGCGGCGTGACCGAGGCGAAATCGTCGCGGTCGAGGTCGGCATAGACCGGCGCTTCGGCCAGGCGCAGGTCGTCGCCGGTGGCCCGGCCGCGGATGGTCACCTGCTCGCCATCGACGGCAACCTCGGCAACCCGACAGGGATAGTCGGCGGCGAGGTAGCGGCGGAGGTAGGCGTCGAGCGCGGCATCGCGGTCGATCCGCGCCTGCCGCGCCGCCTCCAGCCGCAGTTCGGCCTCGGTCGGCGGGCGCAGCCGCAGATTGCGCAGGCGGATGGTGCTGCCCGCGCGGCGGCCGAAGTCGAGCCGCAGACCCTCGATGCGGTAGTCGAGCCCCGCGAGCAGCTCGCGCAGGTCGAGCGCGTGGCTCGACCAGCCCTCGCTCCGCGCCAGCCCACGCCCGGTGGCCGAGTTGGCCTCGGCCAGCGGCGGGAAGGCGTAGACCTGGAACCCATCGGTGCCCGAGGCGCTGAAGAACTCGAACGCGAGCATGTAGGCGGCCGGATCGAGCGGGCCGTCGACCGGCGCGGTGAAGACGTACGGATCGCCGCCGGTGGTGCGGATCTCCCACCCGTCGTCGGTCTCGTTGTACTCGAGGTCGTGGCACTGGTCGGGTACCAGTCGCAGCGGCAGCGCGCCGGGTTCGGCGGCGGAGGTGGTCATCGCGGCAACTCCGGCGAGCAGCAAGGCCACGCGCGCCTGCGGCATCACGCCCGGCCCATCGCCCGCAGCGCCTGCAGGCTGCGGCGCGGGATGTCGTAGCCCAGCCCGCCGGGGTGGCCCTCTTCGACCACGTACCACTCGACCGGGTGCAGCTCGTCACAGAGCGCGAAGATGGTCGGCCAGTCGGCGTCGCCCTCGCCGATCACCGCCTCGGGCCCGCCACCGTAGTCCTTCAGGTGCAGCGAGCGGGTGCGGCCGGGGAAGCGGCGCAGCGTGCCGATCGGATCGCCCCCGCCGCCGGCGCAGTTGCCGATGTCCATCTGCATGATCACCGCCTGGTCGCAGTGCGCGAAGAGAATGTCCCAGGCCGGCTCGCCGTCGACCAGCGCGAAGTCGGAACCGTGGGCGTGGTAGCCGCAGGCCATGCCCAGCGGGGCCAGCTTCTCGGCCGTCTCGTTGAGGATGCCGGCCAACTCGAGGATCGTCGCGCGGGCCTCCATCCGCGGGCGGTCGATGGCGATGATCAGGAACCGGTTGCCCAGCGCCTGGTTCAGCTCGATGGTCCGCGCCAGGTTGTCGCCCAGCAGCGCGCCGGTGGCAAGGTGCATGCCGCAACAGGCCAGCCCGGCGTCGTCGAAGTGGCCCCGCAGCGCCGACGCGTCGTAGCCCATCCAGGCGACCGCGTCGCCGCCGTAGCCCCACGGCTCGGCGCCGACGTAGCCGATTTCGGCCACGCGCGCCAGGGTCGCCGGCAGGTCGGCCTGCACCTCGCCGCGCACACTGAAGAGCTGCAGGCCCACGGGGATGTTCGCCATCGTCTGCTCCGCGGCGCAGCCTTCGCCCGCGCCGGCCGGCCTCCTCCGCAGGAGCGGCGCCGGCGGCGGCCAACCGCCGGGCATGGAAGTGGTCATCCAGCCCGACGCCGAGGCGGCCTGCCGGCTGACCGCCCGGCTGATCGCCGACGCGCTGCGGGGCAAGCCGACCCTCTGCCTCGGCCTGGCCACCGGCCGGACCATGGAGCGGGTCTACCAACTGCTGGCCGATGCCCACGCCGCCGGCGCGCTCGACTTCTCGCTGGCGGTGACCTTCAACCTCGACGAGTACGTCGGCCTGCGGCCGGATGACTCGAACAGCTACCGCGCCTACATGAACCGGCATCTGTTCGGCAAGGTCAACATCGACCTGCGGCGGACCCACCTGCTGCACGGCTGGGCTGACGATCTGGACGCCGAGTGCGCGCGCTACGAGGCGCTGATTGCCGACGAGGGCGGGCTCGACCTGCAACTGCTGGGCATCGGCCGGACCGGTCACATCGGTTTCAATGAGCCGCTCAGCGCGATGTTCTCACGCACCCGGCCAAAGGCGTTGACCGAAGCGACGCGGCACCAGAACGCCGAGCTGTTCGGCGGCCTCGACCAGGTGCCGACCCGCGCGCTGACGATGGGCGTGGGGACCATCCTCGAAGCCCGCCGCTGCCTGCTGCTGGCCGTCGGCGAGGAGAAGGCCGAGGTGATTGCCAAGGCGGTCGAGGGCCCGGTGACGTCGATGATCTCGGCGTCGGCGCTGCAGCTCCACCCAAGCTGCCGGGTGATCGTCGACGAGGCGGCGGGCAGCCGACTGCAGGCGCAGGAGTACTACCGCTTCATCTTCGCGCACGAGCCGGAGTGGGAGGGGTATCGGTAGCTCGCTCGGCGCACCACGCCGCACCGGTCCCGCTCACCTGCTACGGCACGGCAGCCGCCACCGGCCCGGCAACCACCCGCTCCTCCACCGGCTCATACAACGTCGTCCGCCGGCGCGGCTCGAACCCGGCGTCTTCGATCAGCCGCCGCATCTCGCTCAGCGTCATGCACTCGGTGTAGCTCGTCCCGGCGGCGCTGACGACGTTCTCCTCGAGCATCGTGCTGCCGAAATCGTCGACCCCGAAGTGGAGCGAGATCTGCGCGATCTTCGGGCCCTGGGTCACCCAGCTCGCCTGGAAGTGGGCGAAGTTATCGAGCATCAGCCGCGCGACGGCGACGGTGCGCAGGTAGTCGAAGCCACTCGCCCGGGCATGGCCGAGCTGCTCGCCCAGCGGTGTGTCGTCGGGCTGGAAGCTCCAGGCGATGAAGGCGGTGAAGCCACCCGTCTCGTCCTGCAGCTCACGCAGGCGGAGCAGGTGCTGCAGCCGGTGCTCGGCCGTGTCGGTCGAGCCATACATCATCGTCGCCGACGAGCGCAGGCCCTGCCGGTGCGCCTCGCGCATGACCGCCAGCCACTCGCCCGTGGTCTCTTTCCAGGGGGCGATCTGCTCGCGCACCCGGTCGTCGAGGATCTCGGCCCCGGCGCCGGGAATGCTGCCCAGCCCGGCGGCGCGCAGGCGGGCGATCGTCTCGGCCACGGTCAGCTTGCTCAGCTTGGCGATGTAGAGGATCTCGGTCACGCTCAGTGCGTGTAGCCAGGCCGTCGGGAAACGCTCGCGGATGCCGCGGAAGAGCCGCTCGTAGTAGTCGAGCTTGAGCTTCGGATTGAGCCCGCCCTGGAGCAGCAGCTCGACCTGTCCGTCACCGCCGACGGCGACCAGCTCCTCGATCTTGGCGTCGATGGCGGCCTCATCCAGCGTGTAGGCCTCACCGCTGCGGTCGGAGGGCAGGCGGTAGAAGGCGCAGAAGCTGCACTGGACCCAGCAGACGTTGGTGTAGTTGATGTTCCGGCCGACGACGTAGGTAACCACCGGCTCCGGGTTGTGCCGCCGGCGGGCCAGGTCGGCCAGCGCGCCGAGTTCGGGCAGGTTGGGGTGGGCAAAGAGCCGTCGGCCGTCGACCTCGGTCAGCCGTTCGCCGGCGACCACCTTGGCCTCGAGCTCACGGATGTCGCTCACTCGCCGCTCCCTCCATCGGTCACGATCGACCCCGCCGCCGCGTCGAACAGCGGCTCGGCCGCGGCGAAGGCGCCGGCCGGCGCGCTGCCCGTCAGGGTCAGCAGCCGCCGGCCGTCGAGCAGCACATACTGCTTCAGGCGCGTCGCGCCGCCGGCCAGTTCCGACTCGTAGATGCTCAGCCGATGCGGCCCGAACCGCCCGCGGCCCTGGTCGGTCCGCCGCAGGCCGGCGTTCCGCCACGATTCGGGCAGATGCTCGGTGGCCGCCAGCGCCGCGTCGGCGTCGTGCTCGCTCATCACCGCCGGCAGTGTGGTCTCGGTCAGCACCAGGCTGGCGGCGCCGTCGGGGCTCTGGTAACCGGCCGCCGCGTCGCTCGGCAGCAGGACCATCGTCGACCAGCCGGGCGGCGCGGCGAAGCTTGCCGGCGACCGTTCGACCGGCGCCGCCGCCTGGGCCGAGGCCTCGGCCCCGCGCCGGCAGCCGGCCAGGCCGACGAAGAGCAGCGGCGCGATGGCCCAGCGCCGGCTCATGCGGCGACCTGCTCGCGCACCGGGCGATACAGCGCGTCGCGCTCGACGGGCTCGCGGCCGGCCTCGCGAATCAGCGCCTGGAGCTGCTCGGAGGTCAGCACCTGCCGCCGGTCGGTGACCGGATCGCGGGTGATTTCATACTCCTGGATCGTCCCGTCGGTGTCGTCGGCGCCGTACCAGAGGGCCGTCTGCGTCACCTGGATGGTATTCATGATCCAGAAGCTCTTGATGTGCTCGACGTTGTCGAGCATCAGCCGCGCGACGGCGATCTCACGCAGGTCCTGTAGCCCGGTCGGCGGCGGCAGGTGCGCGATGGCCGTCTGCTCGGGATGGAACGAGAGCGGGATGAAGCTCTGAATGCCGCCGGTCTCGTCCTGCAGTTCGCGCAGGCGCAGCAGGTGGTCGACCTTCTCGGGTGTCTGCTCGACATGCCCATAGAGCAGCGTTGCGTTCGACCGGATGCCCAGCCGGTGCGCGGTCCGGGCCACTTCGATCCAGCGCAGGCTGTCGCCCTTGGCCCAGAACAGCTCGGCGTGGACGCGTTCGGAGAAGACCTCGGCGCCGCCGCCGGGAAGCATGTCGAGCCCCGCCTCGCGCAGCTCGACCAGCGCCTCCTCGAGGCTCTTCCGGCCGGCCCGGGCAATCTGCTCGATCTCGATCATCGTGTAGGCCTTGAGGGTCACCTCGGGCCGCACGTCCTTGATCGCCCGGCAGAGGTCGAGGTAGTAGTCGTACGGCAGCTTCGGATTGACCCCGCCGACGACATGGATCTCGGTGATCGGGAGGTCGAGGTATGCGCGCACCTTGTCGGCGACCTGCTCGAGGCTCATCGTGTAGCCCCGTTCGGTGTCTCGTGGCGCGGCATAGAACGAGCAGAACAGGCAGCTCTTGTTGCAGATGTTGGTGTAGTTGATGTGTTGGTTGCGGACCCACCAGGTGAAGTTGCCGTTGTGCCGCTCGCGGACGAGGTTGGCCAGGGCGCCGACGGCGTGGATGGCCGGCGTCTGGTAGAGCCGGAGGCCGTCGTCGTAGCTCAGTCGCTCGCCGCGGGCGACCTTGTCGGCAAGGTCGCCGAGCCCCGCTTGTTCGATGCTCGCGGCGATCATGCCGGTCGGCTCCCGCCGGAATCATGACGCCGAGGGCGGGATCTGTCCAGCGGGCGGGGCAGCGCGGGCAGAAACAGGGACGGACCCAATTCACTGAGAATTGGGTCCGTCCCTTTTTCTGTCGCGCAGGGCGCGACGTACCGGTGTCCAGTGCGTCGCGCGGAGGGAACCGCCCCGCGGCCGGCGTATGTTGAC
Organism: uncultured Fimbriimonadaceae bacterium; assembly: GCA_964405335.1. Lineage (GTDB taxonomy): Bacteria > Armatimonadota > UBA10988 > UBA10988 > UBA10988 > CAYONP01. Next base: position 80,250 of record CAYONP010000002.1, read on the forward strand.
GCGCCGGAGGCCCGTGATGCGCCGTCTCTTTGCCCTGCTTGCCGCCCTCAGCGTCGCCGCCTGCGCACCGCCGCGGCCGCGCGAGGCGGCGCCGGCCGGCGCGCCGGGGGTGGTGCGGAGCAAGGTCACGGTCTACTCGCCGCACGGCCGCGAGATGCTCGAACCGTTCGAGCGGATGTTCGAGGCGGCGCATCCCGCGTACGACATGGAGTGGCTCGATATCGGCTCGCAGGAGTGCCTCGACCGGCTCCGGGCCGAGCGGGCCAATCCCGGCGCCGACGTTTGGTGGGGCGCGCCGCACACGATGTTCGAGCAGGCCGCCGAGGCCGGGCTGCTGGCGCCGTATGAGCCGGCCTGGTCGGACCAGATCGACGCCGGCAAGCGCGACCCCGAGCATCGCTGGTATGGCCAGTATCTGACGCCGGGGGTGATCGTCTACAACACCGAGTTGGTCACCGCCGACGAGGCGCCGCGCGACTGGGACGAGCTGCTCGATCCGAAGTGGGCCGACCGGATCCTGATCCGCGACCCGCTCTCGAGCGGCACCATGCGGACCTTCATCCAGGCGATGATCGCCCGCCAGGCCGACGAAGAGGCCGGCTGGGCCTGGCTGCTCAAGCTCGACGCGCAGACCAAGAGCTACCCGGCCAATCCGGCGCTGATGTGGGCCGCGCTGAGCCGCGGCGAGGGGTCGATCACCGTCTGGAACCTGCGCGATGTCGAGATCCAGAAGCGCGAGCATGGCTACCGGCTGGCCTATGTCATCCCCGCGTCGGGCTGCCCGGTGGTGACCGACGCGATTGCCCTGGTCGCCGGCGGGCCGAACCCCGACGGCGCGCGGGCGTTCTTCGACTATGCCACCGGCGAGGAGGCGACGCTCTGGGCGGCGCGCGAGCGGTACTGCATCCCGGCGCGGCACGACATCGACCCGGCCGCGCTGCCAGCCGACCTGCCGCGCGACATCCCGGAGCTCGACCTGCCCTGGGACCAGATGCGCGCCGAGGGCGACCGGCAGATGGAACACTGGGACCAGTGGATCAAGAACCAGGGTTGAGCCGGCCGGCGGGCTCGCCTGCGCGACGCCGGAGGCACAACCGATGACCCCCGGCCGGCGAGTCACCTTCGTCGTGCTGCTGGCGGTCGTCGCCGGGGTGGTGCTCTGGCTGGTCGCCGCGCCGAATGCCTGGCTCTTGCTCGGCAGCCTGATCGAGCCGAGCGCTGATGGATGGCGCTTCTCGCTCGAGGGCTATGCCCGGTTCTTCGCCCGCGGCACGGCCGAGCTGCCGACCAATGTCGAGCTCGAGGCGCTGCACAACTCGGTCGTCATTGCGCTCTGGAGCGTGGTTCTATCGGCGCTGCTCGGCGTGCCGCTGGCGCTGCTCTTCTGGCGCTACGAGTTCCCCGGCCGCCGAGTTGTCGCCGCGCTGGCCACGGTGCCGGTGCTGCTGCCGCCGCTGGTCGGCGTGGTCGCCTTCTACTTCCTGTTTGCCGAAAGCGGCGTGCTGACCCGCTGGGCGCGGCAGGGGCTCGGTCTGCCGCTGCCGGCCGACTGGTTCACCGGTCTGCGCGCGGTGCTGATCGTCCACGCCTACAGCTTCTACGTCTGCTTCTACGTCTTCGTCACCGCCGGGCTGGCGCGATTGGACGAGTCGCAGCTCGAGGCGGCGCGCACCCTCGGCGCGGGTCGCGCGCGGGTCTTCTGGACGGTGGTCATCCCGCTGCTCACCCCGGCGCTGGTCGGCGCCGGGCTGCTGGTCTTCATGATGAGCATGGCCAGCTTCACCGCGCCCTATGTGCTCGGCGGGGTGCGGGTGCTGACCACCCAGATGCTGATCTCACGGCAGAACCAGCAACTGCTCCTGATGCGCGCCGAGACGGTCGTGCTGGCGGCCGTCTGCATCGCCTTCCTGGCGCTGCTGCGCTGGGTCGAGGGCAGGGGGAGCTATGTCGGCGGGTCGAAGGGTGTGCAGGGCGAGCAGCGCATCGTCGCCCGGGGCGCCGCCCGCTACCTGGCCGGCGCGGCGGGCGCGCTGGCGGTGGCCGCGCTGCTGCTGCCCCACGCCATGCTGGTGCTGATCAGCTTCGCCGACAACGCGGCCTGGACCTCACAGGTCATGCCGCCAGTCTACACCACCGAGAACTACCGCTACCTGGCGGCCGACCCGAACGGCCAGGTGCCGGTGATCAACAGCCTGGCGATGAGCCTTCAGAGCACGGCGGCGAACGTGATCTTCGCCATCGTGGCGGCCTGGCTGCTGGCCCGCTTCCGGTTCCGCGGCCGCGCGCTGCTCGAGGCCACGGCGATGCTGCCATGGGCCATTCCCGGCACGGTGATCGCCCTCGGCCTGGCCGAGTACTTCTCGGTCCACCGCCCGCTGCTCGGCCGGTTCGTGTTGATCAACACCTACACCATCTTGCCGATGGCCTACTTCATCCGCAGCCTGCCGCTGGTCTTGCGCGCGGTGCAGAGCAGCCTGGCGCAGGTCGAGCCGAGCCTGGAGGAGGCGGCGGCCACGCTGGGCGCCGGACCGGCGCGGGTGCTGCGCACGGTGGTCCTGCCGCTGGTCGCGCCCGGCGCCATGGCCGGGGGGCTGCTCGCCCTGATCGCCGCGCTGGGTGAGTATGTCGCCTCGGTGGTGCTGGCCAGCCCGGCCAACCGGCCGATCGCGATCGAGATCTGGAGCCAGTTGCGCTACTCGTTCGGCCGCGCCGCGGCCTATGGCGTGGTGCTGGTGGTGCTGATTGCGCTGCTCCTGCTCGTCTCGCAGCTTGCCTCGCGGCGCAACGTGGGTGAGTTGGTGGCCTGACCGGCCGCGGCTGGCGTGGGTCGCCGTTGCCTTCGGCACCGGCTTGCGCTAAGATATGCGCCGGCCCGACGGACCCCGCTGCGTGTGATCACCGAAAGGAGACCGGTGTGGCCAGCGACTCGGACGCCCCTGTCCCGACCATCGACGACCTGAAGTCGCAACGCTATGGATTCGACGATCACCCGCTCGAGCACTTCCGTGGCCTGACCGCCGAGGAGATTGAGTCCCACGCCGGCATTGGACCCAAGTACCGTGAGCGGATCCAGCAGGCGCTGGCCCAGCTCGCGGCGCTCGAGGCCGAAGCCGAGCCGGCGCCAGAGCCGCAGCCCGAGACCGAGCCGCCGCCGTCGGTCGAGCCGATGCCCGCGCCGCACGAGGTGGAGGCCGTGGCGGCCGAGCTCGAGCCGGTCGGCAGCGGGCGGTTTGCCGCCACGGTGATGGTCATCCTGGTCATTCTGGTGATCATCGCGGCGGTGGTGCTGACCCAGAAGAGCGCCGACGAAGAGACCTACAAGGACCAGTACAACGCGGCGCAGGAGCAGATTTCGGCGCTGACCCGGGCGAGCGAGTCGATCGCGACGGGCAGCATCGCCGCCGCGGGCGAGGCGGCTCTGCGGGTCTATCAGCGCGCCGAGGAGGGCAACTTCGGCCTGGCCGGCGAGCACCTGGTGGCGGTGCGGGCGAGCCTGGTCGCGCTGGGCGCCACGCGGGCCGAGCAGCCCGACTTCCAGGCCCGGGTCACCGCGGCGATGTCGGCGGCCGATGCGGCTCAGGCGGCGCTGTCCTTGAGCACCCCACAGACGCAGGAACAGGTCGAGGCGGCCTGCCAGTCGCTGACCGACGCCGTGGCGGCGCTGGCGCCGCAGGAGGCGCGCGAATAGATGGCCGACCAGAAGGCGACGATTGAGGAGCTGATCGACATCCTCCGCTCGCGTAACGACGACGAGCTGGACAAGGCGCACGCCGCTATCGTGGCCTATGGCGAGTCGGCGGTCGAGCCGCTGATGTCGGCGCTGACCGACGGGTCATACCAGGTGCGGATGGGCTCGGCGCGCGCCCTGGGCGAGATCAACAGCCCGGTCTCGCTCGCCCCGCTGGTCGAGACACTGGCCGACCCGAGCGTCAATGTGCAGCGCACCGGTGTCGAGGCGCTGGCGCAGATCGGCGCCGGCGCGGTGCCGCTGCTGGTCGAGCGGCTACTCGACAAGGATCCCAAGATGCGCCGGCGGGCGGCCGAGACGCTTGGCCTGATCGCCGACGACTCGGCCATGGAGGCCCTGGTCGACTCGCTCTCGGACGAGAACGCCGAGGTGCGCAAGGCGGCGGCGCAGGCGCTCGGCAAGATCAAGGCCGCCGGTGCGGTCGATCGCCTGATCGACATGCTCGACGACGAAAACGTCGAGCTCTGTCGCTACGCCGCCGAGGCGCTGGGCGAGATTGCCGATGAGAAGGCGATCCCGAAGCTGGTCGGCTCGCTGACCAGTTCGTCGGGCGACCTGCGCGACACGGCGGTGCAGGCGTTGGTCAAGATCGGTCCGGCATCCGTCGGTCGGCTGGTCGAGTTGCTCCGGCACGAGAGCACCCACGGCCGACTGCACGCCGCCGACGCGCTTGGCCGGCTGCGTGACCCGGCGGCGTTCGAGGCCCTGAGCGAGACCCTCAAGGACGAGGATCCGCGCGTCCGCCACTACGCCGCCGAGGCGGTCGGCAAGGTCGGTCACGTCAATCTGCAGAAGGCCGTCCGGGCGCTGCTGCCGCTGCTCAAAGAGAAGCACCGCGACATCCGCAGCGTGGCGATCAACGCGCTGCGCGACTTGGGCGGTCCCGTGGCGGTCGAGGCGCTGAGCGAGATGCTCGGCGACCCGAACGCGATGGTCCGCCTGCAGGCGGCACAGGCGCTGCTCGGGCTGGGCGATCCGGGCGCGGTCAAGCCGCTGATCCGCGGGCTGGGCGACGCGGAGTGGAGCGTGCGCAGTTTCTGCGCCGAGGCGCTGGGCGAGATCGGCCAGAAGGAGGCAGTCATCCCGCTGATTCTCGCCGCCGACGACGAACGGTCGGCGGTCAAGGTGCGAGTGATCGAAGCCTTAGGAAAACTTGGCGACCCGCGGGCTAAGCACGCGCTTGAGATTGCCGAAAAAGACTCGGATAACGAAGTCAAAGAGGCCGCCCGCGCCGCGCTCGAGTCGCTGCCGTGATAGCTTGGGCAGCACGCAGCCGGGTGGCCGAGGATGCACTCATGGCCACGATCCTGGTTGTCGATGATGATCCGCTGGTTGCCAACATGATCCAGAAGTTCGTCGAGGCGTTCGGTCACACCGTCAAGTGCGCCCACGACGGCGTCAACGCGGTGCGCCTGGCGCTGCAGCACAAGCCGCCGCTGATGTTCCTCGACATGGACATGCCCGGCGCCAACGCGTTCGACATCCTCGAGGAGCTGCGCCGCTTCTCGCGCACGCGGCACACGCAGGTGGTCATGATGTCCGAGTCGCCCGACCGCTACGAGCGGGCCAACACCCTCCGCCGCGGCGCGACCAGCTTCCTGACCAAGCCGATCCAGTTGCCGGACCTGCGCCTCCACGTCAAAGCCTTCGCCGCCGAGGGCGCCGCATGAGCCCATGCGTCTGAGGCGGCTCGAGCTCTACGGGTTCAAGACCTTCGCCGACCCGACCGAGCTGCGCTTCGACGACGGCATCACCGCCGTCATCGGCCCGAACGGTTCGGGCAAGTCCAACCTCGCCGACGCCCTGCTCTGGGTCCTCGCCGAACGCCGGCTCTCGCTCCTTCGCGCCAGCGAGGCCGGCGACATCATCTTCGCCGGCTCGCGCGACCGCCGGCCACTCGGCTATGCCGAGGTCGCGCTGACCATCGACAACAGCCTCGGCCGGCTGCCGCTCGAGCTGAGCGAGGTCCGGATCACCCGCCGCCTCTACCGCAACGGCGAGAGCGAGTATCGGATCAACGGCCGCCGCTGCCGCCGCCGCGATGTGGTCGACCTGTTCCTCGACACCGGCGTCGGGCGCGAGGCCTTCACCATCATCTCGCAGCGCGAGGTCGATGCCATCCTGAGCCTAGAGGCGACCGACCGGCGGCGACTGCTCGAAGAGGTCGCCGGGGTCGAGCGCTACCGCTCGCGGCGCGACGAGGCCGTGCGCCGGCTGGACGAAACGCGGGCCAACTTGCAGCGGCTCGAGGATCTTACCGCCGGGCTGCAGATGCAGGTCGAGCCGCTGGCGGTGCAGCGTGAGCAGGCGCAGCAGTTCCTCGCCCTCCGCGCCGATGCGCAGCGGCTGCGGCTCAGCCTGCAGGTCAAGGAGTACCAGCTCGCCGAGCGGCGGGCGCTGCGCGGCGCCGAAGAGCTGGCCGACCTGGACGCCGACATCGACGCGGCGCGGACTGAGCTGAACCGCGCCGAGGCCGCCGAGCAGGCGGCGCGGCTGGAGCAACTGGCGGCTGACGACCAACTCGCCGAGGCGCAGGCCGCGCTGGCCGAGCTGGCCGGGGCCAACGAGCGGCACGAGACGCAGCGTCAGGTTGCCGCCGAACGGCTCCACGCCCTGACCGAGCGGCTGGCCGACGCGGAGCGTGACCTGGCCGCGCAGAGCGAGACCGCCGCCCGCGCACAGGCCGAGCTGGCCGGCATGGCCGACGAGCAGGCACAACTCGGCGAGCGGCTGGCCGCGCTCGATGCCGGCATCGTCGCCGCGCGCGACGAGGCGACCGTGCGCCGCGAGGCCGAGAGCGCCGCCGCCGCGGCGCTGTCGGCGAGGCGCGGCACGCAGTCGGCGGCCGCCGAAGAGCTGGCCGGCCGGCGGGCGGTGCTGCGCTCGGCCCAGGCGGCGCTCGAGCGCTCGGTC
>CAYONP010000002.1:87010-120722 GCA_964405335.1 uncultured Fimbriimonadaceae bacterium
CGCGCGGCGGAGTCGCGCGCGGTGGCCGAGGCTGAGCATGCGGCGGCCGGCCACGCGCACGCCGAGCTGTCGGCGAGATTGGTCGCGGCTGAAGCCGAGCGGGCCGAGCGGCAGCGCCGAGCCGGCGAGCTGGGTCGCGCGCTGGAGGCGAGGCAGGCGCGGCTGGAGGTTCTGCTCGCCGCCGAGGCGCAGCATGAAGGCCTCAGCGCCGCCGCGCTCAAGCTGCTCGACGCCGCGGCGGCCGGGCGGCTGCCGCCGCTCGTGCCGCTGGCCGAGCTGCTCGAGGTCGAACCGGGCTGGGAGACCGCCGTCGAGGCGTTCCTCGGCCCGAAGCTCCATGCCCTGGTGGCCAATACGCCGGCCGACGCGCGCGCCGCGATTGACCAGTTGGCGGCCGAACCGGTCGGCCGCGCGGTGGTGATTCCCCGCGGCCCGGCGGGCGTCGACGGCGGGCCGAGCATGGTCGGCTCGACAGTGTCGGGCCTGGCCGCGCGGCTGTTCGGCGTGGCGGTGTTCGTCGAGCGGCTGGACGAGGCGCTGGCCGGCGCGGCCGACGGTACGGGCCGCACCTGGGTCACGCGCGCCGGCGAGGTGGTCGAGCCGAGCGGCGCGGTGACCGCCGGCGCGGCGCGGCAGGCGAGTGGCCTGCTGCAGCGCCGCCGCGAGCGGCAGGAGCTGGAAGCCGCCGTCGCCGCCGAGGCGGCCGAGCTGGCGTCCGCGCGGGCGGCCGAGGACGAGGCGGCCAAGGCCGAGGCGGCCCTGCAGTCCGAGCTACGCGCGCGGGCCGCCGAGCTCGAAGCGGCGCGGGTGGCGCTGGCCCGGACCGAGCAGGCGCGGGCGGGTGCCGAGTCGGCGCTCCGCGCGGCCGAGGGCGCCGTGGCCCAGGCCACCGAGCAGCTCGCAGAGCTGGAGCACGAACGTCAGGCGGCGACGGCGGTGATCGAGACCGAAACCGCCGCGGTGGCTATCCTCGAAGCACGGCACCGCGAGGCCGGCGCGGCGGTGGCGGCCGACGAGGCCGCGCTCGACGAGCTCCGCCGCGCGCGGACCGGCGCCGACGAGGCGGTCTCGGCGCTGCTGGTCGAGCGGGCGCGGCTCGAGAGTCGGCGCCAGTCGTCGGCCGAGGCCGCGGCGCGGCAGCAGCGCACGGTCGAGGCGGCCGAGGCGGCGGCCGAGCGCCTGCGCCGCGAGCGTGCCGGCTGGGCGGTCGAACAGACTCGGCTCGAGGCCGAGGTCGAGGAGCTGTCGCGCGAGCAGGCCGAGCAGGGCGAGACGCTGCTCGAGCGCCGCCGGGCGGTCGAGGCCCTGCAGGCGGCGCGGCGAGATGCGGGCGAGCAGGTGAAGGAGTCGATGTCGTCGGCCAGGGCGGCGCGCGACGCGCTGAACGAGGCGCAGCAGGCGCACCACCGGGCCGAGCTGCGCCGGCTGCAGGCCGACGCCGAACTCGAGCACCTGCGCCAGCGCATCGCCGAGGAGCATGGCGGACTGTCGGCCGACCGTGCCGCCGAGCAGGTCGAGCCGGTGACCAACCGCGCCGAGGCCGCGGAGCAGCTCGAGCGGCTGCGGGCGGAAATCACCGCCCTGGGTGAGGTCAACCTCGGCGCCATCGACGAGTACGAGCGGGTCACTCAACGGCTGGCCTTCTATGCCGCCCAGCGCGGCGATCTGGAGGTCGCCGGCGCCAATCTGCAGGCGGTGATCGACGAGATCGACGGCGTTACCAGTGTGCGCCTGCGCGAGACCTTCGAGCGAGTGCAGGCGGCGTTCGGCGAGCTGTTCGGCCGCGTCTTCGGTCCGGGCGGCCAGGCCGGCCTGCGCTGGACCGATCCGGCCGATCCGCTGGGCAGCGGGATCGAGGTCGAGGTCGTGCTGCCGGGCAAGCGGCGGCAGTGCATCGTGCTGCTCTCGGGCGGCGAACGGGCGATGACCACCGTGACGCTGCTGCTGGCCATGTTTCGGGTCAAGCCGAGTCCGTTCTGTCTCCTTGACGAACTGGATGCCCCGCTGGATGATAGCAACATCCGGAAGTACGGCGAGCTGCTGCGGGATTTCGCGGCCGAGAGCCAGTTCATCATCATCACGCACAACCCGCAGACCACCCGCGCCGCGGACGTGCTCTACGGCGTGACGATGCAGGAGCCGGGCGTCTCGAAAGTCCTCTCGCACCGCCCGCCCGACGAGACCGGCGCCGCCGACGCCGCCGGCTGAGCGAGGTCGCCGATGCGCAAGCTGTGCCTGCTGCTGCTCCTCTCCACGGTGATCGGTTGCGGTCGCAAGATCGACACCGACGAGCCGCCGCCGATCCCCGCGCCGACGCTGGTCATGCCGCCCGAGCCGGCTGAACCGGCCGCCGACGAGGCCACCGAGCCCGAGCCCGAGCCCGAGCCCGAGCCCGAGCCGGAGGTCGACGAGCAGCGCGGGCCCGTGCCGTTGGCCGAGATCGACGCCACGGCCACGCTGGCTCTGGAGACCGCCCGACGCGCGCTGTTCAGCGCCCGCGAAGCCGTCGCCGGCAAGCGCTACGCCGCGCTGGCCGAGCATTGCGAGGTGGCCCAGGATAGCCTCCGCTGGGCTCAGGGGGCCGTGCCGACCGGCGAGCGAGAGGACATTGCCGCGCTGGTCCGCGACCTTGACCGCCTGCCCGGCACACCGGCCGAGGTCGATGCGCTGCTGGCCCGGCTGCCCGGTGCACCCGAGCCGGCGGTCGACGACCAGCCGGCCGACGCGCCGATCTGATCAGCGCGCCGCGACGCCGGCCGCCGGCAGCGGCGCCGGGGTCGACACGCGCAGCTCGGGCTGGGCGCCGGCCAGCTCGGTCTGATAGGCGATGCGGCAGCGGGCGATGACCAGGCCGCTGCCGACGGTCCAGATGGCGATCTGCCCGGCGGCCCGCGGGTCGGGATCTTCGATGTCGAGCGCCAGCTTGCCGTCGATCACGAATTGCAGCCGGCCCGCCGCCTTCCGCGCTTCGAGCCGCCACCAATGGCGGTGGAACTGCCCGAACGGGCGGCCCGACTCGTCAACCTGGAACAGCGGGTTGGCATCACTGAACGAGGGCAGCAGCGCGTCACTGTCGGTCGTCTCGGCCAGGACACGGTCGCCATGCCGGATCATGCTGGCCCGGCCATGGTCGCCTGAGTAGATGAATGAGTAGCCGCTAGCCAGGTCGCCCGGCTCGGCGCCGATGGTGATGTTGAGGTCGCTGGGCACATACGACCACTGCTCGCGCGCCCAGGGCAGGCCGTGCTTGAACGCCAGGTAGGCTTCGACGGTCAGGTCGCCGGCAAACCGGCGCTTGTTCCATATGGCACACAGGCCGCGGCTCTGGCCGCCGAAGAAGCTCCACTCGGGCTCGCAGGCGTAGCGGCTGGTGATCGACCAGTCGCCCCCGCTCGGCTCCCAATCGGTCGGCGCGGTGCCGAAGGTGTAGTCGTAGAGCCGCTCGCCGGCGACGTTGACCAGCCGCGGCAGCGCTCGGCCGTCGCGCATCTCGACGCCGACGCGCGGTCCGCCCGGCGGATCCTGCACCGACGGCTGCCGGTCGGTCACGAGCTGCTTGCGTAGCTCGTGCGCGCCGGGGAGGGTGGGGTCAAGGCGCAGCGCCGCGTCGAGCACCTGCGCCGCCTGGTCGCGCCGGCCCTGGCCGACCAGCGCCCGGGCGAGGAGCAGCAGGCTCGGCGCCGAGGTGGGCTTGTCTTCCAGGACCACCCGCAGCTCGGCCACGGCGTTCGGCCAGTCGCCGAGCTCGACCAGGGCGGCGGCCAGCCAGTAGCGGGCCGAGAGGTCATCCGGCGCGGCGGTGACCGCCTGCCGCAGCAACGGCACCGCCTCGGCGGCCTGGCCGTCGCGGAGCCGTTCGAGTGCCTGATCGAGCGGCCCGGCCACCGCCGGCACGGCAATCAGGAGCAGAGCTGTCAGGTGGCGGTACGACATGGCCTCACGGTGCCAGCGCGACGGCCCCGTCGCCGGCCGGCAGCGGCGTCGGCGTGGCGACGCGCACCGGCGGCGCGTCGGGCAGCCGCATGGCCGCATAGCTGATCCTCACCCGCGCGACAGAGATTCCGTTGCGCACCGTCCAGATGGCCACCCGGCCGCTGTCGACGGGTTCGTCGAGCTCGACTTCGAGGGCCTTGGCGCCGTCGACCCAGAACTCGAGTCGATCGCCGATCCGCCGAGCTTCGAGCCGCCACCAGCGGCGGTGGAAGGCCTCGGTGTCGGGTCGCGTGTCGGTGTAGCTCGGGGCGACGTAGCGCGGGTCGTCGGTCGCGGCCAGCACCTCGTCGCCGCGCCGGATCATCGTCGTCCGGCCCTCGTTGCCCGAGTAGATGAAGCTGTAGCCGCTGGCCGGGTCGACCCCGTCGCCGAACAGCGTCAGGCAGATGTCGGCCGGCCGGTAGCTCCACTGCTGCGGGTTGTAGGGCAGGCCGTGGCGGAACGAGACATAGGCCTCGACGGTGAGGTCACCGACAAACTCGCGCTTGTTCCAGATCGCGGCCAGCCCGCGGCTGGCGCCGCCGAAGAAGCTCCAGGTCGGGTCGCAGGCAAACCGGTTGGTCACCTGCCAGGTACCGCTGACCGGCTGCCAGTCGGTCGGCGCCGAGGCAAACGTGTAGTCGAGCACCTGCTCGCCGACGGCATCGAGCCCTGCTTGGCGGATGAGGTTGTTGAACGGCATCCGCACGCCTTCGCTGCCGATGCCGACAAAGTGGCCCAGCGCGCCGGGCGAGCCGGATATGACACCCGTCGGCGGCTGTACCGGATGCGACGGCTCGGTCAGCGCCGGCGGCGCCGCGGCGGCCCGTTCGAGGCGCCGAATGGCCGCCGCCAGCTCGCCGTTGCCCGGCTGCAGCGCGTGCGCCCGGCGGTAGGCGGCAAGGGCCTCGTCGGGAAACTGAAGGCGCTCATAGACCTGGGCCAGCGCGACCCAACTGCCGACCGACTCGGGCTTCTCGGCGAGGATGCGCAGGTACTGCTCGACGGCCTCTTCTTGCCGGCCGTTTTTGGCCAGCGCCACGGCCAGCCAGTAGCGGGCGCTGAGGTCGTCGGGATGCTCGGTCACCACCACGCGCAGCGCGGTCTCGGCCTCGATCGCCTGGCCGCCGCGCAGCAGCGCGAGGGCCTCGTCGAGGGTCACCGCCGCCGCGGGCAGCGCCGCCGCTATGAGTACCAGCCAAACGCGCATCCACCGCTCCCCGAGCCCTTGCCCACCGGTACGACGACGCGGCCGTCGCCGCGGTTCAGCCCCCGTCCGGCGCGGCCGCATGAACCGTTACCGGCAGCGGCGCCGGATCGTTGACACGGACCAGCGGCAGCGCCGGCGGCTCGACCTCGGCCGCCGCGATCCGCGCCCGTGAGACGACCAGCCCGTTGTGGACCGTCCAGAGTGCCACCTGGCCACCCTCGAGCGGCTCCGGGTCGTCGGCCTCGAGCGCTTTCATGCCGTCGATCCAGAACTCGAGCCGGCCGCCCTGCCGGCGCGCTTCGAGCCGCCACCAGCGCCAGTGCATGGCTTCGCGATCGGGCCGGCCGTCGCTGAAACTGGGCGGCAGGAACCGCGGCTCCTCGGTCGACGCCAGGGTCACCTCGCGGCGTTTGAGCAGCGTCACCCGCCCGTCCTCGCTGCCGAAGATGAAGCTGTATCCGCTGGCCGGGCTCTGGCCGTCGCCACAGATGGTCAGGCAGAGGTCGCTCGGGCGTTCGAGCCAGACCGTCTCGGTGTAGGGCAGGCCGTAGGTGAACGCGGCATAGACCTCAAACAGCAGATCGCCGGCGAACCGGCGCTTGTTCCACAGGCAGGCCAGCCCGCGGCTGTGGCCGCCAAAGAAACTCCACGACGGATCGCAGGCGTAGCGGTTGGAGACCTGCCACAAGCCGCCGGTCGGGGTCCAGTCGCACGGCGCCGAGGCGAAGGTGTAGTCGAACAACTGGGGTGCCACCGCGTCGAGGCGGAACAGCCGTGCCGGCTCGCCGCGCTGCCGCCAGGCGCCGGCGGTGGTGAAGCCGAGCTGCGGCCCCGGCGGCTCGGCGAGCAGTCCCAGCGCCAGCAGCAGGGTGATCATTCAGGCGGCATCCTGTGCGTCGGTGGGATCGACCAGGAGCACGAGCTGCGGGCGGTTGACCGGCGCCAGGCCGGAGTACGAGGTCAGCTCGGTGCTCATCGTGCCGAGCGCCGGCACGTCGATGAACTGGATCAGCTCCTTGACCAACCCGATGCCCGGCACATACCACTGCCGGCCGCGGACCAGCAGCCATTGCATGGTCGGCAGTCCGACCTCGATCCGGCCGACCACCGTCACCTCGACCGACTGGTTGAACCGGCCGGCCGGCGTCTCCACCGGCTCGGCCTTGAGCACGTGGTAGTGCACCTCCCAGTAGGCCTCGCGGTCGGCGGTGCGCATCAGGCCCAGCAGCCGAAAGCCGACCGGCAACTGTCGCACGCCGGCGAAGCGCCAGAGCGCGTCGACCTGCTCGAGCCGGCCGTCGTTAGGCAGGATGGGCTGCGGGCCGTAATCCTCGGCCTCGCCCTCGGCCGAGACGGCGAAGATGCCCGCGCCGTTGCGCACGTAGCGCTCCTGGCGCTGCCAGCCGCGGCCGTCGAAGCCGGCCGAGCGCACCGTGTAGGATAACCGGTCACCGCCCTCGGCCAGGGGCACCGTGCGCAGGTGGCTCATGTCCCAGTGGAGCGTGACGTCTTCCTGCATGCCCGAGCGGCTGAGATAGCTCAACCGGCAACCGTCGGCGACGGGGAAGTAGAGCGTCTGGCCGCGCAGCGGAGCAACGGCGAGCCAGACCAGGACGATCAGCGACAGACGACGCATCCCCGGCATACCGACTCCTGCTCTGCCAGCCTGCTGCTATGACCACCGGCCGCGGCACCGCGGTTCCCACCATCGGTCCGCGCCGGCTCCGTCGGCCATTATACCGCCGCCGGCGCCGACGCGCACCCATCGTAAGACCACCCCTAGCGCCGGCCATGAAGCAGCGTCTGTCCCCCATTTGAGGCTTGACAGCGGGCCTGCCGGCGTGGTAGGATGCCGTGTTGCCGGACGGCATCGATACGGCGGAAGGCGTGGGACACAGGACTTGAGCAGCGACAAGAAGAAGCACCGGAAAAAGGTCAAGAAGCACTGGGCCAAGAAGCGGCGCCGGCTGAACCGTCACAAGGTGCGCCGCTAAACGCGTCGTACAGATCGGGCGGAGCGACTGGAGCGGGCATGAGGGACGAATCCTTCACCGACGAGCAGATTGCCTTGGCTCAGGAGCTCCATGCAGCCGGCCTCGAGCGGCAATGGCAGCCGGGCGATCGCCTGATCGGCGGCGAGCGCCCGGTTCGTGTCGTTCGCTCCGTCTCGGTTGAGGGCGAGCCGTTGGTCGAGGTCGAGCGTGGCGGGCGGCTCCAGACCGTCGGCGTGGCACATCCGCGCATCTGGCTGCCGACCGTCGATGATGTGCTCAGCTACCTCGGCGCCTGCGGGTTCGAGGGCGCACTGATGTTCAAGGGCGGCCGCGTGGCGGTCAAGTACCGGCTCACCGGCGCCGGCGGCGAGTACCTGATCGAGACCGGCGAGATTCCCCGCACCGCCTGCTACCGCGTGCTGCTCGCGGTGATCCAAAGCCGGCCCAAGCGCGAGGCCACCGAGGCTGCCGCCGAACCCGCCTGATCAGGCCAACGGCGGGCCCACCGCCCGCGGGTGCGAGCGCCGGTAGACCGCCTCCAACTGCTCCCGCGCCAGATGCGTGTAGATCTGCGTGGTGCCGATGTCGGCATGGCCGAGTAGCTCCTGGATCGAGCGCAGGTCGGCGCCGCCGTTGAGCAGGTGCGTGGCGAAGCTGTGCCGCAGCGTGTGCGGGCCGACCGGCGGGCGACGGTCGCCCAGCCCGGCGGTGACGGCCACGCGACGGACGATCTTGTAGCAGCCCACCCGCGTCAGGCCGAGACCTCGGCTGGTCAGGAACAGCACCGCGCTGCCCCCGCGCGACGCCCAGACCGGCCGCACCTCGGCCAGGTACAGCTCGGTCGCCGCGACCGCCGGTGAGCCGACCGGCACGACCCGCTCGCGATTGCCCTTGCCGCGCACGCGCAGCCAGCGTTCGGTCGCCTGCAGGTCGCCCAGCCGCAGGCCGATCAGCTCGCTCACGCGCAGGCCGGCGCCGTAGGCGACCTCCAGCATGGCGGCGTCGCGCAGGCCGCGCCGCCAGGCATCCTCACCGGCATTGGCGGGCGGTCCGGCGGCGGCCAGCAGCCGGCCGACCTCCGCCTCGCTGAGCACCGAGGGTAGCGGCGAGCCGGGCGACGGCACCGGAATGCGGCTCGAGAGATCGGCGGCGAGTACGCCTTCTCGCTCGAGATAGGCGAACAACTGCCGCACGGCGGTCGCCTTGCGGGCCACCGTCCGGGTCTTCAGCCCCTGGCTCCACAACCGCGCCAGGAACAGCTCGATCAGCTCCATGCTGACGGCCTCGCAGCGGCCGACGCCGGCCTCGGCAAGGAAGCCGATGAACTGGTGCAGATCGCCCTCATAGGCGGCGATGGTGTGCCCGCTGCGGCCGCGCTCGACGGCGAGGTAATCGAGGAACTCGGCCAGCGCCCGGTCGGTGTCCACAGCCGATGGGACACCCGCCGGCCCGGCCCGTTGCCGGGCAAGATCGTTGCAGGGGCGTCGCGGCGGGAGCGCGGGCGAGCCGCGCTGGGGAGTGGCGATGAATCGATGGGCGCGCCTGCTCGTGCTCGCCGTCCTGGCCATGCCGGCCGCCGGACAGATGACCGGGCATTACGTCAATGGTGTCGAAGGGCTGAAGACCGCTACGCTGCCGCCGCCCGGGCTCTACTACCGCAACTACCTCGTCTTTTACCAGGCGCGCCGCCTGACCGGCGCCGGCGGCGACACCCTCCCGGTCGGGCTCGACTTGGACGTCTTCGCCACGGCCAACCGGCTGATCTGGATCAGCCCGCACAAGATCCTCGGCGGCTACTACGGCTGCGACGCCATTATCCCGTTCGTGCAGACCGACGTCGCGCTGAGCGTTCCGGGCGTGCGCGATGCCGAGTTCGGTCTCGGCGACATCTGGGTCGAACCGATCACTATCTCGTGGCACGGACCGCGCTTCGACGCCGTCGTTGGCTTCGGCTTCTACGCCCCGACGGGCGACTTCGCCGCCACCGCGCCGGCCTCGCCCGGCAAGGACTTCTGGACCTTGATGACCACCTATGGTGGCACGCTCTATCTCGACCCGGCGCGGAACTGGTCGGCCTCGGTGCTCGGCCGCTGGGAGGCGCACACGCGCAACACCACGCTGGGCATCACGCCGGGGATGAACCTCGACTTCGAGTGGGGCCTGGCGCGCAGCTTCACCGAACTTGCCCACGGCCCCGACGGCGCGCCGCTGCCCGGCCCGCCGCGAGCCATCTGGGATGTCGGGGTGTCGGGTTACGCCACGCTCCAGATCACCGACGACACGGGGCCCGGCGTGGCCTATGACCCGAGCGTCCACGACCGAGTCTTTGCCGTCGGGCCCGAGGTCAGTGTCACCCTGCCGGGCAGCCGGCTGATGGGCCACCTGCGGCACCAGTGGGAATTCGGCGCGGTCGACCGGCCCGAGGGCTGGCTCACCTCGTTCGTGCTGACCGCCTGGTGGTGAGCGGCTGACCGGCGGCTACTCGCGGTCGGGCATGGCGTCGAGTTCGGCCTTGGCGGCGCGGCCGCGCGCCTCGAGCGAGGCCATCCAGCCGTCGCGGTAGGGGCGTAGCGTCTCGACCAGGTGGGTGACCAGGGCGAGGTTGCGGAACCACTTCTGGTCGGCTGGCACCACGCACCAGGGCGCATCGGCGGTGCTGCAGCGGCTGAGTGCCTCTTCGTAGGCCTCCTGGTAGTCGTTCCAGCGGCGGCGTTCGACCCAGTCGGCCGGGCTCAGCTTCCAGTACTTCTCGGCCTCCTTCTCGCGGTCGAGCAGCCGTTCGCGTTGCTCATCCTTCGAGATGTGCAGGAAGTACTTGACCACGATCGTGCCGGTGCGGGTCAGCAGCCGCTCGAAGGCGATGATGTCGTCGTACCGCTCGCGCCACTCGGACTCGGGCACCAAGCCCTTGACCCGCACGATCAGCACGTCTTCGTAGTGACTGCGGTTGAAGATGGTCACGCTGCCCTTCGGCGGCGTGCGCTGGTGAATGCGCCAGAGGTAGTCCTGCGCCCGCTCGCGCTCGGTCGGCACCTTGAAGCCGTGGACCCGGCAGCCCTGCGGGTTGAACCCACCGATGGCGTTCTTGATGGTCCCATCCTTGCCGGCGGCGTCCATGCCCTGCAGGACAATCAACAGCCCGTGCTGGGCCGCGCCCCAGAGCAGCTCCTGCAGCTCGGCCAGCTCGGCCAGCAGCGCGCCGGTCTGCTCGCGCGCCTCGTCCTTGCCGAGCCCATCGGGTGCGCGGGTCGGGATCTTGTCGAGCTTCGCCTTGCTGCCCGGTTTGATGATCTGGACGTAGCTCATCGCTCAGCCCCTCGGCCGGCATGAGTTTCGCCCGCTCGGTGGCGGCACCTTCGTGCCGCCACGGTCACGGGCGTCTTGATCTTCGCGGTAGGGGCGGGTCTCAGACCCGCCCGGATGCCGACAAGCCCGCTTCCAGAGCGGGTCTGTTCGCTGGCGGGCGGGTCTGAGACCCGCCCCTACCGGGGGGTTATCCGGCCGTTCAGGCCCGCAGCAGCCGCAGCCCGTTGAGGATGACCACCATCGTGCTGCCCTCGTGCGCGACCACCGCCAGCGGCATACGGATGCTGTCGGTGAACAGCACCGCCAGCACCAGGGTGGCGATCACGCCGATGGCGACAGCCAGGTTCTGGCGCACCGTCCGCTCGGCGCGCTGGGCCAGGCGGAGGAAGGTGGCCAGCCGGCCGAGGTCGTCGCTGGTCAGAATCACGTCGGCCGTCTCAATCGCCACGTCGCTGCCGATGCCGCCCATCGCCACGCCCAGGTCGGCCGCCGCCAGCGCCGGCGCGTCGTTGACCCCGTCGCCGACCATCATCACCGGGCCATGTTCAAGCCGACAGCGCTCCAGGATGCGCAGTTTGTCCTCGGGCAGCAGCTCGGCGTGCACCGCGTCGATGCCGACCTCGCCGGCAATCTGCTCGGCGGTGTGTCGGCCGTCGCCGGTGAGCATGGCGACATGCTCGATGCCGACCCGGTGCAGCGCGGCCACGGCGGCCTTCGACTCGGGTCGCAAGCTGTCGGCCAGGTCGATGAAGCCGAGCGGCTCGGGCCCGCCGACATGCAGGCCGCGGCAGCGCTCGCTGCCGTGGTCGGGGCAGGCGGCGTTCGGGCAGGCGGCCAGCGAGATGCCCTCGCCGTCGAACAAGCGGCCGTTGCCGACCAAGATGGGCCGGCCGTCGACCCGGGCGGCCACGCCCCGGCCGGTGGCCGAGCGGAACTCGCTCGGCTCGCTCAGCACCAGTCCGCGCCGCTCGGCCTCGGCGACGACCGCCACGCCGACCGGGTGCTCGGAGTAGCGCTCCGCGCTGGCGGCCAGGCGCAGCACCTCGTTCTCGGGCAGGCTGTCGAGGGCGATCACCTGCCGCACCTGCGGCCGGCCATGCGTCAAGGTGCCGGTCTTGTCGAAGATGACCACTCGGCAGCGCGCGGCGGCTTCGAGCTGTGCGCCGCCCTTGACCAGCACGCCGAGCCGCGCGGCGGTCGAGATGGCGGCCAGGATCGCCGCCGGCGTGGCGAGCACCAGCGCACAGGGCGAGGCGACCACCAGCAGCGTCATGGCGCGGTAGAGCGAGGCGCGCCAATCGACCCCGAAGGCCAGCGGCAGCGCGAAGCAGAGCAGCGTGCCGGCAATCACCACCCAGGTGTAGCGCTCGCCGAACCAGTCGGTGAAAAGCTGCGTGCGCGCCTTCTGTTCCTGCGCCTCCTCGACCAGGCGGATCATCCGCGCCAGCGTGCTGTCGGCCGCCGGCCGAAGCACTTCGGCGGTCAGCGCGCCGTCGGCCAGGTTGACCGCCCCGGCGCGGAGCAGGTCGCCCGGCGCTTTGACCACCGGCATGCTCTCGCCGGTGATGGCCGACTCGTCGAGGCTCGATTCGCCCTCGAGGACCCGCGCGTCGGTCGGGACCCGCGCGCCGGGGCGAATGAGAATCCGATCGCCCACCGCCAACTCGCCGGCGGCGACCTCGACTTCGCGGCCGTCGCTCATCCGCACCGCGGTCGGGTCGAGTCGCTCGCGCAGCGCCTCGATGCTGCGCCTCGTGCGGTGGCTGGTGAAGCCCTCGAGCGCGCCGGCGCTGGAGAACAGGAACATCAGCACGGCGCCCTCGCCGACATCGCCCAAGTAGGCGGCACCGAAGGCGGCCAGGAGCATCAGCAGGTCGATGTCGACCCTCCGCGACAGCAACACCGGCACCACGCCGACCAGCGGCGCCACCGCGCCAGCCAGCAGGGCGACCAGGTGCAACCACCCGGCCGCCGGCGCCGGCCCACCGGCCAGATGCAGCGCCGACCCGGCGGCGAGCAGGAGGCCGCAGCCGACGGCGAGGGTCGCCTCGGCACGCAGGCTCAACTGGAACGTCTCGGTCCGTGCGGGCAACGGCTGCTCCTCTGCTGGCCAACTGATACTGTGACCCTAATCATCCCGCTCAACAACAGCCGTCTGCCAGGGATGCGGCTGAGAATGAGAACAGGTCGCGGTCACGCCGACAGGACGCGCCGGACCGAGCGCGAAGCCATCACCGCGAGGTTGGGCATGGGCAAGGTGCTGGTGCTGTTCGATTCACAGACCCAGAACACCGCCAAGATGGCGGCGCTGGTGACCGAAGGCGCGGCGGCCGTTGAGGGCGCCGAGGTGCGCCTGCGGCACATCGATCAGGCGTCGGGCGACGACCTGCTCTGGTGCGACGGTATCGCGCTCGGCTCGCCGACGCACATGGGCCAGATGTCGTGGAAGATGAAGCGGTTCTGGGACGAGTGCGGCGTCTGGGGCCGGCTCGACGGCCGCATCGCGGTCACCTTCTCGTCCGAGGGCGGCCACGCCGGCGGCTCGCAACTGTGCTGCCTGAGCCTCACGCTGGTGCTGATGAACTTCGGCTGCCTGGTCCTCGGCATTACCGACTATGCCGCCTACTGCTACACCCTGCACTACGGCGCCACCGCCGTGCGTGAGCCGCGCGCGCCGGGCGACCAGGCCGCCTGCCGGCTGCTCGGCCGCCGCCTGGCGCTGGCCGTGCGCGCCGGGCACGTCGACCTCCGCGAGCCGGGCGAGCCGGGCCCGCTGATGCACGCCAAGCCGGCCGACTGGCCCTGGTGACGCGATGCCCGAGCTACCCGACATCGAAGCCTACCTCGCCGGACTCGAGCCGCGCATCGTCGGTCAGACCGTCGCCTCGGCCGTCTTGACGAGCCCGTTCTTGCTCCGCACCGCCCGTCCGCCGCTCGACGGCCTGCTCGGCCGAAGCGTGATCGGCCTGCGCCGGCTGGGCAAGCGGATCGTGTGGGAGCTGGACGGCGAGCTGTTCGCGGTCTTCCACCTGATGATCGCCGGGCGGCTGAAGTGGCTCGCACCGGGAAAGGCCGCGCCGGCCGGCAGCCTGATCACCTTCGGCTTCGACACGGGCACTTTGGCGCTGCTCGAGTCAGGCAGCAAGAAGCGCGCGTCGCTGCACCTGGTGGAGGGAGCCGCCTGCCTGGCCGAGCACGACCGCGGCGGGCTGGAGCCGCTCGCCGCCACCGTCGACCAGCTCGCCGACGCGCTGCGGCGCGAGCGGCACACGCTCAAGCGCAGCCTGACCGACCCGCGCCTGATCAGCGGCATCGGCAACGCCTTCGGCGACGAGATCCTGCACGCCGCCAGGCTCTCGCCGGTGATGTTGACCGACCGGCTCGACGAGGCGGCGATCGCCCGCCTGCACGCGGCCATGGTCGAAGTGCTGAGCACCTGGCGCGGGCGGCTCTGCGCCGCGGCGCGCGAGCGGTTCCCCGAGCCGCGCGAGGTGACCGCCTTCCGGCCCGAGTTCGCCGTCCACGGCAAGTTCGGCCAGCCCTGCCCGGTCTGCGGCACGGCGGTGCAGCGCATCCGCTATGCCAGCAACGAGACCAACTACTGCCCGACCTGCCAGACCGGCGGCCGCGTGCTGGCCGACCGCGGGCTGTCGCGTCTACTCGGCGAAGACTGGCCGCGGACCGTCGAGGAGCTCGAGCAGATGCCCGGCCTGGCGCGACGTTAGCCGGGCCTGGCTGGGTCGACGCCACTGATCGGGCGCAGCACAGGCGCCGCGGCAAGCAGCGTCACCAGCGCCAGGCTGAGCGCGAGCACCGCGACCAGGCCGACGACTGCGCCGAGCGGCTGTTCGAGCGCCTCGCCGAGGGTGGTGCGGCGGAGCAGCTCGAGCACCACCACGTGGCTGAGGTAGAGACCATACGAGGCGCGACCCAGCCGGCTCCACAGTCCAGCAGTCCAGCGGCAGGCGAACAACAGGGTCAGCACCGGCAGCGCCGCGAGGGGGGTGTCCCAGGTGCCGAATCCCAGGATCGCCTGCTGCGCCGCCGCGCCGCCGCCGGGCTGCCAATCGAGCAGGCTGTAGCGCCGCACGGCGACGCCGAGCAGGCAGGTGGCCGCCACCAGCCCGACGATGCGACGGCTCGCCGGCAGGGCCAGCCGCTGGACGACGAACTCGAGGTGCGGCGCGGCGGCCAGCCCGAGCACGAACCAGGGCAGCCAGCTCACCGCCGCCAGCGGGCCGGCGCGCAGGTAGGCGGCGAACAGGCCGGGCGAGTCGGCCAGGGCCCACAGCACGGGCGTCCAGATTGGCCGCGCCAGCGCCGCGACGAAGGCGACCGCGGCGATGGTCGCCGCGCCGCGCGGGCTTTGCACGAGACGGCCCAGTCCGCGCTGGAGCAGCGGGAAGAGCAGGTAGAGATGGACCAGCAGCGGCACGAAGTAGGTGTGGTAGCTGGCCGATCCGGCGAGCCAGTCGGTGGCGATGCGGCGGAGCGACGGCTCCGATCCAAGGAGCGTCAGCACCGCCGACCAGAGCAGATAGGCGGGCAACAGCCGCGCTGCACGGCGGCGCAGGAAGTGGCGGTACGGCACCGGCCGCCGCTGCGCGCGGTGGCCGAGCAGCGCGGCGGAGATGAGTAGGAAGCCGGGGACGCAGGCGCGGGCGGCGGTGTCGCCGAGCACCAGGCCGAACAGGGCGAGTGAGCCGAGCCGGTCGGGGTCGAGCAGCGGTCCGGCGAACAGGTGGATGACCACCACGCCGACGACCAGGGCGCCCTTCACTGCGTCGACCGACTCGATCCTCCCGCCGGCCGGCTCAGTAGGTTTGGGGCCAGTCATCGTCACCGTCCACGGCCAGGCCGGCATGGCGCGGGTGCAGCGACCAGGGCCGGCAGGCCTCCGATTCGAGGATCAGTCGGCGCAGCCGCCGCAGGGCGCACTCGGTGGAGTCGTCGCGCCAGACGCCGCCGCCGTCGTAGAACCCGCAACAACCGGCCTCGGCCGCGGCCGACAGCCGGCGCAGCAGCGCCTCGTCGGCACCGGGCGCGCCGGCCAGCAGCCACGGCGCCGAGACGGCGGCGCCGAGCTCGGCCAGCCAGGCGGCATCGGCATCGGGCGGCGGCCGGACGGCGAGCAGGTCGACCTGGGTCTCCGCGGCGCTCCATCGCGCGGCGCCGGCGAGTAGCTCGGCCGCCGCCTCGCCGAGCAGGTCGGGCGCAGCGCGCAGCTCCAGCACGAACGGCAGCTCGTGCTTGGCGCACTCGTCGGCGAGCATCTCGATGGTCGCCTCGGCCTTCGCACGCGTCGCCTCATCGCCTGCCAGCGGTAGCTCGAGGGCGAGCCAGGCGGCCGCGGCGCCGCAGCGCACGCTCTTGCTGATGCTCCACCCGCCGATAAGACCCAACGGCTCGTCGCCCGAGGCAGACGTTAGGGATGTGACCAGGGCCGCGCCGCGGTCGAGCGAGAGCGCGACCGCGGGCAGTGCGGCGGATGGCTCGGCGACGACGGCGGAGGCGTGGGTCGAGAGCCACTCTGCGGCCGTCACCGGCCCGTCGCGAGCGGTGCCGGGCAGGGCGGAGACGATCTGCATCCGGCCGTCATGGTCGGCGAGACCAGCGAGTCGACGCAATTTGCCGAGGGCGGCGGTCGGCATCGCGCGGGCCTCCGGCGGTCGCTTGGCGGCGCGGCGGTCGAGTCCTCCAGCAAGCCGGCAGAGGGTCGATGAACAGTGTGTTGAACCGACAATCGGCGGGCCGACGAGCGCCGGCCCGGAGCGCGGCGATGAGCGACTTCGAGCCGGGCCGCCCCGCGCGTAGCGCGGCCCGGGTGGCCCTCGCTTACGGCCTGCTTGCCGCCCTGTGGATTCTCGGCTCCGACGCCGCGGCCGAGCATCTCGCCGGCGACCTGGCCAGTTCGGCGCGGATGCAGACGGTCAAGGGGCTGTTCTTCGTCGGCACCACCGCGCTGCTGCTCTACGCCCTGGTCCGCGGCGAGGTGGCGCGGTTGGTCGCCGTCGGCCGCGAGCTGCTGCGCGCCCAGGAGATGCTCCGCGCGCTGTTCGACCAGGCGCCGTTCGGCATCGCCGTCAGTCGCGGCCGCAACCCGCTGACGGTCAACGCCAGGTTCCTCGAGGTGTTCGGCTTCGCCGCCGATGACCAGCCGAGCAAAGAGACCATCGCGGAGCGCTTCGCACCCTCCGAGCGCGACCGGCTGACCGATCTCAACCGCCGTCGCGAGGCTGGCGAGGTCGACCTGGTCAGCAGTTACGAAGCAACGGCGCTGCGCCCCGATGGCAGCGAGTTCCCGGTCCAGCTCGACATGGCCACGCTCGACCTGGTCGACGGCCCGGCGACGCTGAGCTTCGTCCGCGACATCACCGCGCGGCGACACGCACTGCGGGCGCTCGAGCGCAGCGAAGCGCGCTTCCGCGCCATCTTCGCCGACGCGCCGGTGGCCATGCTCCTGACCCGCGACGGCCGGATCATCGATGCCAACGCCACCTGCGCGGGCCTCCTCGGCGTCGTCGAGCCGTCCGACTTGATTGACCGCCGGTGGGCGACTGTCTTCGCCACCGAGCAGAGCGACCCCGATGCCGAGGTGGCGGAGACCAGGGGAGTGACAGACCTGATCGGCCGACGCGGCGAGGAGCGGTTCCCGGCGCGGGTCCGCTGGGGCACGGTCGAGCTCGACGACGGCCCGGCCAAGCTCTGCCTGATCATCGATATCACCGAGCAGACGGCCGCGCTGGAGGCGGCCCGCATCGGCGAGCGCAAGCTGGCCGCGCTGTTCAACTCAACGGTCGAGTTCCTCGCCCTGCTGCAGGTCGACGGCACCATCCTCGGCATGAACGATGCGGCGGCGCAGTACTCGGGCGACGAGCCGGCGGCGGTGGCCGGGAGGTGCGTGTGGGACCTGCCCTGGCCGGGCATGGCCGAAGAGCACTGGCACTGGTTGCGCGAGGCGGTGGCTTGGGCGTCCGAGGGTGAGTTCGTCCGCGACGTGCTCGAGCTCGAACACCCGGCCCGCGGCCCGGTCACCCTCGATCTGTGTGTCCAGCCGCTGGTCGACGAGACCGGTGAGGTTCGCGAGCTGATCCTGGAGGGCCGCGACATCACCGGCGTGCGCAGCGCGCAACGCCAGGCCGAGCGACTCGCCGCAGGGCTGCGCGAGGTGGTCAGCATCACCGACCGGCTGCTCGAGCACACCGAGGTCGAGGAGCTCTGCCGCGCGGCCGTCGAGCTGGCCCGCGAGCAGCTCGGCGTCGAGCGCTGCTCCATCTACCTGCGCGATGGCGAGGTCTATCGCGGCACCTGGGGCACCGACGGCGAGGGCCAAACCTGTGACGAGCGGCACCGGAGCTTCACCACCGACGACTGGACGCCGCCGGGCAAGCTCCACAGCCTTGACGGCGTGCAGCACTGGCGGCTAATTGACCCGCCCGGCGAAGGCCCGGGCTGGACCGCGGTCACCCCGCTCCACTCGCACGCCGGCGAGCTGGGCGTGCTGTTCAACGACACCAAGCTGACCGGCGCGCCATGCGAGCCGGAGCAGCAGGACCTGCTCAGCGTGCTCGCCGGGCTGCTCAGCGGGATCATCCAGCAGCTCCGCTTCCGGACCGAGCTCGAGCGCGTCAACCGCCTGCTCGAAGGCACCTTCGAGAGCCTGGCCGAAACGGTGCTGGTGATCGATCCCGCCAACCTGCAGATCCACCTGGCCAACCGTGCCGCCGAGCGGATGTTCGGCCGACCGCCCGAGAGCCTGATCGGCGGCTCGACCGCCCTGCTCATGCCGCCCGCCGCCGCCATTGCCGAGATGGTCGAGCAGACGACCGAAGCGCTGTCGGCCGACGGCAGTTTCAGCGGCGAGACGGTGATGCGGCACCGCGACGGCACGCGGCTGACCACCCAGGTCCACGCTCGGACCCTCGCCGGCACCGCCGCCGACGAACCGCGGCTAGTGATCGCCATCCGCGACATCACCGCCCAGCGCCAGGCCGAGGACGAGCTGCGCGCCGCGACGGCCAATCTGGCCGGGATCATCGAGGCCACCCCCGCCGCGCTGGCGGTGACCGACACCGAAATGAGGGTGACCGTCTGGAACCGCGCCGCCGAGGAGCTGTTCGGCTGGACCGCCGACGAGGTGCTCGGCCGGCCGCTGCCGACCCTGCCTCCCGGTGGCGACGAGGAGGTGCGGCGGATCCACGCGCGCCTGCGCGAGGGCAAGCTGGTCCGCGGCGCCGAGCGGGTGCGCCTCCGCCGTGACGGCAGCCTGGTCCAGGTGTTGCTCTCGGTGGCCGAAGTGCCAGGACCCGACGGCCAGCCGGCCGGCCACGCCGGCGCCTATGTCGACATCAGCGGCCGCAAGCGGCTCGAACAGGCGCTACGTGAGAACCGCGAGCGGCTCCGCGCCTCGGCCCTGGAGCGCGAGCTGATCGAAGCCCAGCAGCGCCGCGAAATCGCGGTCGAAATCCACGACGGCGTCGGTCAGGAGCTGAGCCTGCTCAAACTCCACCTGGCCGGCCTCGACGATCTGCTGCGCGGCCCCGGCAGCAAGGCCGCGCTGGCCAACTGCGGCGAGACGATCGACCAGGTGATCGGCAGTCTGCGCGGCCTGGTGGCCGAGCTGAGCCCGCCGATGCTCTACGAACTGGGCCTCGGTTCGGCGCTCGGCTGGCTCTGCGAGCAGTTCTCGCAGACCACGCCGGTGACTTTCGAGGCCGACCTGCCCGCCGGCCTCGACCCGCTGCCGACCACCGTGGCAGTCTTGCTCTTCCGGGTAGTACGTGAGTTAATGCACAATGTGGTCAAACACTCACAGGCCGAGAAGGCAACAGTCCACGCACAGACGCGCAACAATCAAGTCACTTTATGGGTCCACGATGCAGGAGTCGGGTTCGACCCGGCGGAGATCGAGGGTATCGGTCGAGCGGCGACGGGCATCGGGTTGTTCAGCATCCGGGAACGGGTGGCGGCCGTGGGCGGGAGGGTCACGGTCGACAGCCGACCGGGTGTCGGCACGAAGGTTACCGTTCAGTTGTCACTGCCCGCCGGCGCGTAGCCGCTCGCCAGTTGGGGCGCGGTGATGGCCACATCGGTGCTGTTGGCGGACGACCACGCGATCCTGCGCGTCGGCGTGCGCGCGCTGCTCGAGCGCGAGGGCGACCTGCGCGTCGTCGGCGAAGCCGGCGACGGCCGCACCGCGGTGCAGCTCGCCCGCGAGCTGCAGCCCGATGTGGTGGTCATGGACATTGGCATGCCCGAGCTCAACGGCATCGAGGCGACGCGGCAGATCAGCCAGGAGCTCGGCTGCGCCGTGGTTGCGCTGTCAATGCACGGCGACCGGCAGTTCGTCTCGAGCATGATCCGTGCCGGTGCCGTCGGCTACGTGCTGAAGGAGGCCGCCGCGGTCGAGCTGGTCACCGCCGTGCGGGCCGCAGCGCTGGGCCAGCGTTACCTCAGCGCGGCGGTCAACGACCTGGTGCTCGACGACTATGCCCGGCGACTCGACGAGGGCGACGAGGCGGTGCTCTCACCGCGCGAGCAGGAGGTGCTGCAGCTCCTCGCCGAGGGCAACTCGACCCGCGCGATCGCCGAGCGACTGCACCTCTCGGTCAAGACCATCGAGACGCATCGCGCCAACCTGATGGGTAAGCTCGACCTGCACAGCGTCGCCGAGCTGACCAAGTACGCCATCCGGCGCGGCTACACGTCGCTCGAGAAGTAGCTGTCGGCACCCAGCCGCACGGTGGCCAGCTCGCCGGGCCGGGCCGAGCCGCGCGCGGCGACGCGCAAGTAGTCGCGGGTCAGGCCGGCGATCCGCCCGTCGCGCGCCTGCTCGACCAGAATCTCCGCCTCGGCTTCCTCGCGGCCCGCGCGGAACCGCATCCGCAGCTCGTCGCGCAGCGCGTGCAGCGCACGGCTGCGGGCCTGCTTCTCGGCCGGCGCAACGTCGTCCACAAGCGCCGCGGCGCGGGTGCCCGGGCGTGGCGAGTAGGCAAAGATGTGCAGGTCGGCAAACTCCATCCGCCGGCAGAACTGCAGGGTCCGGTCGAACTGCTCGCCCGTCTCGCCGGGGTAGCCGACCAGCACGTCGGTGGCCAGGGCCAGGCCGGGCATGGCGGCGCGCGCCCGCTCGGCCAGCGCGGCGTAACGGCGGGTGGTGTAGCCGCGGCCGATCCGGCGCAGCAGCTCGTCGTCGCCGCTCTGCAACGGCAGGTGGAGGTGTTCGCAGACCGGCGGCAGATCGGCCATCTGCCGGAACAGGTCTGGCCCCACGTCGAGCGGCAGGATGCTCGACAGCCGCAGGCGCAGCAGGCCGGGCAGCGCGGCGAGGTCATCGAGTAGGCGCGCCAGGGGCAGGAACCGCGAGCCGCGCCGCTCGGGCTGGTCCCAACCAAAGGCGCCGAGGCGAATGCCGCACAGCACCAACTCACGCGCGCCGCCGTCAATCCGCCGGCGCGCTTCGTCCATCACTTCGTCGTGCGGCCGTGAGCGGTGACCGCCGCGGACCGCCGGGACGATGCAGAAGCCGCACACATGCTCGCAGCCGTCCTGCACCTTGAGCATCGCCCGCACCCGCGGCTCGGCCGGCTGTGCCGGCTGGTCGCTCGGCCTGAGCAGGCCCATTGCGCGGCGCCGCCGGAGTTCGAGCAGCACCGCCTCGGGCAGCAGCGCGCGGTCGCTCGTGCCGCGGACCAGGTCGACCTCGGGCATGGCCCGCAGCACCGCCCGGCCGACGCCCTCGGCATAGCAGCCGGTGACCGCGACCACCGCCGATGGGTTCGGCCGCGCCACGCCGCGAATCAACTTGCGCGCCTTGCGATCGGCGACCAGGGTCACGGTGCAGGTGTTGATCACGTAGGCGTCGGCCGGCTGGGCGGCTTCGACGATGGTGCAGCCGGCGGCACGAAAGGCCGTGGCCAGGTGCTCGGAATCGGCCTGGTTGACCTTGCAGCCGAGCGTGGTGAAGGCAATGCGGTAGGCGATCGTTGGCTCCTACTCGGGCAGCGCGTCGAGGTCGATCGGCTCCCACAAGCCGCGTGCGGCCTGCTCGATCGCTGTGGCCAGGGCCGCGGCGCGGGCGTTGCCGTCGCGCACGGCAATCAGGCGGAGCGCCCCACCGCCGGCCGAGAGCAGATAGGCGCCGCGGTGGAACGGCAGGCCGGCGGCGAACTGGCCGTCGGCCCAAGTAGGATCGACCCAGCCCGCACCGCCCGGGCCGGCGGCCAGGTCGCGCTCGACCGCGCGCAGGCGGCGCACGTCGCGCGCCTCGAGCGCCTCGAGCAGCCTGGAGAGGAGCGGCAGCAGCGCCGGGCCCGGCGGGCCGAGGCCGGCTTCGGTGCACCGCTCGAGTCGGCGGCGGAGCCGCTGGAGCAGAGCGACTTCGCAGGCGAGCCAGCCGTCACACCCCGTCGCCTCGCAAGAGAGTCGGCGGTCGCCGGCGGCGAGCCGATCGAGGTGGAGGCGGTCCCAGCCGGTTAGCCGGGCCGCCGTCGCGGCCGCGGCCTCGGCGTCGGGCGGGCAGGCCGCCCAGGCCAGGTCGTGGGTCTGGGTGCTCACCCGGCCCGCGGTGCGGACCAGGTAACTGCCGTCGGGCCGGCGCAGCAGGTAGACTGGGTGTCCTCGTGCCATCGGCTCGGGTCAGGCGCCTTCGACCACGTCGAAGTCGTGCGTCTCTTTGCCCAGCTCGGTCGAGATGATGTCGAGCGCGGCGGCGGCGCCGTCGCCGGCCGAGATGACCGCCTGGATCTTGTGCGGCCGGGTGGTCCAGCCGACGACATACAAGCCGGGCACGCTGGTCCGACCCTCGCGGTCGGCGGCCACGGCGCGGTCGTCGAAGGGCAGGCCGAGCTGCTCGGCCAGCTCGCGTTTGGTCCCACTGGCCAGGATCAAGTACTTCGCGGCATAGCGCGTGCCGTCGGCGACGACGCTGAACCCGTCGGCGTCGCGCGCGGCCGATTCGACGTCGGCGGCAACCAACGTCGCGCCCTGAGCAGTGACCTGCTGCCGGGCAATGGTCATGAACTCGCTGCCGGTGATCTCGGGGATGCCGAGGTAGTTGAACAACCGCGCCTTGTGCATCGGCGTGTCGTCGCGGCCAATCACGGTCACCTCATGCCCGCGCTTGGCCAGAAACAGCGCCGCGCTGAGTCCGGCCGGCCCATCCCCGACAATCACCACCGTCGCCATCCGCCATGCTCCGCTGCCGACCATTATACGCCACACCGCCGCACGTCCCGGGGTCAGACCCCGATACAGCGCGGTGTGTAACGACCGAACCGCGCTTCTGTAACCAACCGCTTGGAATCGAGACCTGACCCCCAGGGAGAGGAGTCTTCGTCCGCGGGTCGAAGGCGTAGTGCATGGACGTGATCGATCTGCGCAGCGACACGGTGACCCGGCCCAGCCGGGCGATGTTCGAGGCCGCCGCCTCCGCCGAACTGGGCGACGATGTGCTGGACGGCGACCCGACCACGCGCCGGCTGGAGGCGCGTGCGGCCGAGTTGGTCGGCAAGGAGGCCGCCTGCTTTGTGCCCTCGGGCTCGATGGGCAATCTCGCCGCGGCGCTGACCCACACGCGGCCGGGCGACGAGCTGCTGATCGACCGCCAGGCGCATTTCCTCAACAGCGAGTACAACTCGCTCACCGCGGTGGCCGGCCTGACGCCGCTGCCGGCCGATGGCGAGCGGGGCCACATCACGCCCGAGGTGTTCTGCCGAACGCTGGCCGAGTCGGTCCCGATGGGCCCGCAGCCGACCTTGCTCTGGCTCGAGAACACCAACAACCTGGCCGGCGGGACGGTGCAGTCGCTCGATTCGCTGCGCGAGACCTGCGCCCTGGCGCGCGAGCGCGGCTTGCGGATCCACCTCGACGGCGCGCGGATCCACAACGCCGCGGTGGCGCAAGGGATCGAGGCGGCGGCCCTGGCCGAGCCGGTCGACACGGTCATGTTCTGTCTCAGCAAGGGCCTCGGCTGTCCCGTCGGCTCGGTGCTCTGCGGGCCGGCGGAGACCATCGCCGCGGCGCGGACGCACCGCAAGCGGCTCGGCGGCGGGCTGCGCCAAAGTGGCGTGCTCTGTGCCATGGGCCTGGTCGCGCTGGAGGCCAATGTCGACCGCCTGGCCGAGGACCATGCCAACGCCCGCTGGCTGGCCGAGCAGTTGGTCACCATCCCCGGCGTCGACGTCGACTTGAGCCTGGTCGATACCAACATCGTCTGGTTCGGCTGCCGCGACCTCGATTGGCCGGCTCGTTGCGCGGCGGCGGGTGTGCGCTTCATCCACCTCGGGGACGGGCGCTGCCGGGCGGTCTGCCACCTCGATGTCGACCGGCCGGCGCTGCTCGAGGCCGTCGACCGGATGCGCGCGGCGGCCGGTTGACATGCGCGATCGGGCGCGCCTATAATCCGGCGCCTCGGGGAGGGGCGCTTGAGCGAGTTGTACCAGGCCAAGCTCCGCCGCCTGCGCGGCTTCATGGCCGCCAACGGGGTTGACACCCTGGTCCTCTCCCGCCTCGACAACGTCGCCTGGCTCGGCTGCGGCGCCAAGGCCCAGGTGCCGCTGCTGGCTGACCAGGCCGTGGCCTGGTTCGTGATCACCGCCGACCGCGTGACGCTGGTGACCAACAACATCGAGGCGCCGCGGCTGGCCGACGAGGAGCTTGGCGGACTCGAGCTCGAGTGGGCCGTGACGCCGTGGTATGAGCAGGACTACGAGGCCGCCGCGGCGAGTGTGGCGGTCGGGCGGGTGGCCGGCGATACGGCCACGGCCGGGCGCGAGCTGGTCGACCTGCAGCCGCTGCGCTACGCCCTGTTCGAGCCCGAGCAGGCGGCCTACCGGCGGCTCGGCGCCGACGTCGGCGCGGCCATCGCGGCGGTGGCGCACAGCGCCGTGCCGGGCGAGACGGAGTTTGCGCTGGCCGGCCGACTGGCCGCGGCGCTGTTCGAGCGCGAGGTTTGGCCGGTGGTGATTCTGGTCGCGGCCGATGAGCGGGCCTGGCGGTACCGCCACCCGCTGCCCACCGGCGCCGCGGTGCGCGAGCATCTGATGCTGGTCTGCAGCGGCAAGCGCGAGGGGCTGGTGGCGGCGGTGACACGGCTGGTGCGCTTCCGGCCGCTCGACGCGGAGCTGCGCAGGCGGCACGATGCGGTCTGCCGGATCGACGCGACGCTGATCGCGCAGACGCAGCCCGGCGTCGCGGTTTCGTCGGTCGTGGAGCGGGGAATCGAAGCCTATGCGACGGTCGGGTATCCCGCTGAGTGGCGCGCGCATCACCAGGGGGGCGCGGCGGGCTACCAGGCGCGGGACTATCGCGCGCTGCCG
Source organism: uncultured Fimbriimonadaceae bacterium (assembly GCA_964405335.1). Taxonomy (GTDB): domain Bacteria; phylum Armatimonadota; class UBA10988; order UBA10988; family UBA10988; genus CAYONP01. Next base: position 111,811 of record CAYONP010000002.1, read on the forward strand.
ACCAGCCGAGAGATCATCCAGGAGGGTCAGGCATTTGCTTGGAACCCGAGTATTGCCGGCACCAAGTCGGAAGACACCATCTTGACCGGCGCCGCCGGCGCGGAGATCCTGACCGCCAGCCCCGGCTGGCCGCTGGTCGAGTGCGAGGTCGGCGGCCGGCGACTGGCCCGGCCCGACATCCTGGTGCGCTGAGGTAGTCTGCTCCCCATGCTCGGCGACGGCGTGACAACCGAGAGCCTGCTCGATGGGCTGGCCGGCACCGCCCGGCGGCTGGCCGGCCTGGCCGACTGCCGCATCTTGCTGCGCGAGGGCGAGGACCTGGTCGAGCCGCGCGCCGGGCGGCTGCGTTTGGCGCTCCGGGCCAGCCTGAGCGGCACCAGCCTGCTGCGCCAGCAGGCCCTGGTGGCGCCGGCCGACGACACCCGACTGGCCGAGGCCGAGCAGGCGCTGCTGGCCGCGCGCGGGGCCAGCACCTGGCTGGCCGTGCCCATCCCGTTTGCCGGCGAGGTGCGGCGCGAGGGCGTCGCTATTGGCCTGACCGCAGCGCCGGCGACGGCCGGCCGGAGCGACTTGGAGCGGGGCGTGTTGCGCCTGGTGGCCGAGCAGTTCGCGCTCCGCTGCGAGCTGGCCTCGGCCCGGCAGCAGGTGGCCGCCGAGCAGGAGCGTTCGCTGCGGCTCGAGCAGGGCGCCGAGGGGTTGCTGCACAGCCTCCGTTGCGGGGTGCTGCTGATCCGCGCCGACGGCACGCTGCACGATGCCAACCGGCCGGCCGAGTTGCTGCTCGGGTTCGACCTGGCCTCGGCCCGCGGTCGGCCGGCGGCGGCGGTGATCGGCGAGCCGGAGGTCCGCCGGCTGGTGCAGTGCTGCGATGCAACCTATGGCCGCCCGCCCGAGGTGCGGCTCGGCGAGCGCGGCGAGCCGGTGGTCGAGGTGACCGTCCACCCGGTCTACGACGCCGCCGGCGAGCTGCGCCAGCGGGTGGTGGTGCTCGACGAGATCACGGCGCTGCGGCAGGCCGATGAGCTGAAGGACCAGTTCGTCTCGACGGTCAGCCACGAGCTGCGCACGCCGCTGACGACCATCAAGGCCTTCGCGGCGACGTTGCTCCGCGCCGAATCGAACAACCCGGCCGACTATCGCGGCTGGCTCGAGATCATCAACCATGAGTGCGACCGGCTGGCGGCGTTGGTCAATGATCTGCTGACCATCTCGCGGCTCGAGTCGGGTCGCGGCTCGCGGCTGATGATCCACACGGTCACCCTGGTGCCGCTGCTGCGCGAGACGGCGGCGATGCACCTGGCGGCGGCCAATCGGCACACGCTGGAGCTGGTCGGCGATGAGGCACTGACGATCCAGGGCGACGGAGTGAAACTGCGTCAGGTGTTCAGCAATCTGCTCAGCAACGCGATCAAGTACTCGCCGCGCGGCGGCACGGTGCGGGTGGCGGTGAGCCGCTCCGGCGGTCAGGTGACGGTCAGCGTATCGGATAGCGGGGTAGGAATCCGGCCGGAGCACCTGAATCGGGTGTTCGAGAAGTTCTACCAGGTCGATGCGAGCAGCACTCGGCGGGTCGGCGGGAGCGGACTCGGGTTATACTTGGCCCGCCGGCTGGTTGAGGCGCACGGCGGCCGAATCTGGGTCGAGAGCGAGCCGGACGCCGGCGCGACGTTTCATGTCAGCCTGCCGGCACGCGGGCCGGCCGAGGGATCGCGGGATGAGTGACTTGGGTCTCACACCGGATGAGCTGCGGGCCGAGCTGGCCCGCGCCCGGGCCGAGATCGACCGCCTGAAAAACGAGCTCGACGCCCGCGGCGGCGCGCCCGAGCGGCGCGGCCCGGCCCTGGTCGAAGGCACCCTGTTCATCTCCGAGGTCGAGGTCCGGCGCGCCATCGCTCGCCAGTTGCGCAACGCCGCCCGGCTGCTGCAGGCGACCAAGTGCGTCTACCTGCTGTTCGACGGCGGGCAGGACCTGGTTGCCCAGCGGCCGGCGCTCGGCGTCGACGAAGATCAGCTCAAGGCCTTCCGCGTCTCGGTCCGCGACGGCATCTCCGGCGAGGTCTTCCGCACCCGGCAGGCGGTGCGCGTGAGTTCGTTCGCCACCGATGAGCGCGTCGGCGAGGAGCCGTTCGAGCGGCTCGAGGCGAACGACGGCATCTGCGTGCCGCTGATGGTCCAGATCCGCGATGAAGAGAACCGAGTGATCGACTCGCGGGTCATCGGCGTGCTCTGGGTCCTGAACCGCCGCGGCTCGGGCAGCTTCTCGGACGACGATGAGCGGCTGCTCACGGTCTTCGCCCGCCAGGTCGCGGCGGTGGTCTCGAACGCCGAGTTCTTCCGCCAGATGGTGCAGCAGAACACCGAGCTGGCGCGGACCATCGAGAACCTGCCGGCGGGCATCGTGTTCATTGGCGACGATGAGCGAATCCGGCTGATCAACGGCACGGCGCGTCAGTTGTTCGAGGTGCCCGAGGGCCGCGGCGTGGGCGAGGCCTACTTCCAGGCGATCCACCACCACCAGGTCTGCGACGTGCTGGCCTCGGCCTTGCGCGAGGGTGACGACAAGATCGCCGAGATGCCGATGCGGGTCGACGGCGAGGAGCGCATCTTTCAGGTGCAGGCGGTGCGCGTGCGCGAGGAGGACGACGAGATCAACGGCGCGGTGGCCATCTTCGACGACGTCAGCGAGGTGCACCGCTTCGACGCCATGCGGCAGGAGTTCGTCAAGACCTTCTCGACCGAGCTGCTCGGCCCGCTGTCCAGCATCCGTGGCTTCTCGTCGATGCTGCGGCGGGTCAACGGTGACGACTTCGGCCTCGAGATGCAGCACGAGATCCAGGAGATCATCACCAGCGAGTGTGAGCGGCTGCGCCGGCACATCCAAGATCTGCTCAGCGTCTCGCGTTACGAGCAGGGGATCAAGCTCCACCTGACCCTCGGCCGGTTCGACTTCGACGCCATGGTGCGCCGCGCGGTGAGCCTGTTCAGGGGCATGAGCCGCGCGCATACCTTCGCCACCGACGTGCCCGACGATCTGCCCGAGATCCGGGGCGACGAGGGGCGACTCGAAGACGTCGTCTACAACCTGCTCTCGAACGCGGTCAAGTACTCGCCCGGGGGTGGCAAGATCGACGTCAACGCCCGGCAGCAGGGCGACCAGATCCGGGTCGAGGTGGCCGACCACGGGGTCGGCATCGCGCCCGAGCATCACGAGCAGGTGTTTCAGAAGTTCACCCGCCTGGCCGCCGGCGACGATCGTTTCGGCAGCGGCCGGGGCATCGGGCTGTTCATCTCGCAGCGCTTCGTCGAGGCGCATGGCGGGCGAATCGGGCTCGACAGCGAGCCGGGAGCCGGCTCGCGCTTCTGGTTCACCGTGCCGATTGAGGGGCCCGGCGACGACGAGGACCTGCCGTGAACCGACTCGTCGCCATCGGCGCCGACCACGCCGGTTACGAGCTGAAGGAACTGATCCGGGACGCCATCGGCGGCGTCGACTGGATCGACTGCGGCTGCCCCGGCACCGAGTCGGTCGACTACCCCGACTATGCCCGCGCGGTGGCCGAACTGGTCGCCGCCGGTGAGGCGGAGCTAGGGGTTCTGATCTGCGGCACCGGCGTGGGCGTGAGCATCACCGCCAACAAGGTTCCGGGCATTCGCGCCGCCGCCTGCAGCGAGGGTTTCACCGCCCGCATGTGCCGCGAGCACAACGACGCCAATGTGCTCTGCCTCGGCGCGCGGGTGGTCGGCCCGGGGGTCGCGCTCGAGCTCGTCGAGCTCTTCCTCGCCACGGCGTTCGACGGCGGTGAGCGGCACGCCCGGCGGGTCGACAAGATGATGGCGCTCGATCTTCGAGGTGCCGTGTGAGCCAGCCGCTGCGCGTCATGATCGCCTTCGGCACTCGGCCCGAGGCGGTCAAAATGGCCCCCCTCGTGCGCGCCTTCGAGGCCGACCAACGCTTCGCGCCGGCCTGCCTGGTCACCGCTCAGCACCGCGAGATGTGCGACCAGGTGCTCGACGCCTTCGGCCTCACGCCGGCGTTCGACCTCGACCTGATGCGTCACGGTCAGACGCTGCCCGACCTGACCGCCCGCGTGCTGACCGCCAGCAGCGAGGTGCTCGAACGCGAGCGGCCCGACCTGGTGCTGGTTCAGGGCGACACGACCACCGTGCTGGCGGTCGCGTTGGCTGCCTTCTACCTCCAGATCCCGGTCGGCCATGTCGAGGCGGGGTTGCGCACCAGTGAGCGGTACGACCCGTTCCCCGAGGAGATGAACCGCCGGCTGACCGGCCGGATCGCGTCGATGCACTTCGCCGCCACCGGCTGGGCGCGCGACAATCTGCTCCGCGAGGGGATCGACGACAGCCTGATCTACGTCACCGGCAACACCGTCATCGACGCGCTGCGACAGGTGGCCGGGCAGGAGCTGCCGGCGCCGCCCGAGCTGGCCGGCGAAGACTGGACCGGCCGCCGACTGGTGCTGGTCACCGCCCATCGGCGCGAGAATCTGGGCCGGCCGCTGGAGAACATCTGCGAGGCGCTGCGGGCCGTCGCCCGGCGTGACGATGTCGTAGTGGTCTATGCCATGCACCGCAACCCGGCGGTGCGCGAGGTGGCCGAGCGGATCCTCGGTGGCGAGCCACGGGTGCGACTGATCGAGCCACCCGATTACTTCGCCTTCGTCGGTTTGATGAAACGTGCGACGCTGATCCTGACCGACTCGGGCGGCATTCAGGAAGAGGCGCCGGCGCTGGGCGTGCCGACCTTGGTGCTGCGTCGGACGACCGAGCGCCCCGAGGGCGTCGACGCCGGCACGGCGCGGCTGGTCGGCACCGAGACGGCCGACATCCTGGCCGCGGCGAGCGAGTTGCTCGACCGGCCGGCGGCCTGGGAAGCGATGGCGCGGGCGGCCAATCCATACGGCGACGGCCGCGCCGCAGGGCGGATCGTGGCCGCGACGGCGCATGCGTTCGGGCTGGGCGAGCGGCCGGCGGCGTTCGCGCCGGCGGCGGGGAGTGAGGTCCCGTGAGTGTGATCGATGCCGCCATCCTGGGCCTGGTCCAGGGCCTGGCCGAGTTCCTGCCCATCTCGAGCTCGGGCCATCTGCGCGTGGCGCAGCACTTCCTCGGGGTCAACCTGGGCGAAGACGTCGTCGCCTTCGAGATCCTGCTCCACGTCGCCACACTGCTCGCGGTGCTGGTCTATTTCGCCGACGACCTGAAACGGATCCTGGGCCCGTGGCTGCGCAGCATTCCGCGGCTGCGCGGCGGCTGGGGCGCGCTCGAGCCGCCGGCGCGGGTGGGCTGGCTGATCGTGCTGACGGTCATCCCGACCGCGGCGGTCGGCTTTGTCGCCAAGGACTTCCTCGAGGGCCTGGCGGCCAATCTGACCGTGGTGGCGGTGATGCTGCTGCTCACCGGCTGTCTCGACTTCTACGCCGACCGGCGCGCGGTCGCTGCCGAGTCGGGTGGAGCCCTCGAGGATCTCTCGCCCGGCCGCGCGCTGCTCTGCGGCCTGGCCCAGAGCGTGGCGCTGATCCACGGCATTTCGCGCAGCGGCACGACCATGGCCGCCGGCTTTGCCGCCGGACTGAGCCGCGAGCAGTCGCCGCGCTTCGCCTTCCTGATGGCCATTCCCGCCATCTGTGGCGCGGCGGTGCTCGACCTGCCCAAGCTGGCCGACGGCGTGGGCGTCGGGTTCGTGGCCGCCGCGATTGGTTTCGTCGTCGCCGCGGTGTCGGGCTATGCCGCGCTGGTGATTCTGTTCCGGCTGGTCCGCCGCGGCCGGCTGCGGGTGTTCGCTTGGTACTGCTGGGCGCTCGGCGCGCTGGTGCTGACACTGCTGGCGATGGGCTTCTAGTGGACCCGGTCCGGCTCGAACTCTGGCGCTGCCGGCTCGCCGCGCTGGGCGAGGAGATGGGCGCCGTGCTCGGCCGCTGCGCCTTCAGCCCGAACATCAAGGAGCGGCGCGACTACTCGTGCGCCCTGTTCGATCCGGCCGGCAACCTGGCCGCCCAGGCTGCGCACATCCCGGTCCACCTCGGGGCCATGCCGCTCAGCGTCGCCGCGGCGCTGGCCGAGCGTCGGCCCGGGCCGGGCGACGTGGTGCTGCTCAACGACCCGTACCGCGGCGGCAGCCACCTGCCCGACCTGACCCTGGTGGCCGGCGCCTGGCTGGGCACGACCTGCCTCGGCCTGCTGGCCAACCGTGCGCACCATGCCGACGTCGGCGGGCTGCGGCCGGGCAGCCTGGGCGGGGCGACGGAGATCTTCCAGGAGGGCCTGCGCCTGCCGCCGGTGCGGCTCGTCCGCGGCGGCGAGGTCGATCGCGATATTGAGGCGATTCTGCTCGCCAACACGCGCACGCCCGACGAACGGCGCGGCGACCTGGCCGCGCAGCTTGCCGCCATCGGCACAGGCCAGACGCGGCTGGTCGAGCTGGCCCAGCGCACCTCGTCCGCCGAGCTTGGCGAGGCGATTGCCGCGTTACAGGACTATGCCGAGCGGGTGCTGCGAGCGCGGCTCCAATCGGTGCCCGACGGCGTCTACCGGTTCGCCGATCGGCTCGATCACGGCCCCACCGACATCATCTGCGAGCTGACGGTGGCCGGCGACGAGGTGACGGTCGATCTGACCGGCTGCGGCGACCAGTCCGCCGGTTCGCTCAACGCGGTGCGGGCGGTGACCGTCTCGGCGGTGCTCTACTGCTTCGCCTGCCTGCTGCCGCCGCGGGTGCCGGTCAACGCCGGCTGCCTTCGGCCGATCACGATCGTCACGCGTCCGGGCAGCATCGTCGACGCGCTGCCGCCGGCGGCCGTGGCGGGCGGCAACGTCGAGTGCAGTCAGCGGATCGTCGATGTGGTGCTCGGCGCGCTGGCGCAGGCGCTGCCCGAGGTGGTGCCGGCGGCCTCGCAAGGGACCATGAACAACCTGCTGATCGGCGGCCACGATGCCGTGGGCGAGCCGTTCACCTACTACGAGACCATCGCCGGAGGCATGGGCGGTGGGCCGAACCTGCCCGGCCTCAGCGGTGTGCAGGTGCACATGACCAACACGCTCAACACGCCCGTCGAGGCGCTCGAGTATGCCTATCCGCTCCGCGTCGAGCGGTACGAAGTGCGCGAGCGCAGCGGCGGGGCCGGACGGCAGCGCGGCGGCGACGGCCTGCGGCGCGACCTGCGTGCGCTGGTCGACTGCGAGGCCACGCTGGTCACCGAGCGGCGCGACAGCCGGCCGTATGGACTGGCCGGCGGTGAGCCGGGCGCCGCGGGTGAGCACCTCCTGCTCGACGCCGCCGGCGCGCACCGGTTGCCGGCCGAGGCGGCGGTGCGGCTGCGCGCCGGCGAGCTGATCTCGATTCGCACGCCCGGCGGCGGCGGGTGGGGCAGGGCGTGATGGCGCCACTCTGGCCGCGACGCCTCAAGCCGGGCGAGACCATCGCCGTCATCGCGCCCAGCGGTCCGGTGCGGCCGGAGTACCTTGAGCGAGGCGTGGCCGCGCTCAGGGCGCGGGGCCATCGCGTCAAGCTGGGCGAGCATGTCCTGGCCCGCGAGCACTACCTCGCCGGCAGCCTCGCGCAGCGGCTGGCCGACTGGCGCGCCGCCTGGTCCGACCGCGAGGTCGGCGCGGTCTGGTGTGCCCGTGGCGGCTACGGCGCGATGCACCTGCTGCCGCACCTCGACGACGAGCAGATCGCCGCCCGGCGCCTGCCGCTGATCGGCTATAGCGACATCACCGCGCTGCAGACCGCCATCGCCGCGCGGACCGGGTTGGTCGGCTTCTCGGGCGCCATGGCCGCCAGCGGTTTCGGCTACGGGCATCCCGACGGCATCGATCCAGACACCGAAGCGCTGCTCTGGTCCTGGCTCGACCCGCCCGCCGACGAGCTGCCGTTGGCCAATCCCGGCGACGAGCCGCTCACCGTGGTGCGCGCCGGCCGCGCCGCCGGCCGGCTACTCGGCGGCTGCCTGACACTGATCGCCGCATTGCTCGGCACGCCGTACGCGCCCGACTTCAGCGGGGCCATCCTGGTCATCGAGGACACCGAGGAGGAGCCCTACCGGCTCGACCGTTACCTCACCCAGCTCGCCCTGGCCGGGGTGTTCGAGCAGGTTGCGGCGGTGCTGATCGGCGACTTCGCCTCGTGCTACCCACCGGCCAGCCGGACCGCCGGCCCGCCGGTCGAGGAGCTGGTCGGGGGTTGCGTCGGCGCGCGGCGCATCCCCATCCTGAGCGGCCTGCGTTACGGCCACATCCGCCGTCGCTGCACCGTGCCGATCGGCGCCTGGGCGACGGTCGACTCGGCCGGCCCGTCGATCCGCGTGCGGGTGGGAGGTTCGGCCGCCTGCCCGCGCGAATAGCCGCGGCGCAGGAGGCAGCGATGTACGAGCCGCGCCCGGAGCATCACTTCACGTTCGGCATGTGGACCTACTCGAACCCCGGACGCGACCCGTTCGGCGATCCGGTGCGCCCGCTGCCGTCGGTCGACTTCCACTGCCGCGCCGCGGCCAAGCTGGCCGAGCTGGGTGCCTACGGGGTCAACCTCCACGACAACGACCTGGTGCCGATCGACGCCACGCAGCGCGAGCGCGATGCCATCGTGGCGCAATACCGGTCGGCCCTCGACGGCGCCGGACTGACGGTGCCGATGGCGACGACCAACCTCTTCTCGCACCCGATCTTCAAGGACGGCGCGTTCTGCTCGCCCGACCCGCGGGTGCGCGCCTATGCCTACCAGAAGGCGATGCGCGGGATCGACCTGGGGATGGAGCTCGGCGCCGGCATCTACGTCTTCTGGGGCGGGCGCGAGGGCAGCGAGGTCGACGCCGGCAAGGACCCGGTCGAGAGCATCAAGCGCTACCGCGACGCGTTCAACTTCCTGATCGGTTACGTCAAGGACCAGGGCTATCCGGTCACGT
>CAYONP010000003.1:0-11879 GCA_964405335.1 uncultured Fimbriimonadaceae bacterium
AAGCGGACCACGGCCGGCGAGGTCGTCGGCCCTGGTCCGCGGTGCGGACCCTACAGCGGAAGCGGACCACGGCCGGCGAGGTCGTCGGCCCTGGTCCGCGGTGCGGACCCTACAGCGGAAGCGGACCACGGCCGGCGAGGTCGTCGGCCCTGGTCCGCGGTGCGGACCCTACATCAAGAGCCGCAAGCGGGTTGGCCGGTGTCACGGCCGGGTCCACTCCTCGTGGCAACTCTTGGTGCGGGGGGTGTAGGGGAGGTCGATCCGCCGGCCGGTGCGCGCCGACTCATAGGCGGCAAACAGCATCTCCATCACCGCGCGGCCGTCCTCGCCACGGCAGAGCGGCGGAGTGCCGTCGCCGACGCAGTCGACGAAATGCTGCATTTCCTGCGGGAAGCCGTAGTTCCAGGCCTCCTCGAAGATGGGGAAGGTCCACCCGGCCGACGAGCCGGCTTTCTCGACCACGTAGCTGCCGTACCCCTTGGCGCTGTAGCACTCGAGCGCGTTGCCGTGGAGCAGGTCGGCGTAGATCACGCCCTCGCTGCCATAGGCCTCGGCGCGGTCGTCCATCCCGCCCGGCTTGGCCCATGACTCCTCGGCAATCGTCTGCACGCCGCCCTCGAAGCGGGTCAGCAGGATGCTGTTGTCATCACCGGCGGTGCGTTCGCCGTGGACAAAGGTACCCATGTCGGCGTAGATCGACAGCGCGCGGGCGCCGTTGAGTAGCCAGCGGAAGAACTGCAGCGCGTGGCAGCCCATGTCGAGCGCCACACCGCCGCCGGAGCGCTCGACGTTCCAGAACCAGGGCTTGTGCGGCCCGTCGTGTTTCTCGCTCTGCTTGAGCAGATAGACCCGGCCGACCGCCCCCTCGTCGAGCAACTGCTTGAGCCGCACATACTTCGGCGCGAAGCAGAGCTCCTCGGCATAGCAGAGCAGCACGCCCGCCTCGGCGCAGGCGGCGATCATCTGGTCGGCCTCGTCCAGGCTGCGACAGAGCGGCTTTTCGCAGATCACGTGCTTGGCCGCGTCGGCCGCGGCGAGGGTCACCTCACAGTGCAGGTCGTTCGGGCAGGCGATCAGCACCAAGTCGACCTCGGGATGCTCGACCAACTCGCGGTAGTCGGTGCAGGCATGGGCGACGCCGAACCGCTTGGCAAACGCCTCGGCGTGGCCCGGGGTGGGCGAGGCGACGGCGGTCAGCCGCGCGCCGCGCACGTGGCGCGCGATCGAGTCGGCGTGGATCTCCGCCACGAAGCCCGAACCCACCACCCCGACGCGGACGGTCTCCACGGCTACCCTCCATCCGACTGGCAGACGATTGGCGCCGCCCGGCCCTACTCCTGCCAGCGGCGGGCGATCACGGCGCGCTCGGCCGCCGTCACGCCGTAGGCCCGGTCGACGTCGGCCTCGGTGCGCAAGTCGAGCGCCGTATTCGGCACCGGAATCGCGCCGAGCGCGAAGGCCTCGATGTTGACCTGGATGAACCGGTCGGCATACCAGCGGTTGACCAGCCGGCTGTTGAGCAGCACGGCCAGCGCGGCGACCGACCAGTCGCCGCGGGGCAGTACCATGACCAGGTTGTTGCTGACCACATACTCGCCGCGCGGATCGGACGCGGCGACCAGCCGGTCGGCCAGCGCCGGCTTGCGCATGGCGTGGAGCAGTACTTTCGGCCGGCGCATCCGCGTCTGCTCGGCGGCGGGCCGCCGGGCTAGCGCCGCCGCCGAGATGCCGGCGCCGGCGTGCCGGATGACGCCCCGGCCAACCTCGGCGGCTCGGGTCAGCACCGGGATCGCCCCGCCGCCGAGCAGCGGCAGCAGGCGGGTCTTGTAGATCCCGTCGTGGATTTCGGCCACCTCGGCCAGGCGCGGCAGCGGTTGCAGCCGCTCCCACAGCGGCGCCAGCGCCTCGTCGGCACCGACGGCGAAGACCGCCTTGGGCTCGGCCAGCCACGACTCACGGCGGATTCGGGCGCGGGTCTGCCAGTCGATCGGCGGCGGCTTCGCGCGGTTCAGGCCGTACGTGCGGACCTCGATGGGCGCGCTGCCGGGCCGCGCGCGCTGCAGCACCACCACGGTCGGCACGATGTCGAGCGCGGCGGTGAAGATGCCCTTGCGGTAGACCTCGACGCGGTGCAGCCGCACCTCGGTCAGCAGCCAGCGCCGCAGTGGCTCGGCGCGGAGCGTGCTGAGCCAGCTCTCGGGCAGCACGAAGGCCAGCCGCCCGCCGGCGGCGAGCCGGTCCGCCGAGGCGGTCAGAAAGACGGCGGCGGAGCAGACCTCGCCCTTCACCGGGCCCAGTTCGTCACCGAGCCGGGCGATCAGCGCCGCGCGGGTCGCGGGGTCGGTGCGCACGCCCCACGGGGGATTGCCGACGATCGTCCGCCAGCCGTCGCTCGTGTCGAGCAGTCCGTCGCTGAGCGTCACCAGCCGGCTGCAGAGCTCGGCCGGCAGGCAGGCGAGCGCCAGGGCCATGCGCGCGGCGAGCACCGCCAGCGGGTCGCGGTCGGTGCCGTGGAGCTGCTCGGCGGGCAGCCCGGCGCGCAGCGCGCCGACCAGGAACGCGCCGGCGCCGCAGGCCGGATCGAGCAGCGGCGGCGCCGGCTCGACCACCTCGAGCAGGTGGTCGACCAGCCAGTCGGGCGTGTAGAAGGTGCCGCGCCGCCGGCCGTCGGCGCGGCAGAGCAGTTCGGCGGCTGCCGACAGGTCGTCGACGCCGACGTCGGCCGGCTCGACCGGCTCGCCCAGGCCGCTCCACAGCGCCGGCTCCGCCTCGCCGCCGGCCAGGCCGCGGTAGACGCCGTGCAGCACCGCCGCGGGCGAGGCCCGTTGCAGGGCCTGGCTCAGTCGAACGGACAGCGACTCGGCCACGGGCTCGCCTCCCACGCCGCCGCAGGCTATCCTATCGGGTGGAGTCTGTCATGGCCTGGGTCATCTTCCTCCCCCTGCTGGCCGGCGCGCCGGCCGACCGGATCCGCCCGTGGAGCGAGAACCCGCGCTACTGGCAGTACCAGGGCCGGCCGCTGCTGCTGCTCGGCGGCTCGCGCGAGGACAATCTGTTCCAGATCCCCGACCTGCGCGAGCAGCTCGAACTGCTCGCCTCGGTCGGCGGCAACTTCATCCGCAACACGATGAGCGACCGCGACCCGGGCGACGCCATGCCGTTCGAGCAGAACGCCGACGGCAAGTACGACCTGACCCAGCCGGGCCGCGACTACTGGCAGCGGTTCGACAACCTGTTGCGCTGGACGGCCGAACTCGGCATCATCGTCCAGATCGAGGTCTGGGACCGGTTCGACTACTCCGACGGCGGCGAGGTGCCGCTGTGGCAGCGCAGCCCCTGGAACCCGTCGCTGAACGTCAACTACACGCACCAGCAGACCGGCCTGGCCGAGCGCTATCCCGACCATCCCTGGCGCGATCGGCAGCCGTTCTTTCACACCATCCCCGGCATGCCGCTCTACGACGCCAAGCTCGAGCTCGTCCGCGAGTACCAGGAGCGGCATGTGGCCACGCTGCTCGAGCACTCGCTGCCCTATGGCAACGTGCTCTACTGCATGAACAACGAGACCAGCACCGACCCGCGCTGGGGGCAGCATTGGATGCGCTTCATCCGCGACCGGGCCGAGGCGGCGGGGGTCGACGTCTACGTCACCGACATGTTCGACGATGGCTACCAGCCGCACCAGTCGGCCAAGGTGCGGCAGCAGATCGACCAGCCCGAGCTGTACACCTTCATCGACATCTCGCAGGTCAACAGCCGGACCTTCGGCGAGGAGCACTGGCGGCGGGTCCGCTGGGTGATTGAGCAGGTCGACGCGCTGCCGCGGCCGGTCAACCACGTCAAGATCTACTCCGACGGGCAGACCACGTGGGGCTCGGGCACGCCGCAAGACGGCCTCGAGCGGTTCTGGCGCGACCTTCTGGCCGGCTCGGCGGCGGTGCGCTTCCACCGGCCCGGCGCCGGCATCGGGCTCAACGAGCTGGCCCAGGGCTGCCTGAAGGCGGCCCGGCGGGTCGAGGCCATCGTGCCGTTCTGGGAGCTTAAGCCGCGGCTCGACCTGCTCGGCGAGCGCGATGAGAACGAGGCCTATCTGGCCGTCTCGCCGCGGGCCTATGTGCTCTTCTTCCCGCGCGGCGGCAGCGTGACGGTCGACCTGTCCGACCTGCCCGCGCCGCGCCGGATCCGCTGGGTCGAGGTCGCCACGGGTGAGGAGGGCGCGCCCACGGCCCTTCCCGACGGCGTGGCGGTGACCGTCACCGCGCCGGGCGAGCGGGCCCTGGTGGCGGTGATCGAGCCTGCCGGCTGAGGCAACTCACGCGAACCTAACCGCCGGCCGGCAGACTGGCCGCGCCGGGGAGTGCGAGGTGGCGATGAGCGAGGCGGCGTCGGTGGAGCGGCCGGTGGAATCCCCGCCGATCAAGGCCGAGGCAATCGACCTGGACTTCTACTACGGCGCGAACCAGGCGCTGCACGGCATCTCGCTGCCCATCCCCGAGCGGCAGGTGACGGCGCTGATCGGCCCGTCGGGCTGCGGCAAGTCGACCTTCCTGCGCTGCCTCAACCGCATGAACGACCTGATCGAGGGTACCCGCGTCGAGGGCACGATGCGGATCGACGGCGAGGACGTCAACGCGCCGTCGGTCGATGTGGTCGAGCTGCGCCGGCGGGTGGGGATGGTCTTTCAGCAGTCGAACCCGTTCCCCAAGTCGATCTTCGAGAACGTCGCCTACGGCCCGCGGATCCACGGCCTGCGCGACCGCGAACAGATCGCCGAGCTGGTCCGCAGCAGTCTGGAGGGTGCCGGCCTGTGGAGCGAGGTGAGCGACCGCCTGCAGGCCAGCGCGCTGGCGCTCTCGGGCGGGCAGCAGCAGCGCCTGTGCATCGCCCGCGCGCGGCCCGACGAGCCCGAGGGGCTGCTTATGGACGAGCCGGCCCGCCCGCACGCCCCGCGGTCGACCGCGCGGATTGAGGACCTGATTGCTGAGCTGCGCGAGAACTACACGATTGTCATTGTCACCCACAACATGCAGCAGGCGGCGCGTGTCTCGGACCAGACGGCGTTCTTCTACGAGGGACGGTTGATTGAGTACGGCCCGACCAAGCGGATCTTCACCAATCCAACCGTGGCGCGGACACAGGACTACATCACCGGCCGGTTCGGCTGAGGCGGGGTCACCCATGTCGGTTCACCTGTTGCGCGAGATCGACTGGCTGAAGAAGCAGATCCTGGCCCTCGGCGCCGAGGTCGAGGGCGCGGTCGAGAAGGCCGTCGCCGCCATTGCGCAGCGTGACGCGCGCCTGGCCGGCGAGGTGATCGAGGGCGACCAGGTGATCGACCGGCACGAGGTCGAGATCGAGGAGGAGTGCCTCAAGATCCTCGCCCTGCACCAGCCGGTGGCGCACGACCTGCGGTTCATCGTCGCGGCGCTGAAGATGAATCACGAGATGGAGCGGATCGGCGACATGGCCGCCAACTTGGCCGAACGGGCGAGCGAACTGGCCGTGCTCGAGCCGCTGCCGCCGCCGTTCGCGTTTGGTGAGATGGCGCAGCACACGCTCTCGATGGTCCACCGCAGCCTCGACGCGCTGGTCAACGTCGATGGTCAACTGGCGCGGCAGGTGTGGACCGACGATCGCGAGGTGGACGCCATCCACCGGGCTTCGTACGGTCAGATCAGTGACGCGATGGCGGGCGACCCGGCGCATGTGCGGGTCTACATCCAGTATCTCGGCGTGTCGCGGTTTCTCGAGCGCATCGCCGACAATGCGACCAACATCGCCAAGGACGTGCTGTACATGACCGAGGGCGAGATCGTCCGCCATCGCGGGCGCGAGTTCCGGCTGCCACGCGAGGCGAGCGGCTGAGTGGCCTCGGCCCCGGCCGAGCGGTCTCGGCCGGGGCGCCGTTCCTGGCGGCGAGTACATCGAGAGTCGCCGCCGTCCCCCATCACTCCCCGGACGGCCAGGCCGCCGAACCGGCTGCTTGGCGGCCGCCCGAGGGCGACCGCCAAGCTCCCACCCGCCGGCATTCCTGGTCGCCTGTTAAGGTCCCCAGGCCCACCCACCGGCCGACCGCGGCGCTGGTCCCCCGACCGGCAGGCCGCGGCCAGCCGGTGTCGACGCCTCGCTGCCAAGTGGAGCAAGGCGCCAACTCCGTGGCCTCTGCCTACCAGCAGGAGTGCAAAGGGCGTGCCAAACCACCGACCGCCTGGCGGCCGTTCGGTAGCGACTCGCCAACAGCGTGTCCGGCGAGGCCGGTGCCGTGCCGCCAGAGAGGCTGGACGCGCCGTTGGCGGCGTCACGGCCGCGGTGGCGGTCGGTGAGGTGGGACGCGCCGTTGGCGGTCGGTGAGGTGGGACGCGCCGTTGGCGGCGTCCCTACTGGACGCGGTACTCGAACCCGACGGCCAGCACGCCGCGGAAGCCATTGGCGCCGGGGTCGACCTGGTGCGAGGGAAACCAGAGCTCGACCCGCGGGCCGAAGGTCAGCCCCGGCTCGAGTTCGGTGGCGAAGGCGAAGCGCAGGCCGCCATCGCTGAACAGGTCGATGCCGCGACCCGAGTCGAACCCGACCCAGGCCTCGGCCTCGAGTCGCCAGGGGTCGAGTTCCCAGGCATGGCGGAGGTCGCCACGGAGGTACAGGCCAACGGTCGACCCGACGTCGTACCAGGCGGTCACTGAGGGGCGCCAGTCGCCGCCGAGCGCCAGTCCGGCATAGGCCTCATAAGCGTCCTGCCCGCCGAACGCGGGCGAAGTGCGGGTGTTGTTGCGGTCGCGACAGACAAAGCCGGCGGTGACCGCCAGGCCGGCCGTCGGCCGCCAGGTCAGTCGGCCGTCGAGGTCGACCTCCTGCACGCCGCGCCCGCCGCCGAGCCGGAGCCACGACCAGGCCGAGATCTCGCCTTCGAGCCGGTCGCTCAGCGGCCGCGTGAGGTAGGCGCTGGCGGCCAGGCCGGCGCTCGGGCCGAGCGGTGCGCCGCGGAAGACGTAGCGTTGGGCCAGGGCGACGCCCAGACCGGACTCGGTCTGGCCGCACGCCGGCGCCGCGGCGAGCGCTGCGAAGGCCAGGCCAAGGAGCCAACGGCGCGGGTGCATGGTTCGCCTCGGGAGTCGGCCGTTGGTTGGCCACCGCGCGGGCCGCCCCTCCCCAACGAGCGAGCCGCCCGCGCTGGCAGCGCGGGCGGCTCGTGGTAGCAGGTCAGCAGGATCAGTAGGTCTTGTTGTAGGCAAAGCCCACGGACAGGACGCCACGGAAGCTGCTGGTGGTCGGGTCGACCTGGTTCGAGGGGAACCAGAGGTCGAGCGCCGGCCCGAAGGTCAGGCCCTCTTCCAGCTCGGTGCTGAAGGCCAGGCGGACGCCGGCGTCGCTGAAGGTGTCGATGCCGCGACCGAAGTCGAGGCCGATCCACCCGTCGGCGTCGAGCCACCAGCCGTCGATGCCGTACTCGGTCAGGTCCCACGAATGACCGATGCCGCCAACGACGTACAGGCCGGCAGAGCCGCCGCCGTCGACGGGCCGGCCGGTGCCGACCACATTGGCGAGGTCATAGTAGGCATAGACCGACGGCCGGAGCCAGTGGTCGAAGTCGAGTCCGCCGTACGCCTCATAGGTGTCCGGGCCGGCAAAGGCCGGCGAGGCACCCGAGTTGTTGTTGTCGTAGTAGACGAACCCGCCGGTGACCGACAACCGGCCGTCGAAGATGCCCGGCACCCAGGTGATCGAACCATCGAGGTCGACTTCCTGAATGCCGCGGCCGGCATCGAGGCTGGTCCAGTTCCAGACGTAGGCCGTGGCCGACAGCGTGTCGGTAAAGCCGTAGCTCGCATAGGCGTCGGACTGCAGGCCAACGCCGGGCGATGACAGGCCACCACGGAACACGTAGCGGTGGACCAGCGCGGTGCTGATCCCGGTGTCAAGGCCTAGTTCGGCCTTGGCCGTCGCGCCGCACAGCAGCAGAGCCGCCATGGCCGCGACAACAGTGTATCTCCGCATCGGCTCCCTTTCCGCGCCGCTACCGCGTTCTTTCAGCTCAATAGCAGCGCCTGTTGGACCCAGGATCATACCAAGGTCCAACCTGATGTCAAATCGGTCTTCGGCTCGCTGGACACTAGACCGATTCGGCTGTTCGACACCCAAACGGACGATTCGATGCGCCGAGGCGTCCCCTCGCCGGTGAAGAATTAACCGCCGCGCAATCGTCCGGCGCGAATCACGAAACGGCCCGTGCGGCTGCACAGGCCGTTTCGAGGCCTCCCCAGGCCGAGGCTACGGCAACGGCTGCCAGTTCGCCTCGAACCCGAACACCGGCGTCAAGCCGCTGGCACCCGGGTCAACCTGATTGCTGGGGAAGTGCAGGCTGATGGTCGGTCCCACCCGGACGCGCTCGATCGGCGTCCAGAACAGGCCGAGGTGAAGGCCCGCGTCACGGAAGGTGTCCACGCCGCGGCCCCAGTCGAGCCCGACCCAGGCCCCGGTGTCGACCTCCCACAGCCCCGACTCGCCGAGCTGATAGGTGTGCTCGATGCTCGTCTCGAGGTAGAAGCCGACCCGGTTCTGGTAGTCGTGGTAGCCGGCGATGCGCGGGCTGCCGGGCAGATCGAAGTTGATCGCCCAGTACCACTCCTGCGTGTCGTTGCCGCCGGTGTTCTCCGCTGGGAACGAGAAGCGGTCGACCCGCCGGGTGATGTTGTAGTACCGCCAGCCGGTTTCGATCGACTCGATCGGCGTGTCGAGCGGCACCGCGTAGAGCAGACCGAGCTGGTAGTGCGACTCGCCGAGCCCCACCTCGCCGTCGAGCCGGAAGTAGTTCCGCGTCTCGCCGACGATGGCGAAGCCCTGGCCGAGTTGATAGTCGCCCTCGGTCTCGAGGAACAGACCCATCGGCCCGCGGTCCGAACCGCGGTGGATGTTGTTGCTCCGCAACGCCAACGCCGTATCGAGCGTGAACCGCTGCGCGGCGGCCGCCGGCGGGGAGCCGAATGCCGCGACGACCGCGGCGAGCACGAGGATTGGTCGCATTCGCACCGTCCTATCCGGCCGCCGGAACCTGCCCGCGGGCTCCGCTCTCACGCGTCGAGCCCAAGCCGATCCGGCGGCCTCTGCCTTAGACACTCCGTCACCGCGAACCGGTGCCACCGCCTGCTTCGCCGGCCCGCGCCGATACCCTTGCCGCACCGGGCAGATTATCGTACTCTCGACGCGCGGAGAGGTCTGGTGCAGCGTTCGCCGCGCGAAGCCGCCCTGGCGGCCTTGACCGGCGCCGAGCCGGCGGGTTGGGTGCCGACGTTCGAACTCGAGTTCCAACTGACCGACGCCATCTTCGGCAAGCCCTGGTACTCAATCGGCCGCGACGACGACGATCCGCCCAGCCGCGTCGCCCAGCTCGCCGACGACTTCATTGAGATGTACACCGCGCTCGACTACAGCATCCTGTTCGAAACGCGCTGCCGCGATGACGAGACCCGAATCGAGCTGATCCGCCGCGTCCGCGAAGCCTCCGACGATCGCTTCCTCTGCCTCTGCCACGGCGATGCGACCTGGGCGATTCCCAATGGCCAGCAGTTCGTCGACTTCTCGGTTCGCATGTTCGAAGACCCCGACGGCATGAAGCGCGACGCCGAGGCGATGGTCGACCGAGCGCTCGAGCGCGGGCGGCGGCTGCTCGACGGCGGGCTCGACGGCTTCGTGCTCTGCGCCGACTACTGCTTCAACAGCGGGCCGTTCCTCTCGCCGCCGCAGTTCCGCGAGCACATCACGCCCTTCCTGCACCGACTAGTCAGCGGCTATCGTGAGCTGGGCGCCATCGTGATCAAGCACACCGACGGCAACATCATGCCGGTCCTCGACGATCTGATCAGCGGCGGCCCGCACGGACTGCACTCGCTCGACCCGCAGGGCGGCGTCGACATCGCCGAGGTGAAACGGCTGATTGGCGATCGGGTCTGCCTCCTCGGCGGGGTCAACTGCGGGTTGCTGCAGACCGGTACCGAGGCCGAGTGCCGCGAGCAGATCGAATACACGCTGCGCCACGGAATGCCGGGCGGCCGGTACGTCTTTTGCACCAGCAATGTTGCCTTCCGAGGCATGCCGCCCGAGCGCTACCTGATGATGCTCGAGATGCGCCGCGAACTCGGGCGCTACCCCGGCGCGAGCGAGGCCGAGAAGCCGCCGCCACTGCCGGAGCCGGTGGCGCTCCAGTAGCGCCCGCCGCGGTTGCGCTCGACGCGAGGTAGGGCGCGCCCGCCGAGCGCGCCACCCGGCGCCGCCGCGGCTCACTGCGGGATGGGCGGCGGGCGAGGAGTGAGCGATGGAGCCGACCACGGTGCCGGACCTCGACGCTTCGGCCCTGCTGCGTGACGCCCGGCGCGCCCTGCGCCTGCGCGACTATCCCACCGCGCTGCCGCTGCTCGCCCGTTACTGCGACGACCGACCCAACGACTCCCGCGCGCTGTTCCTGCTCGGCACCACGCTGGCCGCTCTCGGCCGCGCCGACGAGGCGAAAGAGCAGCTCAAGCAGGTGGTCAGGCTCGAGCCGAGCCACGCCTCGGCTTGGTTCAACCTCGCGCGCATCTACGGTCAGGCCGGTCGTCGGCACCGCATGAGGCAGTGCCTGCGCCGGGCTCTGCGCGCCGACCCGGGTCACGCCAAGGCGCGGCGCGCGGCCGTCCATTACGGCATCACCGTGCCGGGGCTCGATCTCGAAGCGGCCATCGCGGCCGAGACCGAGGAGGCCGAGTCGCTGATCACCCCCGAGCCCGAGCCGGCACCCGAGTTCGAGCTCGACCTCGCCGAACCGTCGGCCGACGCGGCCGAGCCGCCCGTGGCGGAGGAACCAGGCGACGAGGCCGACGACCACGGCCAGGAGCGCTGGCAGTGCACCACGCTGAGTGCCTGGCCGGCGGTCGACCTGGGCTGGCGCTACGGCCTGCTGGTCGGCATCGCCGCCGGTCTGGTCGGCTGCGGGCTGGCGCTGGCCGATTACGGCCCGGTCAATGCGCTCGTGCTGGCCCTGGTCAGCATCGTCGCCGGGGCCGCCGCCGGGGCGCTGATCGGCTTGCTCGGCAGCGCCGGGGCCAACCTGGCGACGCTGGTCAGTCGCGGAATCATCGTCGACGTGCGGCGCGATGTCCGCTGGTGCGAGATTCTCCGCCTCGAAGCAGGGCCCTGGGCCTGGACGGTGGCGGTCGCCTCGGCGCTGGCGCTGGTCATCGCAGCGGTGGCCCTCGTCGCCGTCAGGGCCGCGCTGCCGGACGAGCTGGCGGCCCGCCTCGGCGACTCGCTCCGCGCCGCCGGCGCACTGCCCGGCGGGTTTGCCGGCCTCGTCTTCGGTGGCCTGGTGGCGGTGCTGCTCAGCCAGGCGGCGGTCGCGCTGTGCTACAGCGGCCTCGCCGGCTGGCTCGGCGGCGTGATGGTGCAGGTCCATCCGCGCGACGATCGGTACCGCCTCAGCCGTTTCCAGATTGCCGCCTCGGCGCGCACCGCGACGGTGCTCTCCTGGCTGGTTTGCGCCCCGGCGGCGGCCGTCGCGGCGTTTGCCCTCCGGCTCGAGCCAGGCCAGGCCATCCTCGCCGCGGCGCTGGGCTGGCTGGTCGGCGCGCCGCTCGCCACGCTGGCCTTGATGTCGCTCTACAACGCCATGTGCAACCACATCCGGGGATTCGAGGTGCGCGTCACCCAGCAGCATCGCCCCGGCCGCCTGATGCTCCACGGCGCAATGGGCGAGGGCCGCTGGAAGTAGGCGGCAGGCCGGCGCGTGAGCCACGGAGCGCGGGCGTCCCCGCCCGCCCGGCGGCGCGCGAGCCACCCACACGGGCGTCGCGGCCCGCCCGCCCGCGCACCGGCCGACGGCCCCCACCCCCAGCCCCTCCCCCTGGCGCGGC
>CAYONP010000003.1:11979-15196 GCA_964405335.1 uncultured Fimbriimonadaceae bacterium
GAGAGGGGAGTCACCCATCGACTCGTGGCCGGCGCCGCGGCTTGCCGCCGACCCGGCGGCTATGCTACGCTGCGGCAATGGAGCCGGATCCCCTCACGGCCGCGCCACGCATCGACGCCCTGCTCGGCGATGGCGCGCCCGATCCGGCATCGGCCGCAATCCTCGACCGCGCCGGTGTCACCCGGCTCGACGTCTGGCGGCGGCTGGGGCGACGGTGGTCCGGCCTGGCCGGCCCCGAGGCGGTGGCCGAGCGGCTGCTGCCGGCGGCCTTGGCGCACGCGCTCGAGGCGCCCGATCCCGATGCGGCGGTGCTGGCCCTCAGTCGGCTCGACGAGCAGATCGGCGGCGTCACGCTGGCGCGCCAAATCGCCGACGATCCGCGCTTCGGGCGCGACTTGCTGTTCCTCCTCGGCTTCGGCGCCTGGACCGCCGAGACGCTGCTGCGCGATCCCGGCCTGGTCGACCTGATCGCGGAGCGGCAGCGGATCGCCCAGCCCGCGGCGCCGGCGGCGCTCGAGGCCGACCTGCGCCACCGGCTGGCCAGCCTGCGCAAGCTCGACCATCGCCTCGATGCCCTGCGCCGCTGGAAGCGTGAGCAGTACCTGGCCATCATCGTCCGCGACCGGCTGCTGCTCGCTCCGCAACGAGAGGTGACCGCGCGGATCAGCCTGATCGCCGACATCGTCTGCCGCGCGGTGCTCGGCCTGGCTGCCGGCGAGGTGCTCGGCCGCGGCGACGAGCCGCCGCCGGGCCTGGCCCTGATTGCCATGGGCAAGTGGGGCAGCGGCGAGCTGAACTACAACAGCGACATCGACCTGCTGTGCGTCTGGGAGCCCGGCCGCGGGCCTGACGCCGAGGCCTGGAGCCTGGTCATTCAGCGGCTCACCGCGATGATCGGCGAGGCCGGCGGCGAGGGTCGGCTGTTCCGTGTCGATCACCGCCTGCGGCCCGAGGGTGCCGCCGGCGCATTGGTCCGCAGCCTGGAGAGCTATGCCGGCTATTACGAGACGGTGGCCGACTCGTGGGAGGCTCAGGCGCTCTGCCGCGCGCGCTGCTGCGCCGGCGACCCGGCGCTCGGGCGGCGGTTCGAGAGCCTGGCCGAGCGGGTCGCCTACGGCGCGCGGCTGAGCCGTGCCGGCGTGGCGCTGATCCGCCGCAACCGCGAGCGGCTCGACGCCCGCGACGCCGACGGGCGGAACATCAAAGAGGGGCCGGGCGGCATCCGCGATGTCGAGTTCTGCTGTCAGTTGCTGCAACTCGTCCGCGGCGTGACCGATCCGACGGTCCGCCGGCGCAATACGTGGGCCGCGCTCGATGCGCTGGCCAACGCCGGGGCGATCACCGAGCACGAACGGCGCACTCTTGCCGAGGGCTACGACTTCTTGCGGCAGGTCGAGCATCTGCTCCAGCTCCAGCCGGCGGCGCCGACCAAGCACGTGCCGACGGACCGCGTCGCGCTGCGCCGGCTGGCCCGCGCGATGGGCTATCGCGACAGCGGTCCGCGCAGCGCCGAGCTGAGGTTCGAAGAGGCACTGCGCTCGCACCAGACGGCGGTGCGCGAGGTGGCCGAGCGGCTCTTCTGGAACCCGATTCCGCTGGCCAGCCCCGACGCCGCGGCGCACATCGCCGAGCTGCTCGATCCGTTGCAGGCGGCCGAAGAGGTGATTGCGCACCTCGAGCCGATCCGCTTTGCCGACCCGCCCGAGGCGCGCCGCCGGCTGCTCTACCTGGCCCACGGCGCGCCGCCGATGCGCCTGCCGCCCGAGGTGCAGGCGGTCTTTGTCGAGTTCCTGCCGGCGCTGCTGGCCTGCATCCAGCGCATGCCCGACCCCGACGCCGCGCTGCGCTGGTTCGAGCGCTTCGTCAGCCGCGCCGGCGGGCGCGAGCCGCTCTACCGCTTCCTGGTCGAGCATCCACCGGTGATCGAGGTCCTGTGCCGGATCGGCGGCTTCTCCGACCTGCTCGCCCAGACCATCTGCGACTTCCCCGAGTATCTCAACCACGTCGTCAACCCGGCCTTCCTGCGTGACGACGTGACCCACGCCGAGCGGGCCGGCGACCTGACCGCGCGCCTGGTCCCGCTGCGCCGGCCGCAGCTCCGGCTCGATGACATCCGGCGCTTCCGCCGGCGCGAGTGCTTCCGCATCGGCGTACTCGACCTGCTCGAGGTGATCGACACGGCGCGGGTGATCGCCGAGCTGACCAGCATCGCCGAGCTGACCCTCGGCGCCGTGCTCGACGAGCTGCGCGCCAGCATCGACGGCGCGGCCGAGCTGCCCTTCGCGGTGATCGGCTGCGGCAAGCTGGGCGGCGGCGAGCTGCACTATTCGAGCGACCTGGACGTGCTGTTCGTCTACCAGCCGGGCGAGCTGGGCGAGCGCGCGCCGCAGCTCGCCGAGCGGCTGGCCCGAGCCCTGCTGCAGGAGAGCGAGCGGCGCAGCAGCGCCGGCAGGCTGTTCGAGATCGACGCCCGGCTGCGGCCCGACGGCGCGAACAGCCCGCTGGTGCGCACCATCGACGGCTGCCGCAACTACTACCAGCGGCAGGGACAGCCGTGGGAGCGGCTGGCGCTGACCCGCGTCCGGCACGTCGCCGGCGATCCGGCGGTCGGCGCGGCATTCGTCCGGCTGGCGCACCAGTTCGCCTTCGGCGCCCCACTCACCGAGGCCGAGCTGACCGACCTGCGCCGCATCAAACAACGGATCGAGACCGAGCGGCGCGACCCACTCGACGCCGAGCACGTGAGCATCAAGCTGGAACCGGGCGGGCTGATGGACCTCGAGTATCTGGTCCAAGTGCTGCAGGTGCGGCACGGCCACGAGCGGTCGGCCATCCGCTGTGCCAACACGCCGCAAGCGCTGGCGGCGCTCGACCGCACCGGCCTGCTGCCCGCCGGCGCCGGGCCGGTGCTGCTCCGCGCCTATTGGCTCTACCGCCGGCTCGAGACCCGGCTGCAATTGGTCACCGAACAAACCACCGCGCTCCTGCCCCTCGACCCGGTCGGCCTGGCCGCCGCCGCCCGCCGGCTCGGCTGGGCCGATCGCGAGGCGGAACAGCCCGAACGCCTGCTCGCCGACCTGCGCGAGCGGATGCGGATAGTGCGTGAGGTCTATCGCGAGGTGGTCGGAACGGCGGCCGGGTGAGGTCGTGGAGGCATCAGTTCGCCGCCACCTCGCCGGTAGGGACGCATGGCAATGCGCTCGGTTGGGTACGGCGC
>CAYONP010000003.1:15296-17336 GCA_964405335.1 uncultured Fimbriimonadaceae bacterium
CTGGGCGCCTCAGTCGGCCTCGTCCGGCTCGTCGTCGAGCTCGAGCCGGATGCCGTCGGGCACGATGGCGAACGGCATCACCGTCGCCCCGGCGGCGGTCAGAGCGGCCTCCACGGCGGCGCGGTCGGCTGGTTCGGCATAGGTGATCATGCAGCCGCCGCCGCCGGCGCCGCAGATTTTGCTTGCCTTCGCCCCGGCCGAGGCGGCGGCGGCCATCTGGGCGTCGACCTCGTCGTTGGTCACCCCCTCGGCCAGCACTTTGCGGTTCTCCCACTCGATGCCGAGCAGCTCGGCGAACAGGCGCATGTCGCCGAGGATGAGCGCTGCCTGCATCTCCTCGGCGACCTCTTTGATCTGCACCATGTGCCCAGGCGTGCCGCCGATGCGGTCGATGTAGGCCTTCATCATCGCCCAGTTGTTGGCGCCCGAGAAGCGGTTGATGTTGGTGAAGCTGAGGATCAATCGCTCGTTGAGCAGGCCGATCAGGTCGTGCTCGCGGTCATCCTCGTCGAGCCGGTGAACCTGCAGGCCCTCGACGTTGAAGTGGATGGCGCAGACGCCGCCGAACAGCGGCGGCACATAGTCCTGCTTGCCGGTCGGCACGCCGATCACCTGCGCCTCGATGTTGGCGCCGAGGTCGATCAACCGGATCGGCTCGAGCCCGAGCCCGCCGATCGCGTCGAGGCAGGACGAGAGGGCCATCAGCAGCGCGCTCGAGGCCCCAAGCCCCGACCCGTGCGGCGCCTCGCTGCGGACCATCACGTTGACCCCGGTGGTCGGGCTGTAGTAGCGCAGGGCGCGCTTGACCAAGTCGAGACTGCCGCCAAGCTGCATGTCGTCGAGCGAGGGGTGCTCCTCCTCGGCGCCGCCGTCCTCGGAGCAGAGGTAGATGCGGTGGTCCGTGCGGGTCTCAACGGTCACGTGCCCGTGGACGTTGATGGCCGCGTTGAGCGTCAGACCGCCGTCGAGGAACAGGTACAGCGGGTAGACATCGAGCGTGCCGCCGGCCAGGTCAATCCGCATCGGCACCCGAGCACGCACCGTCATCCCTGGCTCCCGCCGCAGCGCGCCAAGATACCACGCGCCGGCCAGGCGGTCGAGACTCAGAGAAGGTCGCAGCCACCACGGGCCGCAAGCCACCGGCGAGCCACGACGCCCTGCTGACGCCGGCGCTGCGCTGCCCGACACCGGCGGCGCAAGGCCTCCCTGCCGGCCCGTCGGCAGCCGCACGGCACTGCTCCAAACGCGTATCCTCTGCCCCGACCACCGCCACGCTGCAGCCGGCCAGCCCCGATTGCCGCTCCTCGCCCAGACCGCCGTCCTGGATAAAGGCAGGTCCGGCATGCCCGGCTGCCACGCGGGAGGTCTTCGCGCCAGGGCGGGATGGCCCCGCGACCACCGCCCGACAGTGCCCAGCGAGGGTCGATCATTACATGTAATCATGTAGTCAACCCGTGCTTCGTGGCAGCGCAGGTCAGCGTGACCCTGACGGCGACGCTGAGCCGGCCAATCGGCTGGAGCACATCGGCGCCGCCGGCCATGGGTTCGAGACCGGAGGTCCGGTGTGGGTCGGCTGGAGCAGGAGTGAGCATCCTCGGCCGTTCCTCAGTGCTGCGCCGGCGGAATGGGAACATCATTACATGTAATCATGTACTCTTTGCGAGCGACACCGTGGACGGGCGCCCTGGATGGCGATGGGGATTCGAGGCGGAATGCGAACATCATTACATGTAATCATGTACACCTCGCGATCGACACCGTGGACGGGCGCTCTTGATGGCGATGGGGATCCGAACCGGGTCGCCGAACTCGCACTGTGGTCGTCGGCAAGAGGCGCCGGCTGCCGTGCGCCAGGATCCGAGGTCCGGTGTGCGTCGGCTGGTCGCGGGCGAACTTCGTCGAGGGCTCCCGTTCTGCTGCGTGAGCAGCAAGGGAGCAGCATTACATGCAATCATGTAATTGGTCCGCAAGACCTCACAGCACATGTCAGCGTGACCCTGACGGCGACGCTGAGCCGGCCAATCGGCTGGAGCACATCGG
>CAYONP010000003.1:17436-45253 GCA_964405335.1 uncultured Fimbriimonadaceae bacterium
GTCAGCGTGACCCTGACGGCGACGCTGAGCCGGCCAATCGGCTGGAGCACATCGGCGCCGCCGGCCATGGGTTCGAGACCGGAGGTCCGGTGTGGGTCGGCTGGAGCAGGAGTGAGCGTCCTCGGCCGTTCCCCAGTGCTGCGCCGGCGGAATGGGAACATCATTACATGTAATCATGTACTCTCTGCGAGCAACACCGTGGACGGGCGCTCTTGATGGCGATGGGATTCCGAACCGGGTCGCCGAACTCGCGCTGTGGTCGTCGGCAAGAGGCGCCGGAGGCCGTGGACCAGGACCGCGGTCCGACCCGCGGCGGTACGCTGTCGGCCGTCTTGGGCGCGGGTCGGGGAACCCGCCGATGCTCCACTTCTCACGTCTGAAACCTGGGAACATCATTACATGTAATCATGTACTCTCTGCGAGCAACACCGTGGACGGGCGCCCTGGATGGCGATGGGATTCCGAACCGGGTCGCCGAACTCGCGCGGTGGTCGTCGGCGAAATGCGCCGGAGGCCGTGGACCAGGATCCGCGGTCCGACCCGCGGCGGTCGGCTGTGGGACGTCTTGGGCGCGGTTCGGGGAGCCCGCCGATGCGCCACTTCCCACCTCAGCAGCGCTGGAACATCATTACATGTAATCATGTACGCCCAGCGATTGGTACCGTGGGCGTTCCGCGCTTGAGGGCGATGAGAACACGTGCCGCGTCGCCGAACTCGTGCGGTGGTCGGCGGCTGGCGGCGCCGCAGTGCCGGTGGCCGAGATCCGAGCACCGGCGCGTGACTGCCCGCAGTGGGGCCATGCGGAGTGCGGGTCAGGGCTCTCGCCTGAGGCTTCACCCGACGCGACGGGCCCGTGAGCACATCATTACATGTAATGATGTGATCACCCTCCGAGGCAGCCCACCAGCGAACCTCCCTGTGGTTTCTTTCGGCTGGTGACTGCGTGGCTGTGCCAGCGTGGTCGTCTGTGGCAAGCGGCGCTGCCGGCCGGCGGTTGCGCCGGCCTTGGGGCCCGTTCCGAAGTCCGCGGTGGGGCGTGTCCGGTGTGGGTCCAGCTTGCCGGCTTGGGCTCCGGGCGCCGCCTCTGCCGTGTGCCTCCCGCGGTCCTTACTCGACCTGCATGATGGCCAGGTCATCCCACTCGACCCAGCCCTCGGTCGGGTAACTGTTGTCGGTCGCCACGACGTAAACGCTCTGCCAAGTGAGTGGAGGCTTGAGGCCCTCGGGCAGCGCGACCGTGACCGTCTGCCACGCCGCCGGCGCGTTGCCGCTGAACAGGTTGTAGGTCTCGCGCGTGCCGTTGCCGTCGAGGATGGCGGCGCGGAGCCAGACCTTCTGCCCGTCACCACGGAAGCGCAGTTGCAGGCCGAGCGCTGCGCCGATCGGCCGATCGAGCCGCACGTAGGCCGCGCGGGTGGCCGGCTCGGTGCCCAGCCGGTAGGTCAGCCGGGCCGCCCGGCCGCCCTCGCCGGGCACCGCCGTCACCGCGCCGATAACGCCGGCGGGGAAGCCGGCGAAGTACCAGCCGGTGTCGGTCTCAAAGTTCTCGCAGGCGACGGCCCGGGCCACCGCCACCGGCAGCACCGCCTCGGCGCCGGCGGCGGCGACGACGGCGTTGCCGCTGCGGGCGTCGTCGGCGACGGTCAGCCGGCCGTCGACCATGCGCCCGAGTTCGGGCGGCACGCGCCAGTCGAGCGGCAGACCGTCGAGGACGACCGGCCGACCGTCCGGGTCCAGGCCGGTGACCGAGACGGCGGCCGTCGCGCCGGGGAGGAGCTGCAGCCGCGATGGGTCGAGCAGCAGCCGCGCAACCCGTTCGAGCACCGTCACTTCGACGGCCTGTTCGACGGCGCCGGCGCGGGCGATCAGCCGGCCGGTGCCCGGCGCCACGCCGATCAGCCGGCCGCCCTCGAGCTTGGCGGCCTCGCCCGCGAACGTCAGGTCGACGGCCGCCTCGGCGGCGAGTGGGTTGAACCGCGCGTCGGTCGCCGTCACGCGCGGTGACAGGGCGGCGCCACGGGCCAGTTGCAGCGGGCCGGCCGGCAGCAGTTCGAGCCGCGCCGGCGGGCCGAGCGGGCCGAGGTCGAGCAGCGCCAAGGAGTTGGCCACGCTGCGCTCGCGCCCGTCGCTCGGGCGGTTGACCACGCTGCCGCGGATCCAGCAGGTGCTCGACCCGCCGCCGTCGAGGTTCAGTGCGTCGCTGCAGCCGAACTCGGCCGCCAGCGCCTGCAGCTCGCGGATGGTCATGCCGATGCTGTGCCCCGGCCGGCGGCCGTCGATCACGGCGACCATCGCCTGCGTCGCATCGTAGCCGACCACCGTGCGTGGATGGCGCGGATCGTTCGCGCCCGGGTCGTGCGCCGGCCTGCCGCCGCGCAGCAGCGGCGGGTGGCCGCCCACCGCTTGGACAATCGGCCGGTCGGGCGTCAGTTCGGTCACCACGGTCAGCCGTTCGCCCGGCGTTAGCCCGGCAATCAGGCCGGTCTTGTCGCCGTGCGCCGAGAGCACCATGCGGCCGGGGCCAATCGCCTGGTTGCCTCGCGGATTGGCGGGACCGGCGACCACGGCGGTCAGCCGGCCATTAGGCGTCAGCCGGCCGTCCACCTCGAGCGCGACCTCGAGGCCATGCTCATTCGCACCGGTTGCCGCGCCCCAGGCAGGCGTGTAGAGCACCAGATGGTCGGGTCCGCGGCCGAGATTGAGCCGGGTGGGGCGGATGGTCTGCCCGTCGGCGCGGCGGATAACCAGCCGGACGTTGACCTCGCCGAGGTAGGGCGAGCCATCGGCCAGCACAGCGAAGGCCATGCCGTGGGTGGCCAGCGAGACCAGCTCGCCGTCGATGACGAACAGCCCGAGCGGGGCGCCGGTGTTGCCGATGTCGTAGAAGTCGGCGTTGCAGGCGGCAATCGGCCGCCGTTCGTCCGAGGCCAACGGCGCGACCTGGCGGCTGGTCGGCGCGGGCTGGTTGGCCCGGTCGCCGGCACTGACCGCGCGGACCGCCAGATTCGGGTGCGCACGGTCCCAGACAAAGCCGTCGATGGCATACGGTCCGTCGCGGCGGATAGAGAACTGCCAGGCGCCCGGGTGAATCGCCTGCCGCGATGCGTCGGCCGGCCACGTCAGCGCACCGGCCGAGAGCGAGGTCAGGAGGATCAGCCCGTAGCCGGAGCGCCAGATTCGACTCACCTCATCCTCCCGCCGCCACCCGCTGCGCGGCCAGACGAGCCAGAGCATACCGCAACCCGCCCGTGCTGACGGCCAGTTCGTCGCGCCCGAGCCGGTGCAGGCACTGCTCGACCAGCACGGCGCCGGCGACGATGACCGGCGCGCGCTTCGGCTCGAGGCCGGGCAACCGTTCTCGCTCGGCCAGCGTCAGGCCGGCCAGCCGCTCGACCAGCTCGGTCGCCGTCGCCAGGCTGAGCACCACACGCCCGACGGCCTCGGCATCGTACCGCTCGCGGCCGAGCACAACGGCCGCCAGCGTGGTGATGGTGCCACCCGAGCCGACGAGCCGGCCGTCGATCGCCGGCAGTGGCAACGACGCGGCGGCCGTGCGACGCAGGTCACGCAGCTCGGCAGCGGTGGGCGGGTCGCTGAGCCGTACCCGCTCGGTCAGGCGGTTCGAGCCGATCTCGAGGCTCAGCCGGCGCTGCACCTGGCCGCCGGTGCCGGTGACCAGCTCGGTGCTGCCGCCGCCGATGTCGAGCAGCGACAGCGGCTCGCCCGGCGGGGCGTGAGTGGCCGCGACGTCGGCATAGGTCAGCTCGGCCTCACGCTCGCCGGTGATCACCTCGATCAATATGCCCAGCGAGCCGGCTCGGGCGAGGAAGTCGTCGCGGTTGCGTGCGTCGCGCAGGGCGCTAGTGCCGGCGGCGGCGATGCCGGCGACGGCACCGTCGGCGCAGGCGCGGGCATACTCGGCGAGCACGTCGAGCGTCCGGGCGGCCGCCTCGTGCGCAAGCAGCCCGGTCCGGTCGACGCCTTCGCCGAGTCGGGTGATGTCCGAGCGGTCGAGCACGGGCCGCAGCGCCGCGCCGTCGGCTTCGGCGATCAGCAAGAGGAGCGAATTGGTCCCCACGTCAATGCCGGCGACGCGCATTCCGGCTCCCTCGCGGCGAGTCTATCACGCCGGCCGCAACGGTCTCGCAACCGTTTCGCAGGGGTCTCGACGCATCCCGCCCGTTTGTAGCTTCAGCGGGTGTTTGTGCCGCCAAGGGCGCGGGTACCGTGGCAGCAGAGATGGTTTCACCAGGCGAGGAGGGCAACGACCGCGCACAAGGCGCCTGGCCCAGCGCCGGCGGCGGCCCGCGAAAGGTGGAGGGCGGATGATTCAGGTCAAGGTGAGACAGAACGAGAGCCTGGAACAGGCGCTGCGCAGGTTCCGCCGCAAGGTTCGCAAGTCCGGCTTGATGCAGCAGGTCCGACGACGCTCGACCTACGAAAAGCCGAGCGAGAAGCGGCGGCGCAAAGAGCGCCTGGCGCGCAAGCGGACGATCCAGGAAACCACGCAGACCGAAACCGGCAACTTTACGGTGCGTTACTCTGGCTGACGTGCATCGCAGGCCATCAGCCTCTCACCCGGGCACGCCCGGCGCCTCGCGCCGGGCGTGCCGTGTTAACGACCGGCCCCGACCAGGACCCCGAGGACGAGGATGAGCAGCAGCGCGGCGGAGCGGCCGTAGTGGCCGTCGATGCCGAACCTGCGATCACCGCTGACCAGAGCGGTGTCGACCGCCGGTGGGAGCCAGAGTAGGGCGAGGACGAGCAGCGTTCGCGGCGAGAGCGCCATTTCGGGCGCCAGCGGGTCGGCCACCAGGCCAATCAGGCTGAGCAGGCCGAGCAGACCGAGGTGCAGCGCGCGCACCGCCGGCGCCGCACCGGCCGCCGCGCGCGAGGCGGCGATGTTGCCGTAGGCCAGCGCCAGGGCGCCGACCGGGATGGTCGGCGGCTGGTGGCCATAGCGCCAGGTCTCGAGTTCGGCCGCCGCCGGACCATAGAACACCGCGGTGGCCAGCGCGCCGATGAACAGCAGGTGCTCGGAGCCGCGCTGCACGCACCAGATCGAGATGGTGGCCAGCAGCGCGCCGGCGGCCAGGCCAAACGATGCCGGCGCCGCCACCGCCGCCGGCAGGCCGCCGGCCAGGCAGACCGTCGCCCCGGCCAGCAGCGCCGTCAGCCACCACCAGCCGCGATGCTGCGCCGCCCGGCTGACGGCGGTCGCGCACAACACGCCGACCAGTCCGCCGGTGAGCAGCGCATGTCCCAGTAGTGGGGTAAGCGAGTCGGTCATCGATCGGCCTGCCACTCCTCCGCAATCCGGGCCGCCGTCACCGCCGGCGGCACGTCGTCGCAATCGAGCCAGCGCACGCCACGCAGAGCGCGGAACCAGGTCATCTGACGCTTCGCCAGCCGTCTCGACTCAGTCTGCGTCGCCTCCGTCGCCGCCGCGAGGGTCAGTTCACCTCGCAGGTGGGCGAGCAGGTGGCGGTAGCCGAGGCCCTCGAGGCTCAGCTCATCGCCACTCAGGCCACTGTCCAGCAGCGCGCGCACCTCGTCGAGCCAGCCGGCGGCGAGCATCGCCTCGACCCGCCGGTCGATCCGGTTGTACAACGATTCCCGCTCGCGGCGCAAGCCGAACAGGTCAAACTCGAACGGCACCGGCCGCCGCGCCGCCTCACGCTGCGCCGAGTAGGGCCGGCCGGTCGCCCGGCAGACCTCGAGCGCGCGGATGACCCGCTTCCGGTCGGCCGGCGGCAGTCGTGCCGCCGAGACGGGGTCGACCGCGGCCAGCCGGGCGTGCAGTTCAGCCAAGTCGAGTTCGGCCAGCTCGGCGCGCAGTGCCGGGTCGGCCGGCGTGGCGGTCAGCGTCCAGCCCTCGAGCAAGGCGCGCAGCCACATTCCCGTGCCGACCACCAGCAACGGCACGCGACGCCGCTCGATGATCGCGGCGATGGCTGCCTCGGCGGCGGGCACGAAGTCGGCGACGGTGAAGCGCTCGCGCGGATCGACGCACTGTACCAGGTGGTGCGGCGCCGCGGCCAGCTCGGCGTCGGTCGGCGCGGCGCTGCCGATACGCAGGCCGCGATAGACCTGGCGCGAGTCGGCGGCGACAATCTCGCCGTTGACCCGCAGCGCCAGCGCAACGGCGACGTCGGTCTTGCCCACCGCCGTCGGGCCGACGATGGTCAGCACCCGCGGGCGCATCAGACGCCCAGGTCGGCCCGGCGGAAGAGGGGCTCGAACCGGCAGCCGGCGGCGGCGAAGTTCCTCGCCGCGCCCTCTTCGCGGTCGACGATGCTGAGCACGCGGTCGACGGTGATGCCCGGGTGATCATGCCGCAGGGCGGCGATCGCGTCGAGCGTCGAGCCACCGGTGGTGGTCGTGTCCTCGACCATCGCCACGCGCGTCACACCGTCGAGCGACGGCCCGGCGATGCGGTCGCCCAGGCCGTGGTCCTTGGCCGCCTTGCGGACGATGAAGCCCCGCAGCGGTTGCGCCCGCGCCGCGCTGAGGGCGATCATGGCGCCGATGATTGGGTCGGCGCCGAGGGTCATGCCGCCGACAGCGGTCACACCGCTGTGTTCGAGCCGGTCGAGCATCAGCTCGGCGACGAGGCTGAGGCCCTCGGCGCGGAGCGTGATCTCTTTGCCGTTGACGAAGTAGTGGCTCTGCCGGCCCGAGGCAAGGGTGAAGCTCTCGCCCGGCGCGGCGCGGCGCAGAGCCAGGGCGCGGATCAGCTCGAGCAGCCGCAGCTCTCGTTCGTCGCTCATCCGCTCGCCTCCGCGGGATCGCTTAGCCAGGCGCTCAGTTTGCCCTGGCCGAGCATGATTGGGATCAGCACGTAGATCGGCGCGGTGATGCCGAGCCAGAGCTTCTGCCCGCCACCGATGGCCGGCTCCTGGCGCCAGATGCGGACCATCACCACGATGCGCACCAGGTACCAGAAGGCCTGGTAGCAGAGCAGCCAGACGATGCCGCGGCGGATCAGCGCGTTGTCGCGGAAGGTGAAGTAGAGCCCGGTCAGCCCGCCGACGCCGACCAGCAACGTGGCGGCACTGAACCACATCCGTCGGCGTTTGGCGCTCATGGCGGTGCTTTCGACGCGGGCGGCCGGCTCCTTCACGGGGACTGCGTCAGAGCCGTGGAGCCACGGGTTGAAACCTGTGGCTGGGAGAGCGAAACCCGCCCTTCGGGCGGGTTTGGTATTGACAGACCCGTACTTCCGTGCGGGTCGCCGGGGCGGCCACCAGCCGTGAAGCGTGCCTCCTTCACTTTGACCCTCGCGACCGCGCCGGGGTATACTGCGGCGGGAGGCGTGCATGACCGCGCTGCTCGCGCTCTGCCTGCTCACCGCGCCGCCGGGCGGGCGGGTGATCGTCGCCGAGCACGGCGCCGACGGCCGCGAGTATTACCGCATCCCGATCGTCATCCAGACCGGTGAGTCGGCCGTTAACGTCGAGGGCGGCGTAGTGCTGACCTGGAACCGCGCCGGCCGCATCCTCCGCGCCGACGCCTTCGACGCCGCCGGGTTCGGCCGCCTGTCGGGCCAGTCGCCGCGGCTCGGCGCCGGGCAGCAGGTGATCTTCGGCGACACCCAGACCTGGTGGGCCGTCGACCAGGTCTCGCACACCGTCTACCTGTTCCGCTGCCGCGAGGCCGACGGCACCGCACGCCGGCTGATCCACTGGTGCCGCCTCGGCGCCGGCGACGACGATCCGCCGCTGCCGGCGACCGAAGCGACCGCACCGCGGCTGGCGGTGGTTCCGGTCCCCGACCAGATCGAGGCGACGCCCACGGCCGCGGGCTTGCGCTGGGCGTTCGATCTGCAACTGCAGGAGACCGGCGGAGTCGGCGTGACCATCGAGCAGGTCAGTTGGCAGGCCCGCGACGCCGACGGCGGCGTGCTGGCAGACGAGACCTTGGAGGGCGCGGCGCTGGCCGAGGCGCTGGCCGGAGGGACGCCAGTCTGCGGGCCCGACGGGGTGTTGCGCCTGGCCGGCCGCGAGGTCGTCGCGCCGGAGACCACGCTCGGTGGCGAGGTGGCGGTGATGGTCAAGGGCACCGCCGGCGGCCGCACGCAGACGGTGCTGGCGCGGCTGGAGCTGCTGCCGCCGGCACCGGCGCCGGAGCCGAGAACGTCGCTCCGCCTGCCGTTCCGCGGTGCGTGGCATGTCGCGCTGGGGCCGGGGCAGCCGCCGTTCCTGGGTCGGCAGCGGCACACCTGGGTGTTCGACGCCGTCGGTCGCGACGGCAAGCCGTTCAACGATGATGGCGACCGACTGCGCGAGCACCACTGCTGGAACCGGACCGTGCACGCGCCGGCGGCGGGTCTGGTCCTGGTTGCCCATGATGAGGAGGCCGACGCCTACACGCCGGTGGGCGGCGGCAGATTCACCGGTGCCGGCGGCGTGAATGAGGTGATCATCGACCACGGTGGCGGTGAGTACAGCTACCTGGCAGGCTTCGCGCAGGACTCCGTCGTGCCGCTGCCGCGCCAGCGAGTCGAGGCGGGCGCCGAGCTGGGTCGCATCGGCTGCAACGGCACGCCGCTCGGCCGGCCGGCGCTGCTCTACCGGCTGGTCGCCGAGCCGGTCGGCGCGCCCGACGGCGCCTCGCTGCCGGCGCGCTTTCAGGCCTTCCTTCATCTCGCGCCGGGCGGGCGGCGCAACGTCACCGCCGGCGTGCCCGCCGCCGGCGACCTGATCGAGCAGCGATGAGCCGGTTCGCCGCCGGCGCGCTGCTCTGCACCTGTCTGGCCGCCGGCGCGGAGGCCAACCGGATCGCCGGTGACGCCGCCTTCACCACCGGGCCGGGGCCGTTCGTGATCACCGCCGGGCCCGGTGGCGAGCCGCCCCGGCTGGTCGACGGCACGCTCAGGCTGAGCGGACCGGGCAGCCGGCTCGAGCTGCCGCTGTCCGAGCCGCTCGAGGCCGATGGGCGTTACTGCTTGGCCTTCATTACCTGGGGCATCGATGGCGCGGTGCTCCGCGTCTCCGTGCGCGATGCGTTCGGCCCGCTCGAGTCGGCCGAGCTGCCGCTGCCCGCCGAGCCGACCGACACCTGGCTGGCGTTCACCGCCCGCGCCGTGCCGCTCGACGCCTCGTCGGCCGCGGCGATGGGGCTGGACTGGAACGCCCGCTGGGCGGTCGCGCCGGCTGACCGCGCGACCGAACCGGCGGTCAGCGTTGCGTTGGAACTGCTCGGCCCGCCCGGCGCCGCCGCCTGGCTCGACGAGCTGCGCCTCACGCCGGGCTCGTCGCCGCGCGCGGTCGATCCGCCGCGCCTGGCGGTCGATGCGGTGATTGGGTCGTCCGCCGGCGCGCAGGTGCTCTGGCTCGAGCGGCCCGAGCCGCTGGTGCTGCGCGCGATCGGCCCTGGCGCGGCGCAGGCCACTGCCGACGTGCGCGACACGGCCGGCATCGTCGTCGCTCAAGTCGAACCGGCACCGCCTGGCCACACAGTCGAGCTCGATCTCACACTGCCGGTCGGCTGGTACGAGATCCACGCCCAGGTGGCCGATGGATCGACGGCCGTTGAGCGGCGGCGTGGATTGCTGGTCCTCCACGACCACAGCCTGCTGCCGGGGGCAGGGCCGACCGTCTCGTTCGACCCTGCCGCCGCCGAGCGGGCGGCCGAGGCGGTGCGGCTCGGTTACCGTGACACGCGGCTGGTGGTCACCTGGGCCGAGCTGGCCGATGCCGACGGTGTGCCCAACCTGGTCGACCTCGAGCGACGCCTGGCACCGCTGCTGGCCGCCGGCGTGCGGGTGACCCTGGCCGTGCGCGTGACGCCGCACGCCGCGCAGCCGCGGCTGGCGCGCACCGAGCGGCGGATGCACAGCCACGGCTACGACCGCGACGTGCCGCTGCCCGACTTCGCCGCCTTCGAGCGCTTCGCCGCCGCGCTCGGCCGTTGGTTCGCCGGCCGCGGTGTCTGGCTCGAACTCGACGACCAGCCGTTCCGCCGCTGGCATGCCGAGGACTACTCGCGCTACCTGGCCGCCTGGCAAGCGGGCGTCGGCGACGCCGCGGTCGGCGTCGGTGTCGGCTTTGGCGAAGACCCGCCCCGCCTGGCGCCATTCCTCGCCGAATCGGCCCGGCGCGGCCTGCTGGTGCGCAGCGCGGCGCTGCCGGTCACGCTGCCCGGCCGGCTGGGCGACGAGCCGGAGCGTTGGTTCGGCGGCGTCTGGCCGGCCCTGCTCGACGATCTCGCCGTCGCGTTGCTGCAGCAGGGCCGGCCGGTCGAGCCGGCCATACACGGCACGCCGGTGGCCCGGCCGGCCGAGCCGCCGGCTGGTCCGCGCCTGACCGCGCCGGCCGCCGATGGCCCCGGCGGCCGGCAATACGCCGCCCGGCTGCTGCGCACCTGGCTCGAGCTCGGCCGGCTGCAACCGGCCGTGCTGCCCAGCGGCTGGGCCGGCGAGCTCGGCGCGGCCGAGGCGGCGGTGGCCGTGTGGCGTGAGCACTACGCCGCGGCCGCGCTGCAGACCGCGCCGCTCGCCCTGCCCGCCATGCGCGGCCTGGTCCTTGAACAGCCCGACGGCCGCGGGCTCGCGGCGGTCTGGATGACCGACGACGAGCGCGCCGATCCGTCCAAGCCACGCGCCGACGCCTGCCGGCCCGAGCTGGTGCTGGAGACCATCGGCGGTGCCGGCGTCCGCGTGCGCGACCTCTACGGTGCCGAACGAACCGAGCTCTACGGCCGGCCGACGCTGCGCGTGCCGGTCGGCTTCGAACCAATCTACCTCGCAGCGCGCAGCCCCGGCGTGCTCGAACGCCTGCTCGCCGGCGCCCGGCTGGATGGCCACGAGCAGATCGCGCTCAGCTCCGGCCTGGCCATGCTCGACGGCCGGCCGGTGCTGACCATCGCCGCGGTAAACACGGGCGGCACGCCGACCAGCGGCGAGATTCGCCTCCAGGCCGACGGACTCGAGCTGGCCGCCGCGCGCGTCGGCTACCGGGCCGACCCGGGTCAGCTCGGCGTCGCGGCGGTGCCGATCGAGCGCTGGCCCGAGGGCACGGTCGGCCGGCTCCGGTTGATGGCCGAGGCGGGCCGGCGGATGGTCGACCGCGCGCGTGGGCTGCTGAGCTGGCCGGCGGAGGCGGGCGCGGAGGTAGTGATCGACGGCCGCGAGGACGACTGGCCGGCGGCGGTGCCTGTCTATCGGCTCGACGGTACCGAGCAGCGGCTCGGCTCGGCGCCCGAGTGGCTCGGCCCCGACGACGCCTCGTTGCGCTGGCGCGGCGCCGTTGGCGGCGGCGCGCTGCTGTTCTGGCTCGAGGTCACCGACGATCGGCTCGAGACCGCGCCGCGGGCGCATTTCGACGATGCTGACGCCGTCGTCCTGCTGCTCGACCTCGACACCGCCGACTCGGCCTGGAGCGGCGACGACTACCGGCTCTGGCTGACCCCCGTGTTCGACGGCCAGGTGCAGGGGCGCGTGCGGATCGACCGCTGGCCCGGCCCGTCGGCAGAGTTGCTGGATCTGGCGGCGGCCGAGTGGCACTTCGCCGCGACCACCACCGGCTACCGGTTCGAGCTCCGCCTGCCCCTGACCGAAGCGGGCCAGGTCGCGCTGTCGGCCAACCAGTCGCTGGGCCTGGCGCTGCGCCTGCACGACGACGACGGCGGCGACGACCGCGACCTGCGGCTGTCGGCCTTCGGCCCGGCCGGGCTCGACCGGCCAGACGACTGGGCGCTGGTCTGGCTGCGCCGGCCGGGCGACCGCGTCGGCGGCCTGCCGCCGCCCGAGTCGACGGTGAGCGAGCCGCTGGCGCGCTATCGACTGTCGCCCGGCGCGCCGGGTTTCGCCCTGACGCCGGAGCGCGCGGCGGGCGCCCGGCTGCGGTTCGTCGCGGTCGATGACTTCGTCCGCGGCGAGTGGGCGGTGCGCGTGGAGCGCTCATCCGAGGCGCCGCAGGTGACGGTGCTCGAGCTGGCGCCGCCCACGCCGCCACGGCCCGACGTGATCGCCAGTGTCTGGGCCCGCGGCACGGTCGGCACGGCGCTGCACCTGGTCGGTGGCGTGGAGGCGATCGAGTCGGTCGAGTGGCGGCGCTACGACTTCGCGCTGCCGCCCGGCTGGGCCGCGCCGTTGACCATCGGGCAGTCGGACACCGGCTGGCTCGAGCTGGCCGAGGTCACGCTGCGCGAGCCGCGCACGCCGCGGCGCAGCCTGATCATGGTGCGTCGGCCGTGAAGCCGGCGGAGCTGCGCGAGGCGATCCTCGACACCGCGGCGCGGCTGGCCGACCCGGCGGCGGTTCGCCCGCCGGCCGACGATGAGGCCCGGCTCGAGCATCGCCTGCTCACCGGCCCGGACGATCCCGATGCCCACGCCGCCCTGGCGCTTCACGCGGCCGAGCGCGATCCGGCCCTGGCGGCCGACTGCCTGGCCCACTGCCTGGCCGACCGGCCGGCACTGGCCGAGGCCCTGAAGCCCGGCGGCGACCTGGGCCTGGTGCTGGACCGCGGCGCGGCGACGGCGCGGCGCTATGCCGCCGCCCGGCGGCTGGGCGGGCGGCTGCCCGCCGGTGCCGAGTGGTCGGTCTGGTCTTCCCTGTTGGCCGAGACGGGGGATCGGGAGCAACTCGCCCGGGTGACCGAGACGGTGCGGCAGCGGGTGGCCGAGTCGCCGGCTCGCCTCGAGACTCTGCCGGTGCCGGCCCGCCGCGGGCTGGGTCGCGTGGTCGCCGACGGTCCGCTGGCCGAGTCGATGCGGGCGGCTGTCGCCGCGCTCGACTGCCAGTCGGTGGTGCGACACGAGTTGGCCGTGCGATTGGCCGTCGCGTCGCTCGATCGCCGCGCGGCGGAGCTGGTCGAGGCCGGGCTGCGCCGGGCCGAACAGTTGCCGCACCTGCCGGCCGACGAGCGGCGCCGCACCGGCCGTCGCTGGCTCGCGCAGACGGCGACCGCCGCTGGACTGATGGCCAGGTTGGGCGACCCGTCCACGGCAATCGGCGCCGTGCAGCACTGCGCCGCGCTGCTGCCGCGCGTGCCGGCTCGTCACTCCGACTGCGGCGCGCCGCTGGCCGCGGTGGTCGTCGCGCTCGGCCGGCTGGGGCTGGTCACCGAGGCGCTCGAACTGATCGAGCGCGGCGCGCAGCAGCGCGTCGATCAACTGGTCGCGCTCGATGCCCTGGCCGGCTGCTGGCCGTGGTGGCCGCCGGTCAGCGTGGCTACTCGACTCGACCGACTGCGCGCCGCCGCCGACGCCGAGCTGGCCGACTGGCGCGACGCCTGCCTGGCCGGCCACCTGGCCGCCGCCGGGCAGGTCCAGCGCGCGCTGGAGCTGGTCGCCGCCATCGGCGGTGTCTGGCCGCGCGCGGCGGGCTACCAGGCGCTCGGTGTGGCCGATGATTCGGTCCGCGCCGAAGTCCCCGGCGAGTGGGCGCTGTCCGGCGTCGGCGATGAGGCGTTCGCCGCCGTCGTGGCCGGGCTCGACCCGCTCGAGGCCGACCGCGTGCGCTGCCGGGCGGTGCTGGCCGGCGGCGCGGCGGCGCTGGCCGAGGCGATCGGCGAGCCGACGCTGGCGGCGCTGGCCCAGGCCGCGGTGCAGGCGCGGCGCGCCGGAGAGGGCGATCAGGCCGCGGCGCAGCGGCTGGCGGACCTGGCGGCGGAGCTCGACCGCCGGCACGACCTGTGGGGCAGGCCGCCCGAGGTCGGCCTGCGGCCGCTCGACCTGTGGCGTGGGCTGGTCGCCGGTCTGCCGGCCGAGCCGTTGGCCCAGGTGGCGGGCGAGCTCGAGCGGCGGCGGCCGATCGACCAGCGGGCCCGGCTCTGGCTGCTCTGCGACTGGCTCGAGCGGCAGACCGAGTCCGCCGGCGGCCGGCTTGCGCGAGGGTATCTGGCGGCCGTCGCGTGCCGGCTGACCGGCGCGGGGAGGGCTGCCCGGCCGCGTGCCGAACAGGCCGCTGCGCCGATGGACCAGCCCGCGGAATGAGCCAGCTCTCGATCGAGTTGAATCGCAACGCGCTGCGTGTCGGCGAGTCGCTGCTCGGCGTCGTCATGCTGACCGTCGACTCGCCGCGGCGGCTGCGCCGGCTGACCGTGCAGGCGGCCGGCCACGAGCTGCTCGGCGCCACGCCGCGCTACCGCCCGGCGGTCTACCGCTACCCGGTGCAGCGGCCGTGGGGCCGGACCCGCAGTGGCGCGCGGCGGGTCGATTTCGAGCTCGAGCAGCGGCTGGTCGACAGCCCGATTGATCTCGAACCGGGGCGCTGGTCGTGGTCGTTCGCCCTCGATCTCCCGGCCGATGCGCTGCCGACCTATGGCGGCCTGGCGGTCCAAGTCGAGCACGACCTGACGGCCCGGGCCTCGTTCGAGGACGGAGCCGCGCGCGAAGCTTGGGCACCGCTCCACCTGTGGGCCGCGCCGAGCCCGCCGGCGCCGGCCGAGCCGTTCGTGCTGACGGCGCCCGAGTCGTCACCCGAGGGGCTGCTCGACCGGCTCACCGCCGGCCTCCGGGCGCCGCTCGAGCTGCGGCTGACCGGCCCGTCGCGGGTGCTCGCCCTGGGCTCGGTAACCTGTTTCGAGTACTCGATCGACAACCCGCGCGAACTCGACCTGCGGCACCTTCGGCTCGAGCTGCGGGCGGCCGAGAAGACCCGCCACCGGGCCGCCACCGAGGTCGGCCGGTACACCGTCGACGAGCGGGTCATCCAGCTTGCGCCGGCGCGGCGGGCGAGCGGTTCCGTCGACTGGGTCGTGCCGGCGCTGGCCGCGCCGAGTCTGAAGAGCAAGCGGTTCAGCGTCGTCTGGGAGCTGGTCGCCTCGGTCACCGTGCCGTGGGCGCCAGGCGTGAGTGGCAGCGCCGAGCTGACCTTGGTGGAGGCGCCGGATTGACCGGCAGGACGGAAACAAGCGCATGAGCATCCGAGTGGGACTGATCGGTTGCGGTGGGATGGGCAACGCCCTGGCCAGCCAGGTGGCCGAGTACGACGGCGCCGAGGTGGTCGCCGTGGCCGACCTCGACGCCGCCCGGCGGGCCGAGGCCGCCGGGAAGTACGGCGCGACAGCGTACGAGCAGTACGCCGAGTTGATCGACTCAGGCGAGGTCGACGCGGTCTTCGTCGCCACGCCGGGCGGATACCATCGCCCGCCGGTCGAGGCCGCGGCCGCCGCGGGGCTGCACGTCTTTTGCGAGAAGCCGCTGGCCACCACCGTCGCCGACGCCGATGCGATGGTTGCCGCCGCCGGCGCGGCGGGGATCAAGGCGATGGTCGGGCAGGTCTGCCGGTATCATCCTACCCACCGGCGGCTGAAGCAGATGATCGACGAAGGGCCGCTGGGTCCGCTGCATTCGCTCTACGTCGAGCGCGTCGGCGGCGGTTGGGGCGATACGCACCCGGCCTGGCGTTACTCGCGCCAGCTCTCGGGCGGCAACCTGCTCGAGATCAACGCCCACGAGATCGACTTCATGTGCTGGCTGGCCGGGCCGGTCAGCCGCGTCTACGCCGCCGGTGGCAACTACTGCGACGACCGGCTCGACTTCGCCGACGCCGCCTTCGTCGCGCTGAGCTTCGCTTCGGGCGCGGCCGGTGTGCTGCAGTCGACCTCGATCACGACCCTCGGCTCGTATGCCGGGCGGTTCGACTGCCGCGACGGCTCGGCGCTGGTCAAGGGCCTGTTCGGTGGCGAAATCCAGTACAAGCTGCGTGCGGCCGAGGCCGAGGCACAGGTCGTCTCGCCCGAGGAGATGAAGACCAAGAACCCGGTTGCCGCCGAGGTCCACGCCTGGCTCGACAGCATCGCCGCCGACCAGCCGGTGCCCGTGCCGTTCGACCAGGCGCGGCATGTCGTGGCGGTGGCCGAGGCGGCCTACGAGTCGATCGCGACGGGGCGGGCGGTCGAGCTCAGGTAGCCAGGAGCGACCAGTGGCCGAACACCATCTGCTCGAGCCCGAGCAGTACGTCCACACCTTCGGCGGCCGACCGCCGGTGCTGACCATCGCCGACGGCGACAGCCTGACCGCGCCGACCCGCGACGCCGCGGGGCTCGACGCCGACGGCCAGCCGATGCCCGAGTCGATGCGCCCGCCCGAAGACGGCTTCCGTTACCTGCGGAGCAATCCGTGTGTCGGGCCCATTGCCGTCGACGGCGCCGAGCCAGGCGATGTGCTGGCGGTGCACCTGGACCAGATCGTGCTCACCCGCGACACCGCCTGGAGTTCGCAGGGCGCCGGCATGGGCTCGCTCACCGGCGAAGCGCCGGGGCGCAAGTTGCTGCTCAACCCGCCGATCGACGACCGAATGTTCAACTGGCAGCTCGACCGCGAGGCGATGACCGGCAGCCTCGAGTTGCCCGGCAGCACCGTCGGCCGGGCGACCATCCCACTGCACCCGTTCCTCGGCAGCATCGGGGTGGCGCCGCGGTTCGGGCGCGTCGAAACGACGCTCGCGCCGGGCGAGTTCGGCGGCAACATGGACTGCCTCGAGACTCGCCCCGGCACCACCCTCTACCTGCCGGTCTGGGTCCGCGGCGGGCTGCTCGCCTTCGGCGACGCGCACGCCGCGCAGGGCGATGGAGAACTCTGCCGCAGCGCGCTCGAGACCAGCGCCGAGGTAACGCTGACCGTGCGGCTGATCAAGGGCTGGGAGATCCAGTGGCCGCGGCTGCATGATGCCAACTGGATCATGGTCGCCGGCAGCAGCCGGCCGCTGATCGAAGCGCTGCAGATCGCCCAGGTCGAGCTGCTGAGCTGGCTGGTCGACGACTACGGCTACGACCGCGACGAGGCCTGGCAACTGAACAGCCAGGTCGGGCGCATGCGGATCGGCAACGTGGTCGACCCGAACTACACCGTGGTGGCCAAGTTCCCCAAGAAGTACCTGCCCGCATAGCCTGGGAGCTGACCTGTGCCGACGGTCGAGTACCAGCTTCTCGACGTCCTTGTCGACGATGACGCCGCGGGCAACCCGGCGGCGGTGGTCACCGACGCCGCTGGGTTGAGCGATGCCCAGCAACAGGCCGTGGCGACGGCGGCCGGCGTCTCCGACACCGCTTTCGTCACCCAGCGCGCCGGCGGGCCGCACCTGCGCTGGTTCACGCCGGCTTGCGAAATTGACCTCTGCGGCCACGCCACGCTGGCCGCCGCGGCGGCACTCGAAACCGGTCCGCGGACGGCCTTCAGCTACAGTGGCGGCCGGCTCGAGGTGGCTGTCGAGGCGATCGGCGGCGAGCCGCTCTACTGGCTCGGCCGGCCGGCGCCCGAGCTGTTCGATCCGCGTACGCCGGTCGATTCGATCGTGGCGGCGCTCGGCGGCCGGCTCGATGAGCTGCCGCTGCTGGCCACCTCTGACGGCGACCTGATCGTACCGCTGGTCGACGCGGCTGAGGTCGAATCGCTGCGCCCCGACATGGGCGCCCTGGCCGCGGCCTGCACCGCGGCGGGCGTGCGGGGCGTGGCGGTGATCGCCGGCGGCGAGGGTCGGTTCGAGGTACGGGCGCGCTTCTTCGCCCCGCACCTGGGCATCGCCGAGGATCCGGTCACCGGCTCGGTGCATGGCGCGATTGCCGTCTACCTGTGGCAGTGCGAGCTGGTCGCCTGCCACCCCGACGAGCTGCGCGCGCTCAGCCGCCAGGGCTCGCCGCAGGGCCGCCAGGGCACCGTCTGGCTGCGGCTGCACCTCGGCGAGGATAAGCCGACCAGCGTCGAGGTCGGCGGACGGGTCGCCGACCGCGGGGCGGGGCAGGCGCGGGTCTAGCCGATCACCAGCCGATGCACCGGCTGGACGCCCGCGGCGGCCAGGGCCGAGGCGATTGCCGCCACGCGGTCCGGCGCGCCGACCAGCCAAACCGGCCCGTGCAGCTTGGCGATCGCCTCCTCGTCCGCACCGTCGGTCAGGCCGAACGAGATGAGCACCCCATGCCGCCGGCTGGCCAGCTCGGCCACGCGGAGCGACAAGGGCGACTCGTCGACCGGGACCACCACCGCCGCGGCCGCCAGCCGGCTGCCGACCCGCGCCATGGCTTCCTCGGGCGGGGTGTCGGCCGGCAGGCTCGACGCCGCCGGCGCGCGGCGCAGCGCTTCGCGGACCCAGCGGATCGGCGCGAAGCCGACCTCATCGCCCAGCGCGCGTCGCGCCGCGCTCAGCGTCATCGCCGGATCGGTCGCCAGGACGGCGGTAATCAGGCGGGTCTGCTCGTCGCCCAGCAGCTCCTCGGGCCGCAACTCGCCGGCGGCGATGAGCGCGGTGATCTGGTTCTGCAGCGCCGTCTCGC
Organism: uncultured Fimbriimonadaceae bacterium; assembly: GCA_964405335.1. GTDB lineage: Bacteria > Armatimonadota > UBA10988 > UBA10988 > UBA10988 > CAYONP01. The sequence goes on from CAYONP010000003.1 coordinate 35,658, forward strand.
TCAGGCCGAACTCGACCGCCACGGCGGCCAGGTCGGGCACTTCGCGCAGCCGCTCGGCCAGCTTCCGCGACGGCTCGTCGACGGTGAACGAAGCCGTTGTCGGCGCGTCGGCGCGGACGGGCGCCGGCGGCGCCGCGCCGGTCAGGGCGGCAATCAGGCTCGGTCCATACTGCTCGGCCTTGTGTGGCCCAACGCCCGGGATGCCGAGCAGCGTGGAGATGTCGTCCGGCCGCAGCTTGGCGATCGTTCGCAGCGTCTTGTCGTGGAAGACCATGAACGGCGCGATGCCCCGCGCGCGGGCGGTCTCGAGCCGCCAGGCGCGGAGCAGCTCGAACGCCGGCTCGTCCTCGCCGTCGGGCAGGTCACTCTGCTTCTCGACCCGCTCGGCGGCCAGCACCGGCGCCGAGGTGCGCAGGCTCGGAACGGCAATCAGCGCGTGCGGGTCGTCGAGCACGGCGCGGCCGGCGGGCGTGATCTCGAGCGTCGGGTAGTCGCCGCCGGTCGAGGTGAGCAGGCACTGGTAGGCCAGCTCGTCAATCGCCTCGCGCAGGTGTTCGCCGCGGAAGGTGGCCAGCCGGCCGTGGGTCGCCAGTCGGCGCGCCCAGTTCGGCACCGAGGCCGACTTCGAACCGCGCATCACCTGGACGATCTTGCTCCGGCCGAGCCGCCCGCCGATCTCGAGCACCGTCTCGAGAATGACTCGCGCCACTTCGGTCTCTTCGGGGGTGACCACCCGCGGGTCGGGCCGCGGCGGCGGCGGGCTGTCGAGCGCGTCGACGTCGTCGGGCAGCGGTGAGTTGTCGCCGAAGTAGCGGAGCAGCCGCCGCCGCCGGCCGCGGGTCGCCTCGGCATAGCGGCAGAGCGTGTCGAGCTGCCGGCGGCGGAGCTCCTCGCGCCGGCGGGCCGCCCGGCCGAACTCGCTCGCCTCGTCGCGGCCCAGCCGCTGGCGGCGGGCGATGTAACCCGCGCCCGACTCGGTCACCGCGCCGCAGCGCAGCAGCAGCTCCAGCGCCTGGCGCGCCTGGCTCTCGTTGCAGTCGAGCCGGGTCGGCAACTGCTCCTCGCCGCAGGGCTCGCCGGTCAGCTCGCGCAGCATCCGGTCGGGCAGATCGGGCGGGCAGCGGTCGTTCTCGATGAACCACTCCTGCAGGCCCCGGTCGGCCGGGTCATAGAGCAGGATGCAGCGCGCCGGCAGCCCATCGCGACCGGCCCGGCCGGCCTGCTGGTAGTAGGCCTCGAGCGTGCCGGGCAGCGAGTAGTGGATGACGAACCGCACGTCGGGCCGGTCGACGCCCATGCCGAACGCGCTGGTCGCCACGGCAATCGCCGCGGGCGCCGACATGAACAGCTCCTGCGCCTCGCTGCGATGACCGCTGTCGTAACCGGCGTGGTAGGCGACCACCGGCCGGTCGGTCCGCTTGGCGATGAACTCGGCCACCGCGTCGGTCTGCGCCCGGGTCGCCGCATAGACGATGCCGCCGCCGTCGAGCTCGGCCAGCAGCTCCTCCAGGTGGCGCCACTTCATTGCCTCATCGACACACGGCTTGACCTCGAAGCTGAGGTTCGGGCGGTTGAAGCCCGAGACCACGCTCCCGCCCTCGGGCCGGCCGAGCTGCTGCAGGATGTCGCGCTGCACCTCGACCGTCGCCGTCGCCGTCAGCGCCAGCAGCGGCGGGTCGCCCAGCGCCGCCAGTACTTCGCCGAGGCGCCGGTAGTCGGGCCGAAAGTCGTGGCCCCACTCGCTGATGCAGTGCGCCTCGTCAACCACGAAACGGTGCACCGTCGCCTGGCGCAGTCGCTGCATGAAGCCGTTGAGGCGGAACCGCTCGGGCGCCACATAGAGCAGCTTGTACCGCCCGTCGAGCGCGGCGAACAGCCGGCTCCGCTGCTCGTCGGCACCGAGCGACGAATTGATGAAAGTGGCGCTCGCTGGGTCGCGCGCGGTCAGGCCGTCGACCTGGTCCTTCATCAGCGCAATCAGCGGCGAGACGACCACGGTCAGCGGCGGCAGCAGCAGCGCCGGGAGCTGGTAGCAGAGCGACTTGCCACTGCCCGTTGGCCGGACCACGAGCAGATCGTCGCCGGCCAGCACCCGGCCGACAATCTCCTCTTGCCCGGGCAGGAAGGCGGCGAAGCCGAACCGCTCGTGCAACGCCGCGGCCAGCGCGGCCGAATCCAGCGCCACTCGCTCGACAGCCATGCCGGGCCGGCTCCAGCCACCGGTCCTTCGCAACCGATCGCCCGCACCCTCCCCGGGGTCAGGTCCCAAGATCAATCGCTCGGTTACAGATACGGCGCCGGTGCGTAATAACTCGCCTGATCATGAGACCTGACCCCGTGGTGGGACGGCGGTCTGGGTGGTACGCTCGGCCCGGAGGCGGGCATGGTCATCGGCCATTACCAGTGCGTCTGTGTCGCCGACGAGTTTGAGACCAACCTGGCCACGGTCTGCCGCGGGCTGGAGCTGGCCACCGCGCGGGGCGTCGAGCTGGTCTCGTTCCCCGAGACCTTTCTCGGCGGCTACTGGCGTAGCGGGGCGCGTTGCCGAGAACACGCCTGGCCGCTCGACAGCGCGCCGACGCGACGGCTGCTCGAGGCCACCGGCGGCTACCCGCCGATGTTCATGGTCGGCTTCAACGAGCTGCGCGGCGACGCGCTCTACAACACCGTCGTGGTGGTCGAGCAGGGCCGACTGGTGGGCCACTACTCGAAGGCCTTCCCGGTCATGGGTTACTTCACGCCGGGCAGGGAGTTTCCGGTGTTCGAGAAGAGCGGCCACCGGTTCGGGGTGATCATCTGCGCCGACGGCGGCTACATCGAGCCGGCGCGGATCCTGGCGCTGAAGGGCGCCGAGGTCATCTTTGCCCCGCACTACAACTACATCGGCGCCGCGGGCGTGCTCGACCACGCCCGGACCGTGCGCAGCGATCACGTCGCCCGGGCGGTCGAGAACGCCGTCTGGTTCGTGCGGGGCAACAACGTCGAACGCGGGTTCCAGCCGAGTCTGGAGGACGAGGGCGTCGGCTACGGTGACAGCTACATCCTCGACCCGTCGGGGAGCATCGTCGCCGCCGCCGGCTATCACGCCGAGACGCTGATCTGGGCCGAAATCGACTTCGACCGCCGGTACTGGGGCAGGCGCGGCGTGCAGTCGCGCCAGTCGGCGCGGATCTTCGGCGAGCAGTTGCGCCAGGCCGCCGCCGGCGACGACTAGCGATGCGCGGTCAGTTGGTCAAGCCGACCAGCTTGAACGCCGCCCAGCAATACGGGCTGGAGAGCGGCACGCCGCCGATCGTCGCGCCGCCGCGGCCGGCCTCGATCAACGCCCGCTGGGCCGAGCGGAGCGCCTGGTCGCGCGGCTGGCCGGCGAGCAGCGCCTCGTGGAACGCGACCATGAGGCTCTTGGTGCTCTCGTCGGGCACGCCCCAGAGCGAGACGACCACGCTCTCGGCGCCGGCATACTGAAACGCCCGGGTCAGGCCGAGCACGCCGTCGTAGCGCCGCAGCTCGCCCAGCCCGGTGCGGCAGGCGCTGAGCACCACCAGATCGGCGGTGAGCCGCATCGTCTCGAGGATCTCGAACGCCCGCAGCAGCCCGTCGTCATCTGCGGTCGGAGTGAGCGCCAGGCAGGAGCCGAACGGATCGTCGCCGTCGAGCAGGCCGTGACAGGCAAAGTGCAGCACGCCGGCCTGCGTCGCGGCGGCCCGCACGGTCGCCTCGGTCGCCTGGTCACCCATCAGGACCCGGCTCCCATCACCGTACAGCCGGGCCAGCGACTCGACCTCGTCACGGGTGTGGGGCAAGGCGGCCAGCGGCGCGCCGCGCTGGGCCATCAGTTGCGCGGCCGGGGCAGTGGGCACGGTCAGGTAGTTCGGGTCGCCGATGGCCAACAGCCGCAGGTCGGGCGCCGCCGGATCGTCGCCGGCCTGGCGCTGCAACTCGGCAAAGAGCGACAGCGAGGCGGTTTCGTGCAGCGGCACGTCCTCGATGAAGTACCTTGGCTGGCCGTTGACCTCGCCCGAGACCAGCGCGCCGAAGGGCAGCAGGTTGAGCGCGTCGTCGGGGCAGATCAGGACCCGCTCGGCGGTCTCGATGGCATCCTGCGCCGGTCGGACCAGCAGATCGTACATCCGTCTGGCGTCCTCGGTGGCGGGCGCTTGCAGGCTGCGCGGCTGGACCAGGTTGGCGACCATGGCGCGCAGTTCCTCGTCGACCACCCGGATGGGATAGACACCGAACCGCTCGCGGCTGATCACGAACAGCACGGTGAAGCCGCGAGCGACCACATAGTTGAGCGACACCGTACCCGGCGGCAGCGCCGCCCGGCTGGCGGCCAGATCGAGCGCGCCCGGGTAGGTCAGCGTTGCGTACCGGGGCGAGGCCAGGTGGATCGCCGCCTCCAGCTCACGCTGCTCGATCGCCAGGCGGGCGACATCGGCCCGCGCCGCCTCGGCCTCGGGGCTGTCGGTGTCGACCCGGCCGAGCGTGGTGTATGCCGCCGCCCGGCGGTCGAGTACCGCGGCCTGCCGGACGACCAGCTCGGCCGGGGCGTCGGACAGGTCGGCGGCGCGCTCGACCATGCCTTCGATCAGTCCACGCGAGCGCGAGCGCTCGACCGCGGCGAAGGCCGAGAACGGATCCTCGTTGAACAGGTGCGCGATGATCAGAATGGAGTAGGGATTGCTGCCATACTCGGCGAACAGCGCCCGGCCTTCGGCGCTGGTGATGGTCCCACGCAGGCGCTCGAACACCGCCACCGCGCGGGAGGCATAGTCCACCGCGGTGATGCTGTCGTCGAGGTGGATAGCGAGATCGGCCAGGTTGCCGAGCGTCCGCGCCACCTCGAGCGAGTCGGGTTTGAACCGCTCCTGGATCGCCAGGTTGCGCTGCTGATAGCCGACGGCGGTGGCGAACTCACGCCGGTCGTGTGCCACGGCAGCCAGGCCGCCCAGGCTGTGGGCGGCCAGGACCGACACCGGCGCGGCCCGGTCGTAGATGCCGAAAGCACGCTCAAAGCAGTCCTGCGCGAGCTCCAGGTCGCCGCGCGAGTGCGCCAGAGCACCGAGATTGTGAAGGCTGGTGGCGACCTCGACCGAGTCCGGTGCCAGCCGCTCGCGGATGGCCAGCGAGCGCTGCGCGTAATCGAGCGCCGCCGCCACGTCACCGCGGTCGCTGGCGATCACGCCGAGGTTGTTGAGCATGGAGGCGGCCTCGGCGTCGTCGGGGGCCAGCCGCTCCTGGATGGCCCAGGCGCGCCGCATGTAGGCCATCGCCGCGTCGAGATCACCACGCGTCGCCGTCACGCCGGCGAGATTGGTGAGGCACCGAGCCATGGCCTGCGAGTCGGGCGCCGTGCGCTCATAGATCACGAGTGCCTGGTGGAAGATCGTCTCGGCTCGGGTAAGATCACCCGCCTCGGCGGCGGCGACGCCCTCGTCGTTCAGCCGCTCGGCATCGTCCAGCGTCGCGCCGGCGGCGCCGAGCAGGCAGGCGGCCAGGCCGGCGGCGGCGAGGGCACGGACGGCGCACCAGCGGATCGGTTGCATCGCAGCTCCTCGCCCAACCGATCCGACCGACCCGTGCGCGCACCGCGGCCGTTGTCTGTCACACCCAGCTCAGTCATTATGGCCCGTGCGGCCGGCGGCGGCAGAATGATTGCACCCGCGCGGGGCCACCGGAGAGCGCCTTGACCACCCGCCAACGCATTCTCGCCGCGCTGCGGTATCAGCCGTATGACCGGCTGCCCGTCCTGCACTTCGGGTTCCTCGAGCGGACCATCCGCCGCTGGCAGGCCGAGGGTCATCTGACCGCCGACGAGGCCGACGGCGCGCTGCACGGCGATGCCTCGCCGGGCGAGGATGTGGTTGGTGCCAAGCTCGGCTTCGACGCCAACTATCACCGCATCTTCGCCCCCAACACGCGCATCTGGCCGCACTTCGAGGCGAAGGTGCTCGAGGAGATGCCCGACGGCAAGCGCAAGGTGCTCAATGCCTACGGCGCGATCTTGCTCAACAGCGACGACAACCAGAGCATTCCGGCGGAGGTCGGCCACACGCTGACCGACCGGGCCTCGTGGGACACCGAGTTCCGCTGGCGACTCGACTACCGGCCCGAGCGGGTGACCGGCTGCCACGTCAACTGCGCCGGAACCTGGCGGCCGTTCGAGCAGGGCGGGCGGGAATACCTCGCCGACCCCGAGCGCGAAACGCACATCCTGCTCCACGCCGGCAGCCTGATCGGCGCCCTGCGCGACTACGTCGGGGTCGAGAATCTGGCCTACCTGACCGCCGACGACCCGGCCCTGCTCGACGAGATGATCGAGGTCAACGCCGAGCTCTGCTACCGCTGCGTCGACGGCGCCCTGGCCGCCGGCGGCGTGTTCGACATCGGTCACTTCTGGGAAGACATCTGCTACAAGAACGGTCCGCTGGTCAACCCGCGGCTGATGGCCGCCAAGGTGGCGCCGCACTACCGCCGCATCACCCAGCGCATGGCCGCCGCCGGGCTTGATCTGGTCAGCCTCGACTCCGACGGCCTGATCGACCTGCTGGTACCCATCTGGCTCGAGAGCGGGGTCAACGTGATGTTCCCCATCGAGGTCGGCACCTGGGGCGCCAGCCTGGGCCCGTGGCGCGAGCAGTACGGCGCGGCCATCCGCGGCGTCGGCGGGACCGACAAGCGGGTCTTCCAACGCGACCAGGCCGCCGTCGATGCCGAGATCGAGCGCCTCCGCCCGCTGGTCGACCAAGGCGGCTACATCCCCTGCCCCGACCACCGCCTGCCGCACGACAACCGGTGGGAGACGGTGCAGTATTACTGTGACCGGATGCGGGCGGTGTTTGGGGGGTAGGCGGGCGCCTGAGCACGGGATCTCCAGCGGTGCGGCGAGCCGCACCCTATTCGCTGCGGCAGCGCCCGGAATCCCCCTTGACATCCATCGCCGAATACACAACCATATGGTTGTGGATGAGCTGAGCACGACTCTGGCGGCGGTGAGTGACCCGACCCGGCGGGCGATCCTGGACCGATTGGCCAGCGGGCCGTTGACCGTCGGCGAGCTGGCCGAGCCGTTCCGAATCTCGCAGCAGGCGGTGTCGAAGCATGTTGCTTATCTGGAGCGCGCCAGCCTGGTCCGCAAGCGCAGGGTGGGGCGGCGGCAGATCTGTTCGCTCAATCCCGCGCCGTTCCGTCAGGTCGCCGGTTGGGTAGAGCACTATCGCCGGTTCTGGCAGCAGAGCTTCGATCGGCTCGACGACTATCTGCGCGAGCTGCAGGCCGAGCAGGGCGACGGGGTGGGGAGCCCTGGAGACAATGTCAATGACTGAGCGTGTCGAAACCACAAACACCCCTCTGCCGTCCGACGGCGGCCTGGTCATCCGCCGCGAGTTCGCCGCGCCGCGGAGGCTGGTCTGGCGCGCCTGGACCGAGCCGGAGCAGCTCGCGCGCTGGTGGGGACCGCGCGGGTTCACGCTCCCGCATTGCACCATCGACCTGCGGCCGGGCGGCCGTTGGCGCTACTGCATGCGCTCGCCCGAGGGCGACGAGGTGTGGGCCGCGGGGGTCTACCAGGAGGTGGTCGAGCCTCAGCGGATCGTCTCGCTCGACCACTTCAGCGATGCGGCGGGGAACCACGTCACGATTGCCGATCTCGGCTGGCCCGGCGAGTGGCCGGCCGAGTGGCTGCAGACGCTGACGTTCGACGAGCGCGACGGCCGGACGACGGTGACGGTTCACCAGTCGGTGCCCGATTCGGTGGCGCGCGAGATGCAGGCGCACGAGGGCTGGAACCAGTCGTTCGACAAGCTGGCCGAGCTGCTGGCGGATCTCTGACCATCGGCGCGGGCGTGTTGACATGCATCGTAGGGGCAGGTCTCAGACCTGACCGCCGCGGAACGGATCCGCTCTGGAAGCGGGCTCGTCGGCGTTCGGGCGGGTCTGAGACCCGCCCCTACCGAACGCTGTCAGCACGTCGGGAGCGCCGGGGGGTGCGGGAGGAGGAAGCATGGTGGCCGAGAGTCACGTCGCCGGGTCCGACCCGCCGGCGATGGTTGTCACGCACGAGTTCGCCGCGCCGCGAGAGCTGGTCTGGCGCGTCTGGACCGAGCCGGAGCATCTGCGTCGATGGTGGGGCCCGAAGGGCTTCACCGTCACGCACTGCGCCGTCGATTGCCGTCCGGGCGGGGTGTTCCACTACTGCCTCGCCTCGGGCGGTGGCCAGGAGATGTGGGGCCTGTTCAAGTATCTTGAAGTCATCCCGCCTGAGCGACTGGTCTACACCAACTCGTTCTCAGACCCTGAGGGCAACATCGCCCGCAATCCGATGACCGAGGGTTGGCCGCTCGAGCTGCACAACACCCTCACCTTCACCGAGCGGGAGGGCGGCACGACGCTGACCCTCCGCGCCGTGCCGCACAACGCGACCGACGACGAGGCGCGGATGTTCGGCGACAGCCTGCGCATGGTGGAGGGCGGCTTCGCCGCGATGCTCGAGGTGCTGGCCGGCTATCTGGCCGAGGTGGCCGAAGGAGCGGAGTCATGACCGAGGTCCGTCGCGAGGGTGGTGTGCTGACTGTCACCCGCCGGCTGGCGGCGCCGCCCGAGTTGGTCTGGCGGGCCTTCACCGAGCGCGGACGGATCGAGCAGTGGTGGGGCCCGAACGGGTTCACCACCACGACGCATGAGATGGACGTCCGCCCCGGTGGCCGGTGGCGGTTCATCATGCACGGGCCCGACGGGGTCGATTTCCCGAACCTGGTCGTCTACGAGGCGGTCGAGCCGCCGGCGCGCCTGGTCTATCGCCACGGCGACGACGGCGCGGACGTGCCGGTCTCGTTCCAGGTCACCGTGACGCTGTCGGCAACGGAGACCGGAACGCTGGTCGAGATGCGGTCGGCGTTCGAGACCGAGTCGGAACTCTTGCGGGTCGACGCGGAGTATGGTGCGATTGAGGGGGCGCGGGAGTGCCTGGCGCGTCTCGCCGAGCACGTGGCGGAGGCCGTCCCGTGAACTGGAAGCGTGTTTTCGCAACCCCCGATCACTCGAGCTTCGGCGACGTCGCGCTGCTCCTGCTGCGCCTCGTCGCCGGGGTGGCCTTCATGCTCCACGGCTGGGGCAAGATCCAGCAGCCGTTCGGCTGGATGGGCCCCGAGTCGAATGTGCCCGCCATCGTCCAGGCCCTCGCCGCGCTGTCCGAGTTCGGCGGGGGCCTGGCCTGGGTGCTTGGCCTGCTCACTCCGCTGGCCTCGCTCGGGCTGACCTTCACCATGGCCGTGGCCACCTCGCTGCACGCGTTTGTGCGGCACGACCCATTCGTATCCGCCACCGGCGGCCCGTCGTACGAGCCGGCGCTGGGGTACCTCGCGGTCGCGGTGGTGTTGATGGCCCTGGGACCGGGCAGGTGGTCGCTCGACCGCCGGCTGTTCGGGCGGCGCGAGGCGGGGTGACAGCGGTAGGTCCTGCCCTTGTGGCCGCCCGTCGGAATGCCAAGGCGACCGGTTTGGTGCGACACCGGTAGGGGCGGCCCTTGTGGCCGCCCGCTCCGGCAGCGGTTTGGTGGACGAGCGGGCAGCCACAAGGGCTGCCCCTACCGATGTCGT
>CAYONP010000003.1:45353-115034 GCA_964405335.1 uncultured Fimbriimonadaceae bacterium
GGGCAGCCACAAGGGCTGCCCCTACCGATGTCGTCGGTCAATGTGCCCAGCCGGCATTTGTGGCCGCCCGTCCCCGCGCCAAGGCCAACGGACCGTTGCGAGAGCGGTAGGGGCGGCCCTTGTGGCCGCCCGCTCCTGCAGCGGTTTGGTGGACGAGCGGGCAGCCACAAGGGCTGCCCCTACCGATGTCGTCGGTCAATGTGCCCAGCCGGCCCTTGTGGCCGCCCGCTCCTGCAGCGGTTTGGTGGACGAGCGGGCAGCCACAAGGGCTGCCCCTACCGATGTCGTCGGTCAATGTGCCCAGCCGGCCCTTGTGGCCGCCCGCTGCGACGATCGTGCACGGATGCAGGGGTTCGGCAGCAGACGGCGAACTGGGCGCGGTCGAGGCTGAGCCCATGGCCGCGAACGACGAGCTGCCGTCCAGACGTTCGATCCGTCTGCCTGGGTATGACTACGGCGGCCTCGGCGCCTACTACGTGACGATCTGCACGCACCGCCGCGCTTGCCTGTTCGGCACGGTCGAGTCGGATGCCATGCGGTTGAGCGCAGCCGGACGGCTGGCATCCCAACACTGGGAGGCCCTCCCGCAGCGATTCCCTGGGCTGACCCTCGACGCCTACGTGGTGATGCCGAACCACCTGCACGGCATCCTGGTGTTTTCGGCTTCTGCTGGCGCCACCGAGCAGGCGTGCCGGGCCGGTCCACAGCGGGCAGCCACAAGGGATGCCCCTACCGTGGGTGACGTTGTCGGTGCCTATAAATCGATCGTTACCGTGGAGTACGGTCGGATGGTCCGGAGCGGCCAGTTGCCGGCCTATCGCGAGCACCTCTGGCAACGCAATTACTACGAACACATCATCCGCGACGACACATCGCTCGAGCGTCACCGTCGCTACATCACCGACAACCCGGCTCGCTGGGCCCTCGACGATGAGAACCCGGCCGGCACAACGGGGCCAAGCGTCGCCTGCTGATGCCTCCCCTACGCCTGCTCGGCCCGCACCTCCGACATCTGACCCAACCGCCGCAACTTGGGCGATGCTCCGGCGCAGGCGAGGACCACCAGAATCGAGCCGATGCCGCCGGCGACCACCGACACCGTCGGAGAGAAGCGCTGCGCGACGAGACCCGACTCGAACCCGCCCAACTGGTTCGACGAGCCAACGAAGACCCAGTTGACCGCCGCCACGCGACCGCGCATCGAGTCGGGTGTGAGCAACTGGATCAGCGTCCCGCGGACGACCACGCTGATGTTGTCGAACACGCCGATGAAGAAGAGCATCGCCAGCGACAGCCACATCGACCGCGAGAAGCCGAAGACAATCGTCGCCAGGCCGAACCCGGCGACGCTGAGCAGCATCGCCCGGCCGGCATGCCGCATCGGCGGGCGGTGCGCCAGAATCAGCGCCATGACCAGCGCGCCGAGCGCGTCGGCGCTGCGCAGGTAACCCAGTCCGATCTCGCCGACCCGCAGGATCTGTTCGGCATAGACCGGCAACAGATAGACCGCGCCGCCGAGCAGCACGGCGAACAGGTCGAGTGCCATCACGGTGAGCAGCAGCGGCGTGCGGCGGACGAAGCGCACGCCGGCGGTCACCTCCTGCCAGCGCAGGCTGCCCTCGCTGCGCTCGACCTCGAGCAGCGGCACGCCGAAGAGCAGCCCGGCGAAGGCCAGTTGCGCCGCGGCGTTGACCTCAAAGACCAGCGGCGCGCCGTGGGCCGCGAGCACGAACCCGCCGACCGCGGGGCCGAGCACGGTGGCAATCTGGCCGGTCGATGAGCGCCAGGTGACCGCGTTCTCGAGCAGCTCGCGGGGCACAATCTGCGGCAGCAGCGCCGCCCGCGCCGGCTGGCCCAGCGTGCGCACCGCCGCGGTGGCGAAGAGCACACCGTAGAAGAACTCGAGCGAACCATGCCGGCGGGCGACCAAGGCCAGACCAACCGAGCCGAGAGCCGCGCCGACTAGGCTGACTTGGCAGACCCGCCGCCGGTCGCAGCGGTCGGCCAGCCAGCCGGCGGGGAAGATGAAGGCCAGCATGGCCAGCGCCTCGACCAGCCCGAACCAGCCGAGGTCCATCGGCCGGCCGGTCCGCTCGAAGATGAACTGGCCGATGGTCAGGCCCTGCGCTGAGCCGGCGGCGCCGGTGATGATCGAGCCGGCGATGTAACGCCGCAGGCCGGGCAGGCGCAGCGCGGCATAGGAGTCATGCCGGCCGGCGCTCACACGTCACACAGCTCGGCCGCCTCGCGCAGGCTGGTCAGCGGGTCGCGCGCGGGGATGAACTCGTGCGCCACCCAACCGGTGTAGCCGGTGTCGACAATCGCCTTCATGATTGCCGGGTAGTAGAGCTCCTGCGTGGTGTCGATCTCGTGCCGCCCCGGCACGCCGCCGGTGTGGTAGTGGCCGATGTAGTCGTGATACTCGCGGATGGTCGCGATCACATCGCCCTCGTCGATCTGCATGTGATAGATGTCATACAGGAGTTTGAACCGCTCCGAGCCGACCAGCTTGCACAGCTCGACGCCCCAGGGCGTCAGGTCGCACATGTAGTCGCGATGGTCACGCTTGCTGTTGAGCAGCTCCATGCAGATGGTCACGCCCTTCTGCTCGGCCAGGCCGACGACCTGCTTCAGCGCCTCGGCGCAGTTCTTCATCCCCTCGTCGTCATCCATGCCATCGCGGTTGCCGCTGAAGCAGATCACGTTGGGGAAGCCCCACTCGGCGCAGGCGTCGATGCCCTGGCGGACGCTGGCCAGGCACTCGTCCCAGTTCTCGCGCCGGTTGAGCCCCTTGCCGATGCCGTGGCTAGGGCACATCGTGCCGACCAGGCCGTGCTCTTTCAGCGTCGGCCAGTCGCCCGGGCCGACCAGGTCAATCCCGCCGAGGCCCATCGCCTTCCCGGCAGCGGCCAGCTCGGCGACGGACAGATTGCCATAGCACCACTTGCAGACCGATTGGTTAACGCGCCCGTTCCTGACCGCCACGGGATTCTCCTCACCGCTCGCGCTGATCACCACCGCCCCGACCGCCGCCGCGCCGAGCAGCTCGCGCCGGCTGAGTCTCGCCCGCTCCGTCATCGGCCTCGCTCCCAGGCTGGCCGGCTTCGCAAGCGGTTCGCGGTCACCTCCTTGCCGCCTGCCTAATTGAGAGTGCTGCGCGAGTCTTGCAGGCGGCGGCAAACTCGACTTGATTCGTGTTCGACGAATGCGTAGACTACCAGGTGATCGACGCTTGCCGCCCTGTGTCGGCGGCGGGTGACAGTCCAGGGGACAGCACGATGGCAGGGGTGCAGTAGGAGGTTGGCGGCGTGCAGGGCGGTACGAGCCGCACGGCGATGGTCGCGGTGGCGGCCTTGCGTTACCTCACCGCAGCGCTTCTCCTCGTCGCGGCCGCGGCCAAGCTGTCGGACTGGCATGGGGCGCTGGCGACGGCGCGAACCATCGCCTGGCTGCCACCGTTGCTGGCCGTGCCGGTGGTGCTGGGCGTGGTTGGGTTTGAGGGCACCGCCGGTGTGCTCCTGCTGCGTCGCCGCTCGGCCGGCGTCGGCGCCGGCTTGGCCTGCCTGGCCGGGCTGGCCTTCGTGGCGGTTCAGCTCGAGGCGCCGGTAACCTCGGACTGCGGCTGCCTCGGCGACTGGTTTCGGCTCGAGCCGTGGCAGCGGCTGTGGCTCAGTCTCGTCCTGATCACCAGCGGACTGGCCGTGCTGGTCGCGCTGGCCGGTGGGTCGGCGGCGTGGCGCCCGATCGACCGGCGTGCACCGGCGATCGGACTGCTGGTCGTCGCCGGCGGCGTCGCACTGGTTCTGGTCGCTCGGCAGCGCGGCGCCAACGTGGGCCTGCCCGCGGAAGCCGCGGCGATGCCGGCCCAGACCGCCGCGGTCCAGGTCGGCGACCGGCTGGAGCCGCTGCCGCTGCAATATGACGACGGCACGCCTGGACGTCTCGCGCCGGGCGGGTCGCCGTGGCGCTTGCTGCTCTTCGCCCGTTGGCGCTGCGATGCGTGCGGTTCGGCGTTGCGCGAGCTGCAGTCGCTGGCCGAGCAGTGGCCCGACGCGCTGGCGCCGCTGGTGGTCTTTGACCCCGCGCTCCCGCCGGAGGCCGACGCTCGCGAGCGGATACGCGAGTTGCGCGCGCAGTACGGCCTGACGCTGCCGGTCGCGGTCGACTTGGGGTTGTCTCTGCACGAGCGCCTCGCCGACGCGCCGTTCCTGTGGCCGTTCGCGCTGCTTATCGATGGCGACAACCGCGTCCGGCACCGGTTCGATCTGCACACCTGGGATGGTCGCCGATTGCCCGACCTGCTGGCGCCGCTGCTCGAGGACGTGCCGTTAGGCGAGGGCTCCTCGCGCGGCGGCCTGCTGGTCGGCCGCCGGTTGCCGGCCGTGAAGGTCGGCGTCGCGGGCAAGGTCGCAATGCTCATCGATGTCGCTGGTGACGGCGACACTGTGCTCTCCACCGTCGATCTGCGCTGTGGGACATGCGTGGCCACGCTGAGCTGATGGGCGGCGTGGCGGTCGAGCACCCAGAGTGGCGTTTCGTGCTCCTGCTGCAAGATCGAGCGCAGGCTGCCGAGGCTGCCGCCCTGCTCGGCGAGGTTGGCGAGCGGGTGGTGTTGGCGGTCGACCTCGAGCACTGGTCGCCGCGTTCAGGATTACCGTTGTCGTCGCACCTGTGGGTGCGCGGCGGTCGCGCCCAGGCGATGGGTCGCGACCTGCGTGAGCTGCTGAAGCGGGCGTCGGCATGGGACTGACGCCCGCGTGCCCGTCCCACGAGGGGCGATAGGGGAGAGTGAGGCGAACTGACCTACGCGGCGGGCGCCTGGTCTGGCGTCTGGCCGTGGTCTGTGGCGTGCTCGGTCTCGTGATCGGCGGTGCGGCCGCGCAAGAGTGCTGGCGACCGATGCTGCCCGCCATTCCCTGCGAGGGCACGGTGCCAGGCTACCCAAGAGTGGTTGATGTGGTGTCGGTCTACCGCTGCGTCGCCTGCCAGGATCCGTGCGGCGGGCAGCAGGCGCCGAACTACAAGATCGACGTGTACTACGGAACCGGGAAATGCCATCTGGCCGATGACGGCTACCCCACCCGCACGAGCATGTCGCAGATTGGGTGCTGCCCGAATCCGCCGGTCGAGGGCTGGCCCTGCGACTACTACCACAGCCAATAGCAGCGGGCAGTAACCGGGCAGGCGGCGATGCCTGCCCGGGTGCTGCCGGCGCCGAGGCGTGAAGGCTGCCCTGCGGCGAAGCTCAGGCCTGGCGGAGGGTGCGCGATGTGGCGGCAGACTATCCGTACGTGCAGCTACCTGCTGCAGCGATGCCCGCGGGCCGAACGGCTGGCCACGATGTTACTGGTTGGGGCGGTGCTCGGGGGGCTTACGGCGCTTGTCGCAACCACCGTGCATCTGGGGCTCAAGGCCGTTCCTTCGACGGCATGGGCATGGTTCTTCCGCCACGACCTGAGCGGCGGGATCCGCTTCGGAGTATTCGCGGCCGTGGTGCTCAACCTCTGGCCGCGGCACGTATGGCGCCTGGTACCAGTCTTGGCGCTCGCCTACTTCGTGCACATGGCGTGGGGATTCAGGGTCGCCGACAGCTACCGCGACACGCCCTTCTCGTGGACCTCGAAAGCGTACTGGTATGGCATCCGCGCACTCATGGTGATTCCGTGCTGTGCCGCATTCGCCTGGC
This sequence comes from uncultured Fimbriimonadaceae bacterium, assembly GCA_964405335.1. Taxonomy (GTDB): domain Bacteria; phylum Armatimonadota; class UBA10988; order UBA10988; family UBA10988; genus CAYONP01. The sequence continues at coordinate 51,040 of CAYONP010000003.1, forward strand.
TCTCGACCAGGATCGACTTCGGCCTGAAACCCGAGGAGATCGCGGAGCGCCAGGCCGCGCGGGCCGCGCGGCCCGATCGTGTGCGGCGCGCCGGCGAGGCGCATCGCGCCGGGCCGCCGGGAGACTGACATGGCTGAACAGGAGCAAGTGGCGCGGCGGGCCTGGGCCCAGCGTCTGCCGACGCTCGAGCGACTCGTGTTGCTGCTGATCCTCGGTGTGGCGATCGGCATCGTCACCGCCTCAGTCTCCGAAGTGTGTCACTTCTGGTGGCGCAAGGTGCCCGACACAGCATGGCTAAACATGTGGCGCAAGTACGCTGTGCGATATGGCCTGTACTACGGCCTCTTCCTCGGCGCCACCACTGCGTTTTGGCCGCGCCACGTGTGGAAGTTCGCGCTGCTGGCCATCGCGTTCTATTACGGGCGCACGGTCTACTTCTGGGTCATTGCCGAACGGCAGAACCCATGGTGGGACAAGGCCTACTGGATCGCCAAACAGGCCGTGTTCATCGTCCCCTGCGCGCTGCTCTTCGCCTGGCTGTCGACGAAGATCGACCACGGCCTGCGACCCGAGGAGATCGCCGCGCGCCAGGCCGCGCGGCACCGGCCGCCGCCCCGCGTCCGCCGCGCCCATGGCGGCTTCTCGCTGGTCGAGCTGCTCGTCGTCGTGGCGATCATCGCCATCCTCGCCGGCCTGCTCTTCCCCGTCTTCGCCAGCGCGCGGCGGCGCGGCTATGAGGCCAATTGCATCAGCAACCTCCGCCAGATCGGCATGGCGACCAACATGTACCTCGAGGAGTATGGCGCCCCGCCATGGTGGTTCCACAACCTCCATCCGAAGTACGTGGCGTCGAGCGACATCTTCACCTGCCCAGCGGATGCGTGGGCCGACTCCGAGGGCGGCTACGCCGTCGGACTGATGATGGGCACGCTTCAGAGCATGAGGCCGAACGTGAACGTCGTGCCAGACTTTCCCTTCTCGTATTGCGACTTCGGTTTTCATCAGACCGACTGGGAGTTCATGGCCGCCAGCGACGAGCGCGGTATCCTGGCCTGCGCGCTGCACGGCCGGCGTATGGGGCAGGGCTCGCCGCCGCTGTTCCACGGCAAGGTGCTGCGGCTGTCGGCCAGCGGACGCGTGTTCGCCCGGCAGGCCAAGCACCCGGAGCCGAAAGCCGACGGCGAGACGAAGATGGAGTTCTGGATGCTCTACTCGGACGAGTTCCCGCCGGGGTGGCGGTACTGACCGGTCAACGCGGCGTCCGCATCGCGAGCGCCAAGACCACCCCCTCCACCAGACTCAACACCGCGATCAAACCCCGCGGCATGAACCCCTTGCCGTCGAGGACGACCGACTTGGCGCCGAAGAGCAGCAGTGCCAGGGCGACCGCGAGCCCGAGCCACAGGCCCGCGCGCTGGCCCTTGAGCAGCAGCACGCCGGCGAGCGCGGCGAGCAGGCCGCTGGCGATGCCGGCGACCAGCGACGGCGTGCTGCCCGCCTTGACCCCGCCGATCACCCCGCCGGCGGCGATCAGCACGGCATAGACGAAGGTGACGATTGCGGCGTTCTGCATCGTGGGCTCCGCGGTCAGTTTGACGCCGGGCGGGTCAATCGACCAGGAAGACGACGGTCAGCGCCTTGACGAAGCCGTTGCGCTCGTTCTCGAACAGGATCCGCTGCGCGTCGGCGTCGGAGATGACCGCGTCGGCCCGGAAGTTGCCCTCGATCCCGATTGCGCGGATGAACAGCGGTTCGGCGCCGGCGCGGCAGAGCGTGGGGTTGAGCGCCTCGCTGACGTTACCCAGGTAGCCGACCAGGCCCAGCTCGTCGATCACCGCCGGGTCGACATTGACGGTGCCCCACACCTCGGTGCCGTCGGCGGTGAAGATCCGCGGCCCGCGGGCGCGGCGGATGTCGAATCCGCGGCAGTCGACCACCAGGCCGGTATAGGGCGGATCGGTCTGCGGCAGCGGCTCGAGCTCGACCGGCGCGCCGGCAGCCGGGCCGCCCGGTCGTTCGGTCGCGCCGCCCGCGCCGGTGGGTAGGTCGCCGTTCTTGTCGGCCACGCCGATGCGGACCGGGGTGAACCAATCGGGCGGCAGGGCTGCGGCCGGCTCGGTGCCCGAGGTGTCAACCAGGCTGCCGACGATGCGGATGCCCGTGCCGTCGCGCGGCGCTCCGGTCAGGCTGCCGGCCAGCCCGCCGCCGGGGTTGTGCCCGCCGACCAGCCCGCGCAGCTTGACCGCATTGCGCAGGGCAACGATGCGCGGACCGGTGTAGCTGCCCTGCGCCAGCGCGCCCATCGAGGCCAACAGCCACACCCCCACGGCCAGCCACCGCGGCCCGATCATACCCGGCTCCCGAAACGTCCCAGCCCCACAACGCACCCGCGCCGACCGACATTCTAACCGCAATCCGCTCGCAACGCCGGGATGACCCGGGTCACACCCCATCGGTGTTCACGTTGTGCTCCAAGCAGCCCTCTCGGCGCCACTGGTAGGGCCCGTTCGCCGAACGGGCCGGCGGCTCGACCTAACCCTCCCCAACCCCCGTAGACACTCACGTTAAGCCCCCAGAAAGCCCTCTCGGTGCCACTGGCGGCTTGCTCGCCAGTGCTGCCGACGAGCTGCTGGACAGCACTGGCGGTCAAGCCGCCAGTGGCACCGAGAGATGGCCGCCAGTGGCACCGAGAGGTGGCGGCCTACAACGCGTGGTGCCCCCTAGAATGCCTTTGTGCTGTCGAGCAGGATGGTCACCGGGCCGTCGTTGTCGACCTCGACGCGCATCATCGCGCCGAATTCGCCCTCGGCGACGGGCAGGCCGCGGTCGCGCAGCTTGGACACGAAGCGGGCGAACTGCTCGCGCGCGGTGCCGGGCTCGGCGGCGTGCGAAAAGCTCGGTCGCCGGCCCTTGCGGCAGTCGCCGAAGAGGGTGAACTGGCTGATTGCCAGCACGCCGCCGCCGACCTCGGTGAGCGAGCGATCGAACCGGCCCGCCTCGTCGGGGAAGAGGCGCAGCGTGGCGACCTTGTCGGCGATCCAGTCGAGGTCGCTGTCGGCGTCGCCCTCGCCAACGGCGGCGAAGACGACCAGGCCGCGGTCGATCGCCCCGACGGCTCGGCCGTCGACGCTGACCCGCGCGGCGTGGACGCGCTGCAGCACGGCTCTCATCGGTGCAGTTGGGTCACAGCATAGATGATGCCGAGCACCGTCAGCACGCCGACGCAGCCGGCGCCGAAACCGAGCAGCGCCTGCCGGCTCGGCCGCGGGACGAGGAAGTCGCTGTCGGGCAGCAGCGTATCGTCGGGCGGCGTCTCGCTGCCCTCGGGCAGGCGGCAGGGCTCCTCGTTGTCTTCGTCGGGGCCGACAGGGGTGCGGATGAGGGCGTAGTAGCGCTCCAGCTTCTCGGCCGGCACGCGGGGCGTGGCCAGGCTGACGCCGATGGTGGCCAGCGCGCCGCCGGTGAGGTAGATCAGCATCTGCCAGGGCAGGTTGATCTCGGGCACACCCTCTTTGACGAAAACAAAGGCGAGGCTGTCGGGCAGACCCAGCCCGGCGGCCCACGGCCCGGCGGCCTTGTGGCTGGCGGCATACATCAGCGCGAAGGTGGTCAAGGTGCCGGCCCATGCGCCGGCGACGGTGGTGCGCCGCCAGTAGAAGCCGAACCAGAAGGCCAGGCCCATCGCCGCGGCGACCTTCCAGAACAGCTTGAGCCCCTCGATCACGTCGGGCAGGCGATAGGCGATCAGCATCCCGACGCCGACCACGGCGACGGCGGCGATGCGGCCGACGAGCAGGTAATGGGCGCGCGGCCGGCCGGGTCGCAGTGGCTTGTAGAGGTTCTCGGTGATCAGGCCGGAGCTGGCAATCATGAACGCATCGCAGCTCGACATGACGGCGGCGAGCAGCGCGGCGAGGAAGATGCCGAGCAGGCCGTGCGCGGCGCTGGGCAGGAACTCGCGGGCGACGGCGCCGTAGACCTGGTCGGGCGCGACATCGCGCCCGCTGAAGTGGACGATGGCGGCAAAGCCGACCAGGCACCAGGCGATAGTGCAGAAGCGCTTGATGATGTTGCCGCCCATGAACCCCCACTGGCCGTCGAGCTCGGTACGTCCGGCGGCGCAGACGCCCATGATGTGCGGCTGGACGACGATGCCGATCAGGGCGTTGAGCGAGAGCACGGCGACATAGAAGGCGCTGATCTCGCGGGCGGTGACCAGTTGCCACAGGTGCGGGTCGGCGATCTGCTCGCGCAATCCGGCGAACCCGCCGACGGCGTTGAGGATGAAGGGCAGGAGCATGAACGAGAAGACGATGGTCAACATGCCCTGGATGTAGTCGGTGACAATAGCGGCGCTGAGCCCGCCCGAGACGCCGTAGATAACGAACAGCAGGGTCATCACGGGGATCATGACGTCGGCGTGGAGCGCGCCGCCCGAGGCGCCCTCGATCAGGGCCGAGGAGCCCTTGAGCATGGTGCCCATGTTGACCGACATCTGGCTCGCGCCGACGACGGCGAACAGCATCGCCACGCTGCGGTCGTAGCGCAGCTCGAACACGTCGGCCGTGGTGGTCGCCCGGAAGCGGCGCATGATCGGCGCGATGAGCCAGTAGAACGGTGTGCAGAAGAGCCAGAGCAGCTCCATCCAGATGCCCGAGATGCCATTGGTGAAGGTCTTCGAGGCGACGCCGACGGCCGAGTCGCTGTGCGTCCCGGCGCCGAAGGCCGAGAAGATCATCATCCCCTTGCCGAACCGCCGCGGCATGAAGAAGTCGGCGATGCTGTGCACGCTGCGCGCCATCCAGGTGCCGAGCAGCGTCACGCCGCCGAGATAGAGCACCAGCACCACCCAGTCGGCCGCGTGGAGTCCGCTCACCGCCAGCTCTCCGAACCGCCCGCTTCGCCGCCGTCGCCGCCGGGCCTTCACGCAGGAGCGGCGTCGCGCGGCGCGAACGCCGCGGCGGACCTACCGATGACCATCGAGACCCTGACCGGCGGACCGGCGGCGACCAACAGCTACCTGGTCGCCGACGCCGACGGCGTGGCCTGCGTGATCGATCCGGGTTACGTCGTCGACCAGCTCGAGGCGCTGCGCGACCGGCGCGGCTGGGTGATCGCCGCGGTCGTCGCCACGCACGGCCACTTCGACCATGTCGCCGGCTGCGCCGAGGCCAAGGAGCGCTGGGCCGCGCCGCTCTGGATGCATCCCGCGGCGGTGCCAGTCGCCCTCAGCGCGCCCGACCATGCCGCCTGGTTCGGCTGCGACTGCCCGCCCTGCCCGCGGCCCGAACAGACCTTTGCGCACGGCGACCGGTTCGCCGTCGGCGCGCTCGCCTTCGAGGTCCGCCACACGCCGGGCCACAGCCCGGGCGGGGTCTGCCTCGTCGCGCCGGGCGTGGCGATCGTCGGCGACACGCTATTTGCCGGCAGCATCGGCCGGTTCGACCTGCCCCACAGCGACGGCGAGTTGCTGATGAAGAGCATTGCCGAGCAGCTGATGACCCTGCCCGACGAGACCCGGGTCTATCCCGGTCACGGCGAGCCGACGACCATCGGCGCCGAGCGGCGGACCAACCCGTTCCGCACCTACTTCGGGGTGGCGGCATGAGGCGCGCGACGGTCGCGCGGGCGGTCACGCTCGAGGGCGCCGCGGTGCGCACGCATGGCGGCACCGCGCGGGTGACCATCGCGCCGGGCGAGGCGGGCTTCGTGTTTGTCCGCGACGACACCGGCGCGCGGCTGCCGGCCGATCTCGACCACCTGGTGCCGGTGCCCAACTGCACCGCGCTGGGCCGCGACGGCCGGCCCGAGGTGCTGTTCTGCGAGCATGTCCTGTCGGCTCTGGTCGGCCTCGGCTACAGCGCCGCCGAGGTGCACCTCGACGGCCCCGAAATACCGCTCCTCGACGGCAGCGCGCTGCCCTTGGTGGAAGCCCTCGCGACCGCAGGGCGGCAGGCTCTGCCTGGCGGGCTGGCCCCGCTCCGCCTGAGCGAGCCGGTTCGCTACGAGGCCGAGGGGCAGTGGCTGCTGGCCGAGCCGGCGGAGGAGTGGTCGGTCGCCTATCGATTCGAGCACTCGCACCCGCGGATCGCGCACGACGAGGCGGCCTTCGACGCGGCGGTCGACTATGCCGCCGAGATTGCCCCGGCGCGCACCTTCGCCACGGTGCAGGAGCTGACCGCGCTGCGCGAGGCGGGCCTGATCCGGGGCGGCAGCGAGGCCAACCTGCTGGTCGTCTACGACGATCGGCTCTCGGCGCCGCTACGGCTGGAGCACGAGTTCGCGACGCACAAGATCCTTGACCTGATCGGCGACCTGGCCCTGCTCGGCCGGCCGGTGCAGGCGCGGCTGACCGCCCATCGCACCGGCCACAGCGACAACCACGCCTTCGCGCGGCTGCTGGCCGCGCGGGGCTGACCTCACCAGCTCAGGCCGAACCGCTCGTAGGTCCGCTCGAGTCGCGCCAGCAGGCGGGCGAAGTACTGCGCTTCGGCCGGGTCGGGTGTGCAGGTCAGGTCACGGGCGCGAGTGCTGTCCAGCACACCGCGGGCCTGGAGGGTGAGCTTCTCGGGCCGGTGGAAGCTCTCCATGCCGCGCAGCGTGTAGGCCAGGTAGGGGGTCAGCTCGTGGTGCAGCTCGAACGCCGCGTCGGGGTCGCCGGCCAGCAGTTCGTGCACGCGGACCAGCGCATCGCACGGGCCGAGACCGGGGATGTAGCCGCGGACCAGCTCCGGGTCGAGCTCGGTCATGTAGAGCCCGCCCCAGCCCTCGAGCACGTCGACGCCGTCGTCGGTCGCCTCGCGGATGGCCGCCGCCTTGGCGTTCAGGCCGGGCTCCTCGAGCTTGACCGCGACGAAGTTCGGGCAGGCGAGCTTCAGCGCCCGGCAGAACTCCGGGCCGATCGACGTACCGCCGGGGTGAAAGTCCTGGATCATCGCCGGCAGGCCGACGGCGCCGAGCACGCGGCCGGCGTAGCGCAGCAGGTCGGCCTCGGCCAGGCTGAACCGGCGGGGCAGGGCGAGGGCGATGAAGTCGGCGCCGGCCGCCTCCATGCGCCGGGCCAGCTCGGCGGCGACCCGCGCCGAGTCATGATTCGCCTGGGCGACGACGGGGATCCGCCCGCCCGCGGCGTCGACCGCGGCGCCGACCAGCTCGAGCCGCTCGCCGTCGGTCAGTTTGTAGAACTCGCTGGCGTAGGCGGGCAGGCAGACGGCGCTGGCGCCGCAGCGCCGGGCGAAGCTAACCAGCCGCGGCACGGCGGCAAGGTCGACCGACTCATCGTTGGCGAAGGCGGTGGGCAGGACCGGAATCACCCCGCGCAGTCTCATGTTCCTCCCCGGCAGGTTCACTCGTCCACATCGACCAGCCGCGTGCGCGGTGGCAGTTGCCGGCGCTGGTCGTCACCGCGGCTCCAGCGGAGCAGGCTGTCGAGCCGCGAGCTGGCGCTGCTGGTCGCGCCGGTCGCGGGCTGGTCGGGGTCCATCAGCAGGATGATGTGCGGCACCGGCCGCGACGGCTTGGCATCGCTGTGGCCGGTGACGAATATGCTGCCATTGTAATAGAGCGAGCTGGAGAAGCCCGAGTCGAGCAGCACGGCGTGGTAGACGCCGAGACGGACGAGGCACTCGCCCATCGTCTGGCTCGACTGGCTCGAGGGGCTGGCGCCGATGACCGGCCGGCCGGCGCGGTCGATCCCGAACCAGGCCCGCCGGCGCGGATCGTGGTGGTCGCCGGTGGCGTAGCGATCATGCTCGTAGCGGCTCAGCGCCTGGCCGTCCTGGACCAGCCAGGCGCCGCCGATGAAGGCATCGGTGACGCCGGGTAGCAGTCGCTCCATGGCCACCTGCGAGTTCATGCTCCGCGGATCGAACGGCACGAAGCGCAGCGCCTGTGGGCTGATCAGAACCAGCGGCCGGCCACCCAGGCGCTCGCTCTCTCGCGGCGAGCCGGGCAGGTACCGGCGGTTGACAAACACGGCGCGCGGCTCGGCGATGCTGCGCCGGCGCCAGACCTCCTCGTCGCGCAGCGAGCCGAGGCTGGCCATCACCGGCCCGATCATCGCGTTGGCCGTGGCGTGGATGCGGGCCATGCCGAACAACCCGCCGTGGAGGGCCGCCCGCGCGCCGGCCCGGCGCGCCACGTCGGGCACGCCGTAGCGATAGTCGGCGTGGACGGTGGTCGGCCGGCCGCCGCTGACCCAGCAGATCGGGATGTCGCCGAAGCCGATGTCGACCATCCGGCGGTAGAACCGGATGGGTTGGCTCAGGTCGGCCTCGGGCCGCATCGGCGGCGCGCCGATGACCATCCGGCCACTGCTGGCGGCCACCGCCTGGGCGAGAATGCTGCCGTCGTAGCGGTTGACTTCCATGATGCTCGGCGAGTCGGCCGAGCCGCCGGTGGTCATGGTGAAGGCCGCGATGTAGCCGGCGTTTTTGGCCGCCTGGATGACCCGCTCGTTGCGGTCGCCGATGGGGTAGCAGAAGAACTGCACCGGCGCGCCGAGCTTCGCCTCGAGGATCTTCTTCGACTCGCGCAGCTCGTAGTCGACCTCGTCGGCCTTCTTCTCGGTCAAGTACGGGTGGCTCATCGAGTGGCTCTGGAACTCGAACAGCCCGGTGGCGTGCATCTCGGCCATCTCGTCCCAGGTGAGGTGATCTTTCTTGCCGTGGTACCAGTCGGTCTGCGGCCCGACGCCGACGAACGGCGGGACGATGAAGAAGACCGCCGGCCAACCGCGCGCCTTCAGCCGCGGATAGACGAGGGTGTAGCAGCTCTTGTAGCCGTCGTCGAAGGTAAGCAGGATCGGCTTGTCGGGCAGCGGGTCGCCGCGAGTGATGTAGTTCCACCACTGGCGCAGCGAGATGGGCGTCGCGCCGGTCTGCTCGATCAGCGCCAGGTCGCGCTCAAACTGGTCCAGCGTGTGGTCGAAGCTGACGTCCTTCGGCCCGACGACCACATCGTGGTACATCATCACCGGCACGTGGGCGAGTCGGGCAATCGGCTCAATCGAACGCGGCTGGAGTGACCGGTCGGTGGCCTTGAAGCGCAGCCACGGCGTGACACTCAGCGGGTCGGGCCCGAGCAGCGGCAAGAACACGTCGCGGAACGAGCTGGCCGGCGGCTCGAGCGCCTGGTACCAGGCGGGCCGCAGCCCCTGCCACGGCGGGCGCGGGTGGCGGAGGCCGCGCGGCGGGCCATACCAGCCGAACGACCGGGCGTAGCGCGCGGCCACGGCGTCGTCGCTCGGCTTGAGCTGCCAGGGCATCACCGGGAAGTGCCACGAGGCGGTCCGCACGCCGAGCCGGCGGAACAAGCGCGGCCAGCCGGTCTCGCCGTCGACCGGGATGCTCAAGCCCGAAATGGAGCCGAGCAGGATTGCCGCCGCGACATAGCCGACCGCCTGCCTCATCCGTCGCCGCGTGGCATCGCGGTCGGCCCGGCGGTAGCGTATGGGTTCCTGGGCATCTAGGGGCTGCATCAACGAGAGGATACCCGACACCTGCGGTGCGGCCAAGAGCGACGGAGGGGCCTGCGCGCCCGCGCCGAACCCCACCGCACCGGCTCACCGGCCGGCGCGCGGGAGGTTGGTCATGGGTACCGTCGATCACGCCGTCTTCGGACGGCGGCGTTTTCTCGTTGGTGTCGGTGGCGCGGCGCTCGCCGCACCGCTCTGGGCGCAGGCCGCGCGGCAGGCGCCCGAGGTCACCGCTCACGGTCCGGGGGCGGCTTGTCGGCCGACGGTGCGGGCCTGCTTCGTCCGCCGGCAGGGCGACTACGGTATCGCCTGGCCCGGCGCCATCTACGACGGCGAGGCGGCGCGGCGGCACTACACGGCCGAGCTGCGCCGTGCGGCGGACGAGTTGGGCCTCGAGGTCGACCTGCGGCCGGAGCCGGTCTACTCGGCCGCCGAAGCCGACGCCTGGCTCGCTGAAGCGGTCGCGGCGCAGCCCGACGGACTGCTGGTCATCCTGCTCGACCGCCAGGCGCACGCCTGGCCGACGGCGACCAAGGCCGCCGAGAGTGGGCTCAAGACGGTCGTCTTCGCCCCGGTCGGCGCGGCTTTCACCACCAACACCGCGCCGCTGGCCGGCCGGACGAGCACGTTCATCGCCTCGACCAGCGACTTCGCCCAGGCGGTCTACGGCCTGCGCATGATCCGCGCGCTGGCCAAGCTGCGCGCGATGCGCTTCCTGGTGCTGCGCGGGACCGAGCGCCGCGACAGCGAGCTGCCGTTCTTCGGCACCAAGCTGCGCACGCTGCCGGCGAGCGACTTTCTGACCGAGGTCGAGGGCACCTTGCTGAGCGACGAAGGCAAGCGGATCGCCGCCGACTACCTGCGCTACGCGAAGGCCAACCGCGGCGCCGGCCGCGACGACGTCGACCGCGCGGTGCAGGCCTACCTGGCCGCGCGGACGATCCTGAAGCGCGAGGAGGGCGACGGGATCACCATGGACTGCCTCGGCGCGCTCGGCCGGACGAAGCTCAGCCTGCCCTGCCTGGCCTGGTCGCGGCTGCTCGATCACGGCATCCCCGCCGCCTGCGAGGCCGACCTCGGCGCGGCGGTGTCGCACGCGCTGGTGCAGTTGCTGTTCGACCGGCCGGGCTTCCAGCAGGACCCGGTGGCCGAGACCGCGCGGCACTGCCTGATCGGCGCGCACTGCACCTGCCCGACCCGGCTCAACGGCCTGAACGAGCCGGCCGAGCCGTTCCACCTCTCGCATCACCACGGCAACCGCGACGCCGTGCCGCTGCCCATCTGGCGCATCGGCCAGCGGATGACCGTCATGGACCTCGAGTTCAGCGGCCAGGCCGAGACGCCGCCGCGGATGATCGTCTCGAGCGGCACGGTGGTCGGCAACGTCTCGGTCCCGCCGGCCGGCGGCTGCGTCGTCTCGGTCATGGTCGAACTCGACGGAGTGAGCGACCTGCTCGCCTATCCGGGTTTCCACCAGCTCTTCTTCTACGGCGACTACAAGCAGGAGCTGAGCGCCTTCTGCCAGTTCGCCGGGATCACGCCGCTGGTCGTCTAGCGCTTCGCTCAGCCGGTCAGCCGGCCGACGAACCAGTGGCCGATGTTCGCGGTCAGCCGCAGCGCGTCGTCGCGCAGCTCGTCGGGCAGGCGGCGCACGGCGTTGTGGACCTCGAAGGTGAAGTGCCCGGCGTAGCCCGCGCCGCGCAGGCCGGCGACCACCTGGTCCCAGTCGACCGTGCCGCAGAAGGGCAGGATGTGGTCGTCGCGCTTGCCGCTGTTGTCCTGGATGTGGAGCACCTTCAGTCGCGTGCCGAGTGAGGCGATCGACTCAGCCTGCGGTAACTGCTGCAGCAGCGCGTGGCCGGTGTCCCAGCACAGCCCGAACAGCTCGTGGTCGAGCGCCTGGTGCAGCTCGAGCAGGTCTTCGGGCACACTGCCGAAGCGCCGCCCGGCGCCGAAGTGATCGCTCAGGTTCTCGATCGCCATGCCGACGCCGTAGCGCTCCATATCGGGCAGGAACTGGCGCAGGAAGTTGCGGTTGAGCTCGAGGCAACGCCGCCGATGCTCGCCGTCGAACCCGCCGGGCAATGGGTATGGGTGCATGACCATCCAGGGCACGCCGAGCCGGCCGCACCAGGCGAGGCAGCGGTGCGTCTCGGCCACGCCCGCCGCCGACTGCTCGCCGAAGTAGTCGAACATCGGCCCGTGTGCCTGAACAAACGGCAGGCCCGCCGCCTCCGCCGCTGCCGCCAGGGTCTCCAGGTGCCGGTCGCCGTCGGGCCCGGCCCAGGGCTTGATCATGTCGCAGCCGTTGAAGTCGAGCGCCTCGAAGCCGGCGCGCTTCAGCCGCGAGACGGCCCGCGGGATGTCGTCGGTGTAGTCGAACAGGACATTCAGGCTGGTGGCACAGAACACGGCAGGCTCCCCGCGGCCGGTTCGCGAGGCGACGGCGTCGTCCTGCGGCGAACGCCTCCCACCGCGCGTGGTAGACTGAGGCCAATGTCGCATTTCACCCGCATCCGGACCAAGCTGCGCCACCTCGGCCGGCTCGAGAAGGCGCTACGCGATCTGGGCTACACCCCGAGTCGCGGCAACGTCGCGGTGCGCGGCTGGGACGGCCACACGCGGCCGGCGGACCTGGTTGTGCAGCAGGCCAACGGTTACGACTTCGGGTTCAAGCAGGAGGGCGACGAGCTGGTCCTGATCGCCGACGTGTGGGGCTTCCGCGGCGATCTAGGCGAGTTGGTCGGCCGCATCACGCAGCAGTATGCCTACCAGATCTGCGTCGAACAGGCAGAGGGCCAGGGCTTCCGGGTGACCGGCAGCGAGACGCTGGCCGATGGATCGATCAAGCTGACCGTCGAGCGCTATACCTGAGAGCCGCTATGCCGAAAGAGACCATCACGTTCGTGATCCGCCCCGACGGTGCGGTCGAAGAGCGCACCGCGGGGCTCAAGGGCGAGGCCTGCGAGCAGGTCACCGCGGGCATCGAGCAGGCGCTTGGTGCGGTCACCGCCCGCGAGGCGACGGCCGAGCGGTACGAGCAGGCGGAGGGTGGCTCGGCCGCGATCGAGTCGCGGCCCGAGGAGCGCTGAGCGCTACTGATGCTCGGCGTTGACCCACACGTCCTGGACGGTCGCCGCGGCATGGGCGGCGATGATGGTGGTCTGGTCGCAGAAGGCCGTGGTGAACGGTTCGACGATCACCTCGACCTCGTCGCTGTGCAGCTCACAGAAGCGGTCGTCGACGAACCGCGCCTCGACCCAGACGACCAGGCGCGCGTCGGTGTTGTTGCGCAGCGAGGTCTGCCAGCCGACGCGCCACCAGCCCTCCTCGCGGTCGATCACCCGCCAGGTGCGGTGGAGCACCGAGATTGGATAGCGCACTTCGGAGCGCACGGTTGCCTCGCCGATTCGGTATCGGCCGCTGCGAGGCAGAGGATAGGTCGGCTGCAAGGTCAGCCGCGACGGGTCAAACTAGCTGCACGGGACGAGTGCGATGCATACCGATGATTACCTCTGGCTCGGCCTGAACGCCCTGGCCAGGGCGCCGAGCAAGGACTATTTCGCGGACGGACACCGTGGCGGCGCGGTCCTGTCGGCCTGCTTCCTGGCGCGCGAGGAGCAGCTCGAGCCGGGTGTGGCCGAGTGCATGGCGGAGATCATTCAACGGCGGTACGCAGGCACCGACTTGTGCGCGCCGTTCCCCGATGAACGGCCGTTGCCGGACGCCGCCGAGCGGATCATCGCCGCGGTGACCGAACGCATCGACGGCCTGCGCCAAGCTGGGCACAATGTGATTCTGCCGACCCTGGCGCTCAAGGCCCTGGCCGCGCTGCCCGAGGCGGCGACACCGTCACGCGTGGCCGGCATCTGCGCGCTGGCCCGCGCCTTTACTGCCCGCGATCCGCTCGACCTCGAACCCGGCGACGACCTGCCGTTGCTCTCCCAGCAGGCCGATCCGGCGGCGACCATCCTGCGCGAGTTCCTGCGCACCGGCGAGGCTTTCGCCGGGCGGGGTCAGGGCTGGACCGGCCACCTGCTGACCTACGGTCGCGCCCTGCTCGACCTCGGCGAATTCGGCTACGGCCGGCTGGCCAGCCTGGCCGAGCCGGGCTTCCAGCTCTACCTCAAGCGGATCCGGCTTGGGCCGCTCGACACCGACCGACCTCGGCCGGAGCACGGCCCGGCGGCCCGCCTGCCCCACCACCTGGACTACTGGCAGCCGAAACGCGATGTGGAGCCCGGGCTGGGCCACCTGTTCAAGTACCCCTATGGCCTCTACGGCCTGGCCGCCCGGACCGGCGATGCGGCGCTGGTGGAGCAGTGCTGGCAGGCGAGCTGGCGCGTCTTCTAGGCCCCCTGGCTCGGTCCACAGGCTGCTCCGCGAGCCATCTGGGCGGCTGGTCCGCGAGCGCTGGGAGGACATCGCACCCTTGCCCCGAATCCAACTCCGGCGCGCGGCGCGGGCGGAGGTGGTGATGCGGACGTTGATCGTGTTGTGCCTGCTCGGCCTGCCCGCGGCGCTGCTCCTCGCCGCGGCCGCCGAGCCCGATCCGAACACCCTTACACCCGACGAGGCCGCCGCCGGCTGGCAGCTCCTGTTCGACGGCCGGACCGCCGAGCAGTGGCGCAACTTCCGCCGCGACGAGCTGCGCGGCGCCGGCTGGCAGGTCGAGGATGGTTGCCTCAAACTGCGCGCCAACGGCCGCCGCGGCGGCGACATCTGCTCGCGCGAGAAGTGGGCCGAGTTCGAGTTCAGCCTCGATGTGCGGCTGACCCGCGGGGCCAACAGCGGGGTGATGTACCACGTCAACGACGAGGTTGACCCGTGCTGGCACACCGGGCCCGAGGTGGCCATCCAAGAAGAGCCGAATGACCGGCTGAACAAGCACTCGTTCGGCGCCCTGTACGACATGATCGCCCCCTCGGCCGACCGTGAGCTGGTCGAGCTGGGCGGCTGGAACCGGCTTTACATCAAGCTCGCCGGCGGCCGCGGCGAGCACTGGGTCAATGGCAAGAAGGTGGTGGAGTACGAGCGCTACGGCGAGACCTGGGACGCCATGGTGGCGGCCAGCAAGTTCGCCGAGCTGCCGCGCTTCGGCCGCGAGCGTGAGGGCTACCTCTGCATCCAGGACCACGGCAACGAGGTCTGGTTCCGCAATCTCAAGCTGCGCGTGATCGACGCGACCGGCGAATAGCGAGGAGGGGTTGATGCGTATCTGGCTGCTGACCGCCCTGCTCTGTGCCGGCACCCAGGCCGCCGAACGGCCGGAGCTGCCGCTGAACCTGCTCGTCTTCACTCACTGCGCCGGTTTCGTCCACGGCTCGGTGCCGACCTCGGCGCGGATCATGACCGACCTCGGCGCCGAGACCGGACTGTGGCGGGCGACCGTGACCGACGATCCGGCGGTGCTCACCGCCGACGGGCTGGCACCCTACGACGTCGTCTTCGCCTACACCTCGGGTGAGGTGCCCATCAGCGACGCGGGCAAGGCCGCGCTGCTCGCCTGGGTGCGCGACGGCGGCGGCTGGTTCGGCGTCCACTCGGCCACCGACACCTGGTACCAGTGGGCCGAGTATGGCGAGCTGATCGGCGGCTACTTCGCCGGCCATCCCTGGACCGAGCCGGTCACCGCGCAGATCGAGGATCCCGACCACCCAGCCATGCGCGGTCTCGGCGCGAGCTGGAACGTGTTCGACGAGATTTACCACCACCGCGCCTATAGCCGTGACAACGTGCACGTCCTGATGCGTCTCGACCCGGAGACGACCGATTGGACGCGCAACGGGATCATCCCCGAGCGATTGGCCGATAAGGACGTCGCGCTGGCCTGGTGCCGCGAGGATGGCGCCGGCCGGGTCTTTTACCACGCGCTCGGCCACCGCGACGAGGTGTGGGAAGACGCGGTCTTCGGCGGCCAACTGATCGGCGCGGTGAAATGGCTGGCGCGGCTCGATTGGCGGTCCGACGCGGCGCTCTCGGCGCTGGCCGAGCGGGGCGACGTGGCCGCGCTGGTGGCCGCCGTCGGCACGCTGCCGGCGCCGCTGCGCGACGAGCCGGTCTGGGCGCTGGCCAGCCTCGGCACGCCGGCCGCGGCGGCGGCGCTGGGCGAGCTGGCGAGCAGCCCGCACGAGTCGGTCCGCCGCGCGGCCGTCGCCGGCCTGGCGACCGCCGAGAACGGCCTGCCCGGCCTGCTGGCGGCCAGCCGGAGCGAGCTGCGCAGCGTGCGTGACGCGGCGGCGCAGGCGCTCGGCCGGCGCGCCGAGCCCGAGGCGGCGGCGCGGCTGGTCGAGCTGGTCGGCGACCCCGAGGCGACGGTGCGCCGCCACGCGGTGACGGCGCTCGGCGCGTTCCACCAGCCGGCGGCGCACGCGGCGCTGCTCGAAGTGCTGCGCGGCGACGACACCTGGCTCTGGCGCTGGGCGCTCGAGGCGATCCGGCCGCACGCGCTGGAGGTCCGCGACGAGTTGGTCGCCATCCTCCGCGACGGCGGGCCGGCCGAGGTGTTGCCGGGCATCGTCGCGGCGCTGGCGCCGCTGGCCACCGAGGAGGACGGCTTCGCGCTGTTCCGCGACCTGGCGGTCAACGGCGGCGGCGGGGTGCAGGAGGCGGCTATTCGCGCCTTGGCCACCACCGGCCGGGCCGAGGTCGGTGAGCTGCTGATCGACTGGCTGTTCAGCGACAACAACGCTGTCGGCCGCGTCGCCGCGGGCCTGCTGGCGCAGTATCCAGACCTCGACACCGAGGACCTGCTCAGCCCGTTCATCCCGCGCTGGGCGGTGCTTGGGCCGTTGCCCAACGAGAACGGCAACGCGGCGCACGACCGGGCCTACGCACCTGAGCAGGGCGTCGACATGACCCAGGAGGTGGCCGGCTTCGACGGGCCGGTGAAGTGGCAGCTGGTCGAGTTGGAGGGCCAACTGCTGAACTTCCGCCAGGTCTTCCCGGCTCATCCCGACAACGCCGCCTGTTATGCCTACGCCGAGATCATCGCCCCGGCGGCGATGACCGCCGAGCTGCGGCTGGGCAGCGACGACGGCTGCAAGGCCTGGCTCAACGGCGCCGAGGTGCTCAACCGGAATGTCGCCCGCGGCTTGACCATCGACGACGACCGCGCGCCGATCGAGCTGCGCGCGGGGGTCAATCAGCTCCTGGTCAAGGTCATGCAGGGCGCCGGCGACTGGTCGCTGACCGCCCGGATCGGCCGGCGCGAGGGCGGCATGGCGGCGCTCGAGTTCGGGCCCGAGGTGATTGCCCTGGGCCTGTGAGGGGGGCGCCATGGTCGACCGACGCGGTTTCGTGCGCGGCTCGCTGGCCGGCCTCGGCGGCCTGCTCTGGGGCGCTCGGGCGCGCGGCGCGCCGTTGGCCAATCAGCTCACCGTCGGGCTGATCGGCTGTGGCGGCATGGGCAACGCCCACATCGGGCAGATTGCCGGGCATGGCAACCAGTTCCGCCTGGTCGCCGTGTGTGATGTCGATGCCGAGCGGCTCGCCGCCGCGGCGGGCCGGCTGCCCGGTCTGGCCGCCTATCACAGCTACCCGGAGCTGCTCGCCCACCCCGACCTCGATGTGGTCTGCATCGCCACACCCGATCACTGGCACGCGCTGTGCACCGTGCGGGCCGTCGAGGCGGGCAAGCATGTCTACGTCGAGAAGCCGCTGTCGCACAGCGTCGCCGAGGGGCGGGCCATGGTCACCGCCGCGCGGCGGCACCAGCGGGTGGTGCAGCTCGGCACCATGCAGCGCAGTTGGCCGCTGTTCCGGCACGTCGTGGAGCTGGTGCGCAACCGCGCCTTTGGTGCCATCGAGCAGGTCCGCTGCTGGTTCGGCGGCGGGCCGGCGTTCGCGCCACAGGCGTTCGGTGACCCGCCGGCGACGCTCGACTGGGACCAGTGGCAAGGCCCAGCGCCGCGGCGCGAGTACTGCCCGCACCGGGTGCACGGCAACTGGCGCCACTTCTGGGACACCGGCGGCGGACTGATGACCGACTGGGGCGTCCACCTGCTCGACATCGTGCACTGGGCGATGGACGACGAGGTGCCGCTCGAGATCGAGGCGGTCGGCGAGTGGGTCCCCGGCTCGGTCTGCGACTCGCCGCAGAAGATGACCACCGAATACCGTTACCCGAGCTACCGCCTGACCTGGAACCAGGGCGCCGAGCGGGCCTTCGAGCCGGCCGGGCGCGGCTACGGGATCCTCTTCTACGGCACCGAGGGTGACCTCTACGTCGACCGCGAGCTGTCGCTCTGGTACCCCAAGCGCGAGGGCGCGTCCGAACCGCCGCTGCCTCATGACGCCTGGCGCCTGCCACCGGTGCGCAGCCACTGGAGCGACCTCTACGAGTGCATCCGCGACCGCCGCCCGCCGGTCAGCGACGTCGCCGTTGGGCACCGCTCGACGGCCACCTGCATCCTCGGCAACATCGCCCTGAAGTGCGGCCGACCGCTCCGCTGGGACGGCGCCGCCGAGCGGTTCGTCGACGACCCGGCGGCCGATCGGCTGCTCGACCGGCCGGGCCGGCCGCCCTACGTGTTGTGAGGAGCCCGAAGTGCTGAAATCGACGCTGCTGCAGCCCGATATCCTGGCCGCGCTCGGCCGCGCCGGGCATGGCTCAAAGGTGCTCATCGCCGACGGCAACTACCCCTTTGCCACCACCCTCGGCCCGAACGCCGAGCTGGTCTGCCTCAACCTCAGCCCCGGCATCGTCAGCGTCACCGAGGTGCTGGCCGCCCTGGTCACCGCCGTCCCGATCGAGCAGGCGGCGGTGATGCAGTATCTGACCGAGGGGCCTTACGCACTGGATGCCGACCCGCCCATCTGGGCCGAGTTCGGGACCATTCTGCGCCGCGTCGGGTTCGCCGAGCCGCTCGTGCCGAGCGAGCGTTTCGCCTTCTATGAGGCGGCCTGCTCGCCCGAGGTCTGCCTGACCATCGCCACCGCCGACCAGCGCATCTACGCCAACGTGCTGCTGACTGTCGGCGTGGTCATGCCGCGGCCGGTGGCCGACGACGAGGCGGCGTGAGCGGGAGGCGGACCATGCGACGCGAGTTCATCGCCGGCAGCCTGGCCGCCGCCGCGCTCACCGCGGCGCCACGCCGGCGGCCGAACATCCTAATCATTCTGGTCGACGATCTCGGCTACGGCGACCTCGGCTGCTACGGCGGCGAAGACCTGCGCACCCCGCGGCTCGACCGACTTGCCGGCGAGGGGCTGCGCTTCACCCACTGCTACAGCAACTCGCCGGTCTGCTCGCCGACGCGCGCGGCGCTGCTCAGCGGCCGGTTCCCCGAGCGGGTCGGCGTGCCGGGGGTGATCCGCACGCACGGCGAGAACTCATGGGGCCACCTGACGCCCGAGTCGCGGCTGCTCCCCGAGCTGCTCGCCGGCACCGGTTACGAGCGCGTCCACATCGGCAAGTGGCATCTCGGGCTGGAGTCGCCGAACCTGCCGACCGAGCGCGGGTTCGACCACTTCCACGGCTGGCTCGGCGACATGATGGACGACTACTGGAGCCACCGCCGGCACGAGGTCAACTACCTGCGTCGCGGCACCGAGACGATCGACCCGCCCGGCCACGCGACCGAGTTGTTCACCCAGTGGACGCTCGACTGGCTGCGGCAGCGCGACCGCTCGCGGCCGTTCTGCTGCTACCTCTGCTACAACGCGCCGCACGCCCCGATCCAGCCGCCGCCCGAGTGGCTCGACCGGGTCCGCGCGCGGGCACCCGAGCTGGACGAGCGGCGGGCCAAGATGGTCGCGCTGATCGAGCACCTGGACGACGCGGTCGGCCGCCTGCTCGACGGGCTCGACGAGGTCGGCGCGCGCGACGAGACGCTGGTCGTCTTCGTCAGCGACAACGGCGGCGACCTGCCCGCCGGGGCGAGCTGCGGCAACCTGCGCGACGGCAAGGGCACGCTCTATGAGGGCGGCCTGCGCGTGCCGGCGATGGCCCGCTGGCCGGGTGTCATCGCGCCGGGCCGCGTCAGCGACCACGTTGCGCTGACCATGGACCTCTGCCCGACGGCACTGGAGCTGGCCGGCGCGGCGGTGCCCGGCGATCTCGACGGCTGCAGTCTGGTGCCGCTCCTGGCCGGCGACGAGACGCCGCGCGCCGCGCAGGATCTGTTCTGGACGCGGCTCGAGGGCAGCCGCGAGCATCCCGCCGGGTGGACCACCGACGGCCTGCGCCGCGGGCCGTGGAAGCTGCTCCGCCCGCGGCACGACCGGCCCTACGAGCTGTATCACCTCGACCACGATCCCCTCGAGCAGCAGAACCAGATCGACGCCGAACCGGCCGTCGCCGCGGAGCTGTTGGCGGCGCTGCGCGCGCAGCTTGCGGCCTACGCAGAAGTGCCGTGGCGGCGGCCGGCCTGACCCCGCCGTTGCCGCACCACCCGCGGCGCACCATGCTGCTGGACTGGAGCAGCGCATGAGCGACGACGAGACCGTCTACGGCAGCCTCGGCTGGGCCGATATGACCCTTCCCGAGGCCAGACCGGTCGCCGAGTTCTACGCCGCGGTGGTTGGTTGGACCATCGAGGGCGTCGACATGGGCGGGTACGAAGACTACATGATGCAGGCCGCCGACGGCAGCAGCGCGACCGGCATCTGCTATTCGCGCGGGCCGAACGCCGACATGCCGCCGGGCTGGATCATCTATCTGCTGGTGCCCGACCTGGAGGCCAGCCTGGCCGCCTGTCGCGAGCACGGCGGCGAGGTGCTGGGCGGCGTCCGCGGCGGCGAGCAATCGGGCCGGTTCGCCTGCATCCGCGATCCGGCCGGCGCGGTCTGCGCGCTGTATCAGCCGCCGGGGTGAGGCGAAACCGCGCCGGCCGGGGCGGTGTTGAGTTCCTCACACAGCGGAGAGGCGCATGGAGCTGCTGGGGCTGGTCGAGGCGTTGACCTCGCTGCTGGCGCTCTGCCTGCTGCTGGCGGCGCTGGTCGTGCTCGGCTTTGTGGTCGACCCGAGCCCGCACGCCGCGCACCACGAAGCGACCATCAATCTCGGCCCGGTCGAGCTGCCCGCCGATCTGCCGGCGCCGGTGCGGCGCCATTTCGAGAGCCTCAGCCCGGGCCCGCTGCCGCGCACCGAGACGGCCATCATCTGGGGCCGGATGCGCATGAAGGTGTTCGGCCTGTGGATGCCGATGCGCATGCGCAGCTACTTCGAGGCGGGCCGGCAGTTCAGTCGCCGGATGGACGTCTGCTGGTCGGGCGTCCCGTTCATGACCGCCGTCGACAGCTACCTGGACGGCGTGGGGCGGCTGCAACTGCGCTCGGAGACCGCCTCGAACGAGGCCATCGGGCAGGGGCAGCGGATCGCCCTGTGGGCCGAGGCGGCGCTGACGCCATCAGTTTACCTGACCAGCGACCAGGTGCGCTGGGAGCCGGCCGGCGAGCACCGGGCGCGGCTCAAGGTGATGGTCGACGGCGGCGACGATGAGACGCTGACCTGGGACTTCCACCCGCAGACCGGCCGGCTGGTCACCATCACCGCGCTACGCCACCGCCACGGCACGCCCGAGAAGGTGATCTGGCGCGCCGACTACCTCAACTGGCGCACGCTGCACGGTGTGCTGCTGCCGGTCAAGCTGCAGGCGACGTGGGACGACCAGGGCACGCCCTACGCCGTGATGGAGATCGACGGCGCGGCGTTCAACCTCGACGTCGCGGCCTACCTACGTCCGCCAACACAAACGTAGCGGCAGCGACGGAGCGCGGGCGTCCCCGCCCGCCCGGCGAGCGGGTTTGTCGGCCGGCCACAAGGGCCGCCCCTCCCGCGGCGGTCGGACCGGTAGGGGCAGCCCTTGTGGCTGCCCGCGGTTCAACGAACCCGCTCCAGGAGCGGGCGGCCACAAGGGCCGCCCCTACCGCTCATCGACACACCCGCACCAGGAGCGGGCGGCCACAAGGGCCGCCCCTACCGCGGCGGTCGGCGAACCGCCTCATGACCTCACGAAAACAGCCCGCGGACCGCGTGCATGCCCAGGGTGAGCAGCCAGGCGCAGGCGCCGATCACGCCGCAGACGATGCCACCCCAAGCCTGCTTCTGCCAGCGCGTCTCCTGCTTCAGCGCCTTCTTGCCGCTGCAGATGGCCAACAGGCCGAGCGGCAGGGCGAGAAAGTGCAGGTTGGTGAAGCCGAACATGCCGAACATCACCGCGCCGACACCGCAGATCAGCGCGCCCATCGCCAGGTCGTCCTCGTCGGTCAGGCACTCGCAGGTGACGCAGCACTCACAGGCTTCCTCGACCTCGGCCGGCGTCGCCTCGTCCTCGCTGCCATCCGCCGCCTTCGCTTCCTTATCCTCTGCCATCAGAACCTCCGTGGCTCTGGTCCAGAACACCGTTCGCCGCCGGGTTTCTCCCACTTCAACAATCCAAGCGCGACAGGCCCCGCTCAATCGACTCGAGCAGCTCGCGGTGCAGCGCCGGCGTGCAGGCGGCGACCAGGCTGGCGTGCGCGCCGTCCGACACGTCGGTCAGCCGCATCGCGTCCAGGCTCGCGCCGAACGCGTCGGTGACCGTCACGCCGGCCTCCTCGGCAATCAGCAGTACGGCGGCGATGTCATAGACGAATAGGCTGACGATGCCGCCGGCGCCGGCCTCGACGAACCGCGGCGTCAGCTCCGGCCGCTCGCGCCGGATCCGATCGGCCACGTCGACGTGCGCCTCGAGCTGCCCGGTGATCAGCCGCGTCAGCGCAAAGGTGGTGCTGGCGAAGGCGAACACCCCGCCGCGGATGCTGCTGCCGTCGATCAGCTCGCCCAGCACCGTCGCCGTCGGCACCGCCGGCCGGCCGGCCAGCTCAATCGAGAGCGCCGCGCCGGCAGCCGAGGTCCGACTCGACAACGCCGGCTCGACCGGCCGGCCATCGTGCTCGATCCGCACGCCGCCGCCGCGCGAGGCGGTGAACAGCCGGTCGGTCTTCAGC
Organism: uncultured Fimbriimonadaceae bacterium; assembly: GCA_964405335.1. Taxonomy (GTDB): domain Bacteria; phylum Armatimonadota; class UBA10988; order UBA10988; family UBA10988; genus CAYONP01. The sequence goes on from CAYONP010000003.1 coordinate 73,448, forward strand.
TCATAGACCGCCGCGTGGCTGACGTCGCCGAGCCTGGCAGCGGGCCGGTTCGGCGCCACGGCGACGCTGACGCAGCAGCTTTCCAGCCCGCAGCGCGCCGGCCGCGTGCCGTCGATCGGATCGACCACCAGCAGCAGCGGCGCATCGACCGCGCCGACCAGGCCGCGATCCTCGGTGAACAGCGCCACCGGCAGGTCGGCGGCGGCGAGGTACTCGGCGGCCGCCTGCTCGGCCACCTCGTCCAGGGCGAACGAGGCATCGCCGCTTTCACTGCGGCCGGTCACCTCGCGGCCGGTGCCCAGGCGCGGGGCAATCTCGCGCCGGATCGCCGTGGCCAGCCCGCGAACCAACTCCGCGGGCGTCACAGGCGGATCTCATGCGTGCCGGCAGCGACCAAGCCGTCGCTCGAACCCGCATGAATGCAGGCGGTCGCGCCAGCGCGGCGCTCGTACTCAGCGACCAACTCGGGCAGCCGCTCGACTCCCGCCTCGTCGCTCAGGATGGCGACCGCGCCACCGCAGCCGCCGCCGGTGATGCGGGCGCCGAACAGCCCGGCCTCGGCGACCAGGTCGACCAGCAGGTCGCACTCGGCCGCGCCTAGTCCGATGTTCCCGTAGCCCGCATGGCTGGCGCGCATCAGCTCGCCGGCGCGGTGCAGATGAGCCGTGTCGGTGGTATAGCGGTAGGCCTCCAGCGCGAGCAGGAACTCCAGACTGCGGCGGTTGTCGAGCACATGATGGTCGACCGCCGCGCGAACGGAGTAGACCTGCGCCGGATCGACCACCGTGACCGGATCGACCGTGCCGCCGTAGCGGTTGAGGAACTCGTCGCCCGGCATCGTCTCGGGCAGCCGTGCGCGGAGCGGCTGGTAGGCTTCGGGCGAGAGGCGGGCGAGCAGGCCGCCGAACGGGTCGGCGGCCAGTCCGTCGGTCAGGATGCGGTGCCCCATGAAGGCGGCGCAGCGGGCGGCGGTGTATTCGCGCCCGGCAATCGAGTGCTTGACACCCGACTCGATGGCGGTCAGCCGCACGCCGTCGGGCAGGTGCGGCGTGGCCAGGATTTCGTCGGGCTGGCAGCGGATGACCAGCAGCGAGTCGGCCCGGCCGAGGGTGACCGTGAGCTGGTCCATCAAGCCACACGGCGCGCCGACCACCTGGTTCTCGACCACCTGCCCCAGCCGCGCCAGTCGCTTCGGCGGCACGTTCAGGCCGAGGTCGGCGGTCAGCGCGCCGAGCGTCGCCATCTCGATCGCCGCCGAGCTCGACAGCCCGCCGCCGACCGGCACGGCCGAGTCGATCACCACCGTCGCGCCGTGGTCGAGGCGGTCGACCAGCCCCTCGCCGACCAGCACCAGCCAGGCACCGCCGACGTAGCCGGTCCAGCCCGGCAGCAGCGCTCGGGCCTTGTCATAGGGCAGCGGTCGACCGCCGGCGGAGAGCGAATCGAGATCGACTTCAGTGGCGACGTCGAGCCCATGGTCGTCGGCGGCGTGGCTGCGCAGGACCAGCCGGCGGTCGTCGCGGCGCTGATAGGCAAGCTGGAGCGTCGCGGCGATCGGTGTTTCGCAGACGGTGCCGCCGGTGTAGTCGATGATTCCGCCGAAGGCGTCGAGGCGGCCGGGCACGCAGGCCAGGCGGACCGGCCGCGCGAGGTCGAACAGGTCGGCGTAGTCGCGCCGGAGCAGAGCGACGAAGGCGGCTTGGTCGGCGTCCATCGGCGCGGAGCATACGTGGCGCGGGCGAGGGCGTCAACGAGGGCAGGAGGGCCGCCGCTGCTCGCGCCTAAGATGGCCGCCGCAGGGAGGGTGATATGGGCGTCAGTCAGAAGCTCTCGCGCCGGCGATTCGTGGCGGCCTCGGCCGCGTTGGCCATGCCGGCGGTGGTGCCGTCGCGGGTGCTGGGACAAGCTGCCCCGTCGCGGCGGGTCAACCTGGCCGCGATCGGCGTCGGCGGGCGCGGCGGCGGGACCAACCAGTGGATCCTGGAGCAGCGTCCGGACGTGCGGTATCTCGCCGTGGTCGACTGCTTCCGCAGCCGGCGCGAGGGCTGGGCGGCGATGGCCAACCAGCACTACGGCGGCGACTTCTGCCGCGCCTATGCCGACTACCGCGAGGTCCTCGCCCGCGACGACATCGACGGCGTGGTGGTCTGCACGCCGGACCACTGGCACGTACCGATTGCCCTCGCCGCCGCCCGGGCGAAGAAAGACATGTACGTCGAGAAGCCGCTCGGCGTGGCGATGTCGTGGGCCTGGCGGCTGCGCCGCGAGGTGGCGGCCAACGGCGTGATCTTCCAGTACGGCACGCAGCAGCGCTCGGACAGCCGGTTCCGGTTCGCCTGCGAACTGGCGCGCGGCGGCTATCTCGGCGAGCTGCAGCGCGTCGATGCCTGGTGCCCCGACATGTCGAGCCAGTTCGGCAGCTTCAGCGCGCCGCCGTATGGCTCGACCGAGCCCGCCGAGGTGCCGGCCGACCTGGACTACGATACGTGGCAGGGGCCGGCGGCCGAGCGGCCGTACACCGTCGACCGCTGCCAGCCGTTCGGCGCCTACCACATCCACGATTACGCCATCGGCTTCATCGCCGGTTGGGGCGCGCATCCGCTCGACATCGCCCAGTGGGGGCTCGGCACCGACGACACCGGGCCGGTCCATTACGAGGGCACCGGCAGCCTGCCACCCGAGGGCAGCCTGGCCGACACCACCGAGACGTGGGACATCCACGCTCGCTATGCCGGCGGCGTGACCCTGCACTTCATGGGCCATCGCGTCGCTCAGCCGATTGTCGAGGGCTACCGGACGGTCGACGGCGTGCCGTCGTTCAACGACCACGGGACGACCTTCTTCGGCACCGAGGGCTGGGTCAGCATCGACCGCGGCAGCCTCTACACCAGCGACGAGAAGCTGAAGCAGATCCGCATCCCGGACGATCGGAAGCTCTACCTCAGCGACACGCAGCACGGCAACTTCATCGACTGCATGAAGTCGCGCCAGGCACCGATCAACCCGCTCGAGACGGCCATCCGGAGCGACACGATCAGCCACCTGTCGGACATCGTCGTGCGCAGCGGCAGGTCGCTGGAGTGGGATCCGCGGCGGGAGCAGATCGTCGACGGACGTGACGATCAGGTGGCGCTGCTCGACCGGCCGATGCGCGCGGCCTGGGCCGTCTGAGCGGGTCGGGCGCGCCGTCGTTCAGCGCACGTTGACTTCCGCGGTAGGGGCAGGTCTCAGGCCTGCCCGCCTGCCGGTGAATCCGCTCTGGAAACAGGATTGTGGGCACTCGGGCGGGTCTGAGACCCGCCCCTACAGCACCTCCGCGCCGCGCCGTCGGTCAGCGCGGCGTGACGCGGTCGTCGGGCGGCAGGGGCACCACGGCCCAGCGCACGTCGCCGGCGCCGGAGGTCGAGTCGACCTCGACGGCCACCGCGGCCGGGTCGTCGACCTCGAGCACGAAGCCCTCGACGTTCGGGCTCGGTGGCTGCGGGTTGTCGTCGATGCGCAACTGCCGGTCGCCGACGGTGGCGGTGAGCGCGAGATCGGTGCCGACCGAGCCGATGGCGATGACCTCGAGCCGCCGCCCGCGCGGCTCGGCGGCGAACTCGAAGCGAGCCGGCAGCACCCCCGCGCCGGCGGGGCCCGACTCGCGCCCGGGGCTGCTCACCTCACCCCGGCTCGAGGCGAGCAGGAAGGCGAACCAGCGCACCAACCCGGCCACCGGCTCGCCGCGGAAGTCGGTCACGCGGATGGTGATGCTGGTCGGCAGTTCGGTCGAGACGACGAACGACTCGACGCTCAGGTCGGGCGAGAGCGGATCGCCGTCGACCCGTTGCTCGACGCCGCTGAGGCTGAAGGCCAGCACCAGGTCGGAGCGCGCCGGCCCGGCAACGACGATCTGCGCCGCCGTGCCGGCGGCCAGCTCGAGGCGGAACGATTCACCGGGCAGCGCCGTGCCGGCCACGCCGCGGTGGCTCGCGGTGTCGACCAGCGCCGGCTGCGCGTCGAGCTCGCCGGTGGTCACCTGCCTCGCCGAATCGAGGCGGGGCAGAAAGGCGTTGACGCCGATGCTGGTCAGGCTGGTCCCCGCCCCGCCGCCGGCGGCGCTGGTCGGCGGCTTGACGAATCCGCCAATCGGCACGCCGCAGCCGGTCAGGCCGAGGAGCGCGAGCGCCAGTTGTAGCGGGCGATGGTTCATCGTCACCGTCAAACGTGCTGCAGACTAGCTAATCGACAACGATTCGTCCGGCCCTGTTCCGATTCCTGCCGCTATGCCGCGGGTCGCTCCTCGGGCGGCTCACGCAGCAGCAGCGCGGCCGCCGCCAGAGTCGCCATCTGGAGCCAACCCATGAGCCAGAAGGCGGCGTAAAGGCCGGTCCGGCTGGTCAGCCAGCTCAGCTCGCCGGCGGTCGAGTGGTCGCTGACCCAGCCGGCGAGCCAGTTGCCGAGCAGCCCGCCGAGGCCGTAGCTGCAGGCATACAGCATGGCCTGCCCGCTGGCCCGCCAGGCGGGCGGCACTGTGCGCGCCAGATAGGCAATCGAGCCAAGGTGCGAGGCGCCGAAGGCGAGGGCGTGGAGCGGCTGGAGCAACATCACCAGCAGTGGGTGCAGCGGCCAACTGAAGGCCAGCAGCCGCACACCGCGACCGGCATAGCCGGCGAGGATCAGCCGTCGCGCGCCCCACCGCCGCAGCAGCGGTGTGCCGATGGCCAGCAGCGCCACCTCGGCAATCACGGCCACGCCCCAGTAGCTGCCGACGAAGTGGTCGGGCACGCCGATGTCCTCGAGATAGAGGCTGAGATAGAGGTAGTACCCGCTGTTGGCCAGGGTGCTGAGGAACATCGAGCAGAAGAAGACGCCGGCGCCGGGCAGGGCGGCGATGCGCAGCATGTCGCGCTTGCGCGGCTGTTCGGCGCGGGCGGCCAAGGGCGGGTCGGGCAGCCGCCAGGCGCGCGCGGCATAGGCCAGGCCGATCACGCCATAGGCGCAGAAGACTGGCGCCAGCCGCGTGAGTGCATCATGCTGCTCGGACGGCAACAACAGCGGCGCGCCGAACGAGGCGACGATAAACCCGACCGAGCCCCACAGCCGGAGCTGGCTGTAGCGACTGCCGCCCGGATCGCCGCCGGCCTGCAGGACATCGAGGCAGTAGGCGTCGGCGAGGGGGATGAGCGGGCTGCGAAAGAACTGGAACAGGACCATCACCGCCAGCAGCGCGGCGAACGAGTGGCCGAACCAGAGCGCCGGGAAGGCGAGCGCCGAACCGACCGCCAGCCAGACGGTGACCCGCCGCTTGCCCTCGAGGCGATCGGTCAGGTGACCCCAGGCGAGCGTGGCGGCGACGCCGACCAGGCCGGCGACGGCGGTGATCAGCCCGATCTCGCCGTGGCTCAGGCCACGGCGTTCGAGGTACAGCGTCGAGTAGGCCGTGAACAGGGCGAGAGGCGCGAAGAGAAGGAAGTAGAACTGCTTCAGCGCCCGGTCGGTGGCCATGCGTGCATCCTACCACGGGTGCCCTTGGCGAAGGAGGAGATCATGGGTTCGGAGCGGTTCGGCGTGTCGATGGACTCGGATCTGCTGGCGGCCTTCGACGGCATGTTGCAGAACAAGGGTTACACCAACCGCTCGGCCGCGCTCCGCGACATGGTCCGCCAAGCCCTGCTCGATGCCGCCTGGGGCGACGACGACGCCCAGGTCCACGGCGCCGTCGCCCTGGTCTACGACCACCATCGCCGCGAGCTGGTCAACGCTCTGCTCGAGCTCCAGCACGACGCCCTGGCCGATGTGGTCTGCTCGACCCACGTCCACCTGGCCCACAGCGCCTGCCTCGAGATCATCCTCTGCCGCGGCCGCGCCGGCGATGTCCGCGCCCTGGCCGAGCAGCTCATCCGCCTCGACGGCGTGCTCCACGGCAGCCTCATGGCCGTCGCCGCCGAGAGCCTCGACCGCGGCTGAGCACGCAGCCCGACCGCTCGACCACCGCACGTCGTGCCGCTGGCGGCTTGCCCGCCAGTGCTGACCAGAGGCTCGTTGGCGGCACTGGCGGGCAAGCCGCCAGTGGCGCCGGGATTTGTCCAGTGACACTGGGATTTGTTCTGTGGCACCGGGCCGCCGAGGGCCTCGACCGCGGCTAGCCCGGCCCGGCGGCGAACCGCGCGGCGTAGTCGCTGAGCAGCGTGTAGCGCTCGTCGGCATAGCGGCCGGACTTGTCGTTGACCACGATGTCGACGCCGCTGTCGACGAAGCCGCCCTCGCCCAGTCCCTCGATCGACTCGCCCCGCGCCAGCGCGTAGAGCATCCGCACGCTCTCGCGGCCCCAGCCGAAGACCTTCTGGCCGACGCAGACCTGGACATAGCCGTCGGCTATCCAGTGCTGCGCCTCGGGCAGCGGATCGACCGAGACCACCTTGGTTTTGCCCGGCGTGACCGCCGACAGGCCGTTCTTGGCGAACAGCGGCCAGCCGCCGACCATGATCCAGCCGCCCAGGTCGGGGTAGCGCGCCATCACATCGGTGACCACCTGCTCCGCGCGCGGCACATCGTCGTCGCAATACTCGGTCGCCACCAATTCGATGCCCTCGGCCTCGGCCAGCACCTCGCGCGCGCCGCGCAGGCGCTCTTCCAGGTTGGCCGCGCCCTGCACGCCGCTGAGCAGCGCCACCGTGCCGCCCTCGGGCAGCAGGGCGAGCAGCTCCTCGGCCAGCAGCCGGCCGGTGCCGTAGTCGTCGATGCCATAGAACGCGGTCCGCCGCGAGGTCGGCGAGTCGCTGTCCCAGGTAACCACCGGGATGCCGGCCTCGACCGCCTTGTCGATGGCGCGTTTCATCAACTCGGCGTTGATGCAACTGACCGCGATGCCGTCGACCTCCTGGCTGATGAAGGCCTCCAGGATCCGCGCCTGGGCCGCCTCGTCGCTCTGCTCGGGAGCGTCCCAGAGCACCTCGACGCCGAGCTCGGCGGCCGCCGCCTCGGCCGCGCCGCGGGCGTAGCTGAAGACCGGGTTGTCCTTCTGCTTCGGGATCACCGCGAAGCGCAGCGACCGGTCACCCTCGGCCGACGACGGCGGGGCGTACGGCGGCGCCGGCGAGGTCTCCGTCGGGTGGCCCGACGACGGCGGTGGCGCCGACTCCTTGGCGCAGCCGATGCAGCACAGCAGCGTGCCGACCAACACCCAGGCTCGCATGATCAGTCCTTCCCGGCAACGCGGCGCAGACCCTCGGCGCGCGTCGTCGTCGCCTGGTCGAGAATCACCACGGTGATTACCACCAGGCCGACGATCACCTGCCGATAGTCCGAGGCGCCGAGCATGGTCAATCCGCGGTCGAGCACGCGGAAGATGACCGCCCCGATGCAGGCCCCGGCAACACTGCCGCGGCCGCCCTGCAGGCTGGCACCGCCGAGCACCGCCGCGGCGATGGCGTCGAGCTCCCAGCCGACCGCGGCGGTGCTCTGGCCGGTGCCGTAATAGGCCGCGTAGACGCAGCCGGCCAGGCCGGCGGTGAACCCGCCCAGGCCATAGACCAGGTGCTTGAGCCGATCGACCCGCACGCCGCTGAGCCGCGCCGCCTCTTCGTTGCCGCCGAGCGCGAAGATACTGCGCCCGATCGCCGTCCGGCTCATCAGTCCGGCGAAGATCACCGCGGTGACCGCCAGCACCACCACCGGCATCGGCACGCGCAGGCCGAGCAGCTCGATCGCGCCGGAGCCGAATCGTTCGGTGAACGGCGAGATGGGCAGCACGATGGTCCGTCCGCGGGTGATCAGATAGGCGGCGCCGCGGGCGACCGACAACATGCCGAGCGTAACGATGAACGGTGGCAGCCGGAAGCGGACCAGAATCTGCGCGCTGAGGAGCCCGCAGCCGGTGCCGACGCCCAGGCCGCAGAGCGCCGCGGCGGGCGCCTGCAGGCCGGTGCGCTCGAGCGCGGCCGCGGTGACCACCGCCGAGAGGGCGATCAGGCTGCCGACGGAGAGGTCGATGCCGCCGGCGATGATGGTGATGCAGGCGCCGATGGCCGCCAGCCCGAGCACGGCGCTGTCGCGGACCAGGTCGAGCATCACCTCGGGCCGCAGGAACGGGTTGGCGCGGCCCGGCTCGCGCAGCAGCCAGGCGAAGCAGCCGGCCTCGACCAGGAGGACCAGCACGATGCCCAGCTCGCGTGTGCCGAGCAGCCGGCGAACCAGTCGCGCGGTCACGATCGCCGCGCCGCCTCGGCCTTGCCCCACGAGCCACGCGAGCCGCCGCGCAGGTCGCGGACCAGGCCGGCCACCGCGCAGACGGCCAGCAGCACCAGGCTATAGGCCGCCTGCGCGCCGGGCGGGCTCCAGGCCCGGCCGGCGGTCGCCCAGCCAATCAGGGCATAGCCATAGACCACCGCCTGCCCGACCAAGCTGAGGCCAAAGAACGGATGCGCACCGAGGCCGAGCAGGCTGCCGAGCAAGAGGGCGAGCAACAGCCAGGGCAGCAGCAGGCGGCCGACCTTGTGGCTGACGAACTGCCACCAGATGGGGTTGCGCCAGGGCAGCAGCAGGCGTGGTTCGAGCCGCAGCAGTTGCACATTGCCGGCCATGGTCCGCACCCGGCGCTGATACTCGTGCCGGCGGTTCATCGCGTAAGTCTCCACGGCGACCGCTTCGGGGACGTAGACGAACCGATGGCCGGCGAGCACCAGCCGCATCGGCTGCAGCACGTCGTCGAGCACGGTGTCGGGCGGCAGCTCGGTCCACCGTTCGCGGCGCAGTGCCATCAGCGGGCCGGCGCCGCCGCAGCAGGAGTGCACCCGGCCCTCCCACTCGCGCAGCAGCGACTCGTACCGCCAGTAGAGCCCGATGGTCACCGGTTCGCCCTCGGGCGTGCGGTACTCCACCGCGCCCGAAGCGCCTCCCACCGCTTCATCGGCGAAGACCGCGACCAGATGCCGCAGCGCGCCGGGCTCGAGGGGCTGGCGCGCATCGGTCAGCACCAGGACCTCGCCCGACGCGGCGGCGGCCAGGCGGTTGAGCTGCGAGGCCTTGCCCAGGTTCTCGGTCCGCGGCAGGAGTTTGAGCCGCCCGGCGGCCTCGGGCTGGGCGGCGAGCTGCTCGACCAAGTCGCCGGTGCCGTCGGAAGATCCGTCATCGGCGACGAGGACCTCGAACCGGTCGGCGGGATAGTCGAGCCGCCACAGACTGGCGATCTTGCGCGGCAGGTCGCGGCTTTCGCAATAGGCGCTGATCAGCAGGCTGACGCGCGGCGGTTCGACCGTCGGATCGAGCCGCGGCGGGCGCGGCGCGAGACGCGCTCGGAGCGCCAGCAGCGCGGCATAGCCGACCAGCACATAGCCGACCGCGAGCAGTCCGCCAAGCGACAGGATCCAGGCCGAGGTCATGGCCGCAGGCTCTCCAAGCGCCGTAGCGCGATCGATGGCAGCTTCATTGAAGGCACTCGCAGGCCGAGGACGTTCTCCATTGCATCGTGCGGCGTCCTCGTGACAACCAAAACCCTCCAAGCTACGGGGCCTCGGTTCGCCGGGGCCCCGCGGCTGTCTGGGGCTACTCCTCCAGCGTGAGCAGCCGCTCCAGCCGAGCATCGTAACCGTAGCGCTCGAGCGTCTCCCGCGCGCGCTGCTTGGCCCGCTCGGATTCGCCCGCATCCAGCGCCCGCTCGGCTGCCAGCCGGCCGGCGCGCCGGCGCCAGGCGCGGTCGGGCCGAAGCTTGTCGGTCACCACCTGCTCGAACGTCAGCTCACCGCGGCGTGGGATCAGGTCGAGCCGGTACTGCGCCGCGAATGCCACCGCGAAGAGCACCAGCAGCCAGGCGACCAGGCGCCGGGCCAGGCCCTTCGGCTCCAGCAGCAGCGCCAAACCGGGCGCGGTCAGCGCCACGCTGCCGGTCAGCAGGCGCTGGCCGAAGCCGTCCTTGCCGTGCCAGTTGGTCGGCATCGAGCCAACCACCAGCACCTGCAGCGCGATGACCACGAGCAGCGGCCCGCAGACTCCGGGCCAGCGCCGCAGGCCGAGGAACAGGCCGGCCACCGCGGCGAGCAGCAGCGGCGTCCAGATGAACCAGCCGTGGTTGGTCGACCAGAGCACATCCCAGGCGTGACGCGGCGGCCAGGCAAGAAAGCCCGGTCCTTGCGGCAGCACGGCCATGCTGCCATAGACGCGCTGCCATTGCCAGAGCTGCGGCGCCAGCACCAGCAGCGCGCAGGGCACGGCCACCAGCCGCCGCCAGCCGAGCCCGCGGCAGAACAGATCGGGCAGCGCCACCACCGCCAGCAGCGCCTCTTGCCAGCGCGTCGCCGCGGCCAGGCCCGCGGCCAGGCCCAGCGCCGCCCAGGCCGCCGGGCTGTCCAGCTCGCGCGCGCGCAGCCAGGCGAGCAGGAACAGCGAGCAGGCGACAAACGAGGCGGCATGCGCCATCGGCGAGACCGTGTAGTAGAGCAACGTCGAGCCGAAGAGCAGGAGCAGGGTGGTCTCGAACGCCGTTCGCTCATCGACCAGCCGTCGCAGCGCGGCGAACAGCGCGCTCAGTCCGACGGCGAGCCAGACCAGCGTGCCGGCGAACCAGCCGCGCACCGCCCACGCTCCGTAGCCATCGCCGGCGCCGCCGGTGAGGCGGTCGAGCAGCGCGCCGAGGGCCAGGAACGGGCTGTTGACCAGCGGATAGCCCAGCGCATAGGGACAGCCGGGCAGGCCGGTCTCGGGCCGCCGGTCGGTGAACTCGGTCGCCAGCAGCGGCAGCGCGGCGAACTGGTTGCTGAGGTCAAAGTCGCGGTCGAAGACCATCGAATGCCCGAGCGCGAAGTAGCAGACCGAGTCGGTGCCGGCGATCTTGAACACCCCGCGGCCGCCCGGCTCGGTGGCGTCAAGCACCGCCGCGGCGGCGAGCAGCCCGGCGCAGAGCAGCCAGAGAAGCGCCAGGTGTCGGATCGGCTGGGCGTCGGTCTGTGCCGTCACGCGCACCACGCCACCTCCAGCCTGCGGTCAGACGATCCGGTGCGGCCGCTCCGGTGGCGCCTGCCCCAACTTCTCGGCCTTCTCCTCGGCGAGTTCGTCGACAATCACTTCCGATGCCAAGATCAAACCGAGAACAATATAGAGCCAAGGTGCGTAGGCATGGGACAAGAACTGGCCGCTGACCATCCAGCCGACGAAGCACGAGCGCAGGGCTCGGGAGATGTACCAAAACGTGCGGTTGACCTCGTGCTCCAAGATCTTGCGGCGCACCCGGACGGTGATCATCCAGGTCTGGTACATGAGCAGCAGGAAGGTGATGGTGCCGGGCACGCCCTGCTCGCCCATGACCAGAAACAGACTGCTGTGGGCGGTCTTGTTCACGCCGGGGTACCAATCCGGTTTGTAGTCGTTGAAGTGGTCGACAAACTTGCCGGTGCCCACGCCGGTGAGCGGTTTGTCCTTGCACATGTTCCAGCCGGCGCGCCACGAGGCCTTGCGCGAGCGGGCGTTGTCACTGTCGCCGGAGCCGAACAGGCCGCCCGACTCGTCGCCGCGCATACGGAATCCGGCATCGACCGCGAGCGGGCCGACGAAGATGAAGATCACCGTCCAGAGCACCCGCAACTGGCGGGTGCGGCACCGATCGAGGATTTCGAGGTAGATCACCGCCGCCAGGCCGAGCCAGCCGCCGCGCGACTTCGATTCGTAGATCCCGTACAGAATCCAGAGGATGCAGGCGGCCAGTCCGCACTTGCGCTGGAACCCCCGCTCGCCCGAGAACAGCGCGAAGCAGAGCGGCAGCAGGACTAGGAGCGCCGCGGCCAGGTCGTTCGGGTCCGAAGTGAAGCCGAGGCTCTGCACCCGATCGCCCTCGACCGGCCCAGCCTTAACCGAGGTGTAGCCCAAGTAGCACGAGAGGCCGACCAGCATCCAGGCGCAGAGGCGCATCCGTTGCTGTGTGCGGGTCAGGTTGCCGAGCATCAGCCAGACCGAGAAACAGGTCCGGAACAGACCGTTGAGCACCGGCCAGGTCCACGACATGAAGCCCCACGGCAGGGTCGACCAGGTGATGGTGGCGATGAACCAGAAGATGCCCCAGTTCTGCTCGTGGCGGACCAGCCGCGGCCGGCGCTCGACCATGTACTGGGCGGCCCAACTGCCCAGCGTGAGGACGCCCAGCATGAGCATGATGCGCATGCTGGCCAGCGCCTCGTTGCGCTCACCCGGCCGGGTGAACACCGCCACGACGAACAGCATCACGCCGTAATACGGGTTGATCAGCACGGCCACGGCGCCGCTGACGGCGAAGACCAGCCCGAAGCCGAACATCTCGGTTTCGGAGCGCATCAGCATCGCCGCGCACCAGATCGCCATCACCGTGGCGTAGACGCCGACCAACGGCAGCAGCAGCTTCTGCAGCGCTTGGCGTTTCTGCCGTTCGTCTTCGCCCATGCCCTCGATCCTCGCCCCTTACCTGCATCGGCCGCCGCCGGCGACCGCTTAATCGCCGGTCGGCTCGCCGCCCGGGCTCAGCTCCTCGGGCCGCAGCACGCGGAAGATGCGCACCGGGCCGCTCTGCTCGCCACCGGCCGCCGGATAGACCTCCCGCAGGGCCGGCAGGCGTGGCAGCAGGCCGTCGGTGTAGAGCCGCTCATAACTGCCGTAGTAGACGTGCGTGATGCCATTGTCGCGCAGAAAGGTCGTCTTTTCCACCGCCGTGCCGGCGGCGCGGAAGAACCGCGCCGCGCTCTGTAGCTTGCCTTCCGGACCAGCAAACCGAATGGTCTCGGCCCAGTGGCCGAGGTAGACCGTCTGACCGGCGATGCCCGGCAGGTAGCTGCCAATCGGCGGCAGGCAGAGCACCACCGCGTCATCGACCTCGTCGCGCAGCCAGAGCAGCGCCTGATAGTCGCTCTGCGGGATGCGGAACGGCGGCATCCAGGCCTGCCGTTTGGCCGCGTTGTTGGTCTGCAGCGCGTCGAGCGTGCTCTGCACGAAGAGGATGTTCGACGGCATCAGCACGAACAGGCCGACCAGCAGCGTCGGCGACAGCCACGCCCGGCGCCGCATGGCCAGGTCGCGGCGCACACCCCACAGCAGCGGCTGGTCGCCGTCGGTTTGGTTCAGGCGCGCGGTGGCCAGCCAGCCGCCGAGCCCGCGGCCCAGCTCGAGCAGGCCAAGCGCTGCCAGCGCCGCCAGCGGCACGTGCAGTCCCTCGGCCATTTTGCGCTGGAACGGGAACAGACCCGCCGGCAAGTAGAGACAGGCGCCGTGGACCAGCAGCCAGACCGACCAGAACTCGACCGCCCGCCGGCCGCGCGAAATCCCGGCGGCCGCGCCGGCTAAGGCAAGCGGGATGAGCAGGCCGTAGCTCAAGCCCATGGCCCACCACGGCGGAGTCAGCGTCGGCGTGTTGGCTTTCGCCGCGTAAAGCGGATCGGATCGGATCAACCAGGCCTGGTAAGCCACCGCCGGCAGCATCAGGCCAAGGATGACCGCGTAGCGTGCGAACCGCGGCCACGACCAGTGCCGCTCACGCCAGGCGCAGAGCCCGAGGTAGGCAGTCAGCACGGCGGTCAGCGGCACCGCGTCGTAGGTGTGGATGTTGGCCAGCAGCAGGCCGGCCAGCCCGCCGCCGACGGCTGCGGGCCAGTCGTCGCGGCGCAGCGCGCGGTAGCCGCAGGCGGCGACGACAATGAGCAGCGCGACCGAAACGGTGAACAGCGGGTTGAGGTAGAGGTGCAGAAAGGTGATCGCCTCGGGCATCACCAGGTCGGGCTCGAGGTCGACCGTGTCGACCGGCCAGCCCCGGCCGGCGGCATACCAGCCGAGGCCCGACGAGAGGGTGATCAGAGCCAGCGTGTAGCGCCGCAGCCGCGCCGTGGCGAGCAGGTCGATCAGGGCGGCATAGCAGGCCAGGCCGAAGAGCACGATGGCGACCAGGCGAGCAACGGCCCAGGCCTGATAAGCGGTCAGCCCCCCGGCCCGAGCGGCGCGGCCAGTGAGCAGCATGAACAGGTTGAAGAACCGCCCTTCGTGCGGCTCGCTGGTGAACTCGTTGCGGAAGAAGACGACGCCCTCGCTGGCCTGGCGGATCCAACTCAGGTGGACGTTCGGCTCGTCGGGGTTGAACACGAAGCCGAGGTACTGCTCATCGGGCCGGGCCCAGCTCGCGCCGGCGAGGTAGGGTAGCAGCGTCAGCGTGGCCAGGGCGGCCGACCAGGCGAGCGGGTAGTTGAACTCGGCCCAGCGCCAGCGGCGCGCCCGCCCGGCCGGCTCGGGCGCCGCCGCGCTCATGTCGCCGGCGCCTCCTGCCCGGCGGCCGCCGGCGGCTGCGGCGGCTTGCCGCTGAAGGCCATCAACGATACCCCGCCGATGATCACCATCAGCGCCACGATGCGCAGCGGCGGGATATGCTCCCGCAGGAAGACCGCCGCCAGGATGGTGACGAAGACGTAGTTCAGGGCGACCATCGGATAGAGCACGCTGAGCTGGATCTTCGACATGCAGAACAGGTAGAGCATGCTGCTGACCACGAACAGGCTGAGGCCGATCACCACCCCGACGGTCAGCATGGCGCGGAGCAGGCCGCCCAGGCCGGTCAGCTCGCCGTGGGCGGCGGTGTAGTTGTTCAGCGCGGTCTTCATGCACAACTGCCCCGCCGCGCCGAGCAGCAGGGCGACCAGGAAGATGCCGAACAACTGCAGGGTCATGTTGCCGGTCGAGCTCTGCGCCATGCGGTTCCCTCTCAGCGCGGCAGTTCGGGCCGGATCCAGCGCCGGTGCTCGCGTGGCCACATCACCGCGACCACCTCGCCAATCAGTTTCGACCGCGGCACCGGCCCGAAGTCGCGGCTGTCCTCACTCTGCCCGCGATTGTCGCCAATCACGAAGACATGCTCGGGCGGCACGGTCACCGCCTCGCGCGGGACTTCACGGAACCGCTTGGCATAGTCCTCGGTCAGCAGCCGGCCGTCGAGCTCGAGGCCGTCGGGCGTGATCTGCACCACCTCGCCCGGCAGGCCAATCACCCGTTTGACAATCCAGTGCCGCTGCTCAGGATGCTCGAGCACCACGATGCTGCCCCGCTCGGGCAGCGCGTGGTCGTAGGCGCGCACGTTGACCAGCAGCCGATCCTCCTCGAACAGCGTGTCCTCCATCGACCGCTGGGTGACCACCACCGGCCGGAAGAACATCACTCGGATAACCAGCAGCGCAATCAGCACCAGCAGGAAGAGCTGGGTCGCGACGGCCTTCGAGTTAAGGCGCCGGCGCGGCGTCATGGCTGCCTCCGCCGCCG
The DNA here is from genome assembly GCA_964405335.1 of uncultured Fimbriimonadaceae bacterium. Classification (GTDB taxonomy): domain Bacteria; phylum Armatimonadota; class UBA10988; order UBA10988; family UBA10988; genus CAYONP01. The sequence continues at coordinate 88,679 of CAYONP010000003.1, forward strand.
GGCGAGGAAGAACCCGTCGTGCAACCCGCCGCGGGGCAGGAGTAGTAGCGAGGCGGTGTCGGCGTCCCAGCCGGGCGGCGGGTCGATGCCCTCGCTGTCGGGCCGCAGCTCGGGCCGGCGTTCGGCCAGGGTGGCCAGCGCCTGCTCATTCTCCTCGGCTTCCAGGCTGCAGGTCGAGTAGATCAGCAGGCCGCCCGGCCCGACCAGGTCGGCGGCGGCGTCGAGCAGCTCGGTCTGCAGCTCGACCGCCGCGCGGAGTTCGCGGTCGTTCACCTGCCAACGACGATCCGCCCGGCGGGCCAGAGTGCCCGTGCCGGTGCAGGGGGCGTCCAACAGCACCACGTCCTGGGGCTCCAGTTCGCGCGCCAGCTCGCGCGCGTCGGCGGTGCGGCAGGTGACCGAGCGCAGGCCCAGTCGCCGCACCGTCTCTACGAGTCGTTCGCTGCGCGCTTCGTTACGGTCGACCGCGCTGATCGTCGCCGCGTCGTCGCTCAGCTCGGCCAGATGCGCCGCCTTGCCGCCCGGCGCGGCGCACAGATCAGCCGCTCGCTGGCCGGGCCGTAACGCGGCCAGCGGCGCGACGAGCTGCGCCCCCTCGTCCTGCGCGCTGTGCCACCCGTCGGCGAAGCCGGGCAGCGCATCGACCCGCCCGGCGCTACGCAGCCGCACGGCGCTCGGCGCCAGCTCGCCGGGCTCGGCCGCCAGGCCGGCGGCGGCCAGCGACGCGAGCACCGCCTGGCGCGTCGTGCGCAGCCGATTGACGCGCAGGCAGACCGGTGGCTCGCTGTTCGCCGCCGCCGCCAGCCGGCGCGCGGTGGCCCCGCCAAACCGGCGCAGCCAGCGCTGGGCCAGCCAGCGCGGGAGCGACTCCCAGTCGACCAGCCAGTCCTCGTCGGAGAGCCCGGCCGGCGGTCGGCGCAGCCGGTCGCGGTCGCCGGCGACACGCCGAAGGACGGCGTTGGCCGCGCGCGCGGGGCCCTCGCCGGCGCGCCGGCGGGCGATGGTGACCAGATCGTCGACCGCCGCGGGTACGAGCGTGCGCTCCATCCAGAGCAGTTCGACGGCGCCGACGCGGAGGACGGCCAGCAGCGCCGGCGGCGCCTGGGCCAGCGGCCGGGCGAGCAGCGGGCGGAGCACAGCGTCGGCGCGGCCGGTCAGCCGGACGGTGGCGAAGGCGAGCGCGGTGGCGCGGGCAACGGCCGGCTCGGGCAGGTGGCTGGTGGCGAGTTCGTCGGCCAGCGCCTGGTCGGCGTGTCGGCCGTCGGCGACGGCCTGGGCGACGCGGACGGCCAACTCACGCGAGGTCGGGCTGGAGCTCACTCGAAGTAGCCGCGGTGTTTCCGGACCTCTTCGTTGTCGGGCTCGATCTCGAGGATGCCGTTCATTTCGCTCTTGGCTTCGTCGTTCATACCGAGCATGAGGTAGGTTTTGAACAGATCGATGCGCGCCTTGACGAGCTGCGGTTGGGCGTTGCGGACCAGCTCGAGCTCGCTGATGGACTGGTCGAACTCGCCGACGAAGCAGTAGCACAGGGCGCGGCCGTGGCGAGCGAGAAAGTTCGCCTCGTCGGCCTCGAGGAGCGCATCGTAGATCTCGATCGCCTGCTCATACTCGCCGTTGTAGCGGTGGTAGTCGGCGTCTTCGATGCGGGGGTCATCCACGGCGTCTGCTCTCCTCATGAACCGGCCTCCGGAAAGGCCCAATCCTGCCTACCGCGTGCATACGCCTCGCCCGGCAGCGGTTTCCGTCCCGGCGCCTGGACCTCGACCAGCCAGACCGCTCCGTCCGCCGCCGCGACCAGGATGCCGGCACCATCACGCACCGCCAGCACCCGGCCCGGGTCCGCCGCTCCCTCGCCCAACCGCGCGCGCAGAACCTTCAGTTCCTCGCCCGCCACCTGCGCCCTCGCGCCCGGCCAGGGCGTCACCCCGCGCACGCGATCGACAATCGCCCGCGCCGGCTCGCACCACTCCAGCCGGCCGTCCTCACGCGTCAGGCGCGGCGCATGAGATGCCTGCGCCTCGTCCTGCGCCGCCTCTATTATAGACTCGTCGCGCAATCCCTCCAACGTCGCCCGCAAAAGGCCCGGCGCCGACTGCGTCAGGCGCGCTGTCAACTCACCGGCGGTCTCGTCCGGCGCGATGGTCACCCGACTCTGCTTCAGGATCGGACCGGTGTCCAGTCCCGCATCCATCTTCATCGTCGTGATGCCCGTCTCGGTTTCACCGCGGATCAACGCCCACTGCACCGGCGCCGCGCCACGGTACCTCGGCAGCAGCGAGAAATGCACGTTGATGCAGCCCAACCGCGGAATGTCGAGCACCTCCTGGGGCAGAATCTGCGCGTAGGCCACCACCACCACCAGGTCGGGGGCATAGCCGCGCAGCCAGCTCAGCTCGCCGGCGTCGCCGCGGATCCGCTCCGGCTGACGCACCGCCAGGCCCAGTTCAGCCGCCGCCTGCTTCACCACCGACGGCCGCGGCCGGCCCGACCGGCCGCGCGGGCGGTCCGGCTGCGTGTAGACGACCGTCTCGTCGGCCCACGCGGCGGTCTCATAGAGGCACGGCACGGCCGGCTCGGGCGTGCCCATGAAGACGGCCTTCACGCCTCGGCTTCCTCGGCGCGGAGCTGCGCGAACTCGGCCTCGACCTCGGGCACAGTGGTCGGCACGCGGCGCACCTTGTCGTCCTCGCCGTCGGCCTCGAGCCACCAGATGTCGTCGGTGTGGTCGATGAACAGCACGCCGTTGAGATGATCGATCTCGTGCTGCAGCACCCGGGCCAGCAGGTCCTCGGCCTCGATGGTGACCGTCCGACCGGTGCGATCGAGCCCGCTGACGACGATCTTCAGCGCCCGCTTGACGTGGCCCTGCAGGCCGGGCATCGAGAGGCAGCCCTCGACCCCCGTCTCGCTGCCGCGCTTCGACTTGATCTGCGGGTCGACCAGCGCCACCGGCTCGCTGTCGCCGTCGTGCGCGACAATCACCCGCCGCGAGACGCCAATCTGCGGCGCCGCCAGGCCCAGCCCGTCATGCGCTTTCATCGTCTCGAGCAGGTCGTCGATCAGTCGCCGCGTGGCCGGGGTGACCTTCTTCACCGGCCGCGCGCGCCGGCGCAGCACCTCCTCGCCGAGATAGACGATCTCCCGCTCCAACGCCGCCTCCGATGTTCTCGCCGTCAGGATACCACGTGCTCACGGTGCCGACCGCAGCAGCTGCACCTCGAACGGCCCCAGGCGCAGCGGCAACCGGCCGCCGGTGGCCGGCAGCAGCTCGGAGCCCCGCTCCAGATTGCCCTCGGGCAGGCCGCTGACGGTCACCTCGATCGCCTCGGCGCCCGGATTGGCCACCAGCACGGTCAGCCCGGCGGTCAGCCGCCGCGCCCAGACCACCGCCGGCGCGGTGGCCGTGACCTCGGGCGCCGGCGCGCCGAGCAGCGCCGGCGTCAGCCCGACCAGCTCCAGCCGGACCGCTTCAATCGCCGCTGCGTGCTGCTCCGCCGCCTCGCCCGGCGCAGAGATGACGAACCCGCGCGCGCCGGCGGCCAGGCCGAGCAGCAACTGCGAGCGCAGCGCCGCCGACGGCGTGCCGGCGCCGATGGTCAGGCCGAGCCAGACCGGCCGCCGGCCGAGCGCCTCGAGCTCGAGCACCGCCGGCAGCCGGCCCGCATCGAGCGCGGCGACGACCAGATCGGCCGCCGCGGCGTAACGCTCGATGCCGTTTCGACCGCGGCACTGGATCAGGCAGGGATGCTCGGGATCGAGTTCGGCCACCAGCTCGCGGCAGGCGCGCAGGTAGTCGGGCGCGACGGGCAGCGCCTCGGGCGTGTCGGCCAACAGATAGCCGAAGAGCTGCTCCGACCGGCGGAGCGGCTCGACCGCCGCGGCCAGAGCCGCCCGCGTCGCCTCGCTCAGCGGGCCGGTCGCCGCCTCGGGCGCGCCCGTGACCAGCGGCGAGAGGTCGGCGATGAGCAGCCGCTCGCGATCGGCCGCCGGGCCGACCACCAAGTTGGCGCCGACGCCGCCCGGCGGCTCACCGACCCAGCCAACCGGCAGAAACAGCTCGCCGCGCACGCGCATCAGCCCGCTCGGATCGGCGCTCACCGCGGCCACCGGCGCGGCGGCGCGGAGGTTCAGCGGCAGCGTCACCGCGGCCAGCTCGCGATCGCCCTCGCTCAGTCGCACGGCGAGCGTGTAGTCGCCGGCGGGCAGATCGGCGATGCCGAGGCTCAGTCGCGCCTGGTCGCCCTCGGTCAGCAGGCTGTGGCGGGCGACCACCCGCTCGCCGTCGCTCAGCTCGCCGCTGAGTAGCGCGCCCGGCGCGGCCCCGGCGACGGTCACCTCTGCGACCACCTCGCCGGTCCCGACCGCCACGGCCCCATCCCGCACCGGCTCGGCCCAGGCCGCCTGGAGCGGTCGATGGACCACCTCGAGCCACCGCCGGCCGGCGGCCAGCAGCCGCGGCTTACCCGGCCCGAACAGCCGCCAGACGAACTCGTAGCGGCCCTCCTCGGGCACGGCCAGGGGCAGCAGCAGGGTCTGTTGCTCGCCGTCGCGCAGCGACAGCTCGTGCCGCGCCGGCGCCGGCCCGCCCTCGGTCACCACCATACCCAGGCCGAGCAGATCGGCCTCGGCGCCGGTGCGGTTGCGCACGTCGAGCTGCAGGTCGGTGCGGATCCCGCCGGGTCCGGCCGAGAGCACCAGCCTCGGCTCGGAGAGCTGAAGCCGGAACGGCGTCGGGTCGAACCCCGCCGGGTCGAGCCGGCCGACCGGCCCGCGCGGCGGAGCCCAGGCCGAATGCTCCGGCGCGCCGCCGGCATAGCGCATCCGCTCGACGTTGAACCCCCACGTCTCGCGGCTCCCCTCGCCCAGCCCAAGCACCGCCAACGGGATGGCGAACTCGGCGGTCCAAGCGCTGCCGGTGCGCTCGACCACGGCGGCCCAGTCGGCATCCCACGCCACCTCGACCGCGTCGCCGACGATGCGCCGATCGGCCACCGTCCCGACCGAGTTGACCGCGAACTGGTAGTGCCGGCCCTCCTGTGGCGCCAGATCGACGATGACCGAGTCGTCCGCCTCGACCGCCTCATCCCGCTCGGCGCTGTCGGCCCGCAGGCCGCCGATGGCCGGTTCCTCGGCCGTCACCGCCAGGTAGAGCGTGTCGATGGTGCGGCACAGGCGCACCACCGTGTCCGGACTGGCCGCCGCGCCGCCGCCGGTGAAGCCGCGGCTCGGCGGGCTCGCGAGCCAGGCCTCTTCGTCCAACCGTCCGTCGACAATCGGTGCCGTCTCGACCAGCGGCATGGCCAGGCTGCGCGGCGGTGGCGGCGCGCCGCTGGTGTCCAGGTCGAACGGCAGACTGGTCAGCAGTCTCGGCAACGGCCCGCCGTCGATGTCGGCGCTGACCAGCACCGTCTCGCCGCCGCGGGTGAGCGACGTGGCCGCCCCGGTGACCGGCACCACCGCGCGCCAAATCTGGCCCGTGGCGTCGGCGGCTTGCAGCTCGACCGCCGGCCGGCCATCGAACGTGATCGGCCGCCGCGGCGTGCCCTGCGCCAGCGTGACGGTGACGCCGGCCGCGGCGGCGGAGAGGTGGACCTCGAGGGTCACCGCATCGCCCTGCCGCAGCGTGCCGTCGAGCGCCGTGGTGGTCAGCTCGATGCGATCGGCTGCGACGCTGGCCAGGCGCAGCCCACCGAGGGTCACCGCCGGGCCGGGCCCCTGCGCGCCGGCGCCGCGGGCGGTGATGGTCAGAGGCAGGGCGCCGGCCCAACCAACGCGGCGGGCGAGGTGCCGGCGCAGATCGAAGACATACCGCCCGGCGCGGTCGGCGCGGTCGATCAACACGGTCTGCGAGCGCGGATCGCTGTCGGCCAGGCCGACGCCGGCGAAGATGCCCGCCTCGACCTGGGTGAGGTCGAGGATCAGGTAGGGATAGGCGGTCGGCGTGCGGTCGGTCTCGAGGTCGACCGGCACCAGCCGCGTGAGCGACCCGCTGCCGCCGGCGCCCGGCGCGGCTTGGAGCCGCAGACCCGCGGCGGTCGGCTCGTGGCGCAGCCGGCCGGCCTCGACGCGCCATCCGCCGGCGCCGAGTTCGAGGTCGCGAAAGTCCTCCTGCCACAGCGTCACCTCGTCGGGTGCCTCATACAGCCGCGCCGCCGCGGCCAGTGGGGCCAGCAGCACGAGCAGCGTGGTGGCGGTGCTCCTCATCGGTCGCCTCCTGAGCGGTCACAGCACGCTGACCGGATCGACGTCGATGGTCAGACCCTCGCGCAGGCCGTCGAGCTTCGGCTCGAGGGCGTCCATGATGCGCTGCAGCATGGCCGCGCCCGGTGTTTTGACCAGCAGGTGAAACCGGAACTGGTCACGGATCTTCGCCAGCGGCGCGGGGGCGGGACCGAGCAGCTCGCCCCAGGCTTCCGCTTCGGCATACGACTCGGCAACTCGCTGGGCCAGCCGCTCGGCGCGCAGCTCGGCCTCGGCCTCGTGCTCGTGGGCGACCAGCAGCCGCGCCAGGTGACAGAACGGAGGATAGCCGGCCGCCTCGCGGTCCGCCAGTTCGCTTTCGGCGAAGTTGACGTAATCCTGCGTTTCGGCGGCGCGGATCGCCGGATGGTCGGGGCAGCGGGTCTGGATCATGACCACCCCGCGGCGCGCGCCCCGCCCGGCGCGGCCCGAGACCTGGCAGAGCAACTGAAACGTCCGCTCGGCGGCGCGGAAGTCGGGCAGGCGCAGCGCCACGTCGGCGGCGACCACGCCGACCAGCGTGACGGTCTCGAAGTCCAAGCCCTTGGCCACCATCTGCGTGCCGAGCAGGATGTCGGCGTCGCCGGCACGGAAGCGGCTGAGAATCTGCGCATGGGCGTTCTTGCGGCGGGTGGTGTCGCGGTCCATGCGCAGCAGCCGCGCCTCGGGCATGACCTTGCCCAGCCACTGCTCGAGCCGCTCGGTGCCGAAGCCCACGTTGCGATACCCCTGCTCGCGCCCGCAGTTGAGGCAGTCGGTCGCGATGGGCATCTGGTAATCGCAATGGTGGCACTGCAGCAGCCCGCGATCGGCGTGGACCACCAGCGACACGTCGCAGTGCTCGCAGCAGACCACGTGGCCGCAGCCGGTGCAGGTCAGGATCGGCGCATAGCCGCGGCGGTTGAGGAACAGGATGACCTGCTCACGCCGCTCGATCCGGTCCCGGATTGCACTCACCAGCCGCGGGTGGAGCGGGCCCGTGACGGCGGCGGGTCCCGGCGCGGTGGCCTCGCACAGGTCGAGAATCTCGACCTGCGCCAGCGGCCGGCCGCCGACGCGCTCGGGCATGTCGACCAGCGCCACCTTGCCCTGCCGCGCGCGCCAGTAGGTCTCGACCGACGGGGTGGCGCTGCCGAGCAGGACCGCCGCGCCGCTCGCCTCGGCGCGCCAGAGGGCCACCTGGCGGGCATGGTAGCGCGGGGTCGAGTCCTGTTTGTAGCTCGGCTCATGCTCTTCATCGACGACCACCAGCCCGAGCCGGCGGAACGGCGCGAACACCGCCGACCGCGCACCGACGCAGATATCGACCTGTCCGAGCGCGACCCGGCGCCACTCGTCGAACCGCTCGCCCGCGCCGAGCGCCGAGTGCAGGATGGCCACCCGGTCGCCGAACCGGCTGCGGAAGACATCGATGGTCTGCACCGTCAGGCTGATTTCGGGCACCAGCACAATCGCCTGCCGGCCGCGCTCGAGCACGTCGGCGATGACCCGCAGGTAGACCTCGGTCTTGCCGCTGGCGGTGATGCCGTGGAGCAGGATCGGCCGCGGCTCGGCGGCCGACAGCTCGGCGGCGATGCTCTCCAGCGCGCGCTCCTGTTGCGGCATCAGCTCATGCCGGCCGGCGCCACCGCCACCGCCGCCGTCGACCAGCCGCCGGCTCTCGACCGCCGCCAGCCGAACCAGCTCGCGGCGCTCGAGCGCGGCCACGGCGGCGTGGCTGGTCTCGGCCTGCTTGACCAGCTCGGCGACCGCCAACGGCCGGCCGGCGGCCATCAGGATCTCCAGGCAGCGGGCCTGCTTCGGCGCCTTGGCGCGCAGCTCCTCGAGCGGCGCTTCGAGCATCTCGTGGGGCACCGTCAGGGCGGCCGTGTTGACGTACTTGACCGCCACGCGCGGCGGCTCGAGCACTGTCTCGGTGGCGATCAGCCCCCGCTCGGTCAGCGCCCGGAGAATGCCACTCAACGTCGAGCCCGACTCGAGCATCTGCTTCAGTTCGGTGACGGTCACCGTCCCGCCGCGCGCGCCGATCGCCTGCAGCACCTTGTGCTGCGCCGGCGCCACGCGCTCGAGCTTCTCCAGCGACTTGTCGAGTTCTTCGTTGCCGCTCCAGGTGACCACCCGCTCGACCCGCTGGGTCAGCCCCTCGGGCAACATGCAGCGCAGCACGTCGATCAGCAGGCAGCGGTAGTAGCGGGCGATCTTGCGCGCCACGGTGAGCATCGCCTCGTCGAAGAAGGCCAGATCGCCGAGCACCGCCTCGACATCGCGAACGGTGCCCTCGTCCAGCTCGTGCGAGCCACTGAACGCCGTCACAAACCCGCACAACTGCTGCCCGCCGAACGGCACCAGCACGTAGGAACCCAACTGCACCGCGCCGCGCAACCGGGCCGGGAGCCGGTAGGTGAACGGCCGGTCCAGCGCCTGGGCCGGGCGGTCGATGCTGATCTCGACGTAGCTGTCGTCGCGCACGAGGTCCTCGCCTGGCGCCCATCCGCGGGCCGTCCGCGCCGGCCGCGCAACCTAACCCCCCGACCCCTTCCCGCGGCGGGAAGGGGGAGTCATGGCCCCGCGCGGCTGCCCACCTCTTGGGCGCGCTGCGCGCGCCGGCCGCCTCGGCGAGGCGGCCCTACCTTTCGTCGGCCGGTCCGACACGCCGTCCGCGCCGGCCGCATTGCTACCCGCCCGACGCCAGCAACTCCTCCACCGCGTCCCACACCGCCGCGGCGACCGCCCGCTTGCTCGCCGAACCGACCTCGACCACCGAACCGTCACGGCCAAGGATGGTCACCCGATTCGTGTCGCCGCCAAAGCCGGCGCCCGGCTCGCCGACGTCGTTGGCCACAATCAGGTCGAGACCCTTGCGGGCCAGCTTCTCGCGCGCCTTCTCGACCGCGCCGCCGACTTCGGCCGCGAAGCCGACATAGACCTGCCCCGGCCGCCGCGCGGCCGCCAGCGTGGCCAGGATATCGGGGTTGGCGACCAGCTCGACGGTCATCGACTCGGCCTTCGCCGGCTTGCCCTCGCGCCGGTCGGCCGGGCGATGGTCGGCCACCGCGGCGGCGCCGATGACCACCGCGAACTCGCCGGCCGCCCGCGCGGCGGCGAGCATCTCCTCGGCGCAGGTCACCTCGATGCGGGTCACGCCGAACGGCGCCGGCAGCGCGGTCGGCCCGCTGATCAGGGTCACCTCGGCCCCGCGCGCGGCGGCCTCTTCGGCCAGCGCGTAGCCCTGTTTGCCGCTCGACGGGTTGCTCAAGAAGCGCACCGCGTCGAGGTGCTCACGAGTCGGCCCAGCGGTGACCAGCACGCGCCGGCCGGCCAGTGAGTCGGGGGTCAGCAGCGCGTGCAGTGCGGCGAGGATGGTCATCGGCTCGGCCAGGCGGCCGGCGCCCTCGTCGCGGCAGGCCAGCCAGCCCGGATCGGGGCCGACGAAGCGATGCCCGATCTCGCGCAACGCGGCGACGTTGCGCTGGGTCAGCGGATGCGCCCACATGGCCGGGTTCATCGCCGGCGCCCAGAGGACCGGGCAGGTGACCGAGAGCAGCGTGGTGGTCAGCAGATCGTCGGCGATGCCGGCGGCCGCCTTGGCCAGCACATTCGCCGTGGCCGGGGCGACGACCATCGCCGCGGCGCCGCCGGCCAGGCTGAGGTGGCCCATGCCATAGGCCTCCGGCGCGGCGAAAGTCCGGGTGTAGACCGGGTTGCCACTCAGCGCCTGGAAGGTGACCGGGCCGACGAACTCGGTCGCGTGCTCGGTCAGCACGACGTGCACCTCGGCGCCCGACTGGGCCAATCGGCTGGTCAGCTCGGCGGCCTTGTAGGCGGCGATGCCGCCGCTCACACCGAGCAGGATCTTGCGCCCGGTGAAGTCAGCCATGCCACACCCGGCAGCGCTCGGCGACGACGATGGCGCGAAGCAGGTCGCAGGTGGCGTCGAGGTCGTCGTTGACCACGCGGTAGTCGCAGCAGAACTGCTGGGCCAGCTCGGCGCGGGCGGTGGCCATGCGGCGTGCGACCTCGTCGGCGTCGGTCTTGCCGCGCTTCCGGATGCGCGTCTCGAGCGTCTCCAGGTCGGGCGGGGCGATGAACACGTAGACCGCGGGCAGGTCGAGCGCCTGCACCTGCCGCACGCCCTGCACATCGATGTCGAGCACGGCATCGAGCCCGGCGCCGTGGAGTCGCGTCAGCTCGCTCCAAGGGGTCCCGTACGACTTCCCGTGGACCGTGGCGTGCTCCATGAAATGGCCGTGCTCGAGCGCCTGTGTGAACGCCTCGTCGTCGCGGAAGTAGTAGCTGACGCCCTCAATGTCCTCCTCGCGCGGCGGGCGGGTGGTCCACGAGACCGAGAAGCCGAGCCCCGGCACCGCGGCCACCAGCCGCTTGACCAGGGTCGTCTTGCCCACGCCCGACGGCCCGCAGACGACAAAGATGCGCCGGTCGCTCATCGCCATGTCCCTGGCCGATGATATCACGCGGGCGGGCGGTCTCGCTACGATCCTCAGCACGACGGGTGGAGGAGCTGCCAAGTCGGCGTCGCCGGCTGCCAACCGGCGCTACGGTCGCGATGTGGCGCCGGTTGGCAACCGGCGATCGCGCGCGGAGGCGCTGATCTGCTCGTGCCGACGACTTGCTTCGACGCCCGCCGGATGGGTATACTGGCGTTGCGCCCGAATCGGCGACAGGAGGGGACCTGATGCTCCGACGACAGCCTCGACGCGGCACGCTCCGTTTTCCCTGGCGGCGGCTGTACATCCGGCTCGGGCAGGCCGTGCTGCTGCTTGCGGCCTACCTGTTCGTCACGCCGTATCTGCTGCCTGACCCGGGCGGACCCGACATCGCGCCGGTCCGCCGCGCGGTGGCCGAGGCGGACAACGGCTACCGCTTCGTCGAGCAGGCGCACCTCGCCTACTTCGACAGCCCGCCCGAGCTCCGTGAGTTTCCGCTGCGCACCGAGCCGCCCGACGCGGTGATGGAGTACCTCGAGGTCAACCAGCCGGCCATCCGCCTGCTTGAGCAGGCGATCGCCGCGCCCGACCTGCTGGTCCCTGACAAGTCCGGCGAAGCGCCCGATCCGGTCTATCCGCTGGAGTCGCGGGCGAGGGGCCTGGCGCGCCTGAAGGTCCAGCGTGGCCTGCTCCGCGCCGCCGACGGCGACCTGACCGGCGGGCTCGACGACTGCCTCGACGTGGTCACCTTCGGCCGGCGCTACCAGCACGGCGACGGGGCGCTGATCCCCTACCTGGTCGGCGTCGCCATCGAGCAGATCGGACTGCGCGGCGTGACCGACTGCCTGACCGCCCTGCCGTGGGAGAGCAGTGAGCGCACCCACCGCCCGCCACCGGCGCTGAGCGAGGCCGACCGTGCAGCCCTGCGCCGCGCGGCCGAGGCTGTTGCGGCGCCGGTCGACGACGTCGCGGCCGTGCGGGCGGCGCTGGCCAACCAGTACCAGTTCGCCCGCGGCTCCCACGCCGAGCTGTGGCGGTTTCTGAGTGAAGGCGGCGACTGGAATCCCCCCTGTCGGCTGACCAGCGCGATCTACGACAGCGGGCAGACCCGCGGCCTGTTCCGCCGCCGGACGCGGGAGATGATGGACCTCGCCGCCGCGCCCTACGCGCAGCGCGCCGTGAGTGCTTCGCCCGAGCTGCGGTACTCGTGTCTGGTCTACAACGCCCTCGGCAAGGCGGTTGTCCCCGACTACTGCAGCGCGGTCAGTCGGCGCGACCATATCGCCGCCTATCGCCGCGCGGTAGTGACGCAGATCGCGCTGCGGTTCTACGTGGAGGATCACGGCAAGCTGCCGGCCGGCCTCGACGCGCTCGTCGCCGCGGGTCTGCTCGAGGCCGTGCCGCTCGATCCCTACGACGGCCGCCCACTGCGCTACGACGCGGCCCGCGGTCTGCTCTGGTCGGTCTGGGAGGATACTGTCGACCAGGGCGGGGTGGAGGCGAAGACGGGCGAGCCGTCGGCCGATCTGGTCTGGCCGGTTTGGTTTGCGGGGGGAGAAAGGTAGGTGGCGGACACGCGTCATCGCCTCCGCCGCACCGCACTCGAACTCACCGCCGCGCTGGCCCTGCTCGTCGCCGCCGCGCTGCTGCCGCCTTGGTTCGTTCCCGCCGAGGCGCCGCCGCTCGATCCCGGCTGGATCGCCGTCGACGAGGCGGTCAACGGCTGGCCGCTGCTCGAAGCCGCCGAGAAGCGCATCCCGTTAGTCCGCCGGACCAACCCTGGGCCGCGGGTACAGCCGGCGCTTGACCTCTGGTTGGCCGAAGCGGCCGGCATGTTCGAGCTGGTCGACCAGGCGCTCGCCCGGCCATGTACGGTGCTCCCCCGTGAGCTGTCGTGGGAGGATCAGTCGGTCGAGGAACTGCGTTACGCGTGCCTGCGGCTGCACTGGGTGATGCACCACCGCGCCGAACTGCGCTTCGCGACCGGCCAGGCTGCCGCGGCTTGCGACGACCTGCGGCGGTGCATCGTGCTCGGCCGGCGACTGGCCGACTCGGGCGGCCCGATGGCGGCCTACCGTCGCGGCTTCGACTTCGAGCGGCTGGCCGTCGAGCAGCTCGGCCAGTGGCTCTGGCGGCTGCCCGCCGAGGTGGCCGCCGACCCGGCGTTCGACATGCTGGCCGAGCTGTTCGACGACCGGTTCGACGACATCGGCCCGCTGCGCCGGGCGATGGCCGAGGAGTGCCGGCTGCTCGAGGCGGCGCTCGACCGGCCCGAGGTGCTGCGCCTGCAGGACGTCTCGGCGCTCGGCCCGGCGACGCGGCTGCGCAACGTCTTCTATGACCCGCGCCGGGCCGGCGTGCAACTGCGCCGGTGCGTGGCCGATGTGCGGCGCTCGCTGGCGCTGCCGGCCCGGCAGCGGCGCGGGCTCGAGCTCGAGGCGCACCGTCTGGCGCGCGGGCGGATCGGGCTGTACAACCGCGGCGGGACGATTCTGGCGCTCCATCTGGCGAGTCGGTTCGAGGACGACGCGGCGCTGCTCGACGAGTGGCGAGCGCACCGCGCCGCCGGAACGGCATTGATTGCCCTGCGCCGCTATGAGCAGCGCACCGGCCGGCTGCCCGACGATTGGGCCCAGGTGGTGGCCGCCGGCCTGCTGGGCGCTCCGCCGATTGACCCGCTCGACGGCCTCGCGCTGCGGCTCGACGCTGCGAAGCGCCGGCTCTGGAGCGTTGGCCGGAACGGCATCGACGACGGGGGCAGCAGTCTCCAGTGGGGTCGCCGCGGGCGCGTCGAGGCCGACCTGGTCTGGCCGCTGCGCGATGTCCACCAGCCCGCTCGATGACGGAATCGTTGCGCTCGGTTTGACCATCGGTTGCGGGCGGTGGTATACTGCGAGGTCCTTGACGCCGCTCCGACCGGGGCCTGCGCGGAGAGGACCCTTTGATTGGCGTGTTGAACGTCAGCGTGCGCTACCCGAACGGGGTGGAGGCGCTCGACCGAGTTAGCCTTCATGTCGAGCGCGGCGAGTTCGTTTTCCTGGTCGGCACCACCGGCTCGGGCAAGAGCACGCTGCTCAAGCTGTGCTACCGCGAGGTGCTGCCGACCGAAGGCAGCGTGCTGGTCGACGGCCAGGACGTGACGGCGCTGCCGCAGCGCGAGATCCACCTCCTGCGGCGCAAGGTCGGGGTGGTCTTCCAGGACTTCCGCCTGCTGGCCTACAAGACCGCGGCCGAGAACGTCGCCTTTGCCCTGCAGGTGATCGGCGCCGAGCCGCGCGGGGTGCAGCGCAAGGTGATGACGGCGCTGAGCCGGGTCGGGCTGCACGGCAAGGGCACGGCCATGCCGCACGAGCTGTCGGGCGGCGAGCAACAGCGGGTGAGTATCGCGCGAGCGCTGGTCAACGAGCCGACGATGCTGCTGGCCGACGAGCCGACCGGGAATCTGGATCCCGATTCGAGCGCCGAGATCATGAAGCTGCTGGAGCAGATCAACGCCGCCGGGACAACGGTCGTCGTGGCGACGCATGACCGCGATGTGGTGAACCGATTCCGCCAGCGGGTCGTCCGCTTGGCCGAGGGTAGGGTGGTCTCCGACACGGCGGGCGGCGAGTACGACGCGCCAACGGCGGCGACCCAGCCGTTGCCGGCTCTGGAGCTCGAGGTGGCCCATGCTGCGGATGCTTGAGTTCCAGTTGGCCGAGCTGTGGGTCAACCTGCGGCGCAACGGCCTGCTGACCATCGCGGCGATGGCGACGGTGACCTGCGCCTTGAGCGTGACCGGGCTGGTCTACCTGACCGATCGCAACTTCCGCCGGCTGCTGGCCGACCAGGCGGCGCAGACAATGATTGCCGCGCACCTGAAGAAGGGCCTGGACGAGCCGCAGACGGCCGAGGTGCGGGCCCAGATCGAGGCGCTGGAGGGTGTGGCGAGCCTCGAGTACGTTTCGCCCGAGGCGGGCTGGGAGCGGTACAAGAAGCAGATTGGGCTCGACTCCGAACTGCTCGAAGGGGAGAGCCGCCTGCCGGCGAAGTTCAATGTCGAGCCGGTCGATCCAGAACAGACGAGCCGCCTGGCCGAGCAACTGAAGCGGGTGCCGGGTGTCGATGATGTGCGGTACGGCGGAGATGTCGTCGAGAAGCTGAACTCGCTGATCCGTCTGGTGCGGCGGACAGCCACGGTGGCTCTCGGGCTGCTGGCGCTGGCCACCTTCACCATCATCTCGAACGCCATCCGGCTGACGATCTATGCCCGTCGGCGCGAGATCCGGATCATGCAGTTGGTCGGCGCGCAGGATGGCTTCATCCGCCTGCCGTTCGTTCTGGAGGGCCTGGTCGACGGGACCGTGGGAGCGGGTTTGGCCTGCGTCGCGGTCAGTTTGTTGTACAGCGAACTGCGTGACGTGGTGAGCCACTCGGCGTCGTTCGTGAGGCTTCTCGACCTCGCGGAGCTGATGCCGCAGTTCGCCATCGGTCTGGTGCTGCTCGGCACGGTGGCCGGGGCGACCAGCAGCCTGATGGCGGTGCGGCGGTTCCTGCGCGAGGAATGAGGCGGAACGGGAGAGACGTCCGCATGCGATTTCGTCTGAACTACCTGACGGTCGGCTGCCTTATGGTGGCCGGACTCACCGCCAACGTTCAAGCCGACGACACCGCCAAGATTCAGACGTACGAAACGCGGCAACGGCAGACCCGACAGCAGCGGCGCTCGGCCGAGCAGCAACTGCGCGAGGTCAAACAACAGCAGCGGTCCGCGCTGACCGCGGTCAGCCAATCCGAGAAACGGCTCTCGGGCGCGCAGGCCGAGCTTCGCGTGACGCGGGTCAAACTCGCCGCCACCGAGCAGCGGATCCGTGACAACCGGGCCAACCTCGAACGGATCAACACCGAGCTCGAAGCGCACATCGACGAGCTGTGGCAACGGCTCGAGGTGTTCTACAAGCAGGGCAACCTCGGCTATGTCGAGGTGCTGCTCGGCTCGGCCGACTTCGAGCAGTTTGTCGACCGGACCACCATCTTGCGCTCGGTCGCCGAATCGGACCTGGAGCTGAAGCAGGTCATCGAAGAGGCGCGGGCCGAGAAGGAACTGCTCCAGGCGCAGCTCGACGACGACTGGCGGCAGATCGCCAGCCTGCGCGAGCAGGCCGAGGCGAAGGCCGAGCAGATTGAGCAGGAGACGCTGCGCAAGAAGGCCGCGCTGGACGAGATCCGCCGCGACCGGGCCAAGCTCGAGGCGGTCCGCGCCGAGTTCCTCGCCGCCGAGCGCGAAATCCAGCGCGTGCTCTACACCCTGCAATCCTCAGGCGGCGGGCACAACGGCACCTGGGGCGGGCGGTTCGTGCTGCCCTGCCGCGGGCGTTATACCTCCAGCTTCGGCTGGCGACGGCACCCGATCCACGGCGGCCGCTCGTTCCACGACGGCCAAGACATCGCCGCGCCCAGCGGCACCACCATCCGCGCCGCCGCCGACGGCACGGTCGTGCACTCGGGCTGGAAAGGCCCCTACGGCCGCTGCGTCATGGTGGCCCACGGCAGCGGCTACGTCACGCTCTATGGCCACTGCAGCGCGACGCTGGTCAACGTCGGCCAGCGCGTGCGGCAAGGGCAGCCCATCGGCCGCGTCGGCAGCACCGGCTGGTCGACCGGGCCGCACCTGCACTGGAGCGTCTACCGCAACGGCAAGGCGGTCAATCCGCTCTCCTTCCGCTAGACCACCGCCCGCCTCGCGCGGGGTTTAGCCCGCCGCAACGCGGCCGACATGCTTTGGCAAGCATGTCGCACCGGCCGGGTGCGTCCATCCGATCGGCGGCGGGAGATCGACGCGATGCGGTGTGCCGGGTGGCCGCTGGCCTCAGTCTGGCTCTCTCTCTGCGGTTCGATGCCCGCGCTCGAAACCGAACCGCGGATGGCCAGACCGGCGGACCCTGCCACCCCAGTGCTCTGCCCTACCCCAGAGCCGTCCGCGCTACCCGCGTCGCTTGATCGACCCGCCGCCACCCTGGCCCCCGACCGGCCGGCCGACGAACCACTCCGGCTGCTCGAAGCGCCGCGCCGGCTGACCGAGGGCGAACCGGCCGTGCTGGCCTGGTCGGCCGGTCCGCGCGTCTACTCGGTGGCCGTCACCGCCGGCTACCACCGCACGCCGCTCGGCGGCCGCTCGCGGGGTGACCAGACGCTCGTCCTCCAGCCAGCCACGCCGCTGCCGCACGGGCGCCTGGAGTGGGCCGTGCCGTGGCTCGACACCGCGCGGGTCACGCTCAAGCTCAAGGCCTTTGCCCGCGATGCGACGCTGGTCGCCATGCACGAGCTCGAGCTGCCGTTCCGCCCGGCGATCCTGGCTGACCGAACCGACGACGGCATCTACGTCTGGCTGACCAGCCCGCACGGGCAGCGGCTCTATCTGCAGCGCGGCGGTGCGGTGAAGCAGGTCGCCATCTGCTCGGGCGCCGAAGGCCGGTACGCTGTGCCCGCCGCGCGGCATCCGCTCCGGCCGCACGATCACCACGGCGTGTTCCGTGTGCAGGGCAAGGTGCGGAGCTGCCGCAGCAGCCTGAACCAGGACTGGCTGATGCGCTACGTGCTGCGCTATCACAACGGCCACGCCATCCACGCCACGACCTCGGGCTACTACCACCTGCTCGGCCGGCCCGCCTCGCACGGCTGCATCCGCCTGCACCTGAAGGACGCCGTCGAGCTCTACGGCCGCGTCGGCGTGGGCGAGCGCGTCGAGGTGCTTTAGCCGACGGTCAGCCGGCATCGTCGGAGTAGATCTCGTACTGGACGACGACCGAGATGTCCCGTGGTCCGTCGGTCGTTTCGGTGACCTGAAGGTCGGTGATCAACCGCCGGTCGTCGGGATAGAGCTGGCGCTTGCGCCGGACCAGGTCGACGATCGTCTCGTGAAGCTCCTCCAGACCAGCGGCGACGAGCTGCTCGCGCAGCGTGCGCAGCGCCTCGACTCGCCCGTCGCGCGAGAATAGGCCGAGGTTCCAGGCGACGGCGCCGAGCTGCAGCGCGAACCGCGCCGAGGTCAGGTCGCACATCTCCTCGCGCTGGGGCGACACGAAGTCGACCAGAGCGTCGGACAGCTTGCCCGCGGGCAGGCCGGCGAACGGCGCCTGGTCGGCCAGCGGCACCATCCGCTCGCGGCGCGGCCGTGGTGGGGTGGGGCCACGGTTCGTCTTGCGCTTAGCCGGTCGTTTGCGTGCCATGCCTCGGCCAGACCTGACTGAACGCTGTTCGGGACGAGACAACCGTTTCCTTTAGTGGGTGGACCGGTGTGCAGCGCGGGACTACACTTCGCGCGGAGGCCGGCGTGCGTGAAGGACTCCCCCGCGAGCTCTGCTGTAGTTTCTGCGGCCTGCCGCGCAGCCGGGTGGGCAGGCTCATCGCCGGGCCAAACGTCTACATCTGCGACGGATGCGTCGAGGCCATGGACGAAGCGGCCAGGCTGCGGGCCGCGAACGCCGGCGAGGTGGCTCGACTCGTTGCCGACGGCCGGGCCCGGTGCAGCTTCTGCAACAAGTCGCAGCACGAGGTCGAGCGCCTCTGGCAGGGCCCGGATGTGCGCATCTGCAACGAGTGCTTGGAGTTGTGTAACGACATCGTCTTCGACCCGCGTGACGAGGGAGAAGGGTGGTGCGCTCCGGCCTCGGACCGCTACCAGACGATGATCTACCGCCGCGCGGGCGCGAGCGGGCTCAACCTGCCGGCGATCGCCTTGGGCTGTTGGCACAACTTCGGCGGCAACGGCGACCGGCAGGAGATGCGGCGAATGCTGCGCGTGGCGTTCGACCTGGGCATCTCCCACCTCGACCTGGCCAACAACTACGGTCCGCCGCCCGGCAGCGCCGAGGAGAACGTCGGCGTCCTGCTCGGCCTGGACTTCGCGCGGCACCGCGACGAGCTGGTCGTCTCGACCAAGGCCGGTTACGGCATGTGGTCGGGGCCGTACGGCGACTGGGGCTCGAAGAAGTACCTAGTCGCCAGCCTCGATCAGTCGCTCGAGCGGCTTGGGCTGGGCTACGTCGACATCTTCTACCACCATCGGCCCGACCCGCGCACGCCGCTTGAGGAGACCATCGGCGCGCTCGACCTGATCGTCCGCCAGGGCAAGGCGCTGTATGCGGGGATCAGCAACTACGACGCTGTGCAGACCGCCGCCGCCTGCGACGTGGCCGAGTCGATCGGCCTGCGGCTGCTGGTCAACCAGGTCAGCTACTCGATGCTCAACCGCTGGATCGAGCGCGACCTGCTCGACGTCACCGCCGCCCGCGGGTTGGGCGTGGTCGCCTTCTGTCCGCTGGCCCAGGGCCTGCTGACCAGCAAGTACCTGACCGGCGTGCCGGAAGTCTCTCGCGCGGCCGACCCCGACGGGTTCCTCAAGGCTGAAGCGGTCACGCCCGAGCTGCAAGCTAAGTTGCGCCGGCTGAACGAGCTTGCCACCGCCCGCGGGCAATCGCTGGCGCAGATGGCGCTGGCCTGGGTCTTGCGCGACGAGCGAGTAACCTGCGCGCTGATCGGCGCCCGCACGGCGGAGCAGGTGGAGGAGAACGTGGCTGCGCTGACCGCCGCGCAGTTCGGTACCGAAGAGCTGGCGGCGATCGAGGCTGTGTGGTCGGGATAGCCGACGACCAGGCGCCTCAGCCCCGCGCCACCAGGAACGCAATCGTCCGCCCCTCATCGCTCCACGAGACGTCGTGCGCCAGGGCGTGGATGATGCGCATGCCGCGGCCGCGGGGGTCGCTGCGCTCGTCGGTGTACGGCGGCAGGGTGGCCGCGTCGAAGCCCGGGCCGCCGTTGGTCACCGCCACGCGGATGCCGTCGGCTTCGACCGTGAGGGTGACCTCGACGCCGAGCGACTCGTCGTCACGGTTGCCGTGGACCATGGCGTTGCTGGCCGCCTCGTGGACGCAGAGGCCGAGGTCTTCGGCGGCCAGGGGGGCGAAGCCGTGGTCGCGGGCGAAGCGGTGGACCTCGCCGCGCAGCGCGCCGAGGCGGTCGAGGCGGCTGGGAATGGTGATCCGGCGGCAGGCCGGCGCGGTCATCGCGGTTTCCGCCCCGAATCGGCGAACTCGGCCACGGCCAGCGAGCGGTTGACCTCGGAGATGGTGATCTGCGCCCCGCGCTGCTGCACCCGCGCGCCGTCGGGCAGGCCGATGATCATGCCGTCGATGATGGCGACCAGTTGGTTGGTCTCGGACTCGAAGCAGTCCCGCGGGAGGATCTTGATCACCTCGTCGGGCTTGACCCACCCGAGCTTGCTTTCAATCTCGTCGCGCCGCCCGCCGTTGACATAGACCTGGTCGCGCTCGCCGTCGTGGATGCGGATATAGACCGCGGCGTCGAGCTGGTGTTCGAGCGTCAGCACGGTCTCGCCGCCGGGCCCGACGAGCAGGTCGCCGACCTCGGCGGCGCACTCGACCAGGTAGGCCTCGAAGCTCTTCTGGTAGGCGAACTCCTTGACCTGGTTCTCGGCCTGCACGGCGATGGTCAAGGGGCTGAGCACGTAACCGCGCCCGTGGCACGAGGGGCAGATCTCGCTGATCTCGTGGGCCAGGCTCTCGCCGGTCCGCTTGCGCGTGATCTCGATCAGCGCCAGCGGGCTGATATGGACAATCCGCGTCCGCGCGCGGTCGCGCTCCAGCGCTCGTTCGAGTTCGCTGTAGACCTTAATCCGGTCGCGCGTGCGGTCCATGTCGATGAAGTCGACGATGATGATCCCGCCGATGTCGCGCAGGCGGAGCTGGCGGGCAATCTCTTGGGCCGCCTCGAGGTTGGTGGTCAGGATCGTGTCGGACAGGCCCTTGGTCCCGACGAACCGGCCGGTGTTGACGTCGACCACGGTCAACGCCTCGGTCTCGTCGATGGTCAGGTTGCCGCCGCTGCGCAGTTGCACGTTGCGCTGCAGAGCGGTCTCGATTTCGCGCTCGATGCCGTGGACCATGAACAGCGGCTCGGGGCTGTCGTGGAGCTTGACCCGCTGGGCCATGCCGGGATCGAGCCGGCTCATGATGTCGAGGATGTACTGATAGTCTTCCTGGCTGTCGACCATCAGTTCCGCCACGTCGGCGGTGAAGAAGTCGCGGCAGACCCGGTAGATCATCGAGAAGTCCTGGTGCAGCAGCGACGGCGCCTTGGACTTCTTCGCCTGGCCGTCAATCTCGTCGAACAGCTCGACCAGGTACTCGATGTCCTGTTTGATCTCGTCGTCGGTGGCGCCCTCGGCCTCGGTGCGCATGATCAGCGCCCGCTCCTTGGGCTGGTACTTCTCACCGAGCTGCCGCAGGCGGTTGCGCTCCTGGCTGTCGGGGATGCGACGCGAGACACCGATGTGGCGGCTGTCGGGGCCGATCATCACCACGAACCGACCGGGCAGACTGAGCCGCGTGGTCGCCCGCGGGCCCTTGGTGCCGACGGCGGCGCGCTCGACCTGGACCACCACCTCCTGCCCGCGCTTGAGCAGATCGGTGATGGCGCGCTGCTTGCCCCGCTGCGGCTTCGGCTCGCCGGGCAGCACCACGTTGTCGACGTAGAGGAAGGCGTTCTTCGGCAGGCCGATGTCGACGAAGGCGGCGTCCATGCCGGGCAGCACGTTTTCGACCCGGCCTTTGTAGACGTTGCCGATAGTCTTGCTGCCCCGCTCGGCATAGAAATCCTGCAGGCTGCCATCCTCGACGATGGCCACCCGCGTCTCGAAGATGCCCGAACTGATCAGAATCTGACGCGACATCGCTACCCGCAGTCTTCTGGCCCGCCGGCGGCGGGGTCCTGCTCCAAAACACGCATCGCCGCCTCGCGAGCCGCCGCCTCGACCGACGGCAGCGACGCCTGGTGCGCCTCCGCCGCCCGGGCCACCGACTCGTATTCCGGCGCGATGTTCAGCACCTCCCCCGCGCGGCGGCCGATCTTCACGCTCACCGGGCCATAGCGCGTGGCCACCTCGAGCCAGGTCCGCGCCAGGCACTCGCGCTCGCCGGCAAACCAGCGCACGCCCAGGCTCGTCGTCTCGCGCAGAATCGCCTCACTCACCGGCGCTCGCGCGGCCGGGTCGGCCACCGCCCGCAGCAGCACGCCGGGCCGGCCCTTCTTCATCTGCAATGGCGATAGCGTGACATCCAGCGCGCCGGCGGCAAAGATGCGCTGGACCGCGCGATCGTACCACTCCGGGCTCATATCATCCAGGTTCGCCTCAATCACCACCACCCGAGCCGGCGTCGCCGCCACCTCGCCGAGGGTCACCCGCAACACGTTCGGTACCCCGAAATCGCGGCTGCCAGCGCCGTAGCCGATCGCAGCGGGCGTCATCGCCGGCGGCTGCCAGGCCGTCGAGAGCGTGGTCAAAACCGCGGCGCCGGTCGGCGTCAGGGTCTCGCCCTCCAGGTCCAACGGCACGGTCGGCACGCCGCGCAGCAGCTCCAGCGTCGCCGGCGCCGGGACGGGCAGGCGGCCGTGCTCGCAGTCGACCCAGCCGTGGCTGATCGGCAACGGCGTGCAGGCGACCTGCTCGACGCCGAGCAGCCGCAGCCCGACCACCGCACCGACGACATCGACGATGGCATCGAGCGCGCCGACCTCGTGGAAGTGGATCTGCTCGACGGTCGTGTCGTGCACCCGCGCCTCGGCCTCGGCCAGGCGGGTGAAGATCGCCGTCGCCCGCTCCACGTCGCCCGGCGGCAGCGCGCCGCCGCGTAGAATCTCGATGATGTGGCGCAGGTGGCGGTGAGGCCGGGGCGCGTCGGCATCGATCACGACCTCGACCTTGCTCGCGGCGATGCCGCGCGGCTTGACCCGGCTCACCGCCAGCCGCCAGCCCGGCACGTCGAGCTGCTGCAGTTCGGCCTCGAGCGCGGCGGCGTCGAGCCCGGCGTCGATCAGCGCGCCGAGGATCATGTCCCCGCTGGCGCCGGCCGAGGCGTCGAACCAGGCGATCTTCACCGCGCCGCCTCCGCCCGGGCCACGCGCGCGTTGATCTGGTGCGCGCAGAAGCCGCCGCCGAAACCGTTGTCGATGTTCACCACACTGACCCCCGAGGCGCACGAGTTGAGCATGGTCAGCAGCGCCGCGAGGCCGCCAAAACTGGCTCCGTAACCGACGCTGGTCGGCACGGCGATCACCGGCGCGGCGACCAGCCCGCCGACGACGCTGGCCAATGCACCCTCCATGCCCGCCACGACGACAATGGCGTTGGCCGCCTGCAGGCGTTCGGTGTGGCTGAGCAGCCGGTGTACGCCGGCCACGCCGACGTCGTAGAGCCGTTCGACCCGCGAGCCGAGCGTCGCCGCGGTGAGCGCCGCCTCCTCGGCCACCGGCAGGTCGCTGGTGCCGGCGCAGCAGATCATCACGTGGCCGACCGCCTCGCCGGGCAGCTCGCCATCGGCGACGAAGACGCGGGCGGTCGCGTCGTAGCGGCCGGCGATCCCGGCGGCGGCGACGGCGTCGGCAACGGCCTGACTCATGCGCGTGGCGAGCACCGGCTTACGGCTGGGCAGCAGGGCCTGCAGGATGGCGATGATCTGAGTGTCGGACTTGCCGCCGCAGAAGATCACTTCGGCGGCGCCGGTGCGCAGCTCGCGGTGGGTATCGATGGTGGCGAATCCGCCGACGTTGCGGAAGGGGAGGGCGCGCAGGCGTTCTTTGGCCTCGCCCGGCGAGACTCTGCCCTGCGCCACGTCCTCGAGGAGGGTCGTGACGGTCAGTTCATCCATAGACACCGACGCCTGCCTCGAGGGCGACCGAGTACCGGGGACCGGGCTCGAACCGGTATGACCCAGGGGGCCGCGGGATTTTAAGTCCCGTGCGTCTACCTATTCCGCCACCCCGGCAGAAGGTCCCGGCACCACGGGGCCGCGGCCCGAGGTGTCAAGGTGGCGACCGGATTCGAACCGGTGAATAGCGGCTTTGCAGGCCGCTGCCTTACCACTTGGCTACGCCACCGGAGAAGCGGGAGACGGGGCTCGAACCCGCGACCCTCAGCTTGGGAAGCTGATGCTCTACCAACTGAGCTACTCCCGCGGAGAAGCCGATTATCGCAGAGCCCGAACCGCATGTCAACCCAGCCAAAAACCGGGGACGCGACTCGCGCCCGCCGGCGAGCCGCGCGCGGCGGAACCGGCTCGGGCTTGAACTGCCGGTATCGACCACGCCGGGTCGCACAGCCATCGCACACTCCGCGGCGAGGAGCCGGCGACCCGCCGCCGAACCGCTCGCCAGCGGAGCCGAGCATGGGCAAGCTGCGGGTGCTGGTGGTCGGGAGCGGCTGGGGGCTGCACCACGGCCGGGCGGTGCGGTCACACCCCGAGGCCGAGCTGGTCGGCCTGTGCGGGCGGAGCGAGTCGACGCGCAGCCTTGCCGCCGCGGCAGAGCTGCAGGTGCCGCTGATCGTGGGCCTTGAGCCGGCGCTCGAGCAGTGCCGGCCCGACGTAGTCTGCTGCTGCACCGCCGAGGCCGAGCATGCGACGGTGACCATCGCCGCGCTCGAGGCCGGCGCGCACGTGCTGTGCGAGAAGATGACCGCCGACAGCCTGGCCGCCGCAGAGCGCATGGTCGCCGCGGCCGAGCGGGCCGGCCGGCGGCTCGGCATCGGCTACAACTACCGCTTCTCACCCTCGGCGCGCAAGCTGCGCGAGCTGGTCGAGAGCGGCTCGCTGGGCGGCATCGTCGGCGCGCAGGCGCTCTGCTTCGGCTACTGCCTGCACCACACGCTCGACCTGGTCTGCAGCCTGCTGGGTGAGGTGACCGAGTGCTTCGAGCTGCTGCACGACCAGCCGCCCGAGCCGCCCTCGTTGGGCTTCATCGGCTTCGATGAGTTCGTCTACTCGGCCTCGGCCTGCCGCTCGATCCAGCTCCGCTTCGCCAGCGGCGCGGTGGCCTCGCTGGTCGGCAGCGACTTCGTCCGGCCGGGCCATCCTGCGGTCCGGCTCGATCTGCTCGGCACCCGCGCGCGCTGCACCATGGCCGACATCGTCGGGGCGGTGACGGTCTACCGCGAGAACCGCGAGGCGGAGCAGTGGCTGCCCTCGCTGATCCTCGATCGCCTCGACCTGCCCTCGACCACGGAAGCCCTGGTCCGCGCCTTCATCGACGCCATCCGTGACGGCCACCCGCCGCCGGTCACCGGCGAGGAGGGCCTGGCCCGCCTGCGCCTCGAGGCAGCGCTGGCACGCTCGGCGCGGGAGGGGGTGATGGTCGGCCTGTAGAACTGGCGTCGCGAGCGGCTGCTGTTCACCGACGCGGCTCCACATCCTCGATCAGAGCAAGATGCTGCCGTTGTGCGCTGCCCCGCGGCAGTAGCTGCTCGATCGCCCGGTCAAGGGTGACAAGCCGTGCGCCATGGGCAATCGCCAGGCCGAGCAGGTAAGCGTCGCTGACCTGTTGATGACCGACCATGAGCGCGGTTGGCACCCGTGAATCGAGAAGCGACAGGCCGTCGGTCAGGAGAGTCCGGTTGGGTAGCTCGTAGAGCATGCGCAGCGCGGCGAGGGCTGACGCCACGGTTACCGGGTGAGGCAGCGACCGACCATTGCTTGAGACCCGCACGAATCCACACTCGGTGTGCGGGCAGGTGGCCAGCATCGGCAGGGCGTGTTCGCCGAACCAGTCGTGCGCCAGCGAGTGGTGCACGTGTGTCGGCCAGGCCAGTGCCACCAGCACATTGACGTCGGGCAGGTCGACCTTCACTCGCTGTCCTCGGCACGCTTGACCATCTCGAGGGTGATGGGGCCACTGTTTGGAGGCACGTCGAACACAGGGAAGCCGTTGCGTCGGTGGATGGTCGTGCGCACCGCCAAGCCACGGCGCGCGAGGTCGGACAATGCCCGCCCGAGTGACACCCGCTGTGCCGCAGCCAGCGACTTCGCCGCCTGGAGCACGTCATCATCCACGTTAACCGTCGTGCGCACTGCCCCTACCTCGTGTGGAGTCATCATCGCATCATGATGAGTCGATGTCAATGTACTGCCTGCACGCCGACTACCCGTCATGGTGCGCGAGCGCGCGGTGCGCTGGGGCGGCACGGCGCCGCCCGCGCGGCCATGGTCCGCGCGGGCGGTGCCGTGGTCTGCCGCGCTGTTACAGGCTCCAGCCCTGGCGATACTCCGGCTTGATGTACCCGTTGGCCTCGGCGTCGCCGGGGGCTTCCATCGCCTCGCCGTTGTACTCGAGCTTGCGGCCAAGGCGCTGGGCGACGGTGCCGAGGACGAAGATCTCGGTGATCACGCAGGCGTGCTCGAAGTTGCTCAGCGCGGCTGGGCCGCCTTTGCAGGCGTTGATCCACTCCTGATGGTGGCCGGGCGAGCGGGGCAGCGTCTGGGGCGGGTTCTCGAAGCCGGCGAACTGCGCCTCGGGCAGCATCGCCGTGGTGCCGCCCTGTTCGTCGGCGAGCAGGACGCCCTTGTCGCCAAGCAGGATCGACCCGCCCGGCCCCAGCTCACGGCCGCCAACCAGCTCGGCCGGGGGCTTGTTGCCGCCGTCATACCAGAACATGCGCAGCGGCGGCAGCTCGCCGCGGGCGGGGAACTCGAACAGGACGATGCTCGACTTCGGCGCGGTCTCGCGGTTCATGCCCGAGACGAAGCCCTCGACCGAGGTCGGGTACTTGAGCTTGAGCGCCTTGACCGGCATGTTGGCGATGTGGCAGGCCATGTCGCCGATGGCGCCGGTGCCGAAGTCCC
>CAYONP010000004.1:0-74998 GCA_964405335.1 uncultured Fimbriimonadaceae bacterium
CCGCACCACAACGACGGGACCAACATGGGCTACGCCGACGGCCATGCCAAGTACATGACCAAGGACGCGATGATCAGCTACCGCATGCCCTCGGGCTGGGCCGACAACCGGCAGCGGCCGGTGGTCTATCCCGGCTCGACCGAGCCCTGATCAAGCCGCGGCGGAAAGGACAAGCATCGTGCGCAAGCTAGCTGGACTCGTCGCCCTGGCAGCCCTGGCGCTGTGCGCCGGCTGCGGTCCCAAGCTGACCGAGGAGGAGCAGACGGCTCCGCCTCCGGCCGGCCCCGAGACCTACCAGGCGCCGCCGGCCGGTGCCACCGGCCCCGGCGCACCGGCGCCGCCCAGCTCGGGCAGCGAGGCTGACGACGCGGGCTAGCCCGCACGTCGTGCCGGCGGGCAAGCCCGCCAAACCAGTTGCGAAAGCGGCGTGGCCTCGTTCACGCCGCTTTCGCTTTTTGTATGCACTGTTCCCCTTGCTGTGCGGTTATACTAGAGAGCGCCGGATCACGGGGCATGCCGGTCGGCGACAGCCGGCTAGCGCTCCTGCCCCGATCCGTGAGCGGGTTGGTTGGGTGAGTCGCAGGGCTCGACAGTCGTCACGCCACGGTTCCGGCGTCATGGAGAACCACATGCGTCGCAGTAGGGTGGGGTTCACCCTCATCGAGTTGTTGGTGGTGATTGCCATCATCGCCATTCTGGCCGCTATCCTCTTCCCGGTCTTCGCCAAGGCCCGCGAGAAGGCTCGGCAGTCCTCGTGCCTGAGTAACATCAAGCAGTGGGAGCTGGCCTTCTTGCAGTATGCGCAGGACTACGACGAGACGTTCCCGGGCATCCGCTTCAACTACGGCGGCGCCTGGCCGTGGACCGTCTGGCCGGGCAGCATCGACTGGAACGGTGTGTTCACCCACGGGGTGCAGCCGTACGTCAAGAACATGCAGGTGCGCGAGTGCCCGTCCGACTCCAAGGGCGACCGCTGGAGCGGCGACAACGGCATGAGCTACGGCTATAGCGAGTACATGTACAACTTCGACCAGGGCTGGTCGACAATCGCCTCGATCACTCGTGCACCGACCGGCGTCGCCGGCGTGAGCATCGTGGCCGAGACCTGGGCCTCCGGGATCTACATGGACTGGGAGGGCGGCGGTCCGGCGCCGGTCGACGGCCTGGCCCGCATCCGCTACGGCGGCTGGTCGCCCTGGGTTCCGCACCACAACGACGGCCAGAACGTCGGCTATGCCGATGGTCACGGCAAGTACATGAACAAGGACCAGATGATCAGCTATCGGATGCCCTCGGGCTGGGCCGACAATCGGCAGCGGCCGGTGGTCTATCCCGGCTCGACCGAGCCCTGATCCTCGCTGGACGTCGGCGCGGGGCGCCGACCTGAACGCTCGGAGCGGCGCGGAGCGATCCGCGCCGCTCCGCTGACCGGCCGCGCCGGGTCACGAAATCGTGGCGAGTCTGGCGCGCTCGTGCGTACCGCGGATGGGAGCTACGTTATGCGCAAGCTGTTCGCGCTCGTTGCCGGCCTCGGGCTGTTGCTGCTCGCCGGCTGTGGGCCAAAGTTGAGTGACGAAGAGAAGACCGCCCCGCCGCCGGCCGGGCCCGACACCTACCAGGCGCCGCCGCCCGGCGCTTCGGGCGCCGCGCCGCCGATCACCCCGGGCGGGCCGAGCACCGACACCGGCACCTCGTCCGACATGGGCGCCGACACCGGCACCGAGCCGGAGACCACCACCGACGACACCGCTGGTGGCGAGACCAGCACCGAGACCACCGAGCCGACCACCGAGTAATCCGGCGGCTCACGCAGGCCGGCCCGGCGACGGAGACCGTCGCCGGGCCGCGCTGCGTCAGGCGTCGATCCGCTCGATCGCGGCGCCGAGGGCGCGCAGCCGGGCGTCGATCCGCTCGTAACCACGGTCGATCTGCCGGATGTTGTGGATCGTCGACCGCCCCTCGGCGCACAAGGCGGCAATCAGCAGCGCCATGCCGGCGCGGATGTCGGGGCTGCTGATGGTCTGCCCGTGCAGCCGCGACGGGCCGGCCACCACGCACCGGTGCGGGTCGCAGAGCACGATCCGCGCACCCATGTCGATCAGCCGGTCGACAAAGAAGAGCCGGCTCTCGAACATCTTCTCGTGGATCAGCACCGTGCCCACGGCCTGCGTCGCGGCGACCAGCGCGATGCTGACCAGGTCGGCGGGGAAGCCCGGCCACGGTGCGTCGTCAATCTTCGGGATAGCGCCGTCGAATTCGCTGCGCACCTCGAGGGCCTGCCCCGATGGAACGGTCAGCCGGTCGCCATCGAGCACGAACTCGATCCCGAGCCGGCGGAAAACGAGCCGGATCATCGGCAGGTCGCGCGGATCGACCGGCGCGACGGTCAGCTCGCTGCCGGTCGCCGCGGCCAGGCCGATGAAGCTGCCGACTTCGAGGAAATCGGGCCCGACGCGGTGGGTCGCGCCGTGCAGTCGCGCGACGCCGTCGAGCCGCAGAACGTTGCTGCCGATCCCGTCGATCTGGGCGCCCATGGCGCAGAGCAGCTCGCACAGGCCGCGCACGTGCGGTTCGCTGGCGGCGTTGATGATCGTGGTCCGGCCCGGCGCGGTGACGGCGGCCAGCACGGCGTTCTCGGTCGCAGTGACCGACGCCTCGTCGAGGAACAGCTCACCGCCGCGCAGGCCGTTCGGCGCGCGGAGCGTGACCGGGTTGCCGGCGTCGAGGTCGGCGCCGAGGGCGGCCAGGGCGGCCAGGTGGGTGTCGAGCCGCCGCCGGCCGATCCGGTCGCCGCCCGGGCGCGGCACCTGGACCTCGCCCCGGCGGACGAGGATCGGCGCCATGAGCAGCACCGAGCCGCGGATGCGTTGTGCCAGGTAAGGGTCGAGTTTGCTCTGGCGCAGCTCGGCGGCGCCGATGGTGACGCGGTTGGCGCCGTCGCGCTCGACCCGCGCGCCGAGGCGTTCGATCAGCTCGAGCATGGCCCGCACGTCGAGGATGTCGGGGACGTTGTCGAGCGTCACCGGCTCGTCGCAGAGCAGGGCCGCGGCGATCGCCGGCAGCGCCTCGTTCTTGTTGCCGGCGGGCCGCACCTCGCCGTGCAGCGCCCGGCCGCCGATGACCTCGAACGCGTCGGCCACAAGCCATCCCCAATCGGGTACCATGACCCGACGGAGGTGAGGTTCACCCCATGCAGGTGGTCATCCTCTGCGGCGGCAAGGGCACCCGGTTGCGCGAGAAGACCGAAACGCTGCCCAAGCCGCTGGTCGAAATCGGCGGCCGGCCCATCGTCTGGCATGTGATCCAGTGGTACGCCCACTTCGGCCAGCGCGAGTTCCTGCTCGCCTGCGGCTATCTCGGCGACCGGATCGCCGACTGGGTCGCGGCCGAGCGCCACGGCGACCTGGCCGGCCTGTCGGTCGAGTGCGTTGACACGGGCGCCGAAACGCAGACCGGCGGCCGGGTGGCGAAGCTCGCCGAGCGGCTCGACGGCCGATTTGCCTGCACCTACGCCGACGGCCTGACCGACCTGCGGCTACCCGACCTGCTGGCCACCCACGAGCGCGCCGGCACCGCCGCGACGCTGACCGCGGTGCGGCCGGAGAACCCGTTCGGTGTGCTCGAGCTCGATGACCAGCAGCGAGTGCGCCGGTTCATCGAAAAGCCGCCGTTGCGTGACTGGATCAACGGCGGGTTCTTCATCTTCGAGCGCGCGGTGCTCGAGCGCCTGGACGACGACGCGGTGCTCGAGCGCGAGCCGCTGGCGGGCCTAGCCGCCGAGGGCGCGCTGGCGGCGCACCGGCACCAGGGCTTCTGGGCCTGCATGGACACCTACAAGGACCACGAGCGGCTCGACGGCCTGTGGGCCGCCGGCGCCGCGCCGTGGCGGGTCTGGCCGGCCTGATCACTCAGTCGCCGAGATGTCGCCCTCGTTGGACGTGCCGCCGGCGCCGCCAGCGTCCGAGGCGCTGGCGTCGGTGTCGGTCAAGCTGTTGTCGACCGCCGCCGGGGCGTCCATCAGCTCCTCGGGCGTCGGCTCCGGCTCTTTCTTCTTGCAGCCGGCGACCAAGGCCAGGCCGAGCAGCGCCAGCACCATCACGAACCCAATGCGCTTCATAGCATTCTCCACTTCCAGGCCGAAGGGGCCCAGCAGATTCTAGCCGCTCGGTCCGGCCAGGCGGTCGAGCAGCACACGGAGCACCGACCGCGGGACCATCGGCGCGGCGCCGCGATACGCCGCCAGCAGGCTCAGCGCACGGCTGAGCATGAGCAGTCGCAAGTGCCGCCAGTCGTCGTCGGCCAGACGGTCGAGACCGTAGCCGGCAAGGAACGCGCGCCGCAGCCGCGGCCGCTCGATGAACAGGTTCAACTCCAGATCGCGGAAGTCGGCCATCGCCGGGCCGGGACGGCTCTCCTCCCAGTCGAACACGCCAACGACGGCCAGGCTGACCGGATCGACGCGCAGGTTCCAGAGCTGAAAGTCGCCGTGCAGCCGCACCGGCCGGCCGGCCACTGTGCGGCTGGACCGGCCCGCCTCCCATGCCTGTTCGATCTCGGCGAGCTGCGGGCGCGGCAGCCACGGCTGGTCGGCAATGTGCGCCACGGCACCGCGGAATTCCTCCTCCTCGGCGGCACGCCAGGCGTCGGCGTCGAACTCGTCGTCGAGCGGCAGGTCGTGCAGCCGCCGCAGCGTGGCGCCGACCTCGCGGAGCAGGTCCTCGGCACGCTCGGGCGGCAGCTCGGCAAACAGGTCGTCGCCGTGGGTGCCGGGCAGCCAGGCGCTGAGCAGCGACGGCACGCCGAGGCTGGCCTGGTCGAAATGGCCCCAGGCCGGCACCGGCACGCCCGAGCCACGGACCGCGGCGAGGGTGCGCTCCTCGCGGCGCAGCGGCTCACCATCGCCCGCCTGGCGTGAGAGCTTGAGCACCGCCGCGCGGCCGTCGGAAAGGGTCAGGCGGTAACTGCTGCTGACCTGTCCCTTGGCCAGCCGCTCGATCGCCGAGACCGCCGGCAGGCCCGCGGCCGCGCAGCGGCGGCTGGCCGCTTCGAGGGTCAACGCTGCCGCCGGTGGGTCCATCGTCTGCCTGCTCGGCCTCATTACGCGCGCGGTGGGCAATCTACGCGGTCGGCCTACTCGCCGGCGGCCAGGTCGAGCGAGCGCTCGAGCTTCGGCGCCGCGCTGCGGGTCGAGCGGGGTGGCTTCCACCGCCGGTGGCTCCACAGCCACTCCTCGGGCCGGCAGCGGATCTGGGCCGAGATGGCGTCGTTGATGCCCTGCGCGCCGGCCTGTAGGTCGGCCTGGTTGTCGCCCGTGTCGGGCAGCGGCAGCGGGGCGTGGATTTCGATGGTGAACCGGTTGTTCGCGTCGCGGGTGATGAAGCTGGGCAGGATCGGCGCGCCTGCGGCGCGGCTGAGGATCAGCGGGCCGATGGCGGTCGAGGCCGGCCGGCCGAGGAACTCGGCCATCACGCCGCCGGTGAGCACCGCCTGGTCGGCGATGATGCCGACCACCGCGTTGCGGCGCATGGCGCGCAGCGCCTCGCGCCAGTTGGTCTTGCTGATCACCTCGACCCGGTGCTGGCCGCGCGTTGCGGCGGTGAACTGCTGCGTTGCCTCGTCGTCCATCGGCCGCGCGATAGCCACCACCGAGTGACCGTAGCTGGCGCAGACGAAGGCCAGCATCTCGTAGTTGCCATAATGCGCGGTGGCGATCACCGCCCCGTGCCCGGCATCGAGCGCGCGGTGGAGGTGGACTTTGCCGTAGATGTCGGCCCGCCGCCGGACGTCATCGGGCGAAAGCTGACTGATGCGCATGAACTCGGTCACGCCGCGGCAAGCGTTGCGGACGACCCGGTCGGCCAGCGCGTCGCGCTCGGCACGGCCGAGTTCGGTGCCGTAGATCAGCCGCAGATGGTCGCGCACGCGGCAGAGCACGTGGGGGCAGAAGAAGCGGAGCGCGCGATCCATGAAGGCGGCCAGGGCGTTGTCCCAGGCGACCGGCACCAGGCCGCACAGCGCGCGGTAGAAGCCGACCGTGGCCTGCACCATCTGGCGACGCACGTACCGGCCGTAGTCGGGCCGGTCGCGCTTGTCGCGAGGCACATCGGCCAGCAGGTGGCGGATCTTCACGGGTCGATGATCCCTCCCGCTCGCCAACCCGTCAAGCCCGGCGGTTGACGCCCGGCCGCCCGCGTCACTAGACTATCCGGCAATGCCGCCACGATACCTGGTCCTGGTCGACGGTCAACTCAACATCTACCGGGCCAAGATGGCCGTCGGCGTGATGCGCTACCGGCCCGACTGCGTGGTCGCCCTGCTCGATGGCCAGCACGCCGGCCGGACCACCGCCGAGGTGCTCGGCGTCGACCACCCGGCGCCGATCGTCTCGTCGGTCGCCGCCGGGCTGGCGCATCGGCCCGACGCGCTGCTGGTCGGCATCACGCCCACCGGCGGTGCGCTGCCGCCCGAGTGGAAGCCGTTCCTGCTCGAAGCCCTGGCGCACGGGCTCGACCTGGTCGCCGGCATGCACACCTTTCTCTCCGACGACGCCGAGCTGGTTTCCGCCGCGGAGCAGCACGGCCGGCGGCTGGTCGACCTGCGCCGGCCCGACGGCGAGCGCACCGTGGCCAATCTGCGCGTGCTCGAGCACCCCGCCCGGCGGGTGCTGACCGTCGGCTCCGACTGTGCGGTGGGCAAGATGACCGCCTCGCTCGAGCTGGTCGCCGCGGCACGGGCCGACGGGCTCGACGCGCGCTTCCTGGCCACCGGCCAGACCGGCATCGCCATCGCCGACGACGGCATTCCGCTCGATGCGATTGTCGGCGACTTCATGGCCGGCGCCGTCGAGAGGCTCTGCTGCCGCTCCGGCGACGCCGATGTGCTCTTCGTCGAAGGTCAGGGCAGCCTGCTGCACCCCGGCTACAGCGGTGTCACGCTGGCCCTGATGCACGGCTGCCTGCCCGACGCCATGATCCTCTGCCACGATGCTGCCAGCACGACCATCAAGGGTGCCAACGTGCCGCTCCCGCCGCTCGACGTGCTGGTCGAGATCTACGAGTCGGCGATGCGGCCGATTCACCCCGGCCGCGTTACCGGTCTCTGTCTGATGACCCGTCACCTCGACCACGGGGACGCCCGCCGCGCCTGCGACCAGGCCGCCGCGCGCTGCGGCCTGCCGGCGACCGACCCGGTCCGCTTCGGCGTTGCCGGGCTGGCCGAGACCTGGCGCGGCCGATGAGACGCGCCCTGCTGCTCCTGGCGGTCGCGCTGCCGGCGGTGGCCGAGCCGATCCTGATCCTCCGCGGCGACAGCATCGGCGACGCCAGCCCCAACCTGCGCGACGAGGTGGCCGCCTACGCCTCGCGCGTCGGCAACGCCCTCGCCGCCGTCGGTGCCGAGTACTTGATCATCTCCGACCGCGAGCTTTCGGCCGCGCGGCTGGCCGGCGCGCCGCTGGTGGTCCTGCCCTATAACCGGCTGACCGACACCCACGTTCAATCGCTCCGCGCCTACATCGAAGCCGGCGGGCAGATCGCCGCCTGCTTCACCACCGGGTCGCCGCGGCTGCCCGACCTACTCGGTGTCGGGCGCGGCGAGCTGCTGGCCGTGACCAACCGCCAGATCCGCTTCACCGCCGCCGCGCGCGAGGCGGCACCGCACCTGCCCGAGGCGCTCGACCAGGACTCCGAGCACGCCTTCGAACTGACCCCCCTGGCCGGCGCGCGGACGATTGCCACCTGGGGCCTCGGCGGCCGGCCGGCGATCGTGCAGAACGAGGCCGGGGTCTATGTCGGCCATGTGCTGCAGCCGGGCGACCTAACCGACAAGGGCATCTTCCTGCTCGGCCTGGCGGCGGCGCGGCAGCCCGAGCTGTGGCAGCCGGCGCTGCTCGCCGCGCGCGACCGCGCGGTGGACGCGGCGCGGAGCGTGATGGACGGCTGGGATCGCATCGCCCGGCACGTCGACCTCGACCCGGCGCTGGCGGTCGACCTGGGCCGCGAGGTAACCCGGCTCACCGGCGCCCTGGCCGTGCTGCCCCCGCCGCCGACCGACGCCGGCGCGCCGGCGCTGCTGCCGGTCTATCGCGCGCTGCAGCGCGAGGCGGAGGCGCTGATGCCCAAGCTGGCCGTCTGTCCCGAGCAGGAGCTGCGCGGCATCTGGGTTTTCGGCTCGCGGCCCATAGACTGGGCGGTGTTTGCCGCAAAGTGCCGCGAGGCCGGGCTCAACGCGGTCTTCTACCGCGTCTCGCGCGGCGGCAGCGCCGTCTATCCCAGCGGCGTGCTGCCGCAGGAGGACTGGTCGCGCGGCCGCGACGTGCTGGCCGAGGCCATCACCGAGTGCCACCGCTACGGGCTCGAGCTGCACGCCTGGCGGGTCAACTTCCACCTCGGTTCGGCGCCGGCGAGTTATCGCGAGCAGCTCCGCCGCGAGGGCCGGCTGTCCACGCGCTACAACGGCGAGACGGCCAACTTCGCCAATCCCGGCGACCCGCGCAACCGGGCGGTCGAGCGGCGGGCCATCCGCGAGCTGGTCGAGCGCTACCAGGTCGACGGCGTCCACCTCGACTACATCCGCTACACCGAGGTGCCCGACTACGACTTCGACTACGGCCCCGTGTCGCGGCGTGAGTTCGAGCGGACCATCGGCCGGCGCGTGGCCGACTGGCCGCGCGAGGTCGAGCGTGGCGAGCTGAAGTGGGCCTACGAAGACTGGCTGCGCGAGAACATCAACGCGGTGGTCCGCACCGCCTCGCAGGACCTGCGCCGCATCGCGCCGACGGTCTGCTTCTCGGCCGCCGTCTGGCGCGGCGAGTGGAAGTACAAGTACGCCATCCGGCAGGACTGGCCGCTCTGGCTGCGCGAGGGCTGGCTCGACCTGATTGTGCCGATGAACTACGTCACCACGGCCGACGAGCAGGAGTTCTACGCCGCCCGCCAGATGGTCCAGACCGGCGGCTCGACGCGCCTGGCGCTCGGCCTGGGCGCCTGGCTGCTCGACAATCCGGCCGACATCGTCGCCCAGGTCGAGGTCGCCCGGCGCACCGGCTCCGACGGCTTTGTGCTGTTCAGCAGCAACGCCGGGCAGATCGATGCCCAGCTCGAGGCGCTCGCGCAGGCGGCCACCGCGCGACCGGCGCGGCCGGCCAGCCAGGTGCCGACCGCCCGCTGGCGCCTGCCCACCGCCGTCGCCCGGCGCTACCTGCCGCCCGCGCTGCAGGCCAACATCGCCGCGCCCCTCGAAGTCACCATCGGTCCCGGCTCCGGCACCGTGCCGGGCCTGATCGACTCGGTCGGCGGCAGCGTGGTCGCGGTGCGTCCTGAGACGGGCGAGGAGCTGGCCCGGCTGGGTGAGTTCCTCGCCGACGGCGCCGGCCGGGCGGTCTTCACCGGCGAGCTGACGCCGCCCGAAGGGCGGTTCCAGCTCCTTGTCCGCGGCAACGCCGTGCCGCGCCACGGCGGCGCGCGGCCGTTCATCGTCCGCGGGCCGGTGGTCGACGGCCTGACCGCCGACGAGGCCGCCGCGCTGGCTCGTGAGCTGGCTCCGCCGGCCGCGGTCGCGGGTCGGCCGCTGGTCGGCGTCTGGTTCGACACGGTCACCGGCGAGGCGATCTTCGACCGCCTGAAGCAGACCGACCACCTCGCCGCGACGATGGTCCGCGAGCTGAGCGCCGAGCACCTGAAGCCGTTGGACGTGCTGATTGTCGCGCAGCTCAACGACGTCGGCGACTGGCGGCCCGGGCCGCTCGCCGAGTTGCGCGAGTGGGTCGCCGCCGGCGGACGGGTGATGCTCATCCACGACGCAGTCGGCTATCGCTGGCACCCGACACCGTTTCCCGAGCTGGGTTACGGCAGCGGCCTGTCGCGCAACCGCCGGCTGGTCAGCAACCTCGCCCTCGGCGCCGTGCCGGCCGGCGGGACGATCGAGCATCTCTACCAGGACCACGTGCAGCTCAGGCTGACCGCCGCCGCGACACCGCTGCTGATTGAGCCGAACGGTACGCCAGTGGTCGCCCGCGGCAAGGTCGGTCAGGGCACGGTGATCGTCAACGGCATGTTGACCGGCGCCACCGGTGGCACAGGCATCATGCCGAGCGACGAGTTCGAGTGGCTGCTGGCCCTGCTCGAGCTCACTCCGGCAGCACCAGGTCTGCCCGCCGCGCCGCCGGGCTGACCTCCAGGTGGGTCACCCGCCCGTCGCGGAACTCGCCCTCGACCACCGTGCCGCCCGGCGCGTGGAGGCGGAACGAGACGTCCCACTCGCGCGGCCAGGCCGGCAGCAGGTAGAGCTTCTGTTCGTCCCACTGCAGCAGCATCGCCTGCAGCGCGGTCATGGCCACGCAGCCGTGGTCCTGGTCGGGGATCCAGTCGTAGTTCGGGCCCCAGAAGGCGGGGAATCGGCTGCCCGCGTGGTGCGTGGCGAAGTTGGCATGGACATCGGCCGCGGCGCTCTCGGTCAGGCCGAGGTAAGCCGCCTGGATTGCGTCCTGGTGCCAGCCGCCGGTCTTCTTCTGCAGCCGCCGGGCAAAGGTCTCGCGGCCGAGCGCCAGATTGCCCCGCCCGACGGCGACCAGGCGATAGGGAAAGACCGCGTAGAGCTCCGGATTCTCGATGTTGCGCAACGCGTCGTACCGCGCCGCCGGGAGCAGCCAGGTGGCCTCGCCATCGGTGCGCGTCGGCAGCTCGGGCAGCTCGGAGCGCAGCCGTCGCCAGGCCTCGCGGTCGTCGGCGATCAGCCGCGCCGGCAGGCGCAGCGCCGCGTCGATCACGGCCCGCAGCCCGGCAATCGGCGGCAGCGGATCGACGCACTGCTGCCAGGTCTCCAGCGCCTGGCCCGGCTCGATCCGCAGCTTGCCGTCAACTCGCCGGTAGTGCAAGTCATAGAAAGTCAGCGTCTCGCGCAGGATGGGCAGCAGCGTCTCGCGCAGCCAGGCCTCATCGCCGCCCAGGGCGTATCGTTCGAGGCCGAGGCGGCAGAGTTCCAGGGCGCCGTCGTAGTACCAGCGGATGTAGGGGTTGTCGACCTGGTCGATCGGCTTGCCGGCGCGGTCCCAGCCGTAGTTGTCGATGGTCGGCAGGCCGAAGAAGTAGATCGTCTCGACGAAGCTCGCCCCGGCGTGGCCCCAGTAGAGCCGCGTCTTCTCGCGCGCCAGCGGCAGCGCGTCGCGGTACATGGCAAACAGCGGTGTCATCAGGTCCAGGTCGCCGGCGGCGAGCATCGACCAGTAGGGCAGGCGGGTGTTCTGGAACCAGTAAGGCCCGCCCCAGCGGCGGTAGTCGGCGTCGTAGTGCTCGTCGCCATCGACCGCGTCGACCGTGAACAGGCTGCCGTTGAACTTGATCGGCATCGCCCCGCGGCCGGCGCAGGCGTTGATGTACCGCTGCAGCGCATAGCCCTGGGTGATGGTCGCGCCGACGTCGCCGCCCGCCTCTCCGCCATAGGTCGCGATCGGCCGGCCGTCGAGGTAGAGCGCCTGCCTGCCGGCCGCCGCGTCGACCGTCGCGGTGACCCGCACCCACCGGCCGACCGGCAGGGCGTCGCGGCTGGTGAGCACGTTCCAGGCGGTGATCAGCCGCAGCGAGTTGCCCGGGTAGGTGTCGAGCAGGTAGCCGTTGGCAGTGCCCGCCTCGGCCTTGTCGATCAGCCGCCCGCCGCCCGGCGGCTGCGCCTCGGCGCGGATCTCGACTTCGAGCGTGACCGCCTCGGTCAGGTCGAACCGCGGCTCGGCCGGCGCGCGCAGATAGCCCTCGCCGCCGAAGCGCGCGCCGTCGGCGCCGAAGCCCAGGTCGCCGACCACCGTGAGCCCGTCCGCGCCGGCGGCCAGGTCCCAGTCGGCCAGCAGGCCGTCGGCCGGCGGCTCGCCGGCGACCTCTTCGGGCGACAGCCCGCGCGACCAGACGCGCGCCCGGCGCATCACGCCCCGGAAGCGGTTGTCGCCCCGGTTGTCGGCACCGAGGTGGAGCGGGCCGGCGGTGACGGTCATCCGCCGCGAGGCGGGCGTGCTGGGCACGCGATCGGCCGTGACCTGGATGTAGCTCCGCGCCCAGAAGCGGCGCCACCAGCCGACATGCGTGTCGAACCGCGGCGACGGCCGCGGGGCGGTGAGCCGCTCCACGAAGGCCTCGGCCGTGTCGGTCTGGGCGGTCAGCAGATCGATCTCGATCCGCCACCGCCGGCGCGGCTCGGCGCCGAGCAGCCGCGTCGGACTCTCGCGGCGCAGCCCGTCGCCCCGGATCCGCCCGCCGAAGGTGCGGTGCAGCAGCGGGTCGTCAAACCGCGGGATCAGCTCGCCGAGGCCCTGATGTTGCAGGACCCGCGGCCAGATCGAGCGCTCGTTGCGGTGGTACCAGACCAGTTCGCCGTCGCGGTCGAGAATGATGTCGGGCTCGCAGATGACCGGCTCGGGGCTGTCGCTCAGCCC
The DNA here is from genome assembly GCA_964405335.1 of uncultured Fimbriimonadaceae bacterium. Taxonomy (GTDB): domain Bacteria; phylum Armatimonadota; class UBA10988; order UBA10988; family UBA10988; genus CAYONP01. The sequence continues at coordinate 12,419 of CAYONP010000004.1, forward strand.
GTAGGCGCTGAACCGCTCACGGCCTTCGATCGCCCGCGGCGCGGTGCGCCAGACTTCGAGCTCGACAGTCGGTCGCACCGGCGCAGCGGCGGTGACCTCGAGGCAGACCACCGGCGCGTCGGCGCTGACCCACAGCCGCCGCTCGGCACCACCGCCGCCGACGGTCAGGCAGCCCTCGCGCAGGCGCAGTTCCTGGCGGAAGGCATCGGTGCGCAGCGGCGGGTCGAGCCGCAGGCGGACCCGGCCGAGCTTGAGCAGCCGGACGTTCTCGCTCCAGGCGTCGGTCTTGGCGAGATAGAAGAGGAGGTCGCCCGACGGCTCGACCCAGGCGTTGAGCCCGATGTCGCCGTTGCCGAGCGGCATCGAGCCGGCCGAGTCGGCGCTCGGCGTGGTCCAGACCAGGTTGCAGGCGTCGAGCGGGTCGCCCGCGGCCAGGGCGAGGAGCGCGAGCAGGGCCTCCATGCCGGTCTCCGCGCGGCGGTTCTCAGGCGGCGCGGCGGCTCCTGCAGAGGCCGCTTCGATCCGCAGCACCAGGTACAGCGTTCGCGGACAAGCGAGGTGGTACAATGTGCTGAACCAGGGGACGGGCTCATGCGCCGAGGTTGCGTTGCGCTGCTGTTGTTGGCCGGACTTGATGCCGCCGGTGAGCCACACCGCGTGACGCAGCGACAGATTGGCTCGTTCGAGCAGTCGTACTTCGTCCAACCACGCCTCTCACCGGACGGCTCAACGCTCCTCTGGTTGGCCGAATACGATGGGCCCATCGTGGTGGGTGACCCTGCGCTCAGGCACTGGAGGGCCCTGCCATACCGAGCAGTAGACGCCGAGTGGTCGCCCCACGGCAAGCGCATCTCATTCATCCACCGCGATGAGCTGTGGACGGTTCGCCCTGATGGGAGTGATGCCGGCTGTCGAATGGACCGCATCGCTGGGCATTACGGCCGTCGCTACGCTTGGTCGCCGCGCGGGCACCGCTTGGCGGCGATCCGACGGCTCGAGCCGCGCGGCGTGACCTCGCTGTGGGTCTGCGAGCCGGATGGCGAGCATCCGCGTCGGTTGCTCGAAGGCACCGATCTCAGATTCGCCTGGTCGCCCGACAGCAGCACGCTCTTCGCGTGGTCCGAGCCATCATACAGAAACGCGGCGACGCGCCAACGCAGTTGGCTGATCGACGAGGACTCAGGCCGCGTGACCGCGGTCCGGCTGCCGCGCGGTGTGCGCCGGAGTGGCGCGATGGCGCTGTCACCGAGCGGCCGCTACCTCGCCCTCGTCGGCTATCACTTCGGCGCGGCCACGAATCAGCCCGTCGCCGGCGCGGAGCGCGAGACCCTGGCCAGCCTGTGGCTGAAGGAGCTGCGAACCGATCGGTGGCGTAAGGTCGCCGAACGGACTGGCTACCGATCCGAGCTGAGCTGGTCGCCAGCCGATCGACTGCGTTGGTGGCTCCGCCAAACCGATTTCAACGGTGACTTCGGGATCTGGGACAGCGCTGGTCGTCAGTTGGGCGATTGGATCGTGGAGTGCGAGAATCCACTTTGGTCGCCGGCGGGCAAGCGTGTTCTGTATTGGAAGCAAAGTGACGGTGGTGGTACTTATTACGTATGCGACAATGCGGGTCTGCGTCCGACGATGATCGCCGACGTCGGCGACTACCCGAGCGGCGCGTGCTTCAGCCGCGACGGGATGGACGTCTACGTCGGGCTGTGGGGCGCATTGACCGAGTATCAGGTGCGGCGGTGACCGCCCGGCTCACTACCCGCTGATCCGCACGTTGTGCATCCCGGCGCCGAGGCGCACGCTGAGCCGCCGCGCGGCGCGGTCGATCCGCGCCTTGCCGCTGACCCCGTCGACCAGCACGCCGCGCGGCTCGAACGGGCAGCGGAAGCTGACCGTCGCGCCGGTGTGGCAGGTCACCTCGCCAACGACCAATTCGCCGTCGCGCTCGACCGCCGCGTCGACCGGCTGACTGGCGGTCAGGATCGCCCCGCCGGCAATCAGCACCGAGGTGGCCCCGCGGGCGAGCAGCCGGTCCCAGTCGCCGTCGGCGTCGCGCCGCAGGGCGACGAAGCCGGCATCGGTGCGCAGCGCATCGAGCGCAATGCCGCCGCCGCGGGTGACGAACAACACCTCCTCGACCGCGCCGCCGGTCCACCCGAAGCGCGCACCGACGCAGCCGTCGCCGGTGATCAGCCGAGTCTCGGCCGGCACCGGCTGACCCGCCGGCGAGGGCAGCAGGGCGACCACGAACTGCGTCTGCTCGACCTCGTCGAGCCCGACCACGTGCAGCGCGGTGCCGAGCGGCAGCGACGAGTCGCCGGCGACCGCGCCGCGGATGGCCAGCGACACGCGGGCCGGCCGCAGCACCTGAACGTGCAGCGCGGCGCGGCCGACGGTGACGGTCGCCTCGCGCTCGTCGTCGCGGCGAATCGAGCCGATGGTGTGGAGCAGCCAGTCGTAACGCGAGCGGCGGGCGCTGTGCAGGTGGTCCCAGACCAGGACATACTCGGGCGTGACCGCGAGCGAGCGATCGAACCGCCGGACAAAGGCCGCCGCCGGGTAGCATCCGCCGGCCGCGCCGCGGAGCACGCCGCCGCGGCCGGTCAGCCAGCAGTCGCCCAGCGTGGCGGCGTCGGCGGTGTGGTCGGCCGGGGTGCGTTGCCCGCGCCCGTCGACCAGCACCAGATTGTGCTGCAGCGGCCCGCCGTCGGGCAGGTTGCCCGTGTCGATCAGCAGTGGCTCGCCGCCCCACCAGAGGACGAAGTGGTTGGCGTCGGCGTCGAGGTCGGCCTTGGCGCCGGGGATGCCCGTCCGCGCGCCGTGCGCCGGGCCGGTGGCGAACGCCAAGCAGGGCGAGTCGGCCGACCAGTCGCGCCGCCAGACGGCCAGGCCGTGGGCGCTGAACAGGTGGTGGCTGCGCATCGCCGCGATGGGCGTGCCGGACGGCTCATCGGGCCAGAGCACACCGAACGGCGAGCCGCGGCCGAGGCCGAGATTGCGCCAGTGGTCGGTCACCTGCCGGAACCGGCCCGCGGGGAACCGCCGGCCGAGCCGCGCCAGGGCCCAGCGGCAGGGCTCCTGGCGCCAGCGGTAGTGGGCGCCCGGCTGGCCCTCGGCGGCGGCCTGGCAGCGCGAGGCGCCGGGCCGGCCGACCTGGTCGAACTCGAGCACATCCAGCCCGCCGGGCGCCACACCGTGGAGCGCGACCAGCCAGGCGTTGGCGAACAGCGGATGGCCGAGCCGGTCGTCGTCGGCCAGGCGCAGCCAGGCGTCGCCGACGCGGACCAGCAGGGGCAGGAGCAGGTTCCAGTCCTCGAAGCCGGTCGGCCACCAGCCGTCGGCGCCGACCTGGGCGAGGACCTGGTCGAGCCGGCGGCCGCTGGAGTCGAGCCAGCGCCGCGCATCGGGCTCTTCGGGCAGCATCGCCAGGGCGGCCAGGTTCAGGCCGGCCAGCGTCGCCACGGCGTCGGCATCTTCGAGCGGCCAAGGGTCGCGCAGGCGGTCGACCACCTCGTCGGCGGTGCGCTGAGCCTGATCGCACAGAGTCCGCCGCAGCGCACCGTGGGTCGGCTCGTCGAGCACATCGTCGAGCAGGTCATAGCAGAAGGCCCAGGCCGCCAGCAGGCAGCCGCGCCGCTGGCTGATCAACTCGAGGCCGCCCGAGGGGAGGAGCATGTCGAGGTGCAGGCGGAGGAAGTCGAGGTCGCTGGTCGTGCCCGTGACCGCGGCGACAAAGGCCGCCGCCTCGAGCACCGCGATGTCGCTCCGCGCGGGGCGATCGGGTCCCGGCCGGCTGTCGTGCCGGCAGAGCTGGAACTCGGCCGTCGGCGCGCCGGCGAGCCGGTCGCGCAGGCGGTCCCACATCGGCGCGTTGAGGTGCAGGTAGGGCCGGCGGCGCAACCGCGCCGGCGCGATGCGCCCGGTCGCCGCCGCGATGCTCATCCACGCCTCCGTCCCGCCGCTAGTATGCCCGGTCGGGCGCTGCGTTGCACCTGGCCGCAGGCAGCGGGTCTGCTTCAGATCTGGTGGCACCATGGGTTGAAACCCGTGTCTCACAGGGCGAAACCCGCCCCATGGGCGGGTTTGGTTTGGCCAGACCCGCACTTCAGTGCGGGTCGACGGCGCGGCCACCAAGGCTGAAGCGCTCCCCAGCCGGCGCGCCGGTTGTCGCACGCCGATCGCTGTGCTACGCTGCACGGCCAGTGGTATTCGTCCATGGCCGCCTCTCCCCAGCTTCCGGCGCTCGGCTCGACCGTCAAACCACAGGTCGAGCACCTGGTGCCCTACTCGCCGGGGAAGCCGATCCATGAGGTCGTCGCCGAGCTCGGCCTGCGTGATGTGATCAAGCTGGCCAGCAACGAGAACCCGTTCGGCCCGGCGCCGGCGGTGCGGCAGGCCATCGCGGAGGCCATCGCCGACATCGGCTACTACCCCGACGCCGGCGGCGTGGCCCTGCGCGAGAAGCTGGCCGCGCGGCACGGCGTCGAGTTCGACCAGACCGTGCTCGGCAACGGCTCGGACGAGCTACTGCAACTGGCCGGCCTGGCGGTGCTCGACGAGGGCGACGAGCTGATCATCGCCGATCCAACCTTCGCCCGCTACGAGCCGCAGGCCACGCTGCACCGCGCGGTGGCGGTCAAGGTGCCGCTGGTCGACATGACCCACGACCTGGCCGCCATGGCCGGCGCGGTAACCTCGCGGACCAAGGCGATCTTCGTCGCCAACCCGGCCAACCCGGCCTCGACCTATGTGCCCGACAGCGCCGTCGAGCGGTTCCTCGACCAGGTGCCCGAGCGGGTGCTGGTGGTCCTCGACGAGGCCTACCACGAGTTCGTCGACCATCCTGACCACGGCCGCTCGCTGGCCCTCGCGGCCGAGCGGCCGAATGTGTTGATTCTGCGCACGTTCAGCAAGATCCACGCGCTCGCGGCGCTGCGCATCGGCTACGGGCTGGGCAGTTGCGAGGTGATCGGCTGGCTGCACCAGGTGCGCGAGCCGTTCAACACCAGCAGTCTGGCGCAGGTCGCCGCGCTGGCGGCGCTCGAGTGCGACGACTGGGCGGCGCGAACGGTGGCCAATAACCAAGCCGGCAAGGCCCGCATCATGGCCACCTGCTCCGAGCTCGGGCTGGCCGCGCCCGAATCACAGGCGAACTTCGTGCTGATCGGCGTCGGCGGGCGCGAGGAGGCGATCTACGAGTCGCTGCTGCGCCGGGGGATCATCGTCCGGGCCTGCAGCAAGCTCGGCTTCCCCGGCTATCTGCGGGTGACCATCGGCACGCCCGAGCAGACCGAGCGGTTCTGCCGCGCGCTGGTCGAGGTGGCGGGATGATCAGCCTGCACCAGGGCATCGAGCAGGCCTGGGGTCGGCTCGAGCGTGTGGCCACCCTGAGCTGTGGGCCCGACGTGCTGCGCGCCGAGCCGCGCGACCGGCGTGGCTGGTACTCGTGGACCACTATCGGCCTCGGCGACGCGTGCGACGGCTTGGAGCTGCTGACCTACAGCGCCGACGACGAGGAGTGGCCGACTGCCCTACTCGAGGCCGTCGCCGCCACGGCGCTGGCTAGCGACCTGGTCCGGCCGCACCAGGCGCTCGACCTGGGCGGGCCGCTCGACGGCGAGGATAGCAGCCTGACCAGCGCGCTGCTGCTGCCGCCCTACATGGAGCCCGACTGGCTGTGGACCAGCGGCGACCAGCCGGGCGGCTGGCTGCTCTGGGTGCTGCCGGTCACCGCCGCCGAGCGCGATTACGCGGTGCTGGCCGGCGGCCGGGCGCTCGAGGCGCTGCTGTTCGACTCGTCGCTGCGGCCGGCGCCCGACCTGCAGCGGGCGTCGCTGGTCTAGCACGGCGGACGGAAGGTAAGCCATGATCATCGTGCTCAACGTCTCGGCGACCGACGCGGAGGTGGCGCAGGTCGAGTCGATGCTTCGCGAGGCTGGGCTCGGCGCCGACGTTTCGCGTGGCGTCGAGAAGATTGTGATCGGGGCCATCGGCGCCACCGACGAGGAGCGGCAAGTCCTGCCCGGCCAGCTCGAGTGCCTCCCCTTCGTCGAGCGGGTGATGCTCGTCACCCGGCCCTACAAGCGGGTTTCGCGCGAGAGCAATCCGGCCGGCAGCACCGTCCGTATCGGTGCGATTGCCGTCGGCGAGAGCGAGGCGCAGATCCCTGTCATGGCCGGCCCGTGCAGCGTCGAGTCGCGCGAGCAGGTGCTCGCGACGGCGCACGCGGTGAAAGCCGCCGGGGCGACCATCCTGCGCGGTGGGGCGTTCAAGCCGCGCACCCTGCCGTATGACTTCCAGGGCCTCGGCCGCGCCGGGCTCGAGCATCTCGCCGCCGCGCGCGAGGAGACCGGCCTGCCCATCGTCACCGAGGTCATGGCCCCCGAAGACGTGCCGCTGGTCGGCGAATACACCGACGTCTTTCAGGTCGGCGCGCGCAACATGCAGAACTACCCGCTGCTCCGCGCGCTGGGCGACGCGCGCCGGCCGGTGCTGTTCAAACGCGGCATGGCGGCGACCATCGACGAGTGGCTCAAGGCGGCCGAGTACATCCTCGCCGGCGGCAACGACGACGTGATCCTGTGCGAGCGCGGCATCCGCGGCTTCGACAGCGAGCACTACCGCAACGTCTTCGACCTCAACGCCATCCCGGCGCTGCGCGAGCTGACCCATCTGCCGATCTGCGCCGACCCGAGCCACGCCGTCGGCCGCTGGGAGCTGGTCACGGTCATGGCCCGCGCCGCCGTCGCCGCCGGCGCCGACGCGCTGATGATCGAGGTCCACCCCGACCCGGCCCGGGCCCGCAGCGACGGCCGCCAGGCGCTCACGCCGGCTCGCTTCGCCACGCTGATGGAGCAGATTGCGCCGGTCGCCGCGGCCGTCGGCCGGCGGATCTGAGCGCATGGACCCGCCCTTCGAGCAGGCGGCGATCCTCGGCGTCGGCCTGATCGGCGGCTCGCTCGGACTGGCCCTGCGCCAGCGCGGCCTGGCCCGGCGGGTGGTCGGCTACTCGCGCACCGCTTCGACGCGCCACCTCGCCGTCGAGCTGGGCGCCATCGACCTGGCGGCCGGCTCACCCGGCGAGGCGGTCGCCGGCGCCGACCTGGTCTATCTGGCGGTGCCGGTGGCCAGCATCGTGCCGCTCCTGGCCGAGGTCGCGCCGCGGCTGGCGCCCGGCGCGCTGGTCACCGACGCGGGTAGCAGCAAGGCCGAGATCTGTGCCGGCGCGGCGACCCTCGAGCTCGCCGGCGCCGAGTTCGTTGGTGGGCATCCGATGGCCGGCAGCGAGCTGCTCGGCGTCGAGCATGCCCGGGCCGACCTGTTCGCCGGCATGGCCTATGCGATCTGTCCCGCTGAGCCGGCGGCCACGGCGCGGCTGCACCGCCTGGCGCTGGCGCTCGGCGCCGAGGTGGTCGAGCTGTCGCCCGACGAGCACGACCGCGCCGTGGCGCTGGTCTCGCACCTACCGCATCTGCTGGCGGCGGCGCTGATGCGGCTGGCCGCCACGCATCGGCGGCGCGGCGAGCCGGTGCACGAGCTGTCCGCGGGGAGTTGGGCGTCGGCCACGCGGGTGGCCGCCAGCGGGCCGACGCTGTGGCGCGAGATCCTGGCCAGCAACCGCGCCGCGGTGCTTGCCGTGCTCGACGAGTTGGGCGAGACTGTGGCGGAGCTGCGGGCCATGCTGGCCGGAGCGCAAGACGACGAGTTGGAGGCGCTGCTCGCGGCGATGCGCGACGAGAAGCGGCGCCATCCGGGGCGAGGGGGCGGATGATCGAAATCCAGCCGGTCCAGCGTCCACCCCGGGCGGCGGTGCGGCTGCCCGGGTCGAAAAGCTACACCAACCGCGCGTTGCTCTGCGCCGCTCTGGCCGATGGCCGCTCGCGCCGGCTCGGCGCGCTGTTCAGCGACGACACGGTCTACATGGCGACCGCGCTGAGCGCGCTCGGATTTGCCGTCGAGGAGGACTCGGCCGGCACTCGGTTCGAGATCCACGGCGCCGGCGGCCGCATCCCTCGCGACGAGGCCGAGCTGCGCTGCGGCAACGCCGGCACCGCGGTGCGGTTCCTCACCGCGCTGTGCGCCACCGGCCACGGGCGCTACCAGATCGACGGCGACTCGCGCATGCGCCAGCGACCGCAGCAGCCGCTGCTCGACGCGCTCGAGCACCTCGGCGTGCGGGCCTACTCGGCCATGGCCACCGGCTGCCCACCGCTCAAGATCGTCGCCGACGGCTGCCGCGGCGGTCGCGTGTCGATGCCGGGCAACGTCTCGAGCCAGTACTTCAGCGCCCTGGCCATGGCCGCCCCGGCGATGTCGCAGGGCATCGTGATCGAGGTCGAGGGCGAGCTTGTCAGCCGCCCCTACCTCGACATGACCGCCCAGGTCATGGCCAGCTTCGGGGTTGTCCTAGAACACGACGACTACCACCGGATTCGAGTCGCGTCGGGCCAGCACTACACCGGCTGCGACTATGTGGTTGAGCCCGACGCCTCGACCGCCAGCTACTTCTTCGCCCTCGCCGCGGTCACCGGCGGCGAGGTGACCGTCCGCGGCCTCGGCCGCGACAGCCTGCAGGGCGACCTGCGGTTCGTCGACATCCTGGCCGAGATGGGCTGCCGGGTGACCGACAGCGGTGACGGCCTGACCGTCTCCGGGCCGGAGCAGTTGCTCGGCGTGACGGTCGACATGAGCGACATCTCCGACGTGGCGCTGACCCTGGCGGCGATCGCGCCGTATGCCGCCACGCCGACGGAGATTCGCGGCATCGCCCACACGCGGCACCAGGAATCGGACCGCGTCGCGGCCATGGCAACCGAGCTGGGCCGGCTCGGCGTGGCGGTGACCGAGTACGAGGACGGCTGGCGGATCGAGCCGAGCACCCCGCAGCCCGGCGCGGTCGAGACCTACCACGACCACCGCCTGGCGATGAGCCTCAGCCTGCTCGGCCTACGCACCCCCGGCATCGCCATCCGCGGCCCCGAGTGCGTGGCCAAGACCTTCCCCGACTACTTCAACCTGCTCCGAGCGCTGACCAGCGAGGGGTTAGTCTGAAATAGGGACGGACCCAATTCTGCCGGCGCCGCGGGCGCCGCAGAATTGGGTCCGTCCCTATTTCAGCTCTCGTCGCTCCGCAGCACGGCCAGGAACGCCTCTTGCGGAATCTCCACCTGGCCGACCTGCTTCATCCGCTTCTTGCCCTCTTTCTGCCGCTCGAGCAGCTTGCGCTTGCGCGTGATGTCGCCGCCGTAGCATTTGGCCGTGACATCTTTGCGGTAGGGGGCGATTCGCTCGGAGGCGATGATCTTCGCGCCGATCGAGGCCTGGATCCGGATCTCGAACTGCTGCCGCGGGAGAATCTTCTTCAGCCGCTCGCACAGCTCGCGCCCGCGCTGGGCGGCCACGTTGCGGTGGCAGATGTTGCTCAGCGCGTCGACCCGCTCGCGGTTGATCATGATGTCGTAGCGGATAAGGTCGCCTTCTTGGTAGCCGGCCAGCTCGTAGTCGAGCGTAGCATAGCCGCGGCTGCGGGACTTGAGCACATCGAAGAAGTCGTGCAGGATCTCGTTCAGCGGCAGGCGGTACTCGATCATCGCGCGGTTGGGCGTCGGGTAGGTCATGTCCTTTAGCTCGCCGCGCCGCTCCTGGCAGATGTCGAGCACCTGGCCGACATACTCGGGCGGGGTCATGATCGTGGCCAGCACCAGCGGCTCCTCGATGCTCTCGATCCGCGCCGGATCGGGCAGGTCGGCCGGGTTGCTGAACTCGAGGATCTCCCCGTCGGTGGTCAGCACATGGTAGATCACGCTGGCCGCGGTGCAGACCAGGCCGAGGTCGAACTCGCGCTCGAGCCGCTCCTGCACAATCTGCATGTGCAGCAGGCCGAGAAACCCGCAGCGGAAGCCGAGCCCGAGCGCGGCCGAGGTCTCCGGCTCGAACCACAGCGCCGCGTCGTTGAGCTGCAGCCGCTCGAGCGCCTCGCGCAGGTCGTGGTACTCGTTCGTGTCGATCGGATAGAGCCCGCTGAAGACCATCGGCTTGGCCGGCTTGAAGCCCGGCAGCGGCGTCGAGGCAGGCTGTTCGGCGGTGGTGATCGTGTCGCCCACCTGCGCGTCGCGGACGCTGCGTATCTGGGCGATGACATAACCCACATCGCCGGCGACCAGCTCGTCGCGGACCACCCGCCGCGGAGCGAAGACGCCGAGTTCGGTCACCTCATACGTCGCGCCCGACGACATGAGCTTGATTCGCTCGCCGCGCCGCAGCCGGCCGTCAACCAGCCGGACATGCGGCACCGCGCCGCGATAGGCGTCGTACATACTATCGAAGACCAGCGCCTTGAGCGGCGCGTCGGCCTCGCCCTGCGGCGGCGGGAGGTGGGCGACGATGGCTTCGAGCAGCTCGTCGATGCCGATTCCCTCGCGGGCCGAGATGCAGACCGCGGCGTCGCCGTCGAGGCCGAGAATCTCTTCGAGCTGCTCGCGGCACATGGCCACGTCGGCGGCCGGCAGGTCGATCTTGTTGATCACCGGCAGGATGGTCAGCCCCACCGCCTCGGCGAGGTGGAAGTTGGCAATCGTCTGCGCCTCGACGCCCTGGCTCGCGTCGACCACCAACAGCGCCCCCTCGCAGGCCTGCAGCGCGCGCGAGACCTCGTAGCTGAAGTCGACATGGCCGGGGGTGTCGATCAGGTTGAGCGTGTAGGTCAGCCCATCCCGCGCGAGGTAGGGGAGCTGCACGGCGCTGGCCTTGATGGTGATCCCGCGCTCGCGTTCGAGGTCCATCGAGTCGAGCACCTGGTCGCGCATCTGCCGCCGGTCGATCGTACCGGCCAGGTCGATGATGCGGTCGGCCAGGGTCGACTTGCCGTGGTCGATATGGGCCACGATGGAGAAGCAGCGGACTCGCTCACGGTCGCTCAAGGTGGTGTCATCCAGCAGGAGGGGCGCTTGTTGAGCGGGATCATTGTAGGGGTGCGGGGTGGGTTTGGTCAATTGCGGGGCGAGCGCGCTGTGGATGGTGTAGGGTCCGCACCGCGGACCACCTAATGACGAGCACGCTAACGATGGTCCGCCGTGCGGACCCTACAACTGCAGTGGGGCCGCTGCGCGGCCCGATGCCGACTGGAGCGAGCCTCGGGGTCAGGTCCCTGAAACACACATATCGTTACGAACCGACACCGGGAGCGTAACGTACCGCGCGATACCGAGACCTGACCCCGGGTCGTTACCGCCGCCGGCGTAGCAGCGCCAGGCCGAACGCGAGCAGGCCGAACGTGCCCGGCTCGGGGACCACCGGGCCGGCGCACTGGGCGTCGAAGAGCTGGCCGTTGACCTCGAACCGATCGGCGTTCAGCTCCTGGCGCGCCAACCAGCCGGCGTCCAGGTCGAGATAGACCCAGTGGATCGGCCGGTTGCCAATCAGTGCCAGGGCGTCGTTGTAGCCCATGTCCCAGCCACCGCCGAACTGGGTCAGATCCCAGCCGTTGGTCTTGCCCGGGTCGATCCAGTCGCCCGTGTTGTGCCAGTCGTTGTCGCCGGGGTCGGTCCAGTAGAGGTAGGCGGCCTGCCAGTTCGTGCCGTTGTGGTGGAACAGCGTGAATCGCGGTGCGCCCCCGACGAATGTGCCGTCGAGCTTCTGGAAGTCGGCGCTGAGCGAGGTGAACTGGTCGAACGGCAGGCTGTCGGGATAGTGATAGAGCCCGCCATAGGTGAACGGGTCCGGCTCCGACACGAGATTGACCACGCACGGATTATCCGCCGGGCCAATGGGCAGCACCTGAGCGGTGCCGTACATGTAGAACGCGCCCGCCGATGCCGGTCGGGCGATGAGGAGGCAGGCCGCCACTGCGGCGGCCGCAAGCAGACGCATGACCATCTCCTGCGCGAACGAGGCACCGCCGGGCGCGACCCAACCGGGCGCTGCGGCCGACACGGCACCTCATGTGCCCAGGCAGCAAATCCCGTGCCAACCAGGCGCAAGACTCCGGGTTCAACGCCCGTCGCCGCCGACCGGGGCGGTGCGAGCACGTCGGCCCGGTCCGCGGTGCGGACCCTACGACTGCCCCGGGGAAGGGTGCGGCGGCGGCGGGCGGAACTGGTCAGCTCCGGAGATTCGCCTCGTGGTTGTGCTGCGCCGGCCGTCGGCCTTCACGCTGATCGAGTTGTTGGTGGTCATCGCCATCATCGCCATCTTGGCGGCCATCCTCTTCCCCGTCTTTGCCAAGGCGCGTGAGAAGGCGCGGCAGACGAGTTGCTTGAGCAACCTGAAGCAGGTCAGCCTGGCGTTGGCGATGTATGTGCAGGATTCCGACGGCTACCCCCAGATGTCGGCGCCGTCGAACCAGGTGCCGCGGACCAAGTGGCCCGACCTGGTCTGGCCGTACACCAAGAGCCGCGGCGTGTTTCTCTGCCCCTCGGCGCCCGAGTCGCTGTGGGCCAAGGGCTTCGCCCACGATCCGTCGTTGCTCTACGGTGGCTATGGGTACAACTACCAGTATCTGGGCAACAGCCGGTTCCCCTGGACCGCGCGCGACGCGGAGGTGACCGCGCCGGCGGAGATGATCGCGGTCAGCGACACCTGGGGCGTCAACGGCGCGCCGGTCGGCACGGTGCCGGGCGGCACGGCGGGGCAGTATGTGATCGACCCGCCGCTGGTCAGTGCCCGTCGCGCGCGGCCGGGCGGCGCCGACGACACCGGCTATGGCGCGGGGGCCGAGTGCGGCGGGCCGTGGTCTTGCCGGTCGATTCCCGCCGAGCGGCACAACGAGATGGTCACGGTGGGCTTTGCCGACGGCCATGTGCGGGCGATGAAGCTGGCGGCGATGGACGATTCGGACCGCGACGGCGCGCTGGACAACGGGCTGTGGAATGGGCAAGGTGACCCGGCCCGACTGTGAGGGGCGGCCATGTGGAGGCAGTGGTTGGAGCTGTGGGACCTGCTCTGGTTCCGTTGCCTGACCTATGTGCTGGTCGTTTACACTCTCTGGTGCGGGTTCGTCTGGCGCTACCAGGACAAGTTCATCCTCCCCGCGCCGCAGCGCGACGGCCCGCCGCCGAGCGACTTCGCCGGCGAGCTGTGGACCATCGACATCCCCGGCGGGCAGGTCCATGCGCAGTGGTACCCGACCTGGTCGACCGGCCCGCCGGTGGTGGTGGTGCTGTTTCACGGCAACGGCGAGACGATTGAGCGCCAGGGCTGGTGGGCCGAGGGATACCGCGCCCGCGGCTGCCAGGTGCTGCTGCCCGAGTATCGCGGCTACGGCCATGCCGACGGCAAGGCCGGCCAACGCGCCATGCGGGCCGACCTGGTGCGCTTCTACGACCGCCTGCTCGAGCAGCCCGGTGTGACGCCCGAGCGGATTGTCTTCCACGGCCGCAGCTTAGGCGGCGGCGCGGCGGCCATGCTGGCGGCCGAGCGCCGGCCGGCGGCGATGATCCTCGAATCGACCTTCACCAGCATTGCCGGTTACTTCAAGCGCTACGGCGTGCCGACGCTGCTCTGCCGCCACCCGTTCCGCACCGAGCGGGTGGTGCGCGAACTCGACCTCCCGATCCTGGTGCTCCACGGCGACCGCGATATCGTGGTTCCGATCGAAGAGGGCCGCCGCCTGGCAGCGATCGCGCCCCGGGCGCGGCTGGTCGAGTTCGAGGCGGGTCACAACGACCTGCCGGGCATCGACGGCGAGGTGGCCTACTGGCGGGCGATTGAGGAGCTGTTGGCCGAGGCGGGGTCAAGCGCCAACCGGTGGTAGAATTGGTCTGAGGCCCTCATGGCGAAGCCGACGAGATCGGTGACGAGCGACGCAGACGCGGCCGGCGATGAGCTGCGTGAGCGGTTCCGGCGGCTGGCCCGGCAGTGGCGCACAGAGCGGCGCGCTCTATCTGGCAGCGAGCTGTGCGAGACGCCGGCCTACCTCGCCATCATCGCCCTCGGGCCGGCGGTCCTGCCACACATCCTGCACGACCTGGAGCGGCGCGCCGATCACTGGTTTGTCGCCCTACGCCAGATCAGCGGCGACGATCCGGTGCGGCCGGAGCACTGGGGCCGCGTCGACCGGACTGCCGACGACTGGCTGGCCTGGGGCCGAGCGCAGGGCCTGCTGACTTGACCCGCGACGAGATCCGGGCGCTGTTCACCGGCTTGGGTGAGGAGTTCACCTTCAGCAGCTCGCCCGACCCGCGGTACAACTGCATCGCTTGGGCGCTTGGCGAGACAGGCCGGTGGTGGCACCCGTCGGCCGGCAGCTACTGGCCGCCCGGCGTGCCACGGCTCAACACCTTTGCAGCCTGGCGCGCCATGCTGCGGCAACAGGGCTTCGAGCCAACCGACTCGGAGGCTCCTGAACCAGGCGTCGAACGCCTCGCCCTGTTCGCCAAGGCCGGTCGGCCGACGCACCTTGCCCGCCAGCTCCCATCCTGCCGCTGGACCTCGCAGCTCGGGCCCGACGAGGACATCGAGCACGCACTGCACGGCCTCGCCGGCGTGCTCTATGGCGAGGTGACGGCCTTGTTCCGCCGGCCCGATTCGAGGTCGGCGGCGAGCAGCGCCAGGTCGTAACCCTCGCCGCGCACGCGCAGGTCGTAGTAGATCAGGGTCATGCCGACCATCCGCACCGGGTCGGTCAGCAGCATCGCCAGGTTCATCGCGATGGTCCCCAGCACGACCGGCGCCAGTTGCCCGCCGAGGCCCGCGGTGCCCGCCAGCAGTTGCGTCGGCAGGCGGGCGAAGAGGGTGGCCAGGAGGACCATCAGGGTCAGCACGGCGACCTGGCGGGCGGTGAACCAGAACCGCCCGCGCACCAGGCCGAGCGAGCGCAGCAGCGCGGCGAAGCCCTGCCGTTCGAGCACCACCGCCGCCGGCAGCACGCCGAACCAGGCCTGATGCGCGACGAGCAGCAGGGCGATGAACGGTACACTCAGGCCGACCGACAGGCCGGCCACCTGCATCGGCTCGAGCGCGCCGGTGCTCACCGCCAGCGTGACCGAGAGTCCGACGACCAGAGCCAGGACCGCGCCCAGGGCCAGGATGAAGAAGGGGATGGTGACGATCGCCATGGTGCCGACCAGCGGCCAGGCCGAGCGGAGCACGCGGCGATAGGCGAGCAGGACGTTGGCCGGGCGGTCGAGGTAGCGCTCCGAGACGGCGATAGTCAGCGCGCCGGTGATCAGCGGCGAAAGGACCAGAATCTGGACGGCGGTGAGGAGCATCGCGAGCGCCACGCGGCCGAGGTCGGCCACCTGCGGCCCGCCGGCGGCCAGGCCGATGGTCAACGGCGCCGAGAGGGCAGCGAAGGGCACCGTCGGCAGCGCATAGATGCCGACGAAACAAGGCAGGTTGCGCCGGTACAGCTCGATGGCGGCATCGAGCAGCTCGCCGAATCCGAGCGGTCGCAGGTCGGTGCGGGCGATGGCCGCCTCCGCCGCCAGTCTACCACCGCCGCTGCCGGGCGGTTACGCTGAGGCCATGGACCAGGGCGCCAACTTCGACCGCACGCGCCGCTACCGCTTCCGCCTCTGGCGCGAGTGGGACGCGACGCTGCCGGTGGTGGCCTTTGTGCTGCTCAATCCCAGCACGGCCGATGCGTCGCTCGACGATCCGACCATCCGCCGCTGCCTCGGATTCGCCCGCGCCTGGGGGTTCGGTCGGCTTGAGGTGGTCAACCTGTTCGCCCTCCGCGCGACCGACCCGTCGGCGCTGCGCCAAGCCGCCGACCCGGTCGGCCCGCGCAACGACGAGCACCTGCGCCGGACCGTGCGCGCGGCCGACCGCGTGGTCGCCGCCTGGGGCAACGGCGGCCGCCTGCACGGGCGGGGTGACCAGGTGATGCGATGGCTGGACAGGCCGATGGTGCTGGGTTGGACCAAGGCACGCCAGCCTCGGCATCCGCTGTATTTGCGGCGCGAGGTGGAGGTTCAGGGGTGGAGGGTGCGGTGAGGTTCGGCCGGGCAGCCGTCGGCGAGCCACTGGTCGAGGGTGTTGTCGCGGTCTGGGTTGACCCAGACAATCTCCTGCAGCCGCGGCCAGTTTGAGGCCAGGTGGCAGAACCAACGCCAGCAAGCGTCCTCGCCTGAGGCCACGCGCCGATCGGATGCGAAGGCGGTTTCGACCAGATGACGATCTCGGTTGACGATGCCTGGAACGCCGCTGCCAGGGTCGTTCAGGTCCTCCATCAGCTCTCTCACGGCGCTGTCGAGCTCATGCAGCCGCCGCGGCCGAAGCTGCCGGAGCCGACCCGTACGGCGCATCTCCGCGAGCCACGCCCGCGCATCGGCTGACGCGTTACGGTCCCACTCATCCCACAGCGTGGGATCTACCGCCATGGCGTGACCGTACGCTGTGACGCCGTCGAGGAACGCCCAGCGCCGCCGCGCAGAGTCCGACGGCGTCGCTCGCAGAGCACAGCCGATATTCGCATCGATGACGATCGCGACCGGCCCGTCGCCCACCACTACTCCCAGCCCGCCGCGATCAGTTCACGCTCCGCCTGGATGCGCACCGCACCGAAGTCAACGGGCCAGTCCGCGAACGCCCCCGTCTCATCCGGCTCACGCGAGGTCACGTGGCTGACGCCCTCGTCATCCCGTTCGAACCAGTGCAGCATCACCTGGTCCGGCGCGATCTCCCCCTTCGCCACCGCCGTCTGGACCGCGAGCAGCAGCAGGTCGCTGTGCGTCTCCGCGACAACCCGCACGCCCCGCTTGGCGGCTTCGACCAGCGGGCCGGCGAGGGCGACCTGCGCTCGGGGGTGGAGGTGCAGTTCGGGCTGTTCGAGGTAGACGAGCTGGCCTGGCTCGGCGGCGAGGAGGGCGACCAGGACGGGGAGGACCTGGCTGACGCCGAAGCCGACGTCGGCGATGTTGACTAGATCGGCCGAACCGTTCCGCGGGGAGACACACCGACTGACCTCCAGTTGGATGTGGGTCGGGTCGGTGAGAGTCGGGTGCACTTTGCACGCCAGTCCGAGACACTGGAGCCAGTGCTCGAGCCGCGCGAGTCGTGGGTCAAGTTGGGGCCCGAACCAGTCAAGCACCACGCTTGCCGTATAGCTCTCAAATGTGCCCTTGTAATCCGGCCCTGACGCCTGTGCCTCGTAGGTGCGCGCGGGCAAACCTCGATGGCCGGCCAGGTGGATGATCGACCCGATCGCATCGATGAAAACGTGCGCAGGGGAGATCCGGTACACGAAACCGCCCGCACTTGGGATGGGGTCGTCTCGATCCAGCATCGGCACTTCAGCGAACAAGAAGCAGCCGTGAGCCACAACCACAGGCTCGAGGTGGGAGTTGGCTTCGTCAGACAGGCTGTCGAGATTCCGGAATACGGCCTTGGGGATGCGTCGTCGAAGCGCATCGCCTTTGAGGCCTGGTGTCCAGCGCGATGTCTTGAGCTTCGAGCCGAACCTCATGGACGCCACCTCAAACGCAGTTCGATCTCGCAGTCGGAAGGTTGACTCAAGACCGAAGCCGCTTGGCACCCGGACGGCTGCAGCGAAAGTCCGACGGCCTCCAAACAGCGCCTCCTTCGGCCAACGAAACCGAACGTTTGGTCCGTTGAGCCTCAGTGCACCAGCCGGCTCCACGTCCATCTGCAGCGTCTGCTTCATCAACAACAACGGCTGCATCAGACTTGACTTACCCGAGCTGTTCGCACCCGCCAGGATCGTCAACGGCCGAATCTGACAGGTAGTTCGGTCACGCAGCGACTTGAACCCCTCGACGGTGATCTCGCAGATCCCCGGCAGCGACTCGCGCTGCTCGCCGTTCGCCTCCGCCATCGCGCGCTCCAATCAAAAGGAGAGTGGGCCGATAAGCCGGTTTCTGTCTTGGACGATCATCTCTCTTGGACGACGGTTACCCGCCGCCTCCAGCGCTCTACCCGTGGGATCGGCGGGCCGCGTCATGTCCCACTGCTTGAGCTTGCTCCGGGCGGGGTTTGCCGAGCTCGACCGGTCACCCGGCCGACTGGTGGGCTCTTACCCCACCGTTTCACCCTTACCCTTGCGGGCGGTCTGTTCTCTGTGGCACTTGCCGTCAGGTCGCCCTGCCTGGACGTTATCCAGCGCCCTTGCCCTGTGGAGACCGGACTTTCCTCACCGAGGTCGCCCTCGGCGCGATCGCCTGGCCCACTCTCCAGCCCGATTCTACCACGCGCTCACTCCGGCGGCAGCAACTCCGCCGGCGGCGGGCCGGGCGGCGCCACATAACCGCCCTGCTGCACCACGCCGGGCACCCGGTAGCGGTGCCACAGGCCCGGCGCCGCGCCGCTCGGCAGGTCGCGCACCCGGGCGACAGCCTGGGGTGGATCGGGCGGCGCATGGGTCGGGATCAGGTAGGTCGTCAGCCGCGTGAGGCTGGCCAGATTGAAGAACAGGAACAGCCCCGCGCCGAGCCACAGCGCGCCGGCTGCCCTCCGCTCGCCGAGCAGCGCCCGCCACGCCCATGCGGCGAGGGCGACCAGCGGCACGATCAGCGCGATGGCGTGCTTGCCCGTCTCTTCGTTGCCGTGAAAGCCCGACAAGAGCACCCAGTGCAGCGCGCCATAGACCATGCCGGCGAGCATGACCAGAAAGCCGAGCTGCAGGTCACGCGCCGGGCCCGGCTCGCGCCGCCAGCCGCGCGCCAGGCCGATCGGGACAGCCACCGTGGCCAGTGCGAAGGCGCCGTAGAGCAGCCAGGCGACGACCGCCCAGCCCGCGCCGGCGTCGAACGGCACCCAGCCGACCTGGCTCCAGATGCTGAGCCACAGTCCGCGCAGCGCGAAGCCGGTCAGACGCGCGATCTCGCCGGCCGGGAGCGCGGCGAAGAGCTCGGGCCAGGTCGCCCGGCCGAGGCCCGGCTCCATCGGCAGCAGCTCGCCGTAGCGGCGCGCATCGAGCGCGATCCACCAGCCGCCGACGAGCAGGAAGCCGAGCAGCCAGGCACCGACGGCCCGCGCCAGGTCGTCACGCGGCCGGCCACTGCGGCGGTGCCAGAGCCAGAGCAGCACCAGGCTGCCGGGCACCGTAACCAGCACCACGCGCTTGGCCAGATAAGCCAGCCCAAGCCCGCAGCCGGCGAGCAGCCAGCGCCGTGAAAAGTCACCTGCCGCCATAGGCGCTGTTTCTGGGCTGGCATCAGTGAACGGTGCCACTGGCGGCTTGTCCGCCAGTGCCGTACCGCAGCCCGTCGGCGGCACTGGCGGGCCACCCGCTGGTGGTTCCGGGCGGGCGTCTTGGGGCTCAGAGTGAGCGCCGACGGCTCCTGCCCTCTTTGGTTCGACGGCCCGGATCAGCCACAGCAGGTAGAGCGTCGTTGCCGCGCCGCAGGCGATGTCGTTGTAAATCACCGCGCTCATCAGCAGCCGGTGGGGCAGCAGGGCGACCAGCATGGTGCCCGCGGCGACCAGCCGGCCGTCGTCGAACAGCTCGCGCAGGGCCAGCCAGGCGAGCCAGACCATGATCGCCCCGAGGACCAGGCTCCAGCCGCGCAGGGCGTAGAGCTGGGCCTTCAGGCTAAGGCCGCTGGTCAGCCAATAGAGCGGCACGGCGGGGGTGTAGTAGAGTGGCCCGTGCTGGCTGGCGCCGGCCGGGTCGGCGGTGAGGCAATAGACCGCCAGCGGCTCGCCCCACGGTCGCGGGTCGGTGATCCGCGGCCAGCGGTGGAACTCGGCTTCGTACTTGATCCGGCTGTAGTGCAGCGGTTCGTCGGGCACGGCGCCCCAGAGCGGCAAGATCGCAAGATAGACGGTGCCGAACAGGCAGTGCACGGCGACGGCCAGCCACAGCCAGCGGCGATCGGGAGTCATCGGCGATGCCTCAGCACGACGGCGGGCGGGTCCACGACTGGAGCCGTGCATCGGACGACTATGCCCTCTACCGGCCCGGCTACCCGCCGAGCTTCTGGCAGTTCCTGGCGCTGCTCGGCGTCGGCCTGCGGGGCCAGCGGATCGTCGACCTCGGCACCGGCACCGGCGTGCTGGCGCGCGGGCTGGCGGCTCGAGGCTGTGACGTGACGGGCGTCGACGTCGCCGCCGGCCAGCTCGCGGCGGCGCGACGGCTGGCCGAGGCAGAGGGCCTGGCGATCGACTTTCGACAGGCTCCGGCCGAGAACACCGGGCTGCCGGCGCGGTCGTTCGACTTCGCCACCGCCGGCCAGAGTTGGCTCTACTTCGACCCCGAACCGGCGGTAGCCGAGCTGAAGCGGCTGCTGGTCCCCGGCGGGTCGCTGGTGGCGAGTTACCTGAGCTGGATGCCGCGCGAGGATGCCGTCGCCGAGGCCACCGAGCGGCTGGTGCTGCAGTACAACCCCGACTGGTCCCATGCCGACTACGCCGGCGGCCTGCCGAGCGCGCAGGCGTGGCGGCCCGACCTGTTCCGGATCCGGGCGCAAGTCGTCTACGAGGAGCCGCTGACCTTCACCCACGAGACCTGGCGCGGTCGCATCCGGGCGTGTCGCGCGATCGGCGCGACGCTGCCGGCCGAGCAGGTCGCGGCGTTCGACGCCGAGCTCGCCGCGCGTTTGTGCGAGTGGACGCCGTCGCCCTTCACGGTGCTCCATCAGATCGTCGCCACGGTGCTGCAGCCGAGCTGAATCACCCCCGCGCCTCCGCCTCCGGCACGCGCCAGTCGTGGGGCAGAAACAGGTCGATGTAGGTCTGCTTGGCAAACCGGTCGGTCATGCCGGCGACATAGTCCAGCGCCGCGGTGGCGCGGCCCTCGAGCGTGGTCAACGCGAGCGACGGGTGCGGGTGCGGGACCTCGTTGGGGTGCCTGAAGTAGTGCTCGTACAACGCCGCCACCAGCGCCTTGATCCGCCCGCGGTAGGCGTTGGCCGCGGCGGCGTTGAGATAGACCTCGTCGAACAGGTGCTCCTTGATTCGGTCCATCGCCTCGCAGATCTCGGCGCTGAGGGCGATCCGCGGCTGTTCGGCGCTGGCCCGAATGCAGTCGGTGACCATCCGCGACACACGCTCGCCGTGCCGCCGGCCGAGTACCGCCAGGGCGTCGGCCGGGAGCTGGTCGATGGCCAGCACCTCGGCCCGCAGCGCGTCGTCGATGTCGTGGTTGAGGTAGGCGATGCGGTCGCTGATCTTGACCACCTCGGCCTCGAGCGTGCCGCCGCCGCCGAGCGCCGTGCCCAGGTCGGCGCGGCCCTTGGTGTGGCCGACGATGCCCGCCCGTACCTCGGCGGTCAGGTTCAGTCCGCGGCCATCACGCTCGAGGTGATCGACCACCCGCAGGCTGTGCCGCGCGTGGTGGAACGAAGCGCCGGGCAGCGTCCGCGCGTGGGCCTCGTCGAGCCCCTCCTCGCCCGCGTGGCCATACGGCGGATGGCCCAGGTCGTGGGCCAGGGCGACAGCCTCGGTCAGGTCGTCGTTCAGCCGCAGCGCGCGGCTGATGGTCCGCGCGATCTGCGACACTTCGAGGGTGTGGCTGAGCCGCGTGCGGACGTGATCGTCCTGCGGCGAGATGAACACCTGAGTCTTGTGCGCCAGGCGGCGGAACGACTTGGCCCGGTGGATGATCCGGTCGCGGTCGCGCATGAAGCAGGTGCGCGTGTCGTCGGCCGGCTCAGGCTCGCGCCGGCCGCGTGATTCGGCGGCCAGCGCGGCGTGCTCGGAGAGCTGCGCGCGCTCGGCCTGCTCGATTCGCTCGCGGATGGTCATGCGCAACTCCGCCCCGCCGGGCGAACGGACCGCCGGCGTCCCCGCCGGCACGCGGGCGGGCGGGGACGCCCGCGCTCCGAACGGACGGCCCCGGCGCGTTCGGCGACCGCGCCCTACCACGTCCCGCCGGCACGCGGGCGGGCGGGGACGCCCGCGCTCCGAACGGACGGCCCCGGCGCGTTCGGCGACCGCGCCCTACCACGTCCCGCCGGCACGCGGGCGGGCGGGGACGCCCGCGCTCCGAACGGACGGCGCCGGCGCGTTCGGCGACCGCGCCCTACCACGGGTCGCCGGCCCCGGCGCGTTCGGCGACCGTGCCCTACCCGCCGATCATGCCCGCGGCCAGCATGGTCAGTAGGGCCGAATCGTCCACCTCGAGCGGCAGGTCGACCCGCCCGCGGCGGCGGCTCGATTCGTACGAGGCGAAGATCAGCTCTGTCGCCAGCAGGGCGCGGCGCGACGATAGCTCCGGCTCATGTTGGTTCAGCAGCGCGTCGACCGCGTCGGCAATCGCCCGCACGATGTCGCCCGTCCACTCGTCGTCACGGGCCGTTTCGATGGTCTCCCAGCCGCGCGTCGTCTCGTTGCGCAGTCGGACGTCCATCCAACCGGTGGCGCCGACCTCGATCACGCCGGTCGAGCCGATCAGCCGGTTCTGGCACCCGAGGCCCATCGCGCCGCCGGTCTCGAGCAGCGCGGCGACGCCGTTCTCGTACTGGAACCGGCTGACCGCCGAATCGGTCACCGCCAGGCCGAAGACGCTCTTGTCGGTGCGCTTGTCGATCTGCGCCAGGACCCACTCGACCGGTGTGTCGTCGTTGTAGTAATTGAGCATGTCGAACCAGTGCGTGCCCCAGTCCATGAGGTTGTCGCAGGCCGCCTCGAGGCGCTTCAGCTCGCCGATCGCGCCGTCCAGCAGCAGCTCCTTCGCCGTTCGATAGCTGTGCCCGAAGCGCCGCTGGTGGTTGAAGGTCAACTGCACGCCGTGCTCGTCGCAGGCTGCGGCCATCTGCTTCGCCTCGCCCCAGGTCGGCGCCATCGGCTTCTCGCAGTGGATTGCCCGCACTCCGGCGGCGGCCGCCGCGCCGACCATCTCGGCGTGCAGGTGAGGCCAGGTGCAGATGCTGAGCAGATCGAGCGACTCGCCCGCCAGCATGGCGCGGTAGTCGTCGTACTGCTTGGGCTCGATCGCAAAGTCGGCGGCGAACTGCGCCATCCCCTCCGGCCGGATGTCGGCCAGGGCGACGACCTCGGTCGCCGCACAGGCGGCGTAGCCCTTACCGTGGCCCCAGGCCATGCCCTTGCGCGTTTGCCCGTCGGCCCGGCGGCGCAGACCGACACCGATGATCCCGACCCGTAGCTGACTCATGCCTCGGTTACTCCCCGCACCGCAACAGCAGCGGCACCAGCGGCGACAGCTCGAACTCTGCCGGCAGCGCCGCGCCGGTCAGCACGTCAACGGACCCCACCGGCAGCGTCACCGTGACCGGCCGGTTGAGGTAGTTGCACAGGTTGGCCACCCGCCCGCCGGCGTATGGCGCCGAGCGGACCTCGACGCCGAACACACCGACGGCGACCGGTGGGTCGAGCGCGACCACCTCGCGCAGCCGCCGCCAGAGCGGCTCGGGCTCGCCGGCGAGCAGCTCGGCCGAGACCGTCTCGCCCCGCGGCAGACCGGCGGGCGGGTCGCCGAGGTAGACCAACCGCGGGACCGCGGCGGCGAAGCGCGCGGCCGCGGCGGGCAGCTCGGCGGCCAGGTTGGCCGAGGCGGGCACCAGCAGCACCCGCGCGGCGGCCAGGGCGCGGCTCTCGCCGCCGGCGGCGTAGCGGGCCACGTCGCGGTCGTTGACGAAGCCGACCGGCAGGTCGAGGAAGTTCGCCGCCACGTAGGCCGCGCGGACTGCCTGCTCGTGCGCGTTGCCATCGAGGATGGCGGCTCGCTGCGACCAGTAGATCGCCACCGGCGCCGGCTGCCCCGCGACGGCGGCGACCTCGCGGGCGGCGGCCATCAGGTCGAGCCCGGTGTGGCCCTTCGCCTCGACCACTTCGGGCCGGTGCAGGATGCTGCCGGTGAAGTCGCTGCCGGTCTCGAAGGTCCGCTCCCAGACCCACGTCGTCTCGGCGCCCTGGCCGTGGATCGCGCCCTGCCAGATGACGTTGCGCAGGTACTCGGGCGCAATCGAGGTCAGCGTCCGGTCGGGGATGTGGTGGTTCTCGCTGTTGAAGATCGGCTTGTCGGCCGCCGAGCGCTGGTAGTCGTAACCCATGTTCTCGGCCAGCCAGCCGCAGGCCCAGCGCTCGTCGCCGCCCGTCGGTTTCCAGCAGTCGTTGCCGTTGAGGTCGCTCCACTCGCTGAACAGCTCCGGCGCGATGCTCCAGAAGCCGTGAGCGTGCAGCCCGAAGTGCGCCCCGATCATGATCTTGGCATGGAGCGGCACCGCCGGCGCCAGCTCGCGGATGATGCCCGCCATCCAGGCGTGCCAGCCGGCGAACGCCTCCTGCTGATAAGCGACGAAGTCGACGCAGCGCGCCGTCGGCTCGAACCCTGCCGGCGGCTCGGCACCGAACTCGGCCGTCGGGTCACCCCAGGCGGCGCGCAACGCCGCCGCGTCGCCGTACTTGGCCCGCAGCCAGTCGTGCCAGCCGGCGATGAAGCTGGCCGACGAGCGCGCATCGACGCAGAGCGGTTCGTTCGAGAGGCAGAGGCTGTGCAGCGCCGGGTGGTCGCGGATGCGCGGAATGACGTGGCGGAGGAAGGCCTCCTCGAGCCGCTGTGCCTCCGGCGCGTAGAAGTCGTACTGCAAGAACCCGCCGTTGACCCCGCGCAGGTGCGGCCAGCGCTCGAACGCCCAGGCCGGGAAGTAGTGCGGCGAGAGCAGCAGGTTGACCTGCACGTCGGCCGCCGCGGCGCGGTCGAGCAGGCGGACGAACTCGTCGACCGCGGCGTCGTCGGGGCGCTCGTCCTCGCGGAACACGCTGTTCGGCCCGAACTCGACCTGGATCAGGTTGCTGCCGTAGGCGGGGAACTGCTCGAGATCGCGCCGCACGGCGGAGAAGTGGCCGTAGCCGGTGAAGTAGACCGGCCGCCGCTCGATCGTCCCGTCGGGCAGGCGGACGCTGCCGAGGAAGGTGGGCCCGGCAAGCTCGAGCGGCGAGGTGACATACCGCGGCGTCTTCCCCCGCGGCCCAGCGGCCAGCGCGCGCTCGGCCAGCGCCGCGAGCTGCACCGCCGTGTCATAGGCGCGGCCGATCTCGCCGCCGGCGATGTCGTCGCGGCAGAAACCGATGAAGTTGCGCAACACGGTGGCGGTGACGCGGGCGTAATCGCACTCGGCCGCCAGCCGATCGAGCGGCGCCTGCCGCGCGCCGAGCTCGGCCAGCAGCCGCTCGACTTGGGCCACCGTGACCACCCGCACGGCCTGCGCCGCGCGGGCCAGCTCGCGCTCGCCGCCACGGGCGATAATCTCGACCGCAACCTCGTCGGGCGGCTCGGCGGGCAAGCCGTAGGCGAGGTAGACCGTGCCGCTGGTGGGCAGTCCGCCCTCCAGGTCGATCCGCGTCTCGGCCGCGCCGACGCGCACGGTCAGCGAACCGTCCGGCTCGGGCCGGGGCAGGGCCAGACCGGCCTCGAAGCGCAGCTCGTCGGCGGCGAACGCCCAGCGGTCGGGGGGGTAGCGGTCGGGCTTCCACCGGCCGGCGCTGCCCGCGGCGCCGGGCGCTTCGCTCAGGCCCAGGGCGAGCCGGGCGGGGAGGACGGTCTCGCCCGCCTCGAACGGCGTGGCCAGCCGGCCGGCTTCAATCTGCACGTCGTCGATGTCGAAGCTGCCCGGGCTCTCGGTCAGGATCATCACCGGGATGCTGGTCTCGGCGCCGGTGCGGAAGGTGTGGGTCACCCGCTGCCAGTCGCCGTGGGTCTCGGGGAGCTTGACCCGCACCAGCCAGTCACGCCCGCCGCCGACCCAGGCGTTGCCCGGCCGGCCGTGTGTGCGGACGTAGTAGGACAGCGTGTAATCGGTTTCGGGCTCGACGGTCAGCTCGTCGGTCAGGCGCAGGTGGGCGTAGACGTGGGCGCCGAAGGCGGTGCCGTTGGTCACCCGCAGGCTGTGGCCGCCGAAGTGGCCCTCGTCGAGGCGCTCGAGCCGCGCATCGGTGTTGCGCGGGTCCCAGCTCCAACCGGTCGGCGCGCCGTCGGCCCAGGTCTCGAACGAGGGGTCCGGCAGCAGGTTGCGGCGGTCGGGGCCGCGGACCAGTTGCACGGTCAGCTCCCCGGGCGCCAGTGGCCGGCGCTCGACGAACTCGCTCGCCACGGTGCCCTCCTCGAGCTGCACGTCGTCGACCCAGAACTCGCCTTCGCTCTCGGTCAAGATCATGACGTACCAGCTCCGCTCGTCGGGGCCGGTGGTGAACCGGGTGCTCACCCGCTGCCACGCGTCGCCGGCGGGGAACGGCTCGCGTACCTGCCACCCGGGCCCGCCGCCGAGCCAGGCGACGCCGGCCTCGCCGCGCACATAGCAGGAGAGCGTGTAGGTCGTCGCGGGCCGCACGCGGACGGTCTGGGTCAGGTGCGAGAAGATGTGCGGCGCGCGCGGGGTGACGTTGCGCAGCCGAAACGAGCGCTCGCCGCGGTGTGCGACGGTGTCACTCGCCCCCTCGGCGCCGGCGCGAGCGGGGCTCCACTCCCAGCCGACCGGCAGGCCGCGGTCGGTGATCTGCTCGAACGAGGCGTTGCGGATCAGGTTCTCGCCCCGCGCGGGTAGCGTGGCCAGAGCGAGCAGGCAGATCCAGCGCATGGCCGACTCCGCCGACGGCCTCCGCCGCATCGGGGCCGATTCCTCCGCCCGGCGCGGGGCGCTACGGTGTGCTCGCGCAGTGGGCGGCCAGGTGGGCGATGATCTTCGCCCCGTGCTCGCGCCCGTTCTCGATGAAGATCTCGTTGCCGATGTTGCCGGCCACGATGCAGCCCGCGACATAGACGCCCGGCACGTTGCTCGCCAGCGACTGCGGATCGACCGCTGGCCGTTTGGTCTCCGGGTGGTAGAGAACACCCAGCGCGTCGAACAGGTCGAGCACGGGTGAGTAGCCGGTCAGCGCCAGGATGAAGTCGGCCGGCACCTCGCGGCGTTGGCCGTCGGCGAGGCGGAGGGTGGTGCTGCCCGGCCCGATCGCCTCGACCCAGGAGGGCAGGTAGGCGGTTATTTCGCCGGCGGCGATGCGGTTGAGCAGGTCGGGCTCGATCCAGTACTTCAGGCCGCTGAACCGCTCGCGGCGGTAGCTCATGGTCACCCGCCCGCCGGCGCGCCAGACCAGCAGCGCCGCCTCGCTGGCCGAGCCCTTGCCGCCGACAATCAGCACGTCGCAGCCGTGGTAGCGCTCCGGCTCGTCAAAGAAGTGGTGCACATGGGGCAGCTCCTCACCCGGTACGCCGAGCCGGTTCGGCTCGTCATAGGCGCCGAAGGCGAGGACCACGCTGCGCGCCGTCACCGCGCCCGGCTGGCCGACGTGACTGCGCAGCTCGAGGCGGAACCCGCCGGCGGCGCGCGCCGCGCCGGTGACCGTCCGGTAGGTCCAGACGTTGAGCCGCTTGGCCATGGCAAAGCGGGTGTAGTAGTGGACCGCCTCGCTGCGGGTCGGCTTGGCGCCGGCGCAAATGAGCGGGATGTCGCCGAGCTCGATCAGGTCGGGCGTCGAGTAGAAGACCAGGTTGGTTGGAAACCGCCGGATGTTGTCGGCGATGCAGCCGCGTTCGAGGACGACGTGGCTCAAGCCGGCCTGCTGCGCGGCATAGGCGCAGGCCAGACCGGCCGGCCCCGCCCCCACAATGGCGACGTCGAACCCGCTTTCGGCGCGGCTGGGCATGGCCCGAGTCTCGCACATCACGCCGGGCTGTCAACGGGATCCCAGGGTCCGTCCCTATTTCGCAAACCGGCTCTACAAGCGGGTTGCTTGTCGTGCAGGCGGATCGGGGTTATGCTTAATCCCACGGCCGGCGCGCCGTGGGAGCCGATCTTCTCGATGTCCTTGTTTTGCGACGCCCTCTCCGAACGGGTGCTCATCGGCGATGGGGCGATGGGTACGGCCATCCATGCGCTCGACCTGCCGCTGGACGATTTCGAGGGGCTGGAGGGGTGCAATGAGATCCTCAGCGTCACCCGGCCCGAGGTGGTGCGCGAGATCCACCAGGGCTTTCTCCGCGTCGGCTGCGATTTCGTCGAGACCAACGCCTTCGGCGCAAATCGCATCGTGCTGGCCGAGTATGGCATCGCCGAGCGGACCCATGAGCTGAGCCTCGCCGCCGCGCGCTGCGCGCGCGAGGCGGTCGATGCGTACAGCACGCCGGACCAGCCCCGTTTCGCGGTCGGCAACCTCGGCCCGGGGACCAAGCTGCCCAGCCTGGGCCACACCGAT
The DNA here is from genome assembly GCA_964405335.1 of uncultured Fimbriimonadaceae bacterium. Taxonomy (GTDB): domain Bacteria; phylum Armatimonadota; class UBA10988; order UBA10988; family UBA10988; genus CAYONP01. The sequence continues at coordinate 40,463 of CAYONP010000004.1, forward strand.
TTCGACACGCTGGCCGCCAGCTATGCCGAGCAGACCCGCGGGCTGCTCGATGGCGGCGTCGACGCGCTGATCGTCGAGACCTGTCAGGATCTGCTGCAGGCCAAAGCCGCGCTGGCCGGCATCGATGACGCCTGCGGCGAGCACAGCGCGCGGCCGCCCGTGCTTGTCTCGGTGACCGTCGAAACCACGGGCACGATGCTGGTCGGCAGCGAGATCGGCGCGGCGCTGGCGGCGCTGGTCGGTTACGACATCCAGGCGATCGGCCTCAACTGCGCCACCGGCCCGCGCGAGATGACCGAGCACCTGCGCTACCTGGCCGAACACTCGCCGCTGCCCATCTCGGTGATGCCCAACGCCGGCCTGCCGCAGTTGCGCGACGGCGCGCCCTACTTCCCATTGCAGCCGGACGAGCTGGCCGAGTGGCTCGAGCGCTTTGTCGACGAGTTCGGCGCGAGCATCGTCGGCGGCTGCTGCGGCACCACGCCGGAGCACCTGGCGGCGGTGGTCGAGCGGCTCGGCCGCCGCCCGGCGAAGCCGCGGACGGTCGACTACGCACCGAGCCTGGCCAGTCTCTATCAGCGCACCACCATCGAGCAGGAGAACAGTTTCCTGATCATCGGCGAGCGGTGCAACACGACGGGCAGCAAGCGCTTCCGTGACCTGGTTGAGGCGGGCGACCTGGACGGCATGGTCGCCGTCGCGCGCGAGCAGGTGCGCGGTGGGGCGCAGGTGCTCGATGTTTGTGTCGACTACGTCGGCCGCGACGGCCCGGCCGACATGGCCCGGGTGATCGACCGTTTCGCCACCGCGGTGCAGGTGCCGCTGATGGTCGACAGCACCGAGACGCCGGTGCTCGAGGTGGCGCTGAAGCGGCTCGGCGGCCGCTGCGCGATCAACTCGATCAACCTCGAAAACGGGCTGGAGAAACCGGCCGCGGTGCTGCCTCTGGCTCGGCGCTACAACGCCGCGGTGGTCGCCCTGACCATCGACGAGGAGGGCATGGCCCGCGGCGCCGAGCGCAAGGTGGCGATTGCCCGGCGGATCTACGACCTGGCCGTTGGCGAATATGGCCTGTCGCCGACCAGCCTGCTGTTCGACGCACTGACCCTGCCCGTCTCGACCGGCATCGCAGAGGACCGCCGCAACGGGCTCGAGACCATCGACGGCATCCGGCGGATCAAGGAGACCTGCCCCGGCGCCTGGTGTGTGCTGGGGGTGAGCAACGTCAGCTTCGGGCTCAAGCCGGCGGCGCGGGCGGTGCTCAACTCGGTCTTTCTGCACGAGTGCATGGCCGCCGGGCTCGATGCGGCGATTGTCCACGCCGGGCGGATCACGCCGCTGTACAAGATCGACGAGCCGCAGCGCGAGGCGGCGCTCGACCTGATCTACGACCGCCGGCGCGAGGGGTTCGACCCACTGACCCACTTCGTCACGCTGTTCGACGACGTCGAGACGACCCGCCGGCGGGCTCCCGAGCGCGAACTGAGCCTGGAGGAGGACCTCGCCCGGCGGATCGTCGACGGCGACCGGGTCGGGCTCGAGCCGGCGCTCGACTCGGCGCTGGCCAAATACGACGCGCTGACCATCATCAACGACCACCTGCTGGCCGGCATGAAGACCGTCGGCGAGCTGTTCGGCAGCGGGCAGATGCAGTTGCCCTTCGTGCTTCAGTCGGCCGAGGTGATGAAAGCCGCCGTCGGCTATCTCGAGCCGCACATGGAGCGCGCCGGGGGCAGCACCAGCCGGGGCACGATGGTCCTCGCCACGGTCAAGGGCGACGTCCACGACATCGGCAAGAACCTGGTCGACATCATCCTGACCAACAACGGCTACCGGGTGGTCAACCTGGGCATCAAGCAGCCGATCGATGCCATCGTCGAGGCGGCGCTCGAGCATCAGGCCGACGTAATCGGATTGAGCGGCCTGCTGGTCAAGTCGACCCTGGTCATGCGCGACGACCTGGACGAACTGAACCGTCGCGGGCTGGACTACTTCCCCGTCGTGCTCGGCGGCGCGGCGTTGACCCGCTCGTACGTCGAGGATGACCTGCGGCAGCTCTACCGCGGCGAGGTCTACTACGGCCAGGACGCATTCGAGGGCCTGGCCACCATGGACCGGCTGTGCCGACCCGAGGCGCGGCAGGCTCGGCGCGCGCGATTGCGCGAGCGGTACGCCGCCGGTGGTGCGCGCGACGAGGCACCCGCCGCCGCCGAGCCAATCGTCACCGCGCAGGCCAACGGCCAGGCCGGCCGCAGCGACGTGGCAACCGACGCGCCGCTGGCCACGCCGCCGTTCTGGGGCGCGCGGATCCGTGACGAGTTCGACCTGAACTCGCTGTTCGAGTACGTCAATCCCCTCGCTCTCTACGGCGGGCAGTACCGCCTGCGCCGCCGGCATGACGAGAGCCGCGACGAGTGGTCTGCGCGGGTCGAACGCGAGATCGGCCCCGACATCGCCCGCCTGCGCGAGCAGGTGGCGCGCGAGGGTTGGTTCCAGCCGCGGGCGATCTACGGCTACTGGCCGGCGGCCGCCGAGGGCAACGAGGTGGTGCTCTACGACGGCGAGGCCGAGCTGGCGCGCCTGGCCTTCCCGCGGCAGCCGGGCGGGCGGCGGTTGTGCATTGCCGACTTCTACCGGCCGGTCGAGTCGGGCGAGCGGGACGTCTTCGCGGCCATGCTGGTCACCCTCGGGCCCGAGGTGCGGCCGGTCGAGCAGCGGCTGCACGCGGCGGACCGGTACACCGAGTACCTCTACTTCCACGGCCTGGCGGCCGAGACGACCGAGGCGCTGGCCGAGTATCTGCACGCGGCCATCCGCGCCGAGTGCGGCGCCGGCGGCGACGATGCGGCCGAGGTGGCCGGGCTGTTCCGCCAGGAGTACCGTGGAGCGCGGTATAGCTATGGTTACCCGGCCTGCCCCAACCTCGAGGATCAGGCGAAGCTGTTCGAGCTGCTGCGGCCCGAGCGGATCGGCGTCGAGCTGAGCGAGGAGTATCAGTTGGTGCCGGAGGTGTCGACCACGGCGGTGATCACGTTCCACCCCGAGGCGCGCTACTTCGGTGTCGAGTTGGCAGGAGGCGTCGCGGCGGGGTCGAAGCGCGAGCCCTTGCCCCAGGATGAGACTGGTGGGTGACAGCGGGCGATGCCGTACAGCGACGAGCTGACGCTCTACATCTCGGCGGGCGCCGAGGTCGACCCGGCCCAGATCGGCGTCGACGAGCTGCGGCTCGTTCGCCTGGCCGACTCGGCCGCGCCGCCGCGCGACGGTGGGCCGTATGTCTGGCTGGCTGTCGCCGGCACGCTCGGCGACAGCGCGGCGGCCATCTCGGCGCGGCTGTGCGAGCTGGCCACCGGCGACGCGACTGCAGCCCTGGTGCTCTCGGCCGAGGTGGCCGAGACGACCCTCACGCCGGCGGCCGACGCGCTGGTCCACGCCTATCTCAACCCCCACGCGCCGGCGCACCTGCAGGCGAAGATCGTGCGCAACGCGCTGCAGGTGGTCCGCATGCAGCACGCCCAGCGGCGGCTTAACGCCGATCTGCAGCGGTTCGACAGCCAGCTCCGGCAACTGCATCAGATCGGCATCGCGCTCTCGGCCGAGCGGGACGTCGATACCCTGCTCGAGCTGATCCTGCGCAAAGCCCGCGAGATCACCGGCGCCGACGCCGGCTCGCTCTACCTGGTCGAAGACGACGGCGGGCGGGGCTGCCTGCGGTTCAAGCTGAGCCAGAACGACAGCGTGCCGATCGACTACCACGAGTTCACCCTGCCGCTCGACGACACCAGCCTGGCCGGCTACACCGGCTCGACCGGCCGCACGCTACGGCTGGCCGATGTCTATGAGTTGGACCCGGCCGCGCCGTACAGCTTCTCGCGCGGGTGGGACGAGGAGACCGGTTATCGCACCCGCTCGATGCTCGTCGTGCCGATGCGGACCAACAAGGGCGAGATGCGCGGCGTGCTGCAGTTGATCAACCGCAAGCGCACCCCGGCGCGGCGGCTGGCCACCGTCGAGGACTGCCTGGCCGAGGTGCTCGAGTTCCCGCCGGAGTCCGAGGCGCTGGTCGAGTCGCTGGCCAGCCAGGCGGCCGTGGCGGTCGAGAACAACCTGCTGCTCGACAGCATCTCACGGATCTTCGAGGGCTTCTTGATGGGCTGGGTCAAGGCGGTGGAAGACCGCGACCCGGCCACCGCGGGGCACAGCCAGCGGGTGACCGCCATGACCCTGGCCCTGGCCCGCGAGGTGAACCGCCTCGACTCCGGTCCCTACGCCGGCGTGCGGTTCAGCGAGCAGCAGCTCGAGGAGCTGCGCTACGCGGGGCTGCTCCACGATATCGGCAAGATCTACGTCCGGGCCGAGGTGTTCCTCAAGGCGAAGAAGCTCTATGCGCACCACCTGGCGATGATCCAGGAGCGGTTCGACTTCGTCAAACGGACGCTCGAAGCCGACTACGGCCGGCGCAAGCTGGAGACGGTGTTGGGCGGCCGAGACGATCCCGAAGAGGCCTTCCGCCGCCTCGACGACGAGGCCGCGCGTGAGCTGGAGCTGCTCGACGACTACTTCCAGACCATCCTAATCGCCAACGAGCCGACGGTGCTCGACGAGGATCGCTTCGAGCGGCTGGCCGAGATTGCCGGGCGCACCTATCGCGACGTCTACGGCAACACGCAGCACCTGCTGCACAGCGAAGAGCTGAAGCTGCTCAACATCCGCCGCGGCAACCTCGATGATGCCGAGCGGCTGGAGATTGAGTCGCACGTGGTCTGGAGCAAGCGGATCCTCGAGCGCATCCCGTGGAGCCCGGCTCTGCGGCGTATTCCCGAAATCGCCGGCGCGCACCACGAAAAGCTCGACGGCTCGGGCTATCCGGACGGCCTGGCCGGCGACGTCATCTGCCTCGAATCGCGGATGATGACCATCGCCGACATTTACGACGCGCTGACCGCCGCCGACCGGCCATACAAGAAGGCCCAGCCGGTCGACCGCGCGCTGCGCATCCTCCACTTCGAAGAGCAGGACGGCCACCTCGACAGCGAGCTGCTGCGGCTGTTCGAGCAACGCGAGGTCTTCCGCGTGGCGCACCTCGAGCCGATCGAGGAGGTGGTCCGCCGGCTGGTCTCCGAGGATGTGCTCTGATGGCGTTGCAACGCCCGGTCATCCGCACCGCCGAGGAGATCGCCAAGCTGCGCACCGCGGCCCAGTTGTCGCGGCGCATCGTCGGCGAGCTGGGGGCGATGATCGCGCCCGGCGTGACCACCCGCCAGCTCGACACCCGCGCCCGCCGGATTGCCGACGAGGGCGGATGGCGCGCCTCGTTCTACCGCTACCGCGGCTATCCCAACTACCTCTGCGCCTCGGTCAACGAGGCGGTGGTCCACGGCGTGCCCGACGACCGGCCGCTCGAAGCAGGTGACGTGGTCAGCCTCGATTTCGGCGTGATCGTCGACGGCTGGGTCGGCGACACGGCCTATACCTGGTGCCTGGGCGAGCCGAGCGAGACCGCCGCGCACCTGATGAGAATCACCCGCGAGTCGCTCTACCTGGGAATCGACAAGGCGCTCAGCGGCAAGCGCGTCTGGGACATCGCCAAGGCGATTCAGAACCACTGCGAAACCAACGGTTGTGGCGTGGTGCGGCAACTGGTCGGCCACGGCATCGGCCGTTCGCTGCACGAGCCGCCGCAGGTGCCGAACTTCGCCAGCATGGAAACCCGCCGCGACCGCCTGCGGCCGGGCATGGTGATCTGCATCGAGCCGATGGTCACCGCCGGCGGGTACGAGGTCGACGAGCTGCCCGACGGCTGGACCGCGGTAACCCGCGACCGCAGCCTGGCGGCGCACTTCGAGCACACCGTGGCGATCACGAGCGATGGGCCGGATATCCTCAGCCTGCCGGATGAGCTGTAGAGCGACCCGGAGGAGTCCCGCCTGGGCGCTCGAAGCGACCCAGTGCGAGGGCCCATGTACATCCGCAGCCTCCACATCCGGGGCCTGAAACTCGTCCGCAACCTGGAACTGGGCTTCACACGTGACGACCAGCCGCGGATGTGGACGGTGTTGCTCGGCGAGAACGGGACCTGCAAGACAACGATCCTGCAGGCAATCGCGATGGCAGCCGTCGGTTCGTACCGCGCCGGGCAACTGAGCGATGCCTCATCGTTACACGACCTCCGGCCGCCAGACCAGAAGGTCGACCTACAAGCGACCTTCTCCTTCGGTTCGCGCAACGCCGACCTCTTGCGCGTTCGGGGCTGGCCCGAGGAGGCTGGTCAGGCGACGCTCTGGTCACGGATCTGGCTACCACCTGGCAGAACGGTTCTGCAGGGCGAGTGCAGCGCGAAGGCTGGCGACAACGTCAGGTTCGGAATCGACCAGGCAGGCCGCGGCCAGGACGGAAGCGATTCGGAGGCCCGCGAAGCGAAAGTCCGCGCCGAGCTTGAGGAGGCGGCGCTTGTACAGGTGCTCGGCTACGGCGTGCGCAGGTCGCTACCCAGCCCGCCAGATCACAGAGATTTGGCTGACAAGGTTAAAACGCGGCTCGAACCTCTCTTCGACAAGGGCAGCATCATTGGCACCGGCTTTGACCATCTGCTGGACAAGAAGCTGCAGGCCCAGTACGTGGCTATGCTGGAGCATGTAATCACTCGAAGTCCAGACCTTCTACCCAGGGTGAAAGGCCTGGAGCTAAGCGCTAGAGGAGGCGTGCGAACCCGCGAGGACCTGATTTTCACCCACCGCGCCCGTTTCCGCGCCGGCAAAGAGGACATCCACATTCCGACGACCTGGCTCTCGCATGGCTACCAAGCCGCCATTTCCTGGATTGCTGATCTGATCGGGCAGTATTACCTGGAGGCGGGCGAGGCAGTCGAGCCGGCCGACATGGAAGGCCTGGTCCTGATCGATGAACTGGATCTGCATCTCCATCCGACCTGGCAACTCGGTCTCGTTCGGGCGCTCAAGGCGTCGTTCCCGAAGATCCAGTTCATCGCGTCGACCCATTCACCCCTGGTTCTGCCAGGCCTCGAAGCCGATGAAGTGGTGGTCCTCCGCTTCGATGACGAGGGCAACGTGGTGGCGGAGTCGCCCGACGCCCGGCCGGACCTGATGACAGCCACGGAGATCGCTGCGGAGTACTTCGGCACCGAGAACCGGTTCCTGACCGAGGTCAACCGAGCCAGGCAGCAGTATGTCTATCTGGCCACTGATCCCTATCGCAGTCAGCAAGAAGAGAAGGAACTCCAGAGGCTGCACAAGCTACTTCGGGAATCCAACGTGACTCCTCCGGTTGAGCCGGTCAGCCGCGAGTCGCGGTGATGGTGCGTATCACGCGTCCGCTGGCGCCGGCCGACTGGGCGGCAATGGAGGCTGCCGAGGTCGCCCGCGTTCGGGCGCTGCCGGAGGCGGATCGGATCGGCGAGCTGGGCACCAAGTACCGTGGGGCAAAGCAGCCCATGCACCGTGCCCAGCATCGCAAGTGCTGCTATTGCGAAAAGGCCATCGAAGCCGCTTACAACGATGTCGAGCATTACCGTCCGAAGCGCCTCTACTGGTGGCTCACCTGGCGATGGTCGAACCTACTCGTTGCCTGTCCGAACTGCAACCGGAGCGGCAAGTCGGACCAGTTTCCCCTGCTCGATGAGCGCACGCGTCTCGCCCCCGAAGACGAGCCGCCGGGTGACGAACAGCCACTGCTGATCGACCCAGGGAGCGACGATCCTCTGGACCACATCCGATTCCGGCCGGATCCAAACGTGCCGGGCCGCTGGACCCCGTACGCCCGAGCGGGGAGCAAGCGTGGCCAGATGAGCATCAAAACGACCGGCCTGGACCGCGATGACCTGCTCGACCGGTACCGATTCCACCGCGAGCACATGGGCGCCGACCTTAAGCGGCTGCAGGAGCGACTTGCGTCGCCAGACCAGAGTGGGCTGTCGGACGAATGGGAGCGGGTCGTCCGAAGGTGGCTCCGCAGAGCTCGCCCCTTCGCCGCGCTGAGCTACGACGTCATCGACCATGCTGTGCCCGAACCGGTCCGTGATCAGTACGGCTTGGAGCTGCCACGACCGCCGCTCGGGGCAGACTGGTGACCATCGGCCACGAACGTGAACCTGCTCATCGCCAGCTGGGCGCACGCGGCAGCCTGGCGGCGCACTTCGAGCACACCGTGGCGATCACGAGCGATGGGCCGGATATCCTCAGCCTGCCGGATGAGCTCTGACCACCTGCCGTCAGCCGCCGTTGATGATCCTCGGCGTGATGAAGATCGTGAGGCTTCTCCGCTCGCCGTCCTCCGGCCGCGTGCGGAACAGCCGGCCGACCAGCGGGATGTCGCCCAGCAGGGGCGTGACGTCGACCTGCTCGTCGGTCAGACCGCCGATGACAACGGTGCCGTTGTCGGTCACCTCGACGGTGGTCCGAGCACCACGCGGCTCGACGGTCTCGACTTCGATCCCGTCGCCCAGGCCGTCGGGCAGCACGCGGTAGTAGTCCACGATGTCACCGAAGACCGGCGACATGACGCCCGGCGATGGCGGCAGCGAGCCGTCGTCCTGCCGCTGAACGTTGACCGCGCCGTCGGGTTCGTTGTTCGGCTCGAGGTCAAAGGTCTGGTCGAGCGGTGACCGGGCCAACTGCACCTCGAGCTGGACCTCGGTCCGCGGCTCGCCCGCGGGCAGTTGCACCTCGAGGAAGAACCGCGACACGGCGTCGCCGCGGAAGTAGCCCAGGCTGTCGTCGAGCGGCCCGGCGCCGAGCAGCAGGTCGACCACGTCTTCGGCGAAGCCGAAGCTCTCGGCGGCCGGGGTGAGGCCGGTCTGCGCGTCGTCGAACAGCCACCGCGCGCGGACCACGCCCGGCCCGCTGAGGCAGCTCAAGCGGAAGGCGAGCGCGGCCGCCTCGGCTGGGTCGGCGCTCGGCATGGGACCGAACAGCAGGGACTGGCCGCCGGGCTCCAGGACGCCCCGCCCCTGGCCGAGGCCGTCGAGGACGATCCGACGGAAGAGGTTGAAGGGGTCATTGGGCCCGCCGGTGCCACACGAGGTGGCCCCGACGACCAACCCCACCGCCAGCAACAGCATCGCCGAACGCCAGCCCGTCGAGCGTCTCATCCCAGCCTCCTTTGCGGCCCTCTGTGTGCCGCATGCGCCTGGTCGCGAATCATTATAGACATGAATGCCGGGATGTCCGGTCCGATTGTCGGCCTGCCATGATGCTCGGCACGGGCGCGCTGCTGGGAGCCGTGGCTGGGCGCGGGGCGGCGCGGGCGGTGAGTCACTCATGCAATGGCCGCGGCACGGCGTCTCGAGCAGTGGCGGGCCGGCCGGTGCCGCCGTCAGGCTGGTGGTCCAGCATTGATGGTCCTCACAGGTCTTGCTCTTGACCTGGCGGCCGCAGGTGTGGCTCCAGCTTGGCCCATTGCTCGTCGGTCAGTCGATCTCATCGCATACAGCGCAAGGCATCGCCGCGGCGGATTCCCTCCACGAGACTGCAGACGCGGCCTATTCGCCGCCGATCACATGGAAGTACGGGTTCGTGAACACGCCGGCTTGGCCGGCATAGTAGTAGCGGCAGCCGATCGAGAGCAGGCCGCGCCGGCCGCGCACGATGGGGATGAGCGCTGCGTTCTGTGCGTCATCGCGGGCCACCACCGGGAGCTCTGTGCGCTTGCCGGAGACCAGGTCGACCAGCGCCAGCTTCAGCGGCTGGCCGTCGTCGATTACCAGCCGGTAGCAGGGTCCGTCGCCGAGGGTCTCTTTGAGCCTCGGCGGCATACCAAGGCAGTAGAGCGCGGCGACCGGCAGGCTCTGCAGGTCCCGAGCCTGCACGGGCAGGCCGCCCCGGTTGGCGCGGATGACCACCAGCCCGGGCGGATCGAGCGAGCCGACCACGTGGTCGACTGCCTCGGGCAGCGGCTCCGGCAGGCCCCTGGCCACGTCCGTGGCGAGCATCGAGGCCAACCGTTCCCAGAGCTCGGCTGCGCCACCGGCCGCGCCGTGGGCCGAGGCGCTTGCCAAGCCGGCGGCGCCGAGCGTCAGAAGTGTTCGTCGCGGCGGTCGCGATTCCATCGCTCGCTCCTGGCACGGCTTCCACTCGATCCAGCCGCCGGCCGGCCCATGCCGCCGTCAGCTCTGCCCGCGCCTTTGCACCGTGCCTCGCCAGAAGGCGCGCGAGATCGTGAACCACGCTTCACCATGGTGCAGGCGGGCGATGCCCGCAGCGGTCGATCGCCGGGCCCGGTCACCCGGTCAGCGGATCCGGTTGATCCGTACCGGGCGCCGGGCAGGACGCGAACGGCATTGCGTGGCATACTTCGGATGGCCGAAGGAGGACGCTTATGGCTGGCAGCGTGACGTTCAAGGGCAACCCGATGACGCTCGTCGGGAACGAGGTCAAGGTCGGCGACGACGCCCCCGACGTGACCTGGACGGCGACCGACATGTCCGAGCTGCACGGTCACGACCTGAAGGGCAAGGTGGTTCTGCTCTCGGTCACGCCGTCGCTCGACACCGGCGTCTGCGACCTGCAGGCCAAGCGCTTCAACGAGGCCGCGGCCGAACTCAGCGACGTGGTGGTGCTCAACGTCAGCCTCGACCTGCCGTTCGCCATCGCGCGCTGGTGCGGCGCCGCAGGGGCCGACAACATCAAGGCTGTGAGCGACTACAAGAACCGCGAGTTCGGGACTCGGTGGGGTTTGCTGATTGACGAGCTGAAGCTGCTCGCCCGCGCGGTCTTCGTCGTCGGTCGCGACGGCAACATCGCCTACCGGCAGATCGTCGGCGAGGTGACCGACCATCCCGACTACGATGCCGCGCTGGCCGCGGCACGCGCCGCGCTGTAGTCGACTCCCGGCCGCCCGGCAGGGGTCCGGGCGGCCGGAGCCAACTGCCGCCGAGCAAGAGGTTTGACCATGCCCACACATACCGTCGTCGGAACTTCCGTCCCCCGCGTCGACGCCGCGGCCAAAGTGACCGGCCGGGCGCTCTACACCTCCGACGTGCAACCCCCCGGCCTGCTCCACGCGGCGATCCTGCGCAGTCCGCACGCTCATGCGACGATCCTGCGCATCGACACCGCGCGGGCCGAGGCGCTGCCCGGTGTCCACGCGGTGCTGACCCAGGCCAGTCTCGATGCCGATATGGCGCTGATCATCGAGGAGGAGGCCCACGCGGCGCGACGTGTGCTGAGCCTGTTCGCCAGCGACAAGGTACGCTACCAGGGCGAGAAGATCGCCGCCGTGGCCGCCGAGACGCCCGAGCTGGCGCGCGAGGCGTGCGAGCTGATCGAGGTCGAGTACGAGCTGCTCACGCCCCTGGTCGACGTGCTCGAGGCGATCCGGCCGACGGCGCCCTTGGTCCACGACGAGGCGACGGTGCGCCGGCTCGACGACGGCACGGTGCTGCACAACATCGCCGAGGAGCAGCACCGGGTCACCGGCGACATGGAGGCCGGCTGGGCCGCGGCCGACCGGATTTTCGAGCACACCTACGTCGTCCCTCGGGCGCACCAGGGCTACATCGAGCCGCAGGTGGCCATCGCCGATGTCGACGAGCAGGGCAAGGTCACCGTCTGGACCTCGACCCAGGGCCACTTCGCCATCCAGAGCAACATCGCCAAGAGCCTGCGCCTGCCGCTGAGCCAGGTCAACGTCCACGGGATGACCATCGGCGGCGGCTTCGGCGCCAAGTTCGGCGGCATCGTCGATACCTATGCCGTGCTGCTCGCCAAAGCGGCGCGGCGGCCGGTCAAGCTGGTCTACTCGCGCCGCGACGAGTTCCTCGACGGCCGGCCGGCGCCCGGGCTGACCATCACGGTCAAGACCGGCGTCACCAACGCCGGCCGGATCACCGCCCGTGAGTGCCGCGCCTACTGGGACACCGGCGTCGGCAGCGGGGCGGTCTGGGCCTCGGGGCGGATCAAGGGCGTCTACGACATCCCGAACTTTGCCGTCCATGCCTACGGCGTGCACACCAACAAGCCGGCGCCGGGGGCCTATCGCGCGCCCGGCGCGCCGCAGGCGACCTTCGCCAGCGAGGCACAGCTCGACGAGATTGCCGCCGAGCTGGGCCTCGATCCGGTCGAGCTGCGGATGCTCAACCTGCCCGCGGACAAGCCACAGATCGCCTTCCGCCGCACCCTCGGCGCGGTGGCCGAGAAGGCCGGCTGGAGCACGCGCGTCAAGGGGCCCGACGAGGGCTGGGGCGTGGCCATCGGCGAGTGGACCAACGGCGCCGGCCCGGCCGCGGCGATGGTCACGCTGGCCACCGACGGCACGGTGCAGTTGTTCTATGGCCTGATGGACCTGACCGGCACCGACACCGCCTGCGCGCAGATCGCCGCCGAGATCATCGGTGTGCCGTTCAGCAGCGTGCGGGTGACTCGCGGCGACACCGACTCGGCGCCGTTCGGCACCGCCTCGGGCGGCAGCGTGGTCACCTTCAGCTTCGGCAACGCGGTGCGCGACGCGGCCAACGCCGCCCGGGCGCAGATGCTCGAACTGGCCGCCGCCCACCTGAGCGACGACGAGCACAAGCTGACGCCCGACGACCTGGAGACGGCCGACCAGACGGTGCGCGTCAAGGCGCAGCCGGAGAAGTCGGTCTCGTATGCCGAGGTGGCCACCCTCGGCCTGCGCCAGGGCGGGCCGGTCTGCGGCGAGGGGCGGTTCAGCCCGAAGCCCAGCGCGACCACCATCTCGGCCCAGGTGGTCCACCTCAAGGTCGACCGCGAGACCGGCTGGGTGACGCTGCTCGACGCCTGGCAGGCGCTCGACTGCGGCTTCGCCATCAACCCCATGGCGGTCGAAGGCCAGATGGAAGGCGGCCTGCTGCAGTCGGTCGCCTGGGCGACCATCGAGGAGATGATGTACGACGAGTCGACCGGGCGGAACCTGAACCCCGACCTGCTCGACTATCGCCTGCCTACCTTCCTCGACGCGCCGGCGCAGACCTCCGTGCTGGTCGAGGAGCCGACCGAGCACGGCCCGTTCGGCGCCAAGGGCGTGGGCGAGCCGCCGATTGCCCCCGGCATCGCCGCGGTGCAGGCGGCGATTGCCGACGCCGTCGGCGTCCGCCTCCACCGCCCGCCGTTCACCCCCGAGCGGGTCTGGCGGGCGCTTCACAATGGCGGGTAGGCGCCGCTAGCGCGACGGGGTGACCTCAAACTCGTACCCCGCCGCCCGGCGGTCACGGCCGAGCTCGAGGCGGTTGGCCTCGCGCTCGCCCAGAACCATGGTCACGGCCGACAGCAGCGGGTCGTCGTCGGCATGGAGCTCGACCGTCGCCTCGCGGCGACCCTGCCGCAGCCGGACCTCCTCGCCGTCGGCGAAGCCGAGCCGGCGCAGGTTGGCCGGCGAGAGCCAGGCCTCGCCGTCCGAGTCTTTCGTACAGATCACCGCGCGCGGGCCGATGCGACCGGCCGAGACCGCCTCATCTTGCGGCCCGGCAAGCAGGATGGTCAGCGGATCGGGGCTGAACACCGCCGGCTTGGGCAGGTCTTTCGGCCGAGCGAAATCGACCACGCCGGCCAGGCTGCCGGCCGGCGCGGCGACCGCCCGCACCTCGACGATGCTGCCGTGCAGTTCGCCCGCCGCGTCGCCGAGGGCCAGCGGCAGGCCGACGGCGTCGCTTCGGCCGGAGCCGGCCGAGGCGAAGCGCCAGTCGTCACTCTGCGGCCGGAGCACCAGCCGGACCTCGATCTGGTCGGCGGCGAAGGCGCCGCGCAGACCGACCCGGAAGGGCGCGCTCGTGCCATCGGCGGCCAGCGCGACGACGCGCACCTTGCGCCCGAGGAGCTCGGCCTCGGGTGCGCGCGCCGGCGCCTCGAGCAGCGGCTCGATTTCGAGCTGGCCGCCGCGGTCGAGGCGGATCAGCAGCTCGAGCTGCGCGCCGGCCGGCAGGGCCAGGTTCTGTCGCGCCGCGGGGTGACCGTCGCGCTCGACCCGCAGCACGGCGTCGTCGAGGTCGTCATCGTCGGCGAAGTCAATGCGGAAGCTGCCGTCGACCGCCGTCTCGACGGTGGTCGCGAGCGCCGTCCCGTCGTTCGCCTCGAGGGTCACCGCGACGCCCGCCAGCGGCGCGTCCTGCTCGTCGACCAGCCGGCCGAAGATGCCCGCGCCGGGCGCGCCGTCGGTGGTCTTCGCGCCGTCTGGCGAGCCGCCGTCGAGCAGGCTGTCGCCGCCTCCGCTGCTGGAGCAGCCGGCCAGGGCCACGAGCAGCCCGCCGAGCCAATGCAACCTCATCACCGCTCCTCACCGGCGGCGCGACCGACCACCGCCCCATACGGCTTGATACCCATCCGCGTCACGCAGTCCATCGCTTCGGCGACGTGATCCTCGGCCGCCGCGGCATCGCCCTCGGCGCGGGCGCTGGCGATGCCGGCCAGCTCGGTCATCAGCCGCGCCCGCGGCGAGCCGAGCGCGAACGCACGGCGCAGCGCCCGACGCCAAGTCAAGCGCGCCGCGGGCAGGTCGCCGCGCGCCGCCTGCAGCGCGGCCCGGTGCGCCGTCGCCATGGCCGCCAGATCGCCCAGCTCCTGCGCGCCGGCCAGCGGCGCCAAACGATCGAGCGCCGCCGCGGCAGCGTCCAGATCGCCGGCGGCCAGGGCGTATTGCGCCCGGTTGCACAGCGCGTTGGCCAAGCGATAGGGCAGGCCGGCCGACTCGGCGGCGGCCAGCTCGTCGCTTGCCGCGGCACGCGCCGCCACGAGGTCGCCGCGGCAGAAGGCCTCATTACCGCGCACCTCGGCGGCCACCGACCGGGCCAACGCCGCCTCGGTCGCATCGTCGCGCTCGTGCTCGGCGGCCAGCGCCTCGACCTGCTCGATCCACTCCGCCGCCGCTGGGTCGCCGCGGAAGTTGGTGCCGATCTCGGCCAGGTTGGCCAGCGCCTTCCAGCGCACGCGCCAGTCGTCGCACTCGGCGGCGGTTCGGGCGGCAGCCTCGGACGCATCCAGGTCGCCCACGAAGAGGTGTAGCTGGCTGAGGTTGTAGAGGTTGTTGAGCGCCTCGCGGCTGCGCGCGCCGAGCCGTTCGACGGCGGCGAACTCGCGCTCGGCGGCCTGCGCCAGAGCGCGTGCCTCGGGGTACCGGCCGAGCTCGCCCAGCGCTCGCGCCGCGCGGCTGAGAGCCCGCGCCGCCGGCTCGGCCACGCGCGCGCCGTAGGTTCCACGCAGCGCGTCGACCGTGGTGCCGATCCGGTCGGCCAGGTCGGTCAGCTCGTCCCACTGCCCGTCGCCGCGCTCGATGCGCTCCTCGGCCCGCGCCAGCTCGTCCTCGGCCTGCTCGAGCCAGGCCAGCCGCGCGGCGGCCGCCTCGGCGGCATCGTCGCCGGGCTGCAGATCGCGCTGCAGCCAGCGAACCAGCGCGACCACGGTGGATCCCGCCGCCGGCAGCGGCGCGTAGTTCGGGTTGGTGAGTTCCAGTCGATCGGCCTGCCAGCGGACCAGCGCGTCGGCGCCGTCGGGCAGGCGGACCAGCGCGAGATCGCCCGGCGCGGCGGCGTCGGCGGCGGACAGCGCAAGCACGTCGCCGGGCAGCAGCAGTGGATGGTGGGCATCGGTCTCGACGCGCACGAGCCAGGCGCCGTCGAGCTGCCGGGCGGCAACCTGTCGCCAGCCGCACGGCTCGCGCCGCAGCTCGGCCCGCGGGCCGGTGAGCCGGCCGGTCAGCGGCGCGAGGAGGTCGGTCTCGGCCGGCTGCCGCCGCGTCTCGAGCCGGCGGCGGACCTCGGTCAGCTCGCCGGCGATGCGCTCGAGCGCGGCACCGGCCTCGGCCAGCGAGGCGTCGTCACGATCCTCGCCGAGGAACCAGGAGACGGGCCGGTGCAGCACCTCGGCCAGGCGGGCCAGGTCGGCATAGCGCGGCTGCCGTCGGGCGGTTTCCCAGTTCGAGATGGTCTGCGCGCCGCAGGGCACGCGTTCGGCCACCTGCGCCTGGGTCAAGCCCAGCGCCTCGCGCGCGGCGACGATTCTCTCGTTCAGCGCGGGCATGGCCGCTCCGACTCGCACAATCCGTGGAGTCCTGCTAGACTCCATCGTTATTGTATCCGACGAGCATTCCAGCGGATCCGCCGATCTCGCAACGGTTCCGCAACAATTTCGGGGTTTCGATCCACGCAACGTGTGGTCTAACTATAACAGGACGAAGAGGCGGCGTCTCTGGGCGCCGCCAGGGAGAAGGCGATGAGCGTGTGGCGGTGGATGGTCGTGCTCGGCACCCTGGCCGGGCTGGCCGCGTGCAGCAGTGGTGGCTCGACGGGCGGTGGCGGCGGCGGTGGCACAGCCGACTTCAGCCGCATGACCGGCGACACGTCGACCGGCGGCGGAGCCGGCGCGGTGCAGGGCACGGCAACCGATCCCGATGGCGCGCCGCTGCCCGGTGCGACGGTGATTGTCACCCAGGGCGGTCGCGCCATCGACGATCTGGTCGGCCGGCCGTCGTTCTCGGTGATGACCGACGCGCGCGGGCAGTTCGCCTGCGGCAACATGCAGCCGGGGCGCTACCTGCTGACCATGCTCGATGAGGGCTTCGGCGCGGCTTCGGTCGACATCGAGATCGAAGCGGGCGTCGTGGTTCAGGCGCCGGCCGTCCGCTTCGACGGCCTGGGTGGTCATGCCGGTGGTGGCGGCTTCTTCGACGACGATCTGATCTTCCCACTCGGCTCGGTCGGCACGATTGTCGGTCGGGTCGAGGATCTGGGCGGCAATCCGGTGCCCCGGGCTCGGCTGAGCATCAATAACCGGCTGCACACCATCAGCGGCATCGACGGCACCTTCGCCTTCGGGCCGATTGCGCCGGGTGAGCACCTGGTCGGTTGTCGCGCCGCCGGCTTCGCCGGCTCCGAACTGGTGGCCGAGGTGCTGCCGGGCGAGGCGACCAGCATTCTGTTCATCCTCGAGCCGGGCGACGACCCGCTCCCGCCGCGCAGTGCGCTGGTTGCCGGCGTGGTGGTCGATGTGGTCACCGGCGAGCCGATCGCCGGCGCCGAAGTCGAGCTGAAGAGCAGCCGGGCCGAGATAGTCACCGACGCGAGCGGTGAGTTCGCGTTCGAGGTGCTGCGGCCGGGGGCGCTGCTGCTCACCGTCCGCGCGCGAGGCTATCTGGCCTATCGCGAGCTGCTCCGTGTGCCGCCGGGCTCGGAGCTGCACATCCGCGTCGGGCTGGTGCCCGACCTCGACATCGTCGCCACCGGCGACCTGCGAGTCATCGTACTCAGCGAGTCGAGCGGACTGCCAATCCCCGGCGCGAAGGTCAAGATCAGCGGCCGCGGGCCGTTCTACACCGCCGATGACGGCGTGCTCGACCTGACCGGCGTACCGGCCGGCCGACACCGCATCGACGCGGTCGCTCGCTTCCATGCCAGTGCGCGGACCGTCGTCTTCGTCGAGGCCGATGCCTTGACCGAAGTCGAGCTCACGCTCGGGCCAAACCGGCACGGGCATGACGACGACGATGACGACGACGACGACGATGACGACGACTAGCCGGCCCATCGGCTAACCTGCCTCCACACCGCGCGCGGATGCCTGCATCCGCGCGCGGTGGCGTCAGGCGACCGGGTTGCGCAGCTCGCCGATGCCGGCGATGCCGATGGTCACCTGGTCGCCCGGCTGGAGCAGCACGCGCGGCTCGCGGAACCAGCCCACGCCGCCGGGCGTGCCGGTGGTGATGATGTCGCCGGGCAGCAGGGTCACCCCGCGCGACAGCTCGCTGACCAGGTAGTCGACGCGGAAGACCAGGTTCTCGGTGTTCGACTGCTGCATCCGCCGGCCGTTCAGCTCGCACCAGATGTCGAGCGTGTGCGGATCGGGAATCTCGTCGCGGGTGACCAGGCACGGGCCCAGCGGGCAGAAGGTGTCGAACGACTTGCCGCGCAGCCACTGCCCGCCGCCGTCGGCATACTGCACGTCGCGCGCCGAGACGTCGTGCAGGCAGGTGTAGCCGGCGACATGATCGTAGGCCGCCGCCGGCGGGATGTCCTTGCCGCGCCGACCGATCACCACCGCCAGCTCGGCCTCGTAGTCGACCGCCTGGCTGGCCGACGGCAATTCGATCGCGTCGCCGTCGCCGATCACGCAGGTCGGCCACTTGCCGAACACGGCCACCCGCTCGGGCAGCGGCTTGCCCTGCTCGGCGCAATGGTCGCGGTAGTTCTGGCCGATGCACAGGATCTTCTGCGGGTCGGGCACCGGCGCCAGCAGCCGTACCGCTTCGCGCGCGAAGGCCACGCCGGCCAGCGCCACCGCCGACTCGCCCTCGGCCGCGGCCAGTGCCCGGCGCGCGGCGGCGAGGCCCTCGTCACCCAGCTCGAGCAACGCCTTGAGGCTCGACGCGACCGCCGGCGGGCCGGCCGGATCGAGCCGAGCGGCGGCGTTCAGGTCGATGACCCGCTCGCCGAGCAGCGCGCCGAGGCGGGTCTCGCCGTCGGCGATGAAGGTGACCAGCTTCACGTTCGTCCTCCCAGCAGGGCATAGGCGTCGCGGGCGACGATGATCTCCTCGTCGACGTGGACCACCGCCACGGCGACGCGCGAGACGTTGGTCGAGATCAAGCGGTCGCTGCCGTTGGCCTGGTTGAGCGTCTCGTCGAGCTCGCAGCCAAGCCAGTCGAGCCCTTCGGCGACGCGGCGGCGGAGCAGCGCATCGTTCTCGCCGATGCCGCCGGCGAAGCTGAGCACGTCGATGCCGCCGCAGGCGGTCAGGCAGCAGCCGACCCAGCGCAGGATGTTGACCACGAACAGGTCGAGCGCGAGTTGCGCCCGCTCGTCGCCCGCGGCGGCCGCCTGTTCGATGTCGCGCAGGTCGCCGCCGGCAATGCCGCTGACCCCGGCCAGGCCCGACTCGCGGGTCAGCGCGCGGTTCAGCTCGTCGGCGCTCATCCCGGCGCGGTCCATCAGGTAGGTGATCACGAACGGGTCGAAGTCGCCCGGCCGGGTCGACATCGGCGTGCCGGCCTGTGGCGTGAAGGCCGAGCTGATCTCGACCGAGCGACCATGCCGCACACCGCAGACACTGGTCCCGCTGCCCAGGTGGCAGGCGGTCAGCCGGAACGCCTCGGGCCGCTGGCCGAGCAGCTCGGCGACCTTGCCGGTGACGTAGCGGTGAGAGCACGAGTGGAACCCGAAGCGCCGGATGCCGTGCTCGCGATACCACGACTCGGGCAGCGCGTAACGGTACCGCGCCGGCGCGATATGGCGGTGGAAGTGGGTCTCGAAGGTGCCACACTGCGGCGTGGCGGGCAGCAGCTCGCGCACCGCGCGGATGGCGGTCAGCGCCGGCGGGTTGTGGACCGGCACCACCGCCGCCAGGCGCTCGAGCGCCTGCTCGACGGTCTCGTCGACCAGCCGGGCATCCATCACCGCCTCGCCGCCGTGGGGCAGCTTGTGGCCGACCACATCGAGCCGGTCGAGGGAGTCCAGCGGGCCGTCGGCCGAGGTCAGGTGCTCGAGGGTCAGCCGCAGGGCGGTCAGGTGGTCGGGCACCGGCTGCTCGCGCCGCATCCGCTGCTCGCGGTGCCGGTGGGTGACCAGACTCTGCTCGGTGCCCAGGCGGTCGACGTCGCCACTGGCGACGAGCGTTTCGTCGGGCATCTGGTAGAGCTTGTACTTGAAACTCGACCCGCCGGCGTTGAGGACGAGGATCCTCATGCCGGTCCTCGAGCATGGGCGCCGTCACCCCGGACGAAACCGTTCACCATCCAACCGTGCCGGGCCGATCGCGCGCCGATCCAGAGCATTCCGTGACCGTAGCGGTCATCGCCAACCACGCCTCGATCCTCGCCATCCCGCTCCTGGAGCGGATCCTGTCCTCCAGATGCGCCCACAAAAACTGCCTCCCGCCCATCGAGTGTCGGCGCCCGCCTGGCGGTCATCCCAAGAGGTGCCGGCGATTGGCCGAACGTTCACCTTTTTCCGCGACCCGCGAGCGTTACGGCCGTTTCGCCTCCAGCCCCAGCTCGCCGGCGATGGTCGTCATCGCCTCGATGCAGACCTGGATGTGTTCATCCAGCTCGACGCCGAGCAGCTCGGCGCCGCGGGTGAGGTCGTCGCGCTCGACCGCCGCGGCGAAGCTCTTCTGCCTCATCTTCTTGCGCACGCTGCCGGCGGTCATGCCGGCCAGCCGCTCCGGCCGCATCAGCGCCACCGCGGTGATGAAGCCGGCCAGCTCGTCGACGGCGACGAGCGTCCGCTCCATGGCGCTCTCCGGCGCGACGCCGGTGCGCGGCGCGTGGCTCAAGATCGCGCGGCAGATCTCCTCGTCGACGCCCTGCTCACGCAGCCAGGCGACGCCCTTGGCGGGGTGTTCGTCGAGCGTCGGGTGCTTCTCCCAGTCGAAGTCGTGCAGGATGCCGACGGCGCGCCAGCGCTCCGGTTCGCCGCCGAGCCGCTCGGCATAGGCGGCCATGCAGGCGCCGACGGCGAGCATGTGGCGCTTGAGGTTCTCGTTCGCCACCCAGGCATCGACGATGGCGAGGGCTTCGGCGGGGGTCATGTCGCCTCCCGTCGAAGTGGTTCGGCTGCTCGACCACGGCTCCTGCTCGCGGTCGGCTCGTGGCGATGCTAGAATGCGTTCATGAGCGACCATCCACGGATCACGATCGAGCCGGGCAAGCGCGGCGGGCGGCCGTGCGTGCGCGGGATGCGCATCGCCGTCGGCGACGTGCTCGGCTGGCTGGCCGCCGGCCAGGACATCGCGGCGATCCTGGCTGACTTTCCTGAGCTGAGCGAGGACGACATTCGTGCCTGCCTGGCCTACGCCGCCGATCGCGAGCGGCGGTCGACCATCGCCGCGCGATGAGGCTGCTCTTCGACCAGAATCTCAGCGACCGGCTGTGCCGCAGGTTGGCCGACCTGTTCCCCGACTCGACCCAAGTGCGGCTCTGCGGCTTGGACCGTGCCAGTGATGCGGCGGTCTGGCGCCACGCCCACGACAACGGGCTGATCATCGTCACGCTCGATGCTGATTTCGCGGACTTGGCCGCGGTGTGGGGCGCGCCGCCCAAGGTCGTCTGGTTGCGCTGCGGAAACCAGCCGACGAATGCCATCGAAGAGCTGGTGCGTCGACACGCCGGCGTACTGGCTCAGTTCGACCAGGACGCTGAGGCGGTCTGTCTCGAGGTCTATGGGTGACCCCATTCACCGCGGCCCGGCCCTGCCTCGGTGCAGCGCTTCGTTCGGTAACCATTTGATGGCCGGCGACGATTGACGGCGAGGTCGGCTGGAACGGTAATTGCACCCACGCTGCCCGAGGGTGGGTCCGGGGGTTGGGCTCGGGCGTGATGGAGGAGCTCTCATGATTCGCTCGCGTGTTCTCGCCGTGGTCACGCTGATGGTGCTGGCGTCCGCGGCATCGGCCGGTGTCCACACGTTCCCGTCGGCCGGGTCGACGGTGGTTGGTTCGATCGGCTTTATCGATGCCGATGAGATCGGCTTCTTCTGGAGCGTCGGCCGTGGTGACAGCGTCGCCGAGACCTTCGCCGATCCGTTGGCTTCGGTGACCGGCGCCACGCTCGACCTCGACGTGGTGAGGAACGTGCTCAGCGGCGGCAACCAGGTCGACTGGGACGTGCGGCTGAACGGCACGCTGATTGGCAACTTCACCGTTGCCCAGGGCTTCACCGGGCCGCTCAGCCCGGTCTTCGCCTTCGCGCCGGTGGCGCCGATCGGCGGCAACTACACCGTCCGCCTCGAGGTCACCAACGAGGTGCCGGGCGGCTCCGGGTCGCACACGTTTGCCTATGCCGGTCAGTTCCAGCACTCGGTCACGCTGACCGGTACGGCGGTGCCGGAGCCGGCGACGGTGGCGATGCTCGGCTTCGGCGCGCTCCTGCTGCGCCGGCGGCGGCGCGCCTGACCAGCCGGTAGGATCGGTGACAGCCCGTTCGCGGCCCGGCCGCGGGCGGGCTGTTTGGCGTCTCCGGCGTGGTCAACGAGCCGCGGTCATGGTAAACAGACAGCCGAGTCGCAGAGGTAACCATGACAGACCACGAGGCAGCCGGTGGCCGACGGCGCTGACGACCGAGCGCTGGTCGTCCGCGCGCAGGCCGGCGACAAGGATGCCTTCGGGGTCCTGGTGCGGCGCTATCAGCGGGCGGTCCATGGGTTCTGCTACCGCATGACCCAGTCGGACGACCTGGCCGCCGATCTGTGCCAGGAGGCGTTCGTGCGCGCCTGGCGCTACCTGGCTCGGTTCGACGCCGAGCGCCCGCTGCGGCCGTGGTTGTTTCAGATTGCGGCCAACCGGGCCGCGACGCGCAAGGCGCGCGACCAGGCGCGGCAGACGGCGGCGCTCGAGGAGCTGACGCACGAGCCCGCCGCGCCGGACGATCCGACGCGGCCGAGCGAGCAGGCCGAGCTGCAACAGGCCGTGCGCCGGGCGCTGGTCGAGCTGTCGCCGCAGCAGCGTCAGGCGATTGTGCTGGTCGAGCTGGAAGGCTGGACCGCGGCCCAGGCCGCCGTGTCGATGAACTGCTCGGCGGCGACGGTGCGGCAGCACGTGTTTCGAGCGAAGAAGCGGTTGCGCAAGCTCCTGGCCGGCTACGTCACGAGCCAGGACGACGAGGACGAGTGATGCGCTGCGTGGCATGGCGACGGTGGATGCGCGAGTTCGCCGGCGACGGGATCGACCCGGCGCGGGCCGACGCGTTTGCCGCGCACCTGGCCGCCTGCCCGCGCTGCGCCGCCGAATGGCGCGATCTTGAACGCGTCGGCGAACTGCTCGCAGCGCTGCCGCAGCCACAGCCTGACGAGGCCTTCTTCAGCCACCTGGCCGGCCGGATCGAACAGCGGCTCGCGCCGCCGGTCGCCCCGGCCCGCCCGTGGCGGCTGCCTGCCGCCGCCGGCGCGCTGGCCTGCCTGCTGATTGGCCTGCTCAGTCTGCGTGAGCTGCCCGACCGCACCGCGCCGGTAACCACCCAGCGCGAGCCGACCGTGGCGCCGGCGCCGGCGGCCGAGCCGGTCGACGAGCCGATGGCCGCGCCGGCCGAGTCGCGCGCGCCGCGGGCCGGACCGGCGCCGGAGCCGGCCGAGCGGCCGAGGGTGCGGCGCCGGACGGTGCGCCGGGTCGAGCGCGCGCCGGTCCGGCGTGGGCGGGTGACCGCGCCGCCGCGCCGAGCCGAAGCCGAGCGAGTGGCGCAGGTGGTGCCCGAGGCCGAGGCCGTGGTCGGCATCGCGGCTGAGCGGACCGCCGCGGCGCCGTCGCCGCCGGCCGAGGTCGCTCCGCCGAGCCGGCCGAGCGAGCCCGACCCCCTGGCGCTGATTGGCGAGGCCGGCTTGCGTCGCTTTGCTCTCGTGCCGCCCGACGTGCGGACCGAGACGACGGTCTTCTTCTCGCTCCGCGCCGCGGGCGAGCCGATCGGCGCGCAGGCCGACAGCGAGCTCGCCGAGGGTGCTCTGCCGGGCGCGTCGCCGACGGCGGCCGTTGGTCAGGCGCCGACGGTCGAGCTGGCGGTGGTCGCCGACGTGATTGAGACGGTCCGCACCGAGGCCGGGGGCGGCGAATGACCGGTCTCTGCCTGCTGCTGCTGCTCGCCGCGCCGGCGCGGCCGCTGCTCGAGGTGGCGCTGGTCATCCCGCGGCCGGGAGACGTGGTGCTGACCGACGAGACGGTCATCCACGACGCGCAGCACGGGGTCACCTGGCTGCCGCATCTCAGCGACGAGACCGTCGAGCGCTTTTTCGACGGCCGCGCCGGCCGGTTCGTCGTTGCCGGCCGGACGACGGTGGGGCCCGAGAAGAGCACGGTCCGCCTGCCGCTGGGCGAGGGTGAGCTGAGCTATTACGCGCTGCGCGACGGCCGGCCGGGCCAGCGGGCGGTGGTCGACCCGTCGGCGGTCAGCGTCGAGGCGACGGCACGGCCCGAGGGCGACGGCCTGCGGCTCGAGCTCGGCTTCGTCGCGCTGCGGCTGTCGGAACAGCAGGCGACCGAGCTGCTCGGCGACCGGCCCGTCGGCGAGCCCGTGTTTGCCGGCCGGCGGGTCGACGTGGCCTGGACGCTGCTCTATGGCGAGCCGCTGCTGGTCCTGCTCGACACCGACCTGGCTGCCGGCCGGTCGGAGGGCACCTACCGCCGCCGGGTCGGCAATCAGACCATCGAGACCTCGTCGCCGCAGGTCGGGGTGATGCTACGCCTGGCGCCGCCCGAGAGCGAGCCGGTGTGGGCCGACATCGCGCCGCCGATCGCGCCGGCCGGTGAGGTCCGCCTGGCCGGCGAGCTCGCCCGGCCGGGGCTGATTCCGTTTGAGCCGGGCCTGACCGCCGGCGCCGCGGCGGCGCTGGCCGGATTGCCCGAGCGGGCCGGCCTCCGCCTGCGCTTGAGCCGGCTGGGCGAGGCGGGCGTCGAGTTCTACGAGTTCGAGGGCGTGCCGGCGCCGGGCGGTCCGGCGGACTTCGCGCTGCGCGCCCGCGACCAGCTCACCGTCGGCCGCGCTGGGTACCAGTCGCCGGCGGCCGATGCCGCCGGTGGCGAGCGCTTCCGCGGGCCGCAAGGGCCGCCCGGGCCCGCCGCGCCTGCCGGTGGCGGCGAGCCCTCGCTGCCGACGCGCGGCGGGCCGCTGCCGGGCCGGCCGGGCACCAGTGCCGAGATCGCTCCGGGCGAGTCGTTGACCATGCCGCCGCAGGCCATGCCGATCCTGAACCGCCGCCTGCCGCTGGAGGAGTGGCGCCGGGTTGCTCCCGCGGCGGCCGAGGCGGCGGCGGCGACGGTGGCGGTGGTCGGCACGGCCGAGGGTGACGGCGAAGCGCGGCAGGTGCTCATGGCCGGCACCATCGTCAGCGCCGACGGCCTGGTGATCACCGCGCCGGCGCACGCGCTCGACGGCCTGGGGCAGATCCGGGTCACGCTCGAGGACGGCCGCGAACTGATTGCCCGCGAGGTGGCCCGCGATGCCACCGGCGCGCTGCTCGCCCTGCGGGTGGTGGCGGCCGGGTTGCCGCACATCACGCTGCGCACCGAGCCGCCCGTGCTCGGTCAGGCGGTGGTGGTGGTCGGCCATCCCTACGGGCTCGACCGCTCGGTCAGCCTGGCGCTGGTGGGCGGTACCGGGCGCAAGGTGAGCGGTGCCGATGGCGCCTCGCTGCAGCTCGATCTGACCCTCTCGGGCGGCAACAGCGGCGGGCCGGTGGTCGATTTCGACGGCCACCTGGTGGCCGTCGCCTATGGCACCGCTCAACCGGCCGAAGCGGGCCCGCCCATCAGCCTGGCCGTGCCGGCGTCGCTGATCGCCGCGTTCATCGCCTCGCTGCAGCCCTGAAGGTCGATTAACCGGCCAATCGCCTCGGCGCGCGGCAGCCTGCCGCCGAAGCAGCGCTCGTTGATCTGATCGAGGCTGGTCGGCTCGCCGGTGGCGCACAGCCGATGCCGCGCCGGGCCGATCGAGAGCCGGTCCGAGCGCGCCAGCAGCCGCGCCACACTCCGCGCCGTGGCGCCCGCCGGGTCGACCAGGTGGGTCCGCTCGTCGGCCCTCATGCGGATCAGCGGGGCCAGGAACGGGTAGTGCGTGCAGCCGAGCACCAGCGCGTCGAGCTCGTGCAGCGGCAGCTCGGCCAGGTGCTCGCAGACGGCTGCATAGGCGTCGGGGGTGCCCAGCCGGGCCGCCTCGACCAGCGGCACGAACCGCGGACAGGCCGCCTGATGGACCACCGTCCCGGGCCGCAGCCGCTGGATCGCCGCGGGATAGGCGCCACTCTCGACGGTCGCCGCGGTGGCCAGGATGCCCACCGCGCCGTGGCCGACCAACGCCGCGGCCGAATGCGCGCCGCCCTCGATCACGCCGATCACCGGCACCGGTAGCACCGCGCGCAGGGCCTCGAGCGCCACGGCGCTGCTGCTGTTGCAGGCGGCCACGACCAGCTTGCAGCCCTGCTGGGCCAGCCAGGTGCCGCAGGAGACGGCGAGGCGGCGCAGCTCGTCGGCCGGCCGGCCGCCGTAGGGCACGTGGGCGGTGTCGGCGAGATAGAGGAGTGATTCGGCGGGCAGCCGCCAGAGCAGCTCGCGGACCACGGTCAGGCCGCCGACGCCGGAATCGAACAGTCCGATCGGCGCCTGGGCGGTCACGGGCTGTCGAGCTCGTCGGTCTCGGGCTCGACCTCGATGGTGTCGGGATCGAGCAGTTCGGCGCCGTTCAGACTAGCGTCGGCGACCAGCGGCTGGCTGAGGTCGAGCACACCGGCGAACTCGCCGCCCGGCGCGCCGTCGATCAGGACTTGCACCCGCTCGACGCCGGGCAGCTCGCAGAGCGAGTTGACCAGCGAACCGACGGCCAATGCGGCGACGTTCGAGCCGCCGGTGAACTCGTCGCGGAAGGCGGCCGGCAGGTCGACGTTGACGGTGCCGTCGTCGACCGTCACGCCGACTGCGCGCAGCCCCTTCGGCAGCACTTGGACATGGCCCGGCTCGAGCGGTCCGGTGAGCACGGCGTCGACTACCGAGGCGGCCAGCCGCGCCAGGTCGTTGTCCTGGCCGGGCACGTCGCGCAGCTCGGCTTCGAGGTACTCCAGATCTTCGTGCGCGAACCAGAGGGTGACGGTCACCGGCTCGATTTCGTCGAGCACAATCGGCGGCGGCGCGACCGGCTCGTCCGGCTCGACAGTTTTCGGCTTGCCACAGCCGGCCAGCAGCAGCACGGCCAGACAGCCTGCGGCGATGGCTCTCCGCCGGCTGAGCCCGGTGCCACTGGCGGCTTGTCCGCCAGTGTGCGGCGAACCCGTCGGCGCACTGGCGGACCAGCCGCCAGTGGCACCAGCCATGGCCGACCGATACGTGTGATGATCGCTCCGCGACCGGGCGAGACGCTTCATCCGTCACCCCGCAGCAGCGGCGTCACCTCGGTGGCGCCGCCCGCCGGTTCCGATACGCCCGGCGGCGGCGTTTCGCGCCGCGGCTGGCGCTCGAGAAAGCGCTGGACGCCGTGCACGATGCCAATCGCGCACTGCTGCTGAAACGCGGGCTGCATCAGTTTGGCCCCGTCGCCGGCGTGGTCGACGTAGCCGAGCTCGACCAGCACCGCCGGCATGGCCGCCTCGCGGACGACGACGAAGCTGCGGGTGAACGTGCCGCGCGCCGGCAGGCCGATCGAGCGGGCCACCTCCTGCAGCATGATCGAGGCGAACAGCTCGCTCTGCGGCGTGAAGTAGTAGAGCTCGGTGCCGCTGCGCTCGCCGCGCTTGGCCTCGGGCATGGCATTGCAGTGGATGCTGACGAAGCAGTCGGCGCCCAGCCGGTTGGCCAGCGCCGGACGGTCATAGAGCGGAATGAAGGTGTCGTCGTCGCGGGTCATCCGCACGCCGATGCCCTTCTCCTGCAGCAGGTTGCGCACCCGCAGGCCAACCTGCAGATTGATCACCTTCTCGACCGCGCCGCCGACGCCCCGCGCGCCCGGGTCATGGTCGCCGTGGCCCGGATCGACAATCACCAGCCGGCCGCGCGATTCGCCGTACGAGAGCCGGACCTCGAGCCGGTCGGGGTCGCGCCGGACGGCCACCTCGTGCGCCGCGCTGCGCTTGAGGTCGAACACCAGCCGCACCACGTCGGCCTCGAACTGGCTCGCGCGCACGCGCTGCACGATGTCGTTGGCGCCACTCGGCTGGACCGGCTCGCCCTCGAGCGAGGCGCCCTGGAGATCGACCACCAGCCGGTCGGGCGCGCTGAGATAGAAGCTGTCCACCCGCGCGGCGCCGCTGAGCGCCACGGTGTAGCGCGCGTCGGCGGTCTCCTGGCGCTCCCACCGCGCGTCGCCGACGGCGACCCGCGGCTCGCCTGCCGCCGGCGCGTCGGGCCGGCCGCCGCCCTCGCCGATGCCGATGAAGACGGTCCGGCCCTCGTCGGCGGTGGCCAGCCGCACGCTCTGCCGGCCGACCAGATCGAGCACGATGCGAGCGATGGGCGGCTCGGCCGAGAACTGGCCCACCCGCACCGCCGCGATCCGCGCGTGGTTGAGCTGCCGCGTGCCGGCGACACTGGCGCGCAGCAGCGCGCCGGGGAAGTCGTAGTAGACGCGGTAGGGATTGGCGATTTCGCCGGCGCGCGGGGTGCACGGCGCGCTGAGGTCGACGCGGATGGTCACCCCGCCGGCGCCGGCCTGGCAGGTGACCGCGCGGATGGTGACCGGACCGTCATCGCCCCGCGCGGCGACGGTGAGCAGGCAAGCAAGCAAGAGGCAGCGCATCTGCAGGCTCCCGGGGCGGAGCCGCGAGGCAGGCGGAATGGAGGTGGCGGGAATCGAACCCGCGTCCGAAGAGCCCTCGCCCAGACGTCTACGTGCATAGCCCGATGATCTGGTGTCTCATCTCGCGGGTCGGCTCACGGGCCAGGCGCTACGCGAGACCAGGTCGTTTTGATTCGGGCGGCCGTCACGACCATCGCGACCGTCCCTAGTCGGCTTGTTGAGACCGGCTGCCCGTCGCCGACTGGGCGGACAGGCGGCCCGCGCGCTCGGTGGCGCGCTAGATGACGGAGTTAACCCCTAAGGGTTAGGCCGCCATCGGAAGTGCGTCGTTGGCACTTATGGTTCGCCGGATGATTAACGAGGCCAACCGGCATCCTCGGCACGCAGTCCGGGTCTGGTTCACTCTCCGTCGAGACCTGTCACCCCCGTGGTACGGCTGGGTGCCTGCCCCGCGTGGCTCCGCTCCTTTCGCCGGAAAACCGGCCGGCGGCCGTTGCCGCCCATGCCTGCTGACACTCTCGACCGGCCGCCGGTTGCCGCCGGCGGTTATCGATTCTTACGCCAGGCGGCCAGCTCGCGTTCCCGCTCGCGGTTCGCCTCGCGGTTGCGTAGCGACTCGCGCTTGTCATACGCGCGCTTGCCACGCGCCAACCCGATCTCGAGCTTGGCATACGGCCCCTGGAAGTATACCGCAAGCGGCACCAGCGTCCAGCCGGCGTCGCTCGAGCGCAGCGCCAGGCGGTCGATCTCGCGGCGCCGCAGGAGCAGCTTGCGCGGCCGCAGCGGGTCGGGCGCCCAGGCGCCCGACTGCTCATACGGCGTGATGTGCACCTCGCGCAGCCAGGCCTCGCCGTCGTCGACGGTGACGAACCCGCCGGTCAGCGTGACCCGCCCGGCGCGAACCGACTTGACCTCCGAGCCGACCAGCGCCAGACCCGCCTCGAGGGTCTCTTCGATGTGATACTCGTGCCAGGCCTTGCGGTTGCGCACCACGATGCGTCTGCCGTCGTCGGCCTGGTCTGACTTGCGGGCCATGGTCGTATCCTGGGTGCGGATTCGGTTAGCGAACGGGAGGGGTGGGGAGTTCCCGGGGTGGGAGGTCGGGTGCACGGTGTGGCGAACCGAACCGCCCACGGCGAGCATGATGCGGCTAGACCAGGAGAACGAGCAGGCGCCGCAGGACGGTCTGCGAGCGGTGGACGAAGCTCAGGCCGACCAAGCCCCCGACCTGATGGATGTCGCCGACGAGATTCTTGAAGGGCAGCCGGAGAAGAGCCCGGTTCTCGAATGGCTGGTCGAACGAGGTGCCCGCCAGCTTCAGCTTGCCCAAGACGGCATGGTCGCGATGGAAGCGAAGCTCGACCGACTTGGCACCCTCGGAGCCAGCCTGCTGGCCGCGACGATCGCGCTACTTGGACTGGTTGCGCCACAGCACGCATTCCCGTGGTGGATTGCTTTGTTCGGTCTGGCCGGGGCGGTCTGTTTCGGTGTGTCGACCTATCTCGGCCTCGCTGGCAACCTGCCACATCCGCTGCGCGAGATTGGATCTGCCGAGCGCTGGGCCATGGAGTATGTGCCGTGGGCTTCGACCACGCGCGTTCGCTTGGAGCTGTTAGCCGAAATGAGCGCCCGCCGACGCCAGCAGTCCGAGGACAACAAGCAACTCGGCAAGCGCTGTCGGGCAGCGTTCAAAGCGCTGGCGACCGGCTTGGCGCTGGCGCTCATCGCCGTTGCGTTAGCGATCCTGCTCGGCCCGGCGCCCTGAGCCGACCCGCTCGCCCGGCAACGTCCCACCGCGCTCAATGAGGATCGGCGGAGGCGGCTTGGGCGGAGGCGGCTTCGGCGGCGGCGTGACCTCCGGTGATGGCTGGGCTGGACTCGGCTCAGCGGACGGCTTCGGCTGCGTGACTGACTTGCTCATGATCCTACTATCGCGCTGGAACCTCCGGCGGTTCCCGCTGTCCAGTGGTACCCCGCGCTACCGCCCCCATCCCGCCATCAGATGCTCCCGATACCGCTCCATCATCGCCGCCGGGATGTTCGACGGCAGGTGGTTGCCCACCGCCAGAATCACCCCGCGGCAACGCCGGGCCGCCTCGAACGTGCGGTCGAGCCCCTGCTTGACCGCCTCCCAGCGGCCGAAGGTCAGGTCACGGCAGTCGACATAGCTGCCGACCAGGCAGGCCCGGTCGCCGTACCGTTCGGCCATCCGGCCGAAGTCCATCACCGGCTCGAAGATCAGCCCGTCGGCGCCGGCGGCGAGGATGTCGCCGGCATACTCGCTGAAGTCGCCGTCGCTGCAGAACAGCACCTTCTTCCCCGCCGCCCGCAGCGGCTGCCACAGCTCGGCGAAGCGGGGGATGATCTGCCGGCGATAGACCTCCGGGTGCAGAAACCCGCCGGCGGTCCAGACGAAGTCGTCATGCTGGATGATCACCGGTGCGCTGGTCCGCGCCCAGGCGGTTATGTGGTGCAGCGTGTAGCGGAAGAAGCCGTCGAGCACCTGCTCGAACTTCGTCCGGTCGCTGGCGGCGAGGAGCAGCATCTCCCAGCCGAAGGCGTCGATGCAGCCGGAGATGATGGTCCGGTAGTAGCCACCGGTGGTTAGCTGCTCGGGGTACCGCGCGGCCGCCGCCTGCGTTGCCTGCTCATAGGCGGCGACCTGCGCGTCGAGCTCGGGCAGGCCGTACTCGGCCACCGGATCAAACGCCCAGACCTCGTCGACGGTGCGGAACGGGCTGCTCTGCGCGGCGCGGCGGTCGCTGCCGTCGGCGGCATACTCGGCGTGGCCCATGTCGGTGGCCCGGCCGCGGGCGCCCCAGTCGCCATGCAGGCCGTGGTTGGTGCTCCATAAGAAGTCGAGCCCCCAGGCGTCGTAGAACCGGCGCAGCCGGCCGGCGTCCGGCTCGCCCGCCGTCGCGGCGATCAGGTCGTGGTGATATTCGAGGCTGTATTCGGTGTGCGCCCAGCGCGGCGTCGGCCGCAGGTTGATGACCTCGAGCGCGAGCTGGCGGCTCATGCCGCTCCCCGGGCGCCCAAACGACGACGCGGGCGCTCAGCGCCCGCGTCGTGCAAGCTCCTGACCAGACTACCCGCCCAGCTTGTCGGCGACCATCTTGCACAGTTCGGCCAGCCGACACGAGTAGCCCCACTCGTTGTCGTACCAGCTCAGCAGCTTGAGCGCGTGGTCGCCCAGCACGGTGGTCATGCCGAGGTCGAGGATGCTCGAGTTCGGGTTGCCCTTGAAGTCGCTCGAGACCAGCGGCTCATCGGTGCAGGCCAGGTAGGGCGGACAGGCCGCCGCGCGCAGCGCCGCGTTGACCGCCCCGGCGTCGCCGATCGGCTCGACCGTGTTGACGGTCAGGTCGACGCACGAGACCGTCGGCGTCGGCACGCGCATCGAGAAGCCGTGCATCTTGCCCTTCAGCGCGGGAATGACCAGGCTGATCGCCTTCGCCGCGCCGGTGGTGGTCGGAATGATGTTCACCGCGCCGGCGCGTGCCCGGCGCAGGTCTTCGTGGAGCTGGTCGGCCATGCGCTGGTCGTTGGTGTACGAGTGGATGGTGTTCATGAACCCCCACTCGATGCCCCACAGGTCGAGCACCGCCTTGGCCATCGGGGCGAGGCAGTTGGTGGTGCACGAGGCGTTCGAGATGACGTGGTGGTCGGCCGGCTGGTACTCGCACTCGTTGACGCCGAGGACGATGGTCTTGTCCTCGTTCTTGGCCGGCGCCGAGATGATCACTTTCTTCGCCCCGCCGCCGTCGATGTGCGCCCGGGCCTTGGTCGCGTCGGTGAAGAAGCCGGTGCACTCGAGCACGATATCGACGCCCAGGTCGGACCAGGGCAACTTGCCCGGATCGCGCTCGGCAAAGACCTTGACCCGCTCGCCGCCGACCTCGAGGCTGTCGCCGCTGACCGCCACCGGCAGCGGGAAAGCGCCGTAGTTGCTGTCGTGCCGCAGCAGGTGTGCGTTCGACTCGACCGGCCCGAGGTCGTTGACCGCCTTGACCTCGAGCACGTCGCGATAGCTCTCCATGATGGCCCGGAACGTGATCCGGCCGATCCGGCCAAACCCGTTGATGCCGACCTGCACCTTGCTCATGCTCGCCATACTCCTCTGGTGGTCACCGGCATCGCGACCGCGACCGGCCGACGACCAATCTACCATACCGCCCGGCTCGCGGCAAGGCGGCCGGCGGACGGGTCTGACTGCATCGAATCGGCCATGGCGCGAAGGAGGAACCGGCTCTCGGCGGTGAACTCACGTACTGCGTGTGCGTTAGATTGATCAGCCGCCGTCGCAGGGGACGGACGAGACACAGGAGGAGCGCGCGACCCGTGGCGGCGCAGCGCCGGAGCGCCGGCGCCGAAGGGAGACGTTCATGCGCGCTCAACGGCGGGGTGGGTTCACCCTGATCGAGCTGCTCGTGGTCATCGCGATCATCGCGATTCTGGCCGCGATTCTGTTTCCGGTGTTCGCCAAGGCCCGCGAGAAGGCGCGGCAGTCGTCCTGCGCCTCGAATCTCAAGCAGGTCGGAACCGCCCTGGCCACCTACGTCCAGGACTACGACGACAACTTCCCGCGACACTCGGTCGATCCGAACTCGGCCTGGGGCCAGGCGGTCGAAATCTCGTGGGACGGCTGGGTCTCCAACGTGCTCGACCCATACATGAAGAACTGGCAGATCCTCGTCTGCCCGTCGCGGATCACCGGGCCCTGGTTCGAGCTGCCCCAGACCCGTGACGGCTACACCGGCCCCGGCAGCGGCGTCGCCGGCACCGGCGACCGGGCCGGCTACTGCTACAACTACCTCATCCTGCACGAGAGCTGGCTCGAGACCGGCGGCAACTGGTACCAGACCGGCTCGTGCGAGTTGGCCGCCGTCTCGCGCGGCGCCCGCGGCGTGGCCGAGCTGGTCACCATGTGGGACAGCATCAACCCGTGGGCCGACTTCATCGGCGGGGTGCAGGACCGCGACTTTCTCTGGTATCGCAACCGCGAGTTCCAGAACACCCACTGGCACAACGAGAAGAACAACTTCCTCTATGCCGATGGGCACGTCAAGGCGGGCGACTTCGGCGCCATGACCTGGGAGCAGTTCACCAACATCGACACCTTCTGGCCGCAGTTCGGCCGGAGCTGCCTGCAGCCTTGGTAGAACGGCTCACGCGCTGAGCGCGCGGATCGCGGCGGCCTGCTGCAGCGGCAGCGGGCCCGCCGCGGCGCGTTCGGCCGCCTGATGCCACTCCGCGACGGTGGCGCAGCCGACCAGTACCACCGCCGCCCGCGGGTCGCCCAGCAGGTAGCGCAGCGCCTCGCCGCCGAGCTGGTGGGCGGGCCGGCCCAGCAACTGCTCGAGCGCCGGCCGGCGGGCGGCGACGTCGGCCGGCTGGCGTGCCCAGTCGGCCTCGGGCCGGCAGAACAGGCCCATGCGGTTCGGGCTGGCCAGGACCACCGCCACCTCGCGCGCGGCCGCCGCGGGGAGCAGTTCCCGCGCCGCGGCGGCGGTCAGCAGGTCGTACTCGTAGTAGGTCAGCACCGCGTCGAACTCCTCGGTCTGGACCAGTCGAGTCAGCAGCGCCACATCGCGGCCGGTGACTCCGATGCCCTCGCACCAGCCGCGCCGCCGGCAGGCGCGCAGCCCTTCGAGGCAGCCGCCGGGGCCCATGATTCGCCGCCAGCCGGCCTGCTCGACTTCGTGGAGCTGCAGTAGATCGACCCGCTCGACGCCGAGCCGGGCCAGGCTGCGTTCGGCGCTGCGGAGCATCCAGTCGGCGGTGTACTCGAACTCGCCGCGGGGCACCACGCCGGCCTTGGTGGCCAGCCGCGGCCGGCGTTCGGCGGGCAGCTCGGCCAGCGCCGCGCCGATCACCTCCTCGCTCGGGCCATAGAGCGGCGCGGTGTCGAGGTAGTCGAGCCCCGCATCGACCGCGGCCAGCACCACCTCAATCCCGCGCTCGGGGCTGTCCGGCCGCAGCCAGGCTCCGCCGAGGCCGAGCGGCCGGACGAACCACCCGAGTCGGCCGAAGCGGCGGGGCGCCCAGTCGGCCATGGTCACCATGCGTCGTGCTCGCAGGTCGGGCGGAGGTTACCACGGGAGCGGTGCCGGGTGTGTGCGTCGGATACTGAGGAGCCACGGGTTGAAACCCGTGTCTCGGGAGACGAAACCCGCCCGGAGGGCGGGTTTGGCATGGCTAGGCCCGGATTTCAATCCGGGTCGGCGGCGGGCGCCCAGTCGGCGCTGGTCACCATGCGTCGTGCTCGCAGGTCGGGCGGAGGTTACCACGGGAGCGGTGCCGGGTGTGTGCGTCGGATACTGAGGAGCCACGGGTTGAAACCCGTGTCTCGGGAGACGAAACCCGCCCGGAGGGCGGGTT
>CAYONP010000004.1:75098-104215 GCA_964405335.1 uncultured Fimbriimonadaceae bacterium
AGCCACGGGTTGAAACCCGTGTCTCGGGAGACGAAACCCGCCCGGAGGGCGGGTTGGGCATGGCTAGACCCGGATTTCAATCCGGGTCGGCGGCGGGCGCCCAGTCGGCGATGGTCACCATGCGTGGTGCTCGCGCTTCGGGAGCAGGTTACCACGGGAGCGGTGCCGGGTGGGTGCGTCGGATACTGAGGAGCCACGGGTTGAAACCCGTGTCTCGGGAGACGAAACCCGCCCGGAGGGCGGGTTTGGCATGGCTAGACCCGGATTTCAATCTGGGTCGGAGGCGCGTCCGCGGGCCATGACGCACCCGAGCGGCGCTCAGCCGACCTTGCCGAGTTGCTACGATTTTGTTACGCTGTCGTAGCAGGAGGGGGTTTCGTGGCCGCGAAGGCTGCATCACCATGAGGTTATGGGTTGGCGGCGGAGTGATCCGCCGCTGCTCAGCAGACAAGGAGGAACGAATCGTGCACAAGCAGCGACGCGAGGGGTTCACCCTCATCGAGCTGTTGGTGGTGATTGCCATCATTGCCATTCTGGCAGCCATCCTCTTCCCGGTCTTCGCCAAGGCCCGCGAGAAGGCCCGGCAGACGTCGTGTCTGTCGAACGTGAAGCAGGCCGGGCTGGCCGTCGCGCAGTACATCCAGGACTACGACGAACGGTTCATGACCAACAACGTCGATCCGAACACGGCCGCCAGTCAGTCGACCGAGGCGGCGTGGCACGGTTGGGTCTCCAACGTGCTCAACCCGTACGTCAAGAACTGGCAGATCTTCCAGTGTCCGTCGCGGACCACGGGCGGCTGGTGGACTCAGCCTCAGAGCGGCCGGCCGGTTGGTTACTGCTACGGCTACATGGTCGGCTACAACCAGGAGCTGGCGGCGGTCAGCCGCACCCCGCGCGGCATCGCGCACATGGCGCTGATGTGGGACAGCATCAACGCCTGGGGTGACTTCATCGGCGGCATTCAGGACCGCGACGTGCTCTGGTTCAAGAACAAGCAGTACCAGAACACCCACTGGCACAACGAGAAGCAGAACTTCCTGTTTGCCGACGGGCACGCCAAGTCGGGCTCGTTCGACGGCATGTTCTGGGACCAGTTCGTGATCATCGACGAGACCAACCCGAACTATGGTCGGCCGGTGACCCTCAACTGGCAGTAGGTCGCGTTCGGCGCGCGCCTGCGCGCCGTGCGTAGCTTCCCCGGCCCCCGGGCACCGCCCGGGGGCCGCTGCTTTGGGCCACCGGAAGGAGACCGGCCGGCGCCGCGAATAGACCGCCACTGGTCGGGTAGTCGTGGATGTCGTACGGGAGTACCGGCCCATGAGTCAGCCACGGCGTGCATTCACGTTGATCGAGCTGCTGGTCGTCGTCGCGATCATCGTCATTCTGGCGGGCATCCTGTTCCCCGTCTTCGCCCAGGCGAAGGGGCGCGCCCGGCAGGTCGCCTGCGCCTCGAACTTGAAGCAGGTCTCGCTCGCCTTCATCGGCTATGTCGGCGACTATGACGGCGGCTGGCCCTACTCCAACCTGCCCGACAGCGAGGCCAACCGCGCCGTCGAGGGGGCCTACAACGGCTGGATCAGCAACCTGCTCGACCCCTACGCCAAGAGCTACCAGATCTACCGCTGCACCGCCGACACGCTTGGTGGTTGGTTCCGTCAGCCGCAGAACCAGGACCGGTCGATCAGCTTCTGCTACAACTACCGGCTGATGACCACCGACGCCGCGGGCGAGCTGCGCGGCGTTGACGAGGGGACGTTGAGCCGCGCCAGCGCCGGCATCTCCAGCCTGGCCGTGCTGTGGGACAGCGTCAACTCGTGGAACGACGCCCTGCCCAACTCCTCGGCCGGGCTGAACTTCCGCGACCTGAGCTGGTTCCGTAGCGATTCCGAGACCCTGACCTCTTGGCACCAGGGCAACTGCAACTTCCTCTTCGCCGATGGCCACGTCAAGTCGAGCAAGTGGACCCAGTTCGTCTGGCAGCAGGTCGAGCCGCTGGCCGACGACCGGAGCAACCCGAACCACGGCCGCAACTGCGTCGACGGCTGGATCGTCGAGTGACCCAATCGCGCACGGGCCGGCTGCCGCGTGCGACAGTCGTAGCGGCGCATCGCAATGCGCCGACGGATCTGGCAGCTCGGTCGGCCGGGCTCATCGTCGTGTGGTCGCCGACCCGTGTCACGTGCTCGGAAAGGAGCCGCCCGGCGGCCCGCCAACTCCGCGGCGGGAGCTGACCTGGTGACCGTCGACCTGAGCGGCAAGCGGGCGTTGGTGGCGGGCGGCGCGCGGGGCATCGGCGGCGGCATCGCCGCGGCCCTGGCCGGCGCGGGCGCGACCGTGTTCATCGGCGATATCGAAACCGAGACCGCCCGCGAGCAGGCGACGAGCATCGGCGGCACGGCGCTCGAGCTCGATGTCACGCAGCCCGAGGCTTGGCAGTCGGCCGCCACGGCCGTCGGCGAGCTCGACATCCTGGTCTACGCGGCGGGCATCTTCCCGCGGGGCGACATCTATTCGCACGAGCCCGAGCAGTGGCAGCAGATCCAGGCGGTCAACTGCACCGGTTTCTACCTCGCCTGCCGCACCCTCATCCCGCTGCTGATTCGCCGTGGAGGGGGTTCGGTGATCGGCATCGGCAGCGTCATGACGCTCAAAGCGAATCCCGGCATGGCCGCTTACTGCGTCAGCAAGGCCGGCCTGGCTATCCTCTGCCGCAGCCTGGCGCGCGGCCACGCAGCCGACCAGGTGCGGGTCAACTGCGTCAACCCCGGCTGGGTCGATTCGCCCGGCGAGCGGATCAAGCGGCTCGACGAGCCCGACTGGAAAGACCGCGCCACCCGCGCGGTGCCCCTTGGCCGGCTGCAGACGCCCGACGAGCTGGGCGCGATGTGCGCCTTCCTGTGCGGCGACCAGGCGGCCAGCATCACCGGGCAGATCATCGGCGTCGACGGCGGGCTGGGCATCTAGCCGTGAACGACTGCGACCTGCTCCTCCGCGGCGGTATGGTGATCGACGGCAGCGGGGCGCCGGGCTACCAGGCCGATGTCGCGGTGCGTGGCGACCGCATCGCAGCGATTGGCGACGGTTGGCGCGGGGCGCGCGAGATCGACGCCCGCGGGCTGGTCGTCGCGCCCGGGTTCATCGACCTGCACACGCACAGCGACTTGATGTTGCTGGCCGATCCGCACCATGCGCCGAAGGTGCGGCAGGGCATCACCACCGAGGTGATCGGCCACGACGGCCTGAGCTACGCGCCGGTGACGGCCGAATCGCTGCGCTACATGGTCGAGACCTTCGCCCCCATCAACGGGGCGCCCGAGCTCGACTATGCCTGGCGCAGCGTGGCCGAATTCCTGGCCCGCTTCGACCGCCGCGCGGCGGTCAACGTCGCCTACTTGCTGCCGCACGGCACCATCCGCGCGACGGTCATCGGCCGCGACGACCGGCCGGCGAGCGAGGCCGAGCTGGCGCGCATGAGTGCGCTGGTCACCGAGGGCATGAGCGACGGCGCGGTCGGCTTCAGCACCGGCCTGACCTATGCGCCGTGCAGTTACGGCGACACCGACGAGCTGGTCGCTCTGTGCAGCGCCGCGGCCCGCCAGGGCGGGGTGTTCATGCCGCACCTGCGCAGCTACGGCACCGAGGTCGTCGCCGCGCACGACGAGGCGCTCGACATCGCGCGGCGGAGCGGCATCGCGCTGCACCTGACGCACCACCAGTGCGTCTTTCCCTGCAATCGCGACCGGCACGAGTGGTATACCCAGGTGATCGACGAGGCGCGGGCCGAAGGGCTCGACGTCACCTGCGACTCGTACCCCTACATCGCCGGCTCGACCTTCCTGATCGGCTACTTCCCGAGCTGGGCCCAGGGCCGCGGCCGCGCCGCGGTGGTCGAGCTGCTGCGCGACCCGGCAACGAGCGAGCGGCTGCGCCAGGCGGTCGAAGTCGACGGCTGCGACGGCGGCCACGGTGTGCCGACCGACTGGTCGCGGGTGCAGCTCGGCAGCGTCGGCGATGCGGCCTGGCGCCATGCCCTCGGCCGGCGCGTCGACGCCCTGGCCGCCGAGCGAGGGCTACCCACCTGGGAGTTGGTCCGCCGGCTGTTGATCGACTGTGCCGGCGACGTCAACGTGATCCACTTCGGCGGGCACGAGCATGCGGTGCGGCAGATCATGCGGCACGAGACGCACATGGTCGGCAGCGACGGGATCCTGGTCGGCGAGAACCCGCACCCGCGGGTCTACGGCACTTTCCCGCGCTACCTCGGCCACTACGTGCGCGAGGAGCGGGTGCTCGGCTGGGAGCAGTGCATCCACCAGATGACCGGCGCGGCGGCGGCGCGCCTGCGGCTGCGCGAGCGGGGCCTGGTGCGGGCCGGCTATGCCGCCGACCTGGTCGTCTTCGACTCCGCCACGGTCGGCTCGCCGGCGACCTTCGAGGCGCCGCGGCAGTACCCGACGGGCATCCCGTATGTGATCTGCAATGGCGTGCCGACGGTGGTTGAGGGCGAGGTCACCGGTGCGCTGCCCGGCCGGGCGGTGGGGCCGTCGGGCGATCTCACCGCGTGCCGCGGATGATCACCAGGTTGCGCAGCTCGCGTTCGTCGCCGTGGCTGTCCATGCCGGGCAGGGGCTCCCAGCGGTGCATCGGCAGCAGGCCCAGGTCGACCGTCGGTTCGGGCCGCGTCCTGACGGGGTAACCGCAGCGCAGCGCGCCACTCTCGGTGATCAGTGTCACGCAGCCGACCGGCACACCGCGCAGCTCGAAGGCGCCGAGCGGGTTGGTGGTGGTGCGGCAGCCGGGCAGGCCGTCGACCGCCACGCTGACCCCGCCGAGCGGCTTGCCATCGAGGATCACCGTGCCGCGCACGGTGGTCGCCGCGCTGCTGCCGCTGAAGCCATGCACGCCGATGGCGGCCAGCATGACCAGCATGCCGGTGAGCCAGAGGGTGACCGTCAGCCGCTGCGCCGGTGGCCTGGTGCGGGCGAACCGTTCGTCGCCAGGATGGTCAACGTACCGCATGGCGACCTCCGGGTTGAACCAGGTAGAACGAGTAGGTCGCGATCACCGTCAGCGTGGCGCGGTCCTCGATTTCGAGCCGGATGATCATCGGCGCGTCGAACGACTGATCGAAGGTCAAGCGGGCCTCGAACCGGCCGTCGTCATCGACCTCGACCACCGGCTGGGCCAGCCACGAGGTGGTGTACAGCCAGGGCTTGACCACCAGCTCACGGCCGACCGGCAGGACGGTGCCGCGCAGGCGGTGGACCCACGGGTCGTCGGCGAGCCAGGCGGCGACCACGGGGTCGCGCCAGTTGATCAGCCGCTCGGCCGGCAGCGGCGGATCGGTTTCGAGCCGAAAGGTCGAATGCAGCGCCGACTGCGCACGGTGGAGGTCGGCCGGCGACGGCTCCTGGCTGCGGACGGCGATCACGGCAATCAGCACCATCGCGGCGGTGCCATACATCGCCAGCCGCCCGGTCGGCCAGCGGCCGCCGGTCTGACGTCGGGACATGTCGCACTCCTGGATCCGCGTTGCCGCGCCTGGCCCGGCGCGTCAGTTCGACGGGAAGTTGGTGCCGTCGTTGCTCGGGCCGTCCGGCGCGCCGTTGGTGTTGTCCTGGCTGTCGTTGACC
Organism: uncultured Fimbriimonadaceae bacterium; assembly: GCA_964405335.1. Taxonomy (GTDB): domain Bacteria; phylum Armatimonadota; class UBA10988; order UBA10988; family UBA10988; genus CAYONP01. Next base: position 80,735 of record CAYONP010000004.1, read on the forward strand.
GCCGGGACGGTCATCGACATGGCCTCGTTGTAGACCAGATCGACGGTCTTGCGCCGCATCTGCATCAGCGGCGGAATGCTGATGATCGAGATGCACGCCGCCAGCAGCGCGAACTCGACCAGTGACTGTCCTCGGTGACGACCATGCCTCATGCGCACCATCAAAGCCTGCCCCTTCTGCCGCGGACACGCGCCGCGGACGGTTGACGCTGGATCCCTACCATGTATCGGCCGGCGCGCCGCCACCGCTCAGAGCCGCGGCGTTAACAAACCGCAACGACCGCGCCGCGTGACCGGGACAGCACCGTGCGGCATGATAGCGAGGGAGAGCCGCGTGACCCGGCTGCAGCCCGGCGAGGTGAGGTTCGAGCCCCGCGCCGGCGGGTTGCGCTACCGCCAGCCCTGTCGGATCATCCGCGCCGAGCAGCCGGGCGAGGTGCGGGCCGCACTGGCGGCCGTCGAAGCGGAGACCCGCGCTGGTCGCCATGCCGCCGGGATGATTGCCTACGAGGCCGCGCCGGGCTTCGATCCCGCCCTGCGGGTCCACTCCGCGCCGGCGGTGCCGTTGCTCTGGTTCGGCATCTACGAGGCGCCCGAGCCTGCCCGCGACCCTGAGCCGAACGCGCCGGTCGGCGAGCTGGGCCCGTGGCGGAGCGAGTGGGACGAGGCGTGCCACGGTGCAGCCGTCGAGCACGTCCGGCGCTGCATCGCGGCCGGCGAGACCTATCAGGCCAACGTGACGTTCAGAATCAGGGCGGCCTTCGACGGTGATCCGCTGGCCCTCGCCGGTCAGCTCTGGTCGGCGCAGCGCGGCGGCCTGGGCGCGGTACTGCACCTGGGCGAACAGGTCATTGTCTCGGCCTCGCCCGAGCTGTTCTTCCGCCTCGCCGGCGATCGCCTCGAGTCGCGGCCGATGAAGGGCACCCGCCCGCGCGGCCGCACGCCCGAGGAGGATGCCGCCCTGGCCGCCGCTTTGCGCGCCAGCGAGAAGGAGCGCGCCGAGAACCTGATGATTGTCGACATGGTGCGCAACGATCTCGGCCGCGTGGCCCGCACTGGCAGCGTCGATGTGCCCGGCCTGTACCAGGTCGAGGCGTATCCGACGGTGTGGCAGATGACCAGCACGGTGACCGCGCGCAGCGACGCGCCGCTGGTCGACATCGTGGCGGCGCTGTTCCCCTGCGCCTCGGTCACCGGCGCGCCGAAGGTGCGCACGATGGGCCTGCTGGCCGGCCTCGAACCATCGCCGCGCGGTGTCTACTGCGGCGCGATCGGCTGGATTGCGCCGGGCCGGCGGGCCTGCTTCAACGTCGCCATCCGCACGGTGACCATCGCCGGCGGCGTGGCCGAATACGGCGTCGGCGGGGGCATCGTGTGGGACTCGACCCCGGCCGACGAGTGGGCCGAGTGCCTGGCCAAGTGCCGCGTGCTCGAGCCGCCGCCCGACGGCGAACTGCTCGAGACACTGCTCTGGCAGCCCGGCTGGCTGCTGCTCGAGCGCCACCTGGCTCGCCTGCTGCACAGCGCCGCGCTGTTCGGCTGGACGGTCGACCCGCCAACGGTGCGGCGTGCGCTAGACCAGGCGGTCGTCGGCGAGACCAGCCCTCGCCGCGTGCGGCTGACCGTCGACCGAGCCGGCCGGCCGGCGGTGAGCGTCGCGCCCGCGCCGGAGCCGCGCCGGTTCCGCGTCGGCCTGGCCGCCTCGCCAATCGACTCGACCTGCCGCATGCTCGCCCACAAGACCACCCGGCGCGAGATCTACGATGCGGCGCTGGCCGCCCGGCCGGGTCTAGACGACGTGATCCTGCACAACGAGCGCGGCGAGCTGACCGAATCGACCATCGCCAACCTGGTTCTGCGGCTCGACGGCCGGCTGGTCACCCCGCCGCTCGACAGCGGTCTGCTGCCCGGCGTGATGCGCGCCGAACTGCTGGCCCGCGGCGAGATTGCCGAACAGGTGCTGACCATCGCCGAGCTCGACCGCGCCGAGGAGGTCTGGCTGGTGAACTCGGTGCGAGGGTGGATGGCGTGCGAGCTGCATCATGGGTAGGGCCCGGTGGCCGACCGGGCCGGCGGCGTTGGTAGGGCCCGGTCGCCGACCGGGCCGGCCGCGTTGCGCGCGATGTCGACGGCGGTTTCGGCGAAACCGCCCTACCACGGCCGCGAGGCTCAGATCGCCGCCGCCGCCTCGATCGCCGCCGGCGGCTCGCCTGCCTCGGCGGCGCAGCGCAGCAGCCGGGCCCGCAGGTCGTCGGCGATCGGCCGCAGGTCGCGCCGGCCGGCGAGGTTGCGCAACTCGTGCGGGTCGGCCGCCAGGTCGTACAGGTGGGTCTCGGTGTACCGGTCGCTGTATGGCAGGTTGCCCGGCCGGCCGAGGGCGGTGACGGCGTACTTCCAGCGCGCGGTTCGGATCGCCCGGGCGCAGCACGACTCGCTGATCTGGACGTAGACCTCCTCGCGCCAGTTGCTCGCCGGCCCGGCGGCGAGGGGTCGGAGGCTGCGGCCCATCATCGGCCCGGGCAGCGGCAGGCCGGCGACATCGAGCACCGTCGCCGGGAGATCGAGCAGGCTGACCAGCTCATCGGCCCGCCGGCCATTGTCGAAGCCCGGCCCGGCAATCACCAATGGAATGTGGATCGAGGCCTCGTGGCAGCTCCGCTTGTACTCGTTGTTGCGGGTGCGAAAGTGGCAGCCGTGGTCGCTGAAGTAGAACGTCACCGTCTCGTCGGCCAGGCCGCGGCGGTCGAGTTCGGCCAGCACCCGTCCGAGGTTCTGGTCAAGGCTCTCGATGCAGCCGCAGTAACCGGGCCAGTGTGACATCCAGTCGCCGCGGTGGGCGCGGAGGTCCTCGGGCACCCAGGCATCGGCATGGCGCTCGGCCGAGCCGACCGGGCCGACGTATCGATTCTGGTCGTTCTGGTGGTGCGGCTCGAGGTAGCTGACCATGAGGCAGAACGGCCGCGCCGGGTCGAGCCGGCCGAGGACGTCGAGCACCCGGTCGGTCAGCGCGTCGACGCGGTAGCCCCTCCGGCGCACCGGCAGGCCGTCGGCATCGTACATCCGCAGCGCGAAGGGCTGGCTGGTGAACTCGAGGATGTCGGCCGCCTCCCAGATCTGGTCCCATCCGCCGCGCAGCTCGCGCGGCACCGGGTCGGTCCGGGTTTCGGCCAGGTGCCACTTACCGAGGTAGGCGAGCTGATAGCCGGCGGCGCCGAGCTCGTGGGCGAAGGTCGGCTGGTCACGCGGCAGCGGGACGCTGTTGACCACACAGCCGGTCTGCGTCGCGTAGCGGCCGGTCTGCAGGCAGCTCCGCGCCGGTCCGCAGACGGGCTGGCAGGTGAACGCCCGCTCGCACAGCGTGCCGCGGCGCGCCAGGGCGTCGAGGTTGGGCGTCAGGCCGAGCGGCGAGCCATAGGCGCCGACGGTGTCCCAGCGCTGCTGGTCAGTGAAGAAAAGCAGCAGGTTCGGCGGTCGGCTCATGCGCCGCGCTCCAGCTCAATGCCCTCCTCGCGCAGCAGTGACTCGACCAGCTCGATGGTCTCGCGCAGGTGCTGTTCGGTCTCGGCGTCGTCGGGTCGGCGGCTGCGCAGCGCCTCGCGCCACAGCTCGTGGGCACGCTGCAGGTGCTCGACGCGCTCGGCGCCGCTGCTCTGCTCGGCCAGCGCCTGCTGCCGCTGGGCGGCGAGGCGGGTCTGGCTGTGGAGCAGCAGTCGCTCGTGCTCGCCGGTCAGCTCGACGCTGCGCCGGCGGATCTGCCCGAGGCGCTTGAAGCCATACCAGAGCATGACCACCGAGAGCAGGCCGGCGGCGGTCAGGCCAACCAGGACGGCCACCATTCGGTCGGGTTCCATCACCTCTCCAGCGCCGCGCGGATGGCCGCGACGAGTTCGTCGACGCCGCGCGGACCGACCTCGATGACCAGGTCGGCAGCCGACTCGTAGTACGGCAGCCGCTCGGCCAGCAGCTCGGCGGCGCGCCGGGCGACGGCCTCCGGCGTCCGCTCGGCGATGTGATCATCGATCATCGGCCGGCCGATGCCGTCGGCCAGGATGCGCTCGGCCGCCGTGGCCGGGTCGATCCGCAGCCAGACAATCTTACCCCGTCGGCGGAGCAGGGCGACATTCGCGGGATCGCGCACGACACCGCCGCCGAGGGCGATCACCGCTCCGTCCAGCGCCGCCGCCGCGGCCACCGCCTCGCGCTCGCGGCGCCGGAAGCCGGCCTCGCCCTCGGCCGCGAAGAGCTCGGGAATGGTCCGCCCGGTGGAGGCGACCAGCAGCTCATCGGTGTCGACGAAGCGTAGTCCGAGTTCGGCGGCCAGCGCCCGGCCGACCGTCGACTTGCCGGCCGACATGAAGCCGCACAGCGCGATGTTGACCGCCGACGCGCCCGTGCTTTCTGATTCTGGTAACACCCCGCGCCACCTTTTGGCGTCAAGAGACTCCATTCAGAACGCTGTCGCGCGTCTGGACGGAGGGCGACATGCCTGCCTGGCTACCGGTGATGGTTCTACTGGGCCTGGGCCTGCTCGCCTTCCTGTTTCGCTGGGTCGGCAGCCGGGCCGCCGAGGTCTAGCAGCAGGTTGCCGAACGAATCGACCCGGCCGCTCACCCCTTCGGGCAGGCGCACCGTCGTGTCGTCGCCGGTCAAGATCACCGGCCCGCGTACCTCGGCGCCGGCGGCCAGGGACTCCAGACGCCGCACGCCACCGGTCACCGGTGCCACGCCACCGGCACGGCGCGGCAGTTCGGGCGCCGGCACCCGGCCGACCAGCCGCACGCGCACGGTGACCAGCTCGATCGGCGCCTCGTCGCGGCGGTAGCCGTACTGCGCGGCGTGGGCCGCATGAAAGTCGTCGGTCACGACGGCGAATCGGGTGTAGGGCCGACTCAGCTCGAAGCTCTGGCCGCGGTAGCGCAGGTCGAGGCTGGGCAGCACGGTCACCTGGTCGATGCCCGGCGCGGCGAGATAGCCGCGCTGCGCGGCGGCCAGCTCGTCGAGCCAGCCGGTCAGTTCGGTCTCGGTCACCTCGGCCCACGACCGCATGACCGTCCGCGCGCCGTCGCGGACGACATCACTGAGCAGCAGACCGAGCGCCGAGAGCGACCCGGCATGGGGCGGCACGAGCACCTGCCGGATGCCCAGGGCGCGCGCCAGATCGACCGCGTGCAGCCCGCCCGCGCCGCCGAAGCTGACCAGGCAGAACTCGCTCGGGTCGATCCCGCGCTCGACGGTGATCACCCGGATCGCCCGCTCCATCGCCGCGTTCGCCACACTCACAATGCCCTCGGCGCAGGCCGGCCGCGACAAGCCCAACTCGCCGGCCAGCCGGTCGACCGCGGCCTCGGCCGCTTGGCGATCGAGCCGCATCCGGCCACCGAGGAAGCGCTCGGCCGGGAGTCGGCCGAGAACCAGGTGCGCATCGGTGACGGTAGGCTCGCTGCCGCCGCGGCCATAGCAGGCCGGGCCGGGATCGGCGCCGGCGCTGCGCGGCCCGACGGCGAGCGCGCCGCCCTCGTCGCGGTAGGCGATCGACCCGCCGCCGGCGCCGACGGTCTGGATGTCGAGCATCGGCACGCCGACCGGCAGCCCGGCGATTCGGCTGGCGTGGCTCAGTGGCAGGCCGCCGTCGAGCACCGCCACATCGGTGCTGGTGCCGCCCATGTCGAAGCTGATCAGGCGCTCGAACCCGGCCGACTGCCCGACCCGCAGCGCGCCGACGACACCGGCGGCCGGCCCGCTCAAGATGGTCCGCACCGCCTCGTCGGCCGCGGTCACCGCGTCGATGCATCCGCCATTCGACTGCATCACACGCAGTTCGGCCGCGCCGAGGGCCGTGTCGAGCGCGCGCAGGTAGCGCCCCATCTGCGGCGCCACGTAGGCGTTGACGACCGTCGTCGCCGTCCGCTCATACTCGCGGAACTCGGGCAGGACACGGCACGACAACGAGACTTGCAGCCCTCGCGCGGCGGCCAGCTCGCCAATGGCCTCTTCGTGCTCCGGCCGGGCGAACGAGAAGAGCAGGCAGACGGCGACCGACTCCACCCCGGCGGTGACGAGAGCCTCGACGGCCTGCTCCGCGCCGGGCAGGTCGAGCGGGGTGATGACCGCGCCGTCGGGCCCGACGCGCTCGGCGACTTCGAGGCGCAGCTCGCGCGGGACCAGCGGCTCGGGCCGGGACTGTTCGAGGGCGTAGAGCAGCGGCCGGTCCTGCCGGCCGATGGCGAGGAGGTCGCCAAAGCCGGCGGTGGTGATTAAACCGCAGCGCGCGCCGCGCCGTTCGAGCAGCGCATTGGTGGCCACGGTCGTGCCGTGGCTGACGACCGCCGGTTCGACGCCGAGCGCGGCAAGGCCGTCGAGCAGGGCGCGGTGGTAGTCGGGCGGGGAGGAGGGCAGCTTGTGCCATCGTAGCTCTCCGTCGACGACGGCGACCAGGTCGGTGAAGGTGCCGCCGATGTCGACGGCCAGCATGGGCAACGTCACGGCTGGCCTTCGCTCGCCTCGGCGGTGGCGAGGAGGGCTGAGACGTGCCTGTGGAAGTTGCGCGCCGATTCGAGCGCGATGGTCGGGTTGATGGGCGGGAGGTCAGCTTCGGCCGCTTGGTCTCCATACCTTACCCAGCCTGCGTAGGGTGTGTAGCGCCGCAGGCCCAGCCAGGCGGTGGTGTCTGCACCATCGTTCGCCAGCGCTTCGAGCAACGACCGTATGTTGTGCGTTGGTTGAACCTGTATGCGTCGTATGGCAAGCCAGCACTTCGCACACTTCTCGATGCACTGCTGGGCGAACAGACCCATGGACCGATCGGGAAACGGAGGCCTGGCAACCATGCCCGCGAGAGTCTCGAGGTCGAGCGACGCAGCTTCCAGGTAGGCCCGCGCCTCGTCAAGCGCGCTCATAGACCGTCACACCTTCGCGCGCGGCGCGGGCGATGACGTGGTTCACCCCGTCGCGCAGCCGTTCGTACTGCTCGACACCATGAAGCAGGACATCAATGTCGGGCAGGTCAGAGGTCGTGGGCCCGTCGTAGAGCTCGCACAGGCGCTCGCCACGCGTCCGCCGCCGCTCCGGCGTATCATCCTCGATGACCAGCAGATCGAAGTCCGAGCCCACACGCGCCTCGCCCCTCGCCCGTGAGCCGAACAGGATTATCCGGACCGGATCAAGCCGGGAGACCAGGTAGGCCACCGCCACGCGAAGCTGCGGGTCGTCGACCACTGCCGGTGCGCCCATGGCACCCTCCACGTTGCCACCATTGTAACCTGGCTTACCGCGCCGGCAACCTGGTCGGTGAACGTGCCGCCGATGTCGGCGGTGAGGAGGATGTCGCCGGCGTCGAGCGACGTTGGGGCGCCGCCAACGGCGCGCCCCGCGCCGCGGGAGCCGGGGTCGGTCATCGCGCCTCGCGCCGGGCGGGCAGGCAGGGCGCACCATGGGCGGCGGGCCGCGATCCAGCGGGCCGCGATCCAGCGGGCCGCGCAGCGGCACCTACATCAACCGTATCCATCTGCGCTATCACTCCTAGCTTACCCCGCCGGCGGCCAGGCCGCCACGTTCGCGCCGCACGGCCGCGGGTGCGCGGTCCGCCACGGCGGCGGCTCGTCGCAGCGATACTCGACCGACAACCACGGCGTCTCGAGCCGACCGCCGGCCTCCTTCGAGCGCATGATCGCGTCGGTCATGCCCGTCGTCAGCAGCGTCCGCTCAATCGGCCAGGGCGGCCGGCCGGTGACGAACATCTCCTCGATGTTAAGGCTCAGGTAGTTAAAGTGGCCGTGCGGGAAATCGCGCTGGAGGTAAGCCTCGCAGGCCGCGACGCGGCCGTTGACCCGGCCGGCGAAGGCGAAGTCGCCGAGCCAGCCGTTGAGCATCACCGAGGCCGCGCGCAGGCCATCACGATACTCGAACAGCATGGCCATCGGCCGGGTGCACTGCTCGCGCATCGGCGCGGCGGGCAGCTCCTCGACGCCGGCAATCGCGGCGTCGAACAGCTCGCGGTCGATCCGCCCGTCATCCAGCGCCGCCCAGACCGCCTCGCCCTCGAGGTACTCGACCGCGGCCACGCCGGTCTCGCCGCCGCGGCGCCGCTCGACGAAGGCCTGGAGCAGCTCGACGGCGTGGAAACCGTACCGCTCGATGTGCCCGAAGGCGACCGTCACCGCGCCGTCGACGGCGCTGCCCGGCTCGACTTCGAGCCACGGCCGTCGCCAGGCCAGCGGCAGCGACGAGCCGGCGAGGAACGGCACGCCGAGCTGCCGCGCGCGCTCGACCATCCAGAGTGCGTCGTCCCAGGTGGCGCCGAGGCCCTTGTCGCAGAACACGGGGCAGACGGTGCCGCACTCGGCAAAGACGCCGCGGATCTGCTCGAACAGCGCCCGGCGCGGGTAGAGCTGCCGCCCGAGTTCGTCCTCGGGGTAGTCGCCATGCTCGCCGATCAGCAACACGCCGTCGACCCGCAGCTCACGCCGCTGAGCGAGGGCGGCACGAATGCTCTCGCAGTAGTCCACGCCGTAGCGGAAGAAGTAGCCCATCGCCAGGTCGCGCGGATCGCGCTGGTCGAGCCAGGCCGAGACCAGTTTCGCCCGCGGCGCGACGAGGCCCTGATCGTCGGTCGGGAAGCCGCGCAGGAACTTGGTCACGATCACGTCGGCGTGCGAGTAGGGGAACCAGGTGGTGATGACCGCCGCGACGCGTGGTTGTTCCATCATGGCGGCGGATTGGCCACCGCCCGCGGGACTCCTGTCACGCCTCGGCCAAGGAGCCGCCGCGCGTTGGTTACATTTTGGTTATCACACGATAACCTCGATTCTGTTGACGACGCTTCGCTGGGCTGCGATTCAAGGGGTGAAGGAGTCGCTCCGGCGGCGACACCGGCCGAAGTCGGTGCGCCGCCACGGCACCGAGGGCCGGGCTTGTTCGGCCGGCCTGGTTGGGAGACGTACCATGTCCGCGCGTCGACGGGGGTTCACCCTGATCGAGCTCCTGGTGGTGATTGCCATCATCGCCATTCTGGCCGCCATCCTGTTCCCGGTGTTCGCACGGGCGCGGGAGAAGGCTCGGCAGTCGAGCTGTCTGAGCAACCAGAAGCAGATCGGCCTGGCGATGATGATGTACGTCAGCGACTACGATGACCGCTGGATGTCGGTCTACGACGACGGTGCCGGACGGATCATCTGGGCCGACAAGATCCTGCCCTACACCAAGAACCGGCAGATCTTCGTCTGCCCCTCGAGCGACGGCTCGGCCGAGCCGGCGGCGGGCCAGGTCTGGCCCGACAACCTGATGCGCATTCGCTACAACATGAACATGTGCCACGACTGGCACTTCCCCGAGGGCACCTACACGGGCGGCAGCCTGCCGTACCCGCTGAACGAGTCGTCGTTCCGCCACGTGGCGAACACCGGCGTGGTGTTCGAGAGCAGCAACGCCTGGTACTGCCACTGGCTGCCGCAGCCCGGCTGGAACCTAACCGGGACCACCGGCAACGGCGAGCTGTACCTGCTCGGCCAGCTCAACGAGACGATCTGGCCGTGGCACGGCGAGGGCTGCAACGTCGCCTTCGCCGATGGTCACGCCAAGTACCGGACCATCCAGAGCATGCTCGAAGACCTCGACCTGTTCACGATCATGTGACCGGCCCCGAGTCTGACGGCGCCGCCGGGTCCCGCCGCCGGGGTCCGGCGGCGCTGTTGCCGCCACCGGCCGGCGAAGTTCCCGCGAATCTTGCGCAGATGTTGCGAGATGGGTCGGTCTGATGGCAATTCGAGGGTGCAAGCGACGGCGAAATAGACCACACTGGCCATCATGCCGGACGGCCGCGGTCGGGCGCAGGATCAGTCGCGCGCGGGCCGACGTCGGCCCAGGCCAAGGAGGGACGTATGTTGCGACGCCGTGGGGGTTTCACCCTGATCGAATTGCTGGTCGTAATCGCCATCATCGCCATTCTGGCGGCGATTCTGTTCCCCGTCTTCGCCAAAGCGCGCGAAAAGGCGCGCCAGGCGAGCTGTGCCAGCAACCTCAAGCAGTGGGCGCTGGCCACCATTCAGTACGTGCAGGACTACGACGAGAAGTACCAGATGAGCGTCACCCTCGCCGGCTTGCCGCCGAATGGGTGCATCACCATGTACGACGCGGGCATGCCGTACATGAAGAACAAGCAGGTGATGGAGTGCCCGTCGGACCTCAATCCGCTGACCAGCGGCAACCTGGCGGCGGTGCTGGGCGGCCTGCAGCCGGTCAACCAACCGTGGAAGTCGAGCTTCAACGGCAACTACGCGCTGTTTGAAGACGGCCCGAACAACCCGCTGACCGGCGCCAACGACGACGTGGTCAAGGACTCCGAGCTGCCGTACCCGGCCGAAACCACGATGTGGTTCGAGGGCTGGCTCGAGCTCAGCCCGCGGCCGTTCGACTCACCGTTCGAGGCGCGCCACAGCGACGTCGGCAACGTCTCCTTCGTCGATGGTCATGTCAAAGCCATGCAGGGCTCGCAGCTGACCAGCGGCTCGAACGACGTGGCCAACCGGTTCCACGCCTTCTGGCAGATCGGACAGGGCGCCGGGCCCTATGCCGGTCGGACCTCATTCTGGGGCATCGTGCGGCAGGACCGTTCCATCGGCGACCTGCGCTGACCGTCAGGCTATCGGGGTGGCCCGCGCACGCGGGCCACCCTGTCACCGCACCTCGCAGCCCGAGGCGACCGGCTTCATCGGCGTCAGCACGCTGACCACCTCGTCGCCCGAGGCGGCCAGCAACATGCCCTGGCTCTCGACCCCGAACACCTTCCGCGGCTCCAGATTGGCCACGATCACGATCGTCCGGCCGACCAGCTCGTCGGGCGCGTAATGCTGCGCCACGCCGGCGACGATCTGCCGCCGCTCGGCACCCACCTCGAGCTCCAGCCGGAGCAGCTTGTCCGACTTCGGCACCGGCTCGCAGACCAGCACCCGCGCCGTGCGCAGCTCCAGCCGGCTGAACGTCTCGTAGTCGATCGGCTCTTTGTGCTCCATCGCCGGCGCCTCCTCGCGTGCCAGGCCGCCCAGCCGGGCGGTCTCGGCCTCAATCGCGGACTCGTCGATTTTAGTGAACAGCGGCTCGGGCTCCGGCCGCAGCGCATGCCCGCCGGCCAGGGCGGTCTCACCCGCCGAGAGCCACGGGCTCGGCTCGCCGGCGAGGCCGAGCAGGTCCCACAGGCGCGCGGCCGAGTCGGGTAGGAACGGCGTCAGGCCAATCGCCAGCGCGCGGCAGACGTTGGCGCAGAGCCACAGCACCGTACCGCAGCGCTGCGGGTCGCTCTTCCGCAACGCCCACGGCTGCTGTTGCTGGAAGTACTGATTGCCCCGGCCCGACAGCTCGAGCACCAGCCGAACGGCGTTGCGCAGCTCGTAGCGCTCGATCGTCGCGCCCAGCTCGGTGGGGAACCGGCGCAGCGCGGCGAGCAGCTCCTCATCGGCCTCGGCGGTCGGCCCGGGCTCGGGCACGCGCCCGTCGAAGTACTGGGCACAGAACTTGAGCGTGCGCTGGACGAAGTTGCCTAGGTTGTCGTTTAGCTCGTTGTTGACCCGCTCGCGCAGGTCGGCCCAGCGCCAGTCGCTGTCGGCGGTTTCGGGCAGGATGGTGGTCAGGTAGTAGCGCAGATAGTCGGCCGGCCAGCGGTCGAGCACGTCGTGCAGCCAGACCGCATGGCCGCGGCTGGTCGAGAACTTCTGCCCCTCGAGGTTGAGGAACTCGTTGGCCGGCACGTCATCGGCGACGACGTAGTCGCCGTGCGCGTGGCACCAGGCGGGGAAGAGCAGCGCGTGGAAGATGGTGTTGTCCTTGCCGATGAAGTGGACCAGCTTGGTGCCCTCCTTGTCGCACCAGTAGTCCTTCCACCGCTCCGGCTGGCCGATCCGCTCGGCCCACTCGACGGTCGACGAGATATAGCCGATCGGGGCATCGAACCAGACATAGAGCACCTTGCCCTCATGGCCCTCGAGCGGCACGGGGATGCCCCAGTCGAGGTCGCGGGTGACCGGCCGCGCGCGCAGGCCTTCGGCAAAGTAGCCTTGGCAGAAGCCGACCACCTGCGGCCGCCAGCCCTGCCGTGAGGCGAGGTACTGCTCCAGCCAGCTCTGGATTCGCTCGAATGCGAAGTACCAGTGGCTGGTCTCGCGCACCTCCAGCGCGGCGCCGCTGAGCACGCTGCGGGGGGCAATCAGCTCGAGGGGATCGATCGCCTTGCCGCACTTCTCGCACTGGTCGCCGGCGGCGTCGTCATGGCCGCAGAATGGGCAGGTGCCGCGGATCTGCCGGTCGGCCAGGAAGCGGCCCACCTCCGGGTCATAGAGCTGTTCGGTGGTGCGGCTCTCGAGCCAACCCTGCTGGTGCAGGCGGAGGAAGAACTCCTGGGCCACGCGCGTGTGGACCGGCCGGCTGGTGCGGCTGAAGTTGTCGAACGAGATGCCCAGCCGCGCAAAGCCGTCGCGGATGGTCTCGTAGGCCTCGTCGGCCACTTCAGCAGGCGATTTGCCCAGCTTGCGGGCGGTCTCGGTGATGGCGGTACCGTACTCGTCGGTGCCACAGATGAAGATCACCTCGCGGCCGACGGCGCGCAGGTAGCGGACGTAGATATCGGCCGGCAGGTAGGCGCCGGCGACGTGGCCGATGTGGATCGGCCCGTTGGCATAGGGCAGGGCGCTGGTCACGAGATAGCGTTGGAACGACACGGGAGACCTCTTCGATCTGGGCGCAACACGCCCGGCAACGCGTCCGCCGTCAGGCGGTTCAGCAGCCAGGCATCATCGAAGAGGGCGTGCGCGCGCCGCCGACCGGTGAAGCGGGTCGGCATCGGCATCGGCTGCCGGCGCATCGCGTCGCCACGTGGCGTCTCCTGCTGAACGCGGTGATTATAGGAACGAGCGGGGGTGGGGTCAAGGTTCGCGGGTCAGCCGGGTCAGCGTGCGGAGGCCTTGCGGCGCAGCACCGAGTCGTAGGACGACAAGAGGGCAAGGTAGAGCCTGGCCAACGGGTGTTTCCGGACGCGCCTCCAGTCGTCGAACGCGCGATCGACCTGGTCGAGCGCCGCGAGCACCTCTGGCCGCTGAAACGTCACGAGTGGGTCATAGTCGGCAGCGTGACGGCGGTTCTGCTGGGCGACGAAGGCTTCAGCCACGCGTCGCAACTCGTCTGGAACGGCCTGGCCGGCAGTGCCTGCGGCAACCACGGCTGGCAGGGCGCCACCGGCAAAGCTCTTGCTGACCTCCGCCATTCGGGTGTGCTCAAAGCCGCGTGCCAGCACAGCGCGATGATCCCGAACGCCGATGGCTTGGCCGAGTGCGCGCCGCGTTGCCTCGTCGACCAGCAGATGGAACAGCGCGTAGTAGGCAGTGGAGAGGGCGCGGCGGAGGTTGGCCTGTTTCGGCCGCCGCGGGTCAATCGTGGCGAGATGGCGGGCCTGTTGACGAAGGTCTTCGTGGAGGCTCATCCGCGCGCGCCCTCGGCCTTCGGCGCCAGACGGATCCGGTAGTTCACGTAAGGGAACAGGTCGGGGGCAGCGACTCGGGCGGCCGCCGCTACCGCATCGTAGACCCTCCGCATCTCGTACCGAACTGCCTCGGTTTCGCTGATCTCGTCGAAGGCGTACTCCGGATCGAGGTAGATGGTGATCCGCTGGGCATCATCGCCAATCGAATCGACATACTCCCGCACCTCAATGTCCTCGACCCACGCCGGCAACTGATCCCGCAGCCGCTCCATCATCTCCGCGCCGGTCAACATCGCGTGCTCCACGCCGCCCCCGTCCGATTCTCCGCGCCGAGCCGCGAGTCGTCAAGCCGCGCCGGAACGCTCGTAGGCGTTGCGGCGGACGCGCTCCAGCGACTCGCACAGCCGCTCGACTTGCCCTGACGTCAAACCGCTGCAGAGCGCGCGGCGGCGGGCGAGCAGGGGGGCCTTCAGCCGCTCCAGCAGCTCCCGGCCGGCCGGGGTCAGGCGGGCGCGGACGAGGCGGCGATCGGCGTCGCAGCGATGGCGCTCGCACAGGCCCTTGGCCGCCAGCCGGTCGATCAGGCGGGTGATGTTCGCGCTGGCCTCAATCAGCTTCTCGCCGACCTCGAGCACCGGCATGCCCTTCGGGCCGGCGCCGGCGAGGATGCGCAGGACGTTGTGCTGCTGCAGGGTCAGGCCGTGTTGGGACAGCTCCTCGGCCAGCTCGCCGCGAACCAGATCGGCGGTCATGAAGACCGACAGCACCAGCTCCAGCTCGCGCTCGTCGATCGGCCGGGTGAACCCGAGCTCCTGCTCCAGCAGCGACATCGGCCCGCTCCTGGAGGCTTGGACAGCCCGCGCCGGAGGCGGTTTTCAGGGCAGCCGCGTGTAGCTCCAGACCGCCGCCTGCGGCCGCTCGCGCAGGTGCATCGGCAGGCCGTCGTCCATCAACGCCGCGCCGGTCAGCTCGCGCGTCGCCGCCGGATCGTCGGCGTCCTCGACGCGGTAGTTCGCCTCGCGGTCGAGCCCGCGCAGCCGGAACCTGGCCAGCTCATAAGGGCTCTCGGCGCGGCGGAACATCTGGATCACGCCGCGGCCCTGCTCGGGCAGGTCGAACTGCCAGCCGATCCAGGCGTCGGGCGCCAGCGTGTAGGCCGTCAGCGGGTAGTAGTCGCCGAGGAAGCAGGGCGCGATGCGCCGCCACAGCTCCATCTCGCGGCGCAGCTCATCGAACGGCAGGTCGTCGCGGCGCATGTCCCAGCAGGCGTTGAACGAGGCCACCCAGGCACTGCGCAGCCGGTAGCGGTCCATCGCGCCGGTGCCCGTGCCCATGAACGGGTACCAGAAGGCCGCGCCGTAGGTGTGGCCCTGCTGGCCGATCGGTTCGATGATGTAGTCGCTGCGCAGCAGCGGCACCGCGCGGCCGAGCGTCTCGAGGTCGTTGCGCCGCCCGCCCGAGGCGCAGGAGTCGATCCACATCCCGGGGTGCCGCCGCTGCAGCTCGTCCCAGTAGGCCAGGTAGCCCGTTACGTGACGGTTCTCGGCGAGACCCTGCCGGTCGGGCGCGTCGGTGGCGCGCCAGTAAGGCAGCGGGTCCACGTTGAAGTCCTGGCGATAGAGGTCGATGCCCTGCTCGGTCAGGAGCCGGTCGACGTGGTCGGTCAGCCAACGCCGGGCTTCGTCGTGGCCGAGGTCGAGCAGCCGCTGCCCGTCGCCACCGAGAAGCCACTCGGGCCGCTGGTAGAGCCAGGTGCCGGGGGTGACCCGCTCGGGCTCGAACCAGACCAGGGTCTTCACCCCGCGCTGCCGGGCATGGTCGCTAATCGGCCGGAAGCCGCCGGAGAAGCGCGTCTCGTCGACTTCCCAGGTGCCGGTGTTCGGCCAGCCGCCCTGGTTCGGGTACCAGCCGGCATCCATCCACCAGTAATCGAGGCCCAGGCCGTGGTCGACATACTGGTCGATGAACCGGATCTGGCTCGCCGTGTCGGCCGCGATCATCTCGCCATACTGGTGCGACGAGCAGGCGAACATGGTCGGCTCGAGCGGATAGCCGTAGCCGTGGGCGAGCATCCACCGGCGCCACAGGTTGTGCGCGCGGAGCCGCTCGCCGCGGTAGAAGAGCAACGCCATGCGCGGTGTGCGGACCGACTCGCCCGGACGCAGCACGAACCGCGTCAGCTCCTGCCCGGCGCGGATGCGCAGGCCGGTCTCGCCCTCGCGACTGAACTCGGCCGACCACTGGCCGGGCCAGCCGACGGCCAGCAGGCAGCCCTCGTTCGGCCACTCAAACGCGAAGTAGGGCAGGTCGCTGTCGGACGGCCGACCGCCCGGCGGGGCGAACCGGATCGACGCGCCCGGCCCGAGCCGCGCGCGGTGCGGGGCGTAGTCGTCGGCCCGGCAGGGCGAGCCGGTCCAGTGGTGCAAGAAGAACTCGCACGGCTCGAACGGCGGCCACGCCGGCCGCTGCCAGACCGTGTCGAGCGCCTGCAGATCCTCGATCAGCGGCGACTCGCCGGCGCCCTCGTTACGCAGAAAGACCGTCCACTCGACCAGCGGGAAGTCACGGTAGGCGACGCCCTCGCAGACGACCACCAGCCCGCCGGCCGGATCGTAATGCGTGACCGTGAAGCCGGTGCGCCGCTCGTCCAGCTCGACCACCGACCGCTCGGTCGACCAATCGCCGACCAGCTCGCGGAACGGCTGGCCGCCGAGGGCGAAGCTGTACGGCGGCTCGGCCGGCACCGGTGTGGCGGGAACCAGCGGCAGATCGCTCAACCAGAGCAGCGTGCCGTCGGCCAGGGTGATGCGCGCCTCGGCCCAGTCGGCCTGGTCGCAGGCGATGCCGTCGCCGCCGTCGTCGACGCGAAGCTCGAACTCGCTCGCCCCGGCCAAGTCGACCGCGACCGCGATCGCCGGGTCACCCTCGCGGAGCAGGTCGGAGCGCCAGCGAACGTCGTCGCCGACGGCCACCGACATGACCACGCTCCCGCGCGCGCCGGCGGTCTGCTCGTTCGAGTCGACGCCGGCGACGGCGCCAAACAGCGTCGCCGGCGCCGGCAGGTGGACGACCAGCCGGCTCGGCGCGTGGCAGAACAGCCCGCGCTGAGACTCGAGGCCGGGCAGGCGCAGCGGGCCGAAGGCGCGGCCGTCGACCTGCACCGCGTCGTGATTGGCCAGCACCTCGATGCGCGCGCCGGTCGGCCGCGCCAGCTCGGGCGCGAACCGCGCGGCGGCCCAGTCGCCGGCAAGCTGCAGCTCGGCCGGAGTGGTCTGCGTCATGGCGATCAACCCCACGGTCAAGGCGGTCATCATCAGTGTCACCAGACCCCCGGCCCGGCGGCGGTGTGCAGCGGCGCCTCGCCCGGCCCCACCGGCGCGATGACGCGATCCTGGTAGAGCGGGTGCGGGCCCTCGGGCCCGTAGTAGAGCGGTACGGGCTCGGCCATCAGGTGCGAGCGGCCGAACCGCGCGTTGTCGGGATCGGCCACGAGCCGGGTCACCGTGCTGCCCGACCAGCTCACTTCGTAGCGGTATTGCTGGTGGCCCTCGTTGCCGATAATCACCGTCTCGGTCCGCGGCCGCGGCGTCCAGACCAGCGAGCAGGCGGTGCCGGCCGGCAGTCGCTCGCTGATCAGGTAGCCGCCCTCGGCGCGCACCGGCAGCGCGCGTTGGTCGGCGAAGATCCAGCGCGGCTCGTCGGCGCAGTCGGGCCGGCGGACGGCAATCCGCAGCGGTTGGCGCAGGGTCACGTCGAGTCGGCCGGCGGGCGGCGGCCAGTCGCGCACCTCGGCCTCGGGCAGCGAGCGGTCCATCAGCAGGTTGACCCAGAGCGTCCCAGCGTCGACGCGGGCGGCGTGCTGCCAGGCCAGGTAGAGCGCCTTCGGGCCCGACGGGCTGCAGCAGTTCTGCAGCGCGCGGACCTTGTTGAGATAGACCGGCGTCAGGCCGGGCTCTTTGATCCAGGCCGCCGGCAGGTGCTCGTCATAGGCCAGAATGTGGTTCGGCGAGCTCCAACCGGCATAGGCGCCGACCACCGCCTCGCGCAGGCCACGGCGCAGGATCAGCTCGTCGTCCACGGCGTTGGGGTCCTCGGCCAGCCAGTCGCCGTGCTTGACCCGGCTCTCGACCAGGTGGTTGCGCACCGCCCGCTCGACCTCGTCGTAGCAGGCGGTGAAGCCGGCCCTGGCCAGCGACAGGCCGAGGTGGATGTAGTCCATCAGGCAGCAGGTCTCGCAGCCGATCACGTCGTCGTCGCGCTCGGTCAGCTCGGGGACGAAGCCGAACTCGGTCGAGCGGCCACGGATGACGCGGAACACGCGGTCGGCCAAGTCGATCAGGCTCTGGTCCGAGTCGATCCGGCCCAGCTCGCACAACCCCGCCGCGGCGTAGAGGTGCGAGTGGACATGGCCGGCGAAGCTGCCGTCGGGCCGGAACAGCGGCACGATGGCGTCGCGGTAGCGCCGCGCCAGCTCGAGCGCGCCGGGCACGCCGAGCAGCTCGTGGGCGGCGACATAGGGCCGCAGACCCATGCCCCAGAACGGCCCGGGCAGCGGCCCCTGGGCCAGCCGCCCGGCGACCAGCGCGGTCAAGCGTCGCTCGGCCTCGCCATCGCCGTCGGCGGCCGCGCGGGCGACCAGCGCGGCGGCGACGAGGCACTCCTCGCCCTCGACGCTGTGCCGGGTGATCGCCGTCTCGGGCCGCCAGAACAGGCCGTCGGCCTCCTGGTACCGGTAGATGCGATCGTAGAAGTCGTCCTCGGTCGGCACCGGCTGCCCGGTCATCTGCCGGAGCAGGACACAAGTCTCGGCCGAGCGGGCTGGTACGTCGAGGAAATCGGGCCAGTCATGCGCCGCTTCGGCCGGTGCCGTGCGATAGACGTCGAAGAACGTGTAGCCGGGCTCGTCACGCACCAGCCGGGTCAGGTAGTTGTACGAGGCGAGCGCCTCGGCCTCGAGACAGAACGCCATGGAGACCTCCCAACCAAACCCGCCCTGCGGGCGGGTTTCGAACGCCGCAGACCCGGATTACAGTCCGGGTCAGGTCGCACCACACGCCCCGCCGCCCCGCCCCCGGTTGAAATCGGGGTCTCCAGCCAACCAAACCCGCCCAAGGGGCGGGTCTCGTACGCCGCAGACCCGGATTTCAATCCGGGTCCATCCGCGCCGGTGGCGCAAGCGATCCGCCCCGCCCCCGGACATCAGGTCCATCCGCACCACACGCCCCGCCGCCCCGCCCCCGGTTGAACTCGGGGTCTCCAGCCAACCAAACCCGCCCAAGGGGCGGGTTTCGTACGCCGCAGATCGGATTTCAAATTGGGTCCATCCGCGCCACACGCCCCGGCGATCCGCACCGCCTCATCGCCCAATCCGCGGCAGGCTCGCCGCGGCGATCGATTGCCCCACCCGCCGCGACCGCTCATCGGGCAGCAGTAGGCGCAGGCCGGCCAGGTCGGCGAACTCGGCCGCCAGGACCTCGCGCGCGCCGGCGAGGATCACCTCGCCGCCCGGCCCGCTGGTCACCCGGCCCAGGATGAGCGCGTGCTCGAACGGGTAGAAGTCGGCGTAGTGCGCCACCGCATAGCCCAAGTAGACGCCGATGGTCTCGTAGATCCGCCGCGCGCGCGGGTCGCCCGCCGCCATCAGCGCCTGCACCACCTTCAGTTGCTCGGCCTGCGGCTGCGAGCCCTCGAGCGCAAGGCCGGCGGCCGGCGCCAGTCGGCAGACCGCCTGCTGCGACAGATAGAGCGCGCCGACGCCGCGGTCGCCCGACCAGGGGTCGACCGGCGCGGTCGGGCTGTAGTCGATCGGCGCGAACGCCAGCTCGTTGAGCCAGCCGGTGATGCTCCCCGCCGGCGTGACGAAGCCCGAGGCCAGGCTCGAGCCCATGGCCAGCCCCAGGATGGCGTTGACGCCGAGCGACATGCTCCCCGCCAGCGCGGTCACCTCGCCGTCGTTGACCACCTCGAACGGCACCCCGCCCCAGGCCGCGCGCAGGCGCGCGAACAGATCGACGATCCGCTCGCCGAACTCCGGCTCGGGCACGCCGAGGAAGAGCGAGGCGATGCGCACCCGGTTGTTGACGTACACCCCCGCCGCACTGCCGCCGATCGCGTCGACCCGCGGCAGGTGCGCCGCGGCCAGCTCCAGGCTGTGCTGGATGCCGTCGTAATGCCACTGCGGGTTGCAGAAGTTCTTCGGGTCCCAGGGCACCTCGGTGCTGAACACCGCCTCGCCGTCGATCACCGCGCTCGACTTGCGGTCGCTCGCGCCGAGATCGAAGCCGATCCGGCAGCCGTCGAGGTGGCGCCCGAGCGGCTTGGTCGACTCCCGCTCAGCCGGCGCCTGGTCATAGGGCACCGACAGCACCTCGAACGGCCGGTCGTAGACCCGCTCGCCAAGCACGGTGCGGTCGAACTCGCGCGGTCCGCCCGGCCGATAGGCGGCCGCCACCGCCTCGCCCAGCGCCGCCGGGCCGGCGACGGTCACCCGCCAGCCGCCACGCTGCCAGAGCAGGTTCTTGACCAGGCGCTCGAGCAACGCCGCGCCGTCGACGGCGCGCGGGTGAGCGGGCGCGAAGGCTGGAGTCTCGTAGCGCGAGACGGAGCCGTCGGCGCGCTCGAGGCAGACGGCCACCGGGCTGGCCGCGCCCGAGTTCTCGACCGCGCCGCGGAAGGCGCGGTGGGCCAGCGCCGCGGGCCGGAAGTCCGGGTCGAGTGGCGGCATCACGGCCGGCCGCGGCAGCTCCATCAGACGTCCAGCGGCAGCGTCGCGACGACGGCGCGCAAGTCTTCCGGCGCGATCCGCACGAACGCCTCGGCGAACAGGCAGGTCGGGTCGGTCACCTCGTGGCTGGCGGCAAAGCCGGCGCGGTAGAGCGCCAGCCCCCAGGCGCCCATGACATAGGGCGTGTCGAAGATCTGCGAGCCGTGCTGGCTGATCGCCGCCATCTTGAGGTTCATGTATGGCGTCACATCGACCCGCACATCGGGGAAGTGGACCGGCTCCCAGCCGTCGGCGCACCAGACCTCGGGCAGCTCGGCGTCGTGCTCGGCGGCGGCGGCGGCGGCGGCCAGGGTCAAGCGCGAGACAGTGACGTGCGTGGCGTGGCTGTCGTCCAGGTGGTGGGCAATCAGCCGCGCCGGGCGGTGCTCGCGGATCAGGGCGGTCAGCCGGCTCAGGGCGGTGGCGCGGTGCTCGCTGGTTTTCACCCCGGGCAGGGCCAGATGCGCCATCGTCGCGCCGAGCCGCAGGCTTTCCCAGCCGAGTTCGCGGCGGCGTGTAGCGACCAGCTCGTCGCCGCTCATCGTGAACGAGTGGGGCGAGCCGCGGCCTTCGTCGACGGTGACCGAGATCACCGCCCAGCCCTCGGCGACGTGTTTGGCGATGGTGCCGCCCCAGAAGATCGAGGCGTCGTCAGGATGCGCGGCAACCGTCAGCAGCGTCTGCATGGCCCTTCCCTGCGCGGGCTTCGCGCCGGCGTCAGGCGATCCTCTCGCGATGTCAGGCCGGCGTTGGGGCATTGACTCGAAACCAACACAGGCTGTTAACCAAGACGTGAGGAGGGGGTCGGCTCGACGGCGCATAATGGGCTAGTCCATCCGCCGAGGGATTGTCCATGCTGGGTCGGTCAATCAGGGGACCCGATACGACCACCCGTCCGTTCGCCCTGCGCCGGCTCGCCCGGCGGCTGACCTGGTACCGCTACGCCCACTGGTGCTGGCCCGTCGCCGCCCTCGCCCTCGCCGTCGCCCTGATTCCCATCGCCCGACGACCGGTCGACCAGGTCGCCGCCGGCACGCCTCCTCGCGGGATCACGCGTCCGGCTGTGTTGAGGTCCGACGCCGGTGTCGCCCGTCCGGCGGTCGGGCGCACCGCGGCGATGCCGGCCCGACGCCCGGTCCATTGGCCACCGGCCGGCGCCGGCGACCGAACCGACAGCCTGATCACCGTCACGCTGCCCGACGAGTCGCCCCGCGCGCCGTGGCCGCTGGTCGGCCTGGCGCTGGCGAGCTGCCTGGCACTGCTGCTAGCGGTCTGGCGCCACCCGCCATTCGGCCACCGGCCGCCGCCGGCACTGACCGAGTGGCCCACGGCGCTGCCCACCGGCGGGCTGAGCCACGGCTCGGCGGCACCGCTCTCGAGCGCGGCGGCCGAGGCCTTGGCACACCACCTCAACAACGCCCTGAGCGTGGTCATCTCGAACGCCAACCTGCTCGGCGAGCTGGCCCCGAACGCGGCCGAATCGGTGCGCGACATCCAGCAGGCGGCGCACCGCTCGGCGCGCTTGGTGCGCCGGCTGCAATATGCCGCGCGCCGCGAGCCGCTGGCCCGGCCGACCCGCGTCGACCTCGCCGCGGCGCTGGCGCTGGCGATTGAGCAGGTCAGCGGGCGGCTCGACCAGCGCCGCGAAATCGCCGCCGAGGGGCTCGAGTCGCTGGCCGCTGCCGGGCTGGTCGAGGACGTCACGGCGCTCTTTGCCGAGGTGCTCGAAAACAGCTTTGAGGCGACCGCCGCCGATGGCCGGATCGACATCCAGGCGATGCACCTGGGACGCTGGGTCGGCCTGCTGATCAGCGACGACGGCTCCGGCATGGACGCCGCCACGCTGCGCTGCGCCGGCCAACCGTTCTACACCACGCGCGGGCCGTGCCATACCGGCATCGGCCTGTCGGTGATTGACGGCATCGTCACCCGCTGCCGCGGCCGCTGGCGGATCACCAGCACGCTCGGCGGCGGCTGCCAGGTCGAGGTCGAACTGCCCGCCTGGTCGGGCGACGAGTGACCACCGGCGGCGCTCGGCGTGTTGACAAGGTGGCGTAGGGACGGGTCTCTGACCCGCCCGAGCGCCAACAGTCCCGCTTCCAGAGCGGATTCATTGGCCGACGGGCAGGTCTCAGACCTGCGCCTACCACGACGATGAACACGCTCGATTCTACCCGCGGTGTTACTCTACGGAAACCGCGTACCCTCTCTGGTCTGTGGCTGAGGAGGATGGAGGCTGGGCGCCGCGAAGCCGCCACGGGGCGCGCGTCCGCCGCGGTCCCGCCGGAGATTTGGCCATGACCGCCTTGTTTTTCGTCCTGGCCAACGCCGCGTCGCCATTCACCATTGCCGACGACGGCGAGGGGCAGTGGGCCCTGAGTGAGGGCGGCCGGCCGGTGCTGGTCTACCGTTACAAAGATCAACTGCCCGAGGGCGTGCCCGAGGACCGTCGCCGGCATGGGTACGTCCACCCGCTCT
This sequence comes from uncultured Fimbriimonadaceae bacterium, assembly GCA_964405335.1. Classification (GTDB taxonomy): domain Bacteria; phylum Armatimonadota; class UBA10988; order UBA10988; family UBA10988; genus CAYONP01. Next base: position 103,437 of record CAYONP010000004.1, read on the forward strand.
ACGGCCTCGACGGCGAGGTGCTGACCGACGACTTTCCGCGCGACCATTACCACCACCGCGGGCTCTACTTCGGCTGGCCCGGCGTGCGGGTCGGCGAGCGCGAGGTCGACCTGTGGCACCTCAACGGCATCGTCCGGCGGTTCGAGGCCTGGCTTGAGCCCGAACTGACCGCCGACCAGGCGCGCTTCGGCACGCGCTGCGGCTGGTTCGTCGGCGAGTCACGGGTGATGGATGAGCAGACCCGCTACACCGTCCACGCCGCCGACGACCAGGGCCGGCTGATCGACATCGACGAGGTCCTCACCGCGGCGGTGTCAATCACCTTGCACCCCAAGGACGCGAAGGGTTACGGCGGCTTCCTGCTCCGCTTCGCGCCGCGGACCGAGACGCGGATCACCACCGCCGCCGGCGTCACGCCGCAGGACACTGATTTGGTGCCGAGCCCGTGGGCCGACGAGTCGGCGCAGTTCGCCGGTGCGCCGGGCCGCAGCGGCATCGCGGTGATGTGCCACGCCGACAATCCGGGCTTCCCCAACGGCTGGTGCCTGCGCCACTACGGCTTTGTCGGCGTGAGCTGGCCGGGCGACGGCGAGTACACCTTCACGGTCGGCGAGCCGGTCCGGCTGCGCTACCGCGTCTACATCCACCGTGGCGACGCGGACGAGGCGAACGTGGCCGAGCGATACGCGGAGTATGCCAAGTAGGGCGGGCTGTGCCCGCCAAGGTAGCGCCCGTTCGCCGAACGGGCCCGGAGCGCGGGCGTCCCCGCCCGCGCCGTG
>CAYONP010000004.1:104315-106539 GCA_964405335.1 uncultured Fimbriimonadaceae bacterium
GGTCCCAGGCGCTCGCCCTGCTCACGCTCGCCGGCAGCTTGCTTCCCGCCGCCGCGCAGACCGACTCCCGTACCTTCACCCTCAAGGTCTTCCTCGCCGCGTTCAGCGACATCCCCGCCCCGGCCGGCTACACGCGCGAGTATGTGCACGACCTGTTCTTCGGCCTCGGCGGGCCGCGGCAGACACCCGAGGGGCGCGGCGTGGGGTGCAGCGTGCGCGAGTACTTCCTCGACCTCAGCCAGGGGCGGATCGACCTCGACGGCGAGGTCAGCGAGTGGATCCAGATCCCGCGCGAGATCACCCGTATCCCGCACTGGAAGTCGGGCATGGAGCCGTTCGGCGAGAGCTGGCCGGTGATTGTCGCCGAGACGCTGCGCGGCGCGGGTGTCGTCGGCGAGCAGGCCGCCGAGCGGGTCAAGCTGAGCGACGGCCGCCGGCCCGACCTGCTGGTCTTCCTCAACACCGACTGGGGTGTCGGGGGCGTCAACCGCGGCTGGGGTCACCTGCGCGACGTGCTCGGCCGGATGGAGCTGGGCGACCTGTGGGACGAAGCCTGGACCGGCCTGCCGCAACCGTTCAGCTCGTTCTCGATCACCATCTGGCGCGGCGCGCCGGGCTCCGGGCGCGACGGCACGATTGACCAGGTGCCCACCGCCGAGCAGCTCGAGCTGTTCCCCATGAGCATCGTCATGCACGAGATGGGGCATCAGCTCGCCGGCTGGCCCGACCTCTACGGCGGCGCGTTCGAGCCGTGGGGCGTGCAGGACCTGATGGGCGGGCCGGCGGCCAGCACCCACTTCCCGATGAGCGTCTCGGCCTTCCTCCGCGCCGGCAGCGGCTGGATGGACTACACCGAACCGCCGCGGCGCAGCGCTCGGTTCGAGCTGATGCCGCTCGAGACCCACCGCGAGGCGCTCCGTCTGCGCCAGGGACCAGGACAGGAGCGGCTGATCCTCGAGAACCGCGCCGCGTTGCGCTACGCCGGCGACTACGGCACGCCGCCGGCCAACGACGGCCCGCGGCTGCTGGTCTATCGCGAGGACCCAGGCGCGCGCCGGCGGCAGATGTACGGCGACCGGCCGGTCGGCAAGCGGACGCAACTGATCCGGCGCGGCGGCCGGCTCGGCGAGCTGTGGGGCGGCGAGGGAGCCACCGAGCTGACCGGCGCGAGCCGGCCCTCGAGCCGCAACGCGCTGGGCGAGCTGTGGTGGGAGTTCCGCGGCATCACGCCGACGGTGCGCGGCTCGGTGCGGTTCGACGCCGAGTTCGCCGCGACTGACCTGGTGCGCGACTTCGGCGCCGCCGCCTGGAACCTGCCCGAGGTCGGCCGCTACGGCGCCGCCGGCGGGCATGTGGCGCTGATCCGCGTCGATCGAGGCGAGACCGGGCAGGCGTTGCACCTGGTCGCCCCGCCCGGCGAGCCGCTGCACGGCAGCTACGCCGCCGGGCCCGGCCCGCGCCGGCTATACCTAACGGCGACGGGCAGCGGGAGCCTGGCCGTCGGTGGCACCTCGCTCGTGTTGGCCGAGCAGCCCCGGACGATGGCCGTTGAGCTCCCCGGCGGCGAGCTGGAGCTGGTGCTCTCACCCGGCGGCAGCGCGACGATCGACGAGGCCTGGCTGGTCGGCCTGCCGCCGGTGCTCTGGTCGGTCGTGAACCAAACCGAGCCGATCGAGCTGGCCGACGGCGTGACGTATGGTCCGGACGTGTGGCGGGTGACCGCGGGCGGCGAACAGCCCGAGGAGACCCGCTATGAGTGGCCGCTGACACCGCCCGAGGGTGGCCTGGTGCGGGCGCTGCTCGGCCTGACCGGGGCGACGCCGGCCGGCGCCCGCGTGACCGCCCGTCTGACGCTGGCCGACGCCGACCACGCCTGGCCGTTGCTCGGCGACCTGGAGCTGCGCCGGGGCAATGGTCGCGACGCGGCGGTCATTGTTGAGGAGCCGGTACCCGCGGCGGCCGTCGGCGCCGACTGCCGGCTGATCCTGCGCCTGACGCCCATCGGCGAGCCGGCCGCCGTGCTGGCTGTGCCGGTGCTGATGGTCACCGAGTAGCCGCCGGCGGTGACTGGTAGGGCCCGTTCGCCGAACGGGCCGCTGTGGAGCGCGGGCGTCCCCGCCCGCTCAGCTCGATCCGCTCTGGGAGCGGGTTCGTTGGCCACCGGGCGGGTCTGAGACCCGCCCCTACCGCGGTTTCTCAACCCGCCGGTCCTCGACCGAATGGG
>CAYONP010000004.1:106639-108987 GCA_964405335.1 uncultured Fimbriimonadaceae bacterium
CTCAACCCGCCGGTCCTCGACCGAATGGGAAGGCCCCGTTCGCCGAACGGGCCGCCGTGGAGCGCGGGCGTCCCCGCGCGCTCAGCTCGATCCGCTCTGGGAGCGGGTTCGTTGGCCACCGGGCGGGTCTGAGACCCGCCCCTACCGCGGTTTCTCAACCCGCCGGTCCTCGACCGAATGGGAAGGCCCCGTTCGCCGAACGGGCCGCTGTGGAGCGCGGGCGTCCCCGCCCGCTCCGTTGCCGATCCCGCGGCCAAGCGGCCGGGGACGGCCGCGCTCCATCGCCGCTGCCGGCGGCCTGTGGGGTGGCCACGACGCCAGCCGGTCAGTCTGCGCGGTAGGCGTAGTTGAACCGTCCGTTCGGCGCGACGTCGCCGTTGAGGTAGAACTCCATCGCGTCGTCGGCCTGCAGGTGATCGGTCCACTTGAAGTCGAGCCGCACCGCGCCGGGCGGAAGGCCGAGCAACGCGCGGGGGATCGACAGCATCAGCCTCGTGCCGTCGATCCGTAGCGGCAGCTCGGCGACCAGCTCCCAGCCGGTGCCGCTCCAGCGCTGCAGCGTGGTCACCTCGGCCGAGCGCAGCTCGCGGTTGACCACATACTCGTAGCCCTCCCAGCCGGTCTCGCGCCGGCCGTCGAGGTCGAGCCAGAGGTTCATCCAGTGCGCGCCGTTCCAAGCCGAGAGCGGCGCGGCGCACTCGACCAGGAAGTAGAGGTTGGCCTCGTCGCGGGCGACCTTCATCACCGTCAGGTCATTGCGGCCGCTGGTGTTGAGGTACTGCGTGTGGTGGTTGTAGCCGGGATGGTCGCGCCGCGCCGGGTCACCCAGGTCGTCGCGATACTCGGGCGCCACCTCGTCCCACTGCGCCCAATCGCCGGCCAGGTCGATGGTCTTCGGCGCGCCGGCCGGTGGCGGCGGGCGGACGCCCTTGTAGCGCCGAATGCTGGCCGCCAGCAGGTGGTAATAGGCATCCTCGTGCCCGCCGCGCATCGGCTCCATATCGCGGCTGTGCTCGTGGTCGAACTGATCGACGAACATGACCGGCAACCGCACGCCGCCGAACTCGTCGTGCCGGCCGGCGATCCACTCGTTCCAGCCGGTGATGAACAGGAACCGCGGATCGACCTCGCGCGCCCGCGCGAACTGCTCCTGGAAGTTGAGGCCGAGGGCGACCGCGCCGGGCTCGCCGCTGCGGTCGCCGGCCGTGGTGAAGCTGCGGCCGCGGGCGCCCGGCTCGCTCAGGCTGCCGAGCCGGTCGCCGACCGCGTTCTGCGCCACGCCGACCGACATCTGCTCGGCTTCGCCCGCGGCGTTGCGGAAAACGTGCTGCGGAGAGACCTCGAGCCAGCTCCACTGGTCGGGCTTGCGCGGCCCTTCGAAGTAGCTCGGCTGCGGCGCGCGGAAGCAGAAGAAGTCGCGGATCGCGGCCAGCTCGCCGCCGGCGGTCTCGTGCGCCAGGTTGCGGTCGCCGACCGCCGGCCGGCCGTCGGCGTAGGCCTGGCCGCCGGGCAGCGCATCGTCGGCGGTGCTCCACCAGCCGATTTGGCCGACCGCCTCACCGGCCTCGAGGTAGTAGCGTCCCGGCGGCTGCGGCGCGGCGAAGGTGAGCCGCAGCCAGGCGTTGTCGGCCACGCCGTCGAACCGCTGCGTGGCGACCGGCTCGCCGCCCGGGCCGTCGCGGTAGAGGGTCAGGGTCAGCCCCGAGTCACGGGTTTGCCAGGTCGGGAAGCAGCCCGAGATGCTGACAAACGGCTGGTCGATGGTCACCGTCTGGCCGAGGCTGCCGCCGGGCTCGAGCGGCACCGGCTGGTCGTGCCGCTCGAGCAGCCGCCGGTCGGCCAGCAGCTCGGGATCGGCCAGGATCAGCGGCTTGCCCGCCCAGCGGTACCACAGCTCGGGGTGCAGGCCGGGGGCGTAGAGGTTGTGCCACAGCTCGAGCACCACCTTGCTCGGCGACCAGAACGGGCAGAGGAAGGCGACCTGCGGCGTGCGCCCGCCGTCGGCACGGACCGCGCTCCATTCGTCGAGCAGCGCCTCGTAGTATTCGCGGTAGGTCAGTTGGTTGGTGACGTCGAAGAGGACCATGTCGACGCCCGCGTCGGCCAGCATCTGGGCATGGCGGCGGAGCACGTAGCGGTCGTCGGTGCGGTAGTAGCCGAACAGCGGCTCGCCCCAGTGGTGGGCGGCGTGGAGCGGGCCCCACAGCGGGCTGTCGGGTTTCTGCATCGCGTCGGGATCGGCGGACAGCACGCGGCTGACGTCGATCGGCCCGTGCTGCTCGTGCGCGCCGAGCCAGAGGAAATAGAAGATGCCGACTGCGCGGTCCTCGCGCGGCGGGCCGACCTCG
>CAYONP010000005.1:0-98070 GCA_964405335.1 uncultured Fimbriimonadaceae bacterium
GCCTCAGCGGGCCGCTGCTCGACCGCATCGACATGCACGTCGAGGTGCCGCCGCTGAGCAAGGAGGAGCTGGTCGACCGCCCGCGCGGCGAGCCGAGCGGGGCGATCCGGCTGCGCGTGCAGATGGCCCGCGAGCGGCAGCTCGCCCGTTTCACCGGCACCAGGATGCGGATCAACGCCGAGATGAGCCCGCGGCAGATTCGCAAGTACTGCGCCCTCGGCGCCGACGCCCAGCACCTGCTGCAGAGCGCGATCGACCAGCTCGGCCTGAGCGCCCGTGCCTACGACCGGATCCACAAGCTGGCCCGCACGATAGCCGACCTGGATGGTCAGGAAGCGATCCAGGTCCCGCACGTGGCCGAGGCGATTCAGTACCGGGCGTTGGACCGGCGGTTGTGGAGGAGGTAGTATCATAGGAGAGGCATCACAGTTTTGTAAATCCGGTGCCACTGGCGGCTTGTCCGCCAGTGCATCGCGAGGCCGGCAACGCAGTGCTGGACGAGGGATCCGGTGCCACTGGACGAGGGATCCGGTGCCACTGGCGGCTTGTCCGCCAGCGCCTTGCGGGCCCCGCAGCGCACTGGCTGGCGATCCGCCAGTGGCACCGTGGCGGAGGGGTAGCTGCGGAGTTCAACGTTGAACTCAGACCGCCCTCATCGCAAGCGCGTCCGCCACTACGACCGGTCCGGTGATGCACACGCCCTGACCTTCTCGTGTTACCGGAAGCTCGACCTGCTAACCGACGACCGCATCCTGCGGCTCCTGTCGGAGGCCGTTGACCGGGCACGGCAGACGGCCGGCTTCGGCCTGACCGGCTTCGTGTTCATGCCGAACCACGTACACCTGCTCGTCTTCCCGACTCGCGACGACGCCACCGTGTCGGCGCTGCTGTATGCTATCAAACGACCGTTCTCATATCGCGCCAAGCAGCTCTGGACGGCCGAGCGCAGTCCTTGGATCGACCGGCTCGCCGTCCGCGAACGTCCGGCTCGGTTGACCTTCAGGTTCTGGCAGGAGGGCGGCGGGTTCGATGACAACTTGTCGGATCCCGCCGAGGTTCGGCGGACGCTGGACTACATGCACGCCAACCCAATCCGGCGCGGTCTGTGTGTGGAGCCAGCCGATTGGCGCTGTTCCAGTTGGCATCACTGGTCAGGGGATCGCCTGCCCGACAGCTTGCCCGTCGTCGACGGATGGCCGGATGCGTGGTAGCCGTCGCGTTCGACAACGATGCCGCAACACTGGCGGACAAGCCGCCAGTGGCACCGTGTTCAGTGGCACCGTGTTCAGTGGCACCGTGTCCAGTGGCACCATGTCCTCGAGGCCGCGCCACCCCGAACCGATCGCAGCAGGCGGGGGGCTCGCTACGGCACGACCTCCGCCATCCGCTCCCCCACCCTCTCCGCCTCGCGGCAGGCCGAGCGGTGCGCGCCGCTGGTCCAGACCGGCGGCTCGCCCTCCGCGCAGGGCGGGGTGGCGATGGGACAGCGGGGGTGGAAGCGACAGCCCGGCGGAATCGCCGTCGCCGACGGTACGTCGCCGCGGAGGACCAGGCGCGGCGGATGGGCCTCGGGGTCGGGCACCGGCACGGCCGACAGCAGAGCGCGGGTGTAGGGATGCCGGGGATCGTCGTAGACCTCGTCGACCGGCCCTTGCTCGACAATCCGACCGAGGTACATCACCGCCACCTGGTCGCAGATCTGGCGCACCACCGCCAGGTCGTGGGCGATGAACAGGTAGCTCAGCCCAAACTCGGTGCGCAGCCGATCGAGCAGTTGCAGCACCTGCGCCTGGACCGTGACATCGAGCGCCGAGACCGGCTCGTCGCAGACGATCAGTCGCGGCTCGACCGCCAGCGCACGGGCGATGCCGATGCGCTGGCGCTGCCCGCCCGAGAACTGGTTCGGGTAGCGGTCCATCATGCTGGGCAGCAGGCCGACGCGCTCGAGTAACTCGGCCACCCGCTGCCGCACGGCGCGCGGCTTGACGCGCCGGTGGATGAGCAGCGGCTCGGCGATGGCTTGGAGCACGGTCATCCGCGGGTTGAGCGAGCTGAACGGGTCTTGAAACACGAGCTGCGCCCGGCGACGATAAGCCCGCAGCGCGGAGCCGGCGAGGGCGAAGACGTCCTCGCCGTCGAACCGGCAGGTGCCGCGCTCGGCCTCGACCAGGCGCAAGATGGCGCGGCCGGTGGTGCTCTTGCCGCAGCCGCTCTCGCCGACCAGGCCAAGGCAGCGGCCGGCCTCGAGCGTGAAGCTGACCCCGTCGACGGCGCGCACACGCGTCACCCCGTCGCGCGCGGTGAAGGTGACGTGCAGATCCTCGACCTGGAGCAGCGGGTCGCTCATCGCGGCGGATGCTCCTCGTAGAACGCGGCCAGCAGCGCGGCGTCGGTCGGATCCTCCCCGGCCGCCAGCCGTGCCCGCTCCCAGGCCTGGTAGTCGCGCTGCCAGCGCAGCGCGCGCTCGCGGATGCGCCAGTGCTCGATCGGCCGCAGCCGGCCACGGGCGTCGCGGTCGAGGGCTTCGGCCACCTGCGCCTGGTAGAACGGAATGTCGGTACTGCGCGGATGCTCCAGCTCATAGGCCCGCTGGTAGGCGTGCCAGGCGAGGTAGCGGTCGCCCTCGGCGGCGAGCAGCTCGGCCAGCACGAAGGCATACTCGGCTTGCTCGCGCTCCGGACCGGTGAGTAGCAGCACCAGGCTCTCGATCACATCGTCTTCGAGCCCGAGCCGGTCGAGGATGCTGCGCGGCAGGAGCGGTCGCTCGCCGCTGCGGGTGGTCCGCGGTGCATCGAGTCGGAAGCGCTCGCCGAGCCGGTCGGCCAAGTCATAGCCGAGCATCGTCGGCAGCCGCTCGGGCGTGCCCTCGAGCCCGCCGGCGGCGAAGAAGCGCATGGCCAGGAGTTGGTACCACACCAGGCTGCCCGGCCGGTCGGGCTCGGCCTCGACAGCGCGCTGCAGCGTCTCGGCGGCGGCGCCCCAGGTCTCGCGCCAGGCCTGCAGCGTGCCCAGGTTGGCCAGGGTGGTGAACAGCCCGGGGTAGCGCTCGGCCTTTTCGCGCAGCAGCCGCTCGGCCTCGGTCAGGTCACCCAGCCGCGCCTGGGCGGCGGCCAAGTCGTCATACAGCGCCGGGGTCAGCGGCCGGTCGCCGCGCTCGGTGGTCACCTGCTCGATGCGCCGCTGCGAGAACTCGCGGGTGTGGACCGGCACGAAGCCGAAGACGGCCTCGAAGGCTCCCGGCCGCGCGGCACGTTCGGCCGCCGGCGTGTCGCGGTCGTGCAGGCAGCAGGCCAGGCCCATGGCCGGCATCAGGAGCAGCGCCGGCCAGCCGGCGGCGATTGACCGCCACCGGCCGAGCTCGGTGCCACTGGCGGCTTGTCCGCCAGTGCGCCGCGAGCCCTTCGACGCACTGGCGGGCAAGCCGCCAGCGGCACAGCGAACCGCCGACCGGGACTCGTGACGGCTGCCTAGACTACGCATCGGCCGCCTCCGGCACGGACTGCTCGTGTGGCGCATCGAGCCGCGGCACAGCGCGCAGCAGCGTCTGCGTGTAGACGTTTTCGGGCGCCGCGAACAGCCCGCGCACGTCGCGCTCCTCGACCACGCGGCCGTCGCGCATGACCGTCACCCGATCGGCCATCTGGGCGACCACGCCGAGGTCGTGGGTGATCAGCAGCAGGGCCATGTTCGATTCGGCCTGCAGCCGGCGCAGCAGATCCAGTATCTGCGCCTGGACGCTGACGTCGAGCGCCGTGGTCGGCTCGTCGGCGATGAGCAGCTTCGGCCCGCAGGCGACCGCCATGGCAATCATCACCCGCTGGCGCTGCCCGCCCGAGAGCTGGTGCGGCCAATCGCGCGCCCGCTGCGCCGGGGCGGGGATGCCGACATGGCCGAGCGCCTCGACCGCGGCGTCCCAGGCGGCCCGGTCGTCGAGCCCGCGGTGCAGGCGGATCGCCTCGGCCACTTGCGCGCCGATAGGATAGACCGGGTTGAGCGCCGCCAGCGGGTCCTGTGGAATGAGGCCGACAGCCCCGCCGCGCAGCTTGCGCCGCTCCTCGGCACTCAGCGCGAGCAGCTCGCGGCCGTCGAATCGGATGGCGCCGGCGGTGATGCGCCCGGCGGGCGGCACCAGCCCCATCACGCTGAGCGCCGAGATCGACTTGCCGCAGCCGCTCTCGCCGACCAGGCCGACGGTCTGGCCCGCGCCGACGCTCAGGTCGAGCTGCTCGACCGCGACGGTGACGCCGCCACGGCCGGCGAACTCGACCCGCAGGCCGGTGATCTCGAGCAGCGCGCTCAACCCGCGGCTCCCACGCCGATGCGCGGGTCGAGCCACTGGTAGAGCAGATCGACGATGATGTTGGCGACAATCACCAGCGCCGCGGAGAAGAGCACCGTGCCCATGACCAGCGGAATGTCGAGCGTGAAGATGGCGGCCACCACCTGCGAACCGAGCCCCGGCCAACTGAACACCGCCTCGGTGAAGACCACCCCGCCGAACAGCCGCGCGGTATCGAGGCCGAGGACGGTGACCAGCGGCAGCATCGCGTTGCGGAAGGCGTGCTTCCAAATCACCACCCGCTCGGGCAGGCCCTTGGCGCGGGCGGTGCGGATGTACTCGGTCGGCAGCACCTCGAGCATGTTGGTGTGGATCAGCCGCATGTAGTAACCGACACCGGCCAGGCCGAGGGTCAGCGACGGCAGGCAGAGGTGCCAGAACGAGCCGATGCTGCCGACGGGGAACAGCCGCCAGTCGTAGGCGAACTGGTACTGCATCATCCGCCCGAGCCAGAAGGTCGGGATCGAGTAGGTCACCACCGCGACGATGAGCATCAGCTTGTCGGGCCAGCGGCCGCGGTGCTGCGAGGTCCAGACGCCAATCGGCACGCCCACGCCGACCCAGACCACCAGCCCGCCCAGCGCCAGCCAGGTGGTATACGGCAGGCGGGCGAGCAGCAGGTCGATCACCGGCTGCTCGTAGAACGTCGAACTGCCCAAGTCGCCCTGACAGACACGGCCGATGTAGCGCGCGAACTGGATCGGCACCGGGCGATCGAGGCCCAGCTCGCGGCGGATCCGGTCGACCGTCTCCTGGTCGGCCTTCTCGCCGGCGATCATCTGCGCCGGGTCGCCCGAGAGGTGGAGCAAAAGGAAGATAATCAGCGCCGTGCAGAGCAGCGTGAAGGCGCCCCAGGCCAGGCGCGTCAGCAGCCGCCCGAGCAAGGTCGCCCGGAACCTACGCCAACCGTGCGGTGGAAACGGCTGCCGGATGCTCATGCCTCCTCGATGAACACGGGATTGGTCCACGCCGCCTGCCGGCCGGCGCCCCAGCACTCGACCCGCACATAGCCCTCGCCGCCGGTGACCTCATAGCTGGCCGCCGGGCCGGCGCAGAACCGCACCACCCGTCCATGCTTGGCGACGAACCGAATCTCCGCCGCCGCCGGCGCGGTCACGCTCAGTGTGGCGCCGTCGAGTGTGATCCGCTCGATCACCACGCCGGTGCTGGCGTAGAACCGCCCCGCCTTCAGCGCCGCGACGATCGCCGCCGGGTCGCGCTCGGCGGCGACCATGGTCCAGCCGCGCGGGCCGTGGGGCCGGTCGTGGAAGTCGTCGTTGGCATAGCCCCAAACGCGCCGGCCGGCCGAAAGCAGCATGTCCCAGCGGTCGAGCGCGTGCGACTCGCCCTCGAGGAAGTCGATCACCGAGTTGAAGATCTCGATCCCGTGGAATGGCCCGACGGCGGCGAGTGCTGCCTGCGGCCAGTGACCGAAGTCGGCCAGCCAGTTCGGGTGGTTCAGGAAGCAGAGCGCGCCGTCGGCCATGATCTCGGCGACAATCCCGCCCCGCGGCCGGCTGGTGTCATAGACCTTGGCCACGCCGACGGCGTTCAGGTGCGGCCCACCGCGCGAGACCTCGACGCCGGGGATGAGCACCAACCGGTCGTCGCCGGGCAGCGGGCAGAGCGTGTCGTGGTCGGTCAGGGCCAGGAAGTCGTAGCCGGCGGCGGCGTAGTGCTCGACCACCTCCTCGGGCGTCAGCCGCCCATCACTGCAGGTGGTGTGCGTGTGCAAGTTGCCGCGCAGCCAGGCGCCGCCGGCGCCGGCATAGGGGTTGGACAGGGTCATGGGGCACGTCCTTCGCTCGCTTCGGCGATGGGCTGGTTCGGGTCGACCAGCCAGCAACGCTCCTCGACCGACGACCAGACGGGGTGCATCTGGTAGTTGGCCACCCAGGGCTGGACCAGCCGATAGGCGATCGGGTGGTAGATGAAGATCCACGGCGCGTCGTCGACGATGATCCGCTCGGCCTCCTGATACAACGCGTAGCGCCGCGGGAAGTCCTGCTCGGCCGCGGCGCGGGCGAGGATCTCGTTGACCCGCGGGTTGTCGTAGAAGGAGCGGTTGTTGCAGTTCTGCTCGGTGATCCGCTCGCCGTTGAGCAACACATCGAGGAAGTTCGACGGGTCGGGATAGTCCTGGAACCAGGCGTTGACGGTGAACGGCACGGTCTTTCGCTTGGCCGCCAGGTCGACCCACTCGGGGAACGCCACCGCGCGCATGTTGGCCGTCACGCCGACCTCGCGCAGATAGGCCTGCACCGCCTCGGCCCAGCGCTGCTCGGCCGGCCGCGAGCGGGTCATCAACTCGATCTCGAGCCCGTCGCCGTAGCCCGCCTGGTCCAGCAGTTGTCGCGCCTTGGCCGGGTTGTAGGGATAGCCGACCAGCTCCGGGTCATAGCCGGGCATCGGCGGCGGCAGCACGCCGCGCGCCGGCACGGCGGTGCCGCTCAGGATCTGGTTGCAGATCCGCTCCTTGTCGACGGCGTAGTTGAACGCCTGGCGGACCTGCTTGCCGCGCTCGCCGACGAACGGCTCCATTTCGCAGTTCATGCTGCAATAGAAGGTGGCCGACTCGGGGATGCTGCGCCGCAGCGGGTCGAACTCAGCGTCGGTCAGCACGCGCGGCAGGTCGGGCAGCGGGATGGCATTGAGCACATCCAGTTCGCCGCGCTCGAACATCATCAACTGGATGAACTCCTCGATCCCAAAGCGCTGCTCGATCACGTCGACGTAGGCCGTGTCGTCGCGGTAGTAGTCTTCGAACCGCCGGACGCGGATGCGGAACCCGCGGCTCCACTCCTCCAGCCGATACGGCCCGGCACCGACGGCATGGCTGCCCCATTCGCCGCTGGTCGACCACTTCTCCACCTCCTCGCGCGGGATGGGATAGGCAAACGGCATGGTCAGCACGTTGAGGAACGCCACGTCGGGCTCGATCAGCTCGAAGATCAGGGTCTGGTCGTCAGGCGTGCGGATGCCGGCCACGTGGTCGACTTCACCGTCGACAAACGCCTGCGCGCCGACAATGTTGGTGAAGAAGTCGATCGCCGGCGAGATGGTGGCCGGGGTGAGGATGCGCTCGATGGCGTAACGGAAGTCCTCGCTGACCACCTTGCGGCCGTTGTGGAAGAGCACGTCGTCGCGCAGCGCGAAAGTGAAGATGCGCCCGTCCTCGATGGTCGGCATCTCGCGGGCGATGGCCGGCTCGAGCTCCGCGCTGTCGTCCTTGTAGTTGAGCAGGCCGTCGTAGATCAGGCGCTCGAACCGCCAACTCGAAACGTCGTAGCCGATCGCCGTGTCGAGGCTGCGCATGTCGTCGAACGAGGCCATGCGCAGCGTGCCGCCGAACCGCCCGCGCTGACCCTCGAGCTGCGGCCCCGGCCGCGCGCAGGCGCCGAGCAGGAGCGGCAGCAGGAGCAGCGTGGCGCGTGGCATGAGAGCAGGTTCGACGCGGCGCCGGCGGCTCCTGCGCGTTCGTCAGCGCGGCCGCGCGGATTGGAATCCGGGTCTGCTCCACCCGAAACCCGCCCCTTGGGCGGGTTTCGTTGGCCACGGACCCGGATCTAGACCCGGGGCTGGCCATCCGGCGCCGGCTCCATCACTGCCCGCATACGACCACGCCCGCCGGGGCAAGATGGGTGAAGCCGGCGGTCCGACTGCCGTTATAATGGACGGGACGCGGGTGGAGGAGTGGCGATGCTCAGGCGCTTGTGGTGGCTCTCGGCGATGATTGCGCCGCTGCTGCTGACCGGCTGCGGCGCCGATCCCGAGGCGGCCGAGCCGGCCAACGACGACATCATCCCCGCCGCCGTCTCGCGCGGGGCCTACCACGACTGGGAGGCGGTCCAGCTCAACAACGGTTTGGCCACCATCGCGGTGGTGCCGAAGCTCGGCGGGCGGGTGCTCGGCTACGAGTTCGCCGGCCAGCCGATGGTCTATGCCAACCCGAAGCTCTACGGCGCGCTGCCCGGCCAGGATCCGGGCAACCGCCGGCCGTGGGTGCCGGGCACCGTTTCGCCGTCGTTCGACGCGCCCGAGGTCGCGCCGACCGGCGAGCCGACCGACGCCGGCACTGCCCCGCGCGACCGCGGCCCGGCCGCGCCCGAGCCGGGATTCGACCTCGACGAGGTCCCCGGCGGCGGTGTCGAGGGTGCCGAGCCGGCCGAATCTGCCGGGCCGATTGCAGCGCAGGGCCCGGCGCAGCCGATGCCCGAGGCCGCCGAGGTGGGCGAGCTGATCGACAGCACCGCGATTGCCGCCGAGGAGCCGCTGCGCTACGTGCCGTCGCCGCGCAGCCGGGAGTACGCGAACTACGGCGGCGCGCTCGGCCTGCCCGGTCCGCGCAGCCACTGGCCGCGGCCGTGGCCGCCGCCGTTGGCGCTCGACCTGGGCGAGTATGCCGCCGAGGTCGGCGAGGGTGACGGCTCGCTGGTCGCCGTCTCGCTCCAGGGCCCGGCCGATGACGAGCTGGGCGTCGAGCTGTCGCGCCGCGTGGCGCTGCTGCGCGGCAGCACCGTGATGCGGGTCGAGCACACGCTGAAGAACACCGGCAACGAGACGCGCCCCTGGTCGATCGCCGATCTGTCGCAGCATCCCGGCGCGCTGGCCGGCGGCGAGACGTTCACCAAGGATGTGCGGGTCTACCTGCCCCTTGACCCGGACAGCCCCCGCAACCTGGACTATGCGGCGTTGATTGGCCCGCAGGTGCATCCGCAGTACACCCCGTCCGAGGGCCTGCTGCAGGTCGAGTATCTCGGCGCCGAGGGCATGGTCGGCAGCGATGCGAAGCTCGGCTGGATCGCCTGGGCCGACCACCGGCACGGCACGGTGCTGGTCAAGATCGCGCATCTCGAGCCCGAGGCCCACTACCCCGAGCAGGGCATCACCGCCACGGTCTACACCTCGCCGGCTGAGTCCGAGTCGTACGTCGAGCTCGGGCTTCGCTCGCCGCTGCGCGAACTGAAGTCGGGCGACACGATGCGCTTCGCCGTCGAATACGGCGCGGCGCGCTGCCCGGCGCCGATTGTCGCGGCGAGCAACGTCGGCTGCGTCAACACGCCGCTGACCGCCGAGCGGCTGGCCGACTCCGATCGCTCCGTGGCGCTGAAGGGGATCTTCGGTGTCTTCTATGCGGGTCAGGCGCAGATCGCCTTCTTTGACGCCGAGGGCGAGGTGCTCGCCCGCACCCAGCCGGTCACCGTCACGCCGCGCGAGGAGTTCCGGCTCGACACCATCGCGCCGCTGCCCGACGGCGCCGTGCGCGCGGCGGTGGTCATCGTCGCCCATTCACGAGTCGACGTCGGCGAGCTGGCCGACTGCAGCATCGTCGACGCCCCCGCCCCGCCGCCCGACGGCCTGGCCGCGCCGGCGCTGAGCGAGGTTACGCCGCTGCTGCCCGGCGTTCCCGAGGTGGAACTCGCACCGGGAGAGGGACCGTCCCTCGAAGCAGGGCCGGCGATGCCCGACGCGCCGGAGACGCCGGCTGACGACCAGCCCGCCGCGCCGGAGCCGATCCGGCCGCCGGAGACCGAGGATGGCACGCCGTAAGGCGTGGCTCGCCGCACTGCTCTGCGCCGCCTGCGCCGCGCGGGGTGAGGCACCACACCGCATCGCCCTGACCGCGCGAACCGACGGACCGGCGCCGGCCGGCTGGTACCTGCTGCCCGACTTGCTGGCCCACCGCACGCCGCCCGATGTGCTGCTGCGGCTCTGGTCGAACACCTGGCAGGAGGCGGCTGAGAACCTGCTCCTCGCCGCCGAGGGCGGCGGCCTTCCGCTGGCCGAAGCACCGGACGGCACGCGCTGGCTGCGGCTCGACGGCATCGACCTGTGCACCGTGGCCGAGTGCGAAACCTGCCTGGCCGCGCCGCCCGACCCGCACCAGGTGCTCGAGCTGGCCGACCTGCCGGCCAGCACGGCCGACCAGTTGGCCTTCTACACCGCCGTCGGTCAGCGCGCCGAGGGGCATCGGTGGCTGCGGCTCTATGCCGTCGGCCTCGAGCCGCCGCGCCCGCCGGCTGGAGTGCGGGGGATGCCCGGTCCGCCGATCGCGCCGGTCGATCCGCACCGGCCGCCCGGACCGCCGCTCGCGCCGGCGGGCTTGGTGCCGGCGGGACCGATCGGCGCCCGCGCCCCATTGCCGGCGCCGCCGAAGTTCCTCTCCACCGGCCTGTGGGCATACGGCGGCGACGAGTTCCGCAGCCAGCGCCGCACGGATGAGCTCGACCTGGGCGTGACCTACGAACTGCGCGCCCTGCCCGAGGGCGAGTTCCTCGGCCTGCCGGGCCGCGCGTCGCTGCTGGTCGACGACCTCGCCCCCGCCGACTCGGTCGCGGTGCGGGCGCATCCGCGCGACCTCGCGGCGATCCCCGACACCTGGTTCCACGACCGCCTCGACGCCGTCGAGGCCGGCGCTCGCACCGCGCTGGGCAACCGCTACCGCGTCGACGATCCGCTGCTCGCCCGCGCGCTCGATGTCTGTGTGCCGCTGCGCGAGCAGCTCGACCAGCCACCGTATCAGCTCGCCGCCGGGCTGGTCGACCTGGTCGCCGCGGTCGACCAGGGCCGGCCGCTGAGCGACAGCGCCGCCAGCCGGTTGCGGCACGCCCGGCACCCCGACCTCATCCGGCGCATCGGGTCGTTGCGACGCGTGGCGGAGCTCACTCCCGGCTCGTACGCGCTGCCGGGGGCGCCGGCGGCGAGCATCGACGGGATGCTGGCGCCGGGTGAGTGGGCCACCGCCTGCCGCCTGCGCCTTGCGCTGCGCGATGACGGCACGCCGGCCGATCGCCCGGCCGAGGTCTGGCTGGCGCTGCGCGGCAACGAGCTCTGGTTTGCCGTCTCGGCGACCGAACCCGATCCGGAAGCGGCGAGCATGGCCGACCGACTGCTCATCCGCGTGTCGACGGGCGACCTGGCGATGGTCACCGAGCACGCCTTCACCGTCGGCGGCGAGGCGACGGCGCTCGAGCGCGACTCGATGACCGGCGCGGCGGCCGAGGCACCGGTGACCGGCCGTCACGCTGCGCTGTTCGACGGCCCCGGCTGGACGATGGAGGGCCGCCTGCGCCTGCCCGCCGGCGACGCTTGGCGGGTGCAGTTGATCACCGAGCACCGCGCCCGCTACGACCGCGACGCGACGGTGCTGCAACCAACCGCCGGCGCCGGCTGGTGGCCGCCGAGGTACGTTACGCTACACCGTTGACGCGAAATGTTAGCCCGGCCGTAACATGAACGCGCCCGAGCGGCTGAACTCGCCCTGCCGGGCATCGTCAGTGCCGGCCAGGAGTGGTTCATGCGGTCGCGGGCGAGGTCACTCGGGGTGGTCGGGTTGGCACTCTTCGGCGTCGTCGCGGCGGCGGCTCAGGACCGGCCGCAGCGCGGCGCGCGGGGAGCCATGCCGGCGATCACCGGCGAGATCCTCGACGTCGCCGACGAGTTCATCACCCTCCGCCCGTTGGCCACGCCCGACGCGGGTGCGGTGCGCGGTGGGCGCGGTGACGGCGACGGCGGCGTGTTCGGTCCCGCGCGCAGGCAGGCCGGTCCCGGCGGCGAGGTGACCATCACGCTCGGCGGCGAGACCCGTTACCGCATTCTCGACGAGGGCGATGAAGACGCTCTCGAAGCTGATTTGCTCGCCGCGGCGCTTGGCTGGGCCGACGACGATCCCGAGACCATGCTGGCCCGCGCGGTGGCGGTCTATCGGGCCGGCGACGAGCCGGCCGACGTGGTGCCGCTGCTGCTCGGCTCGCTGCGCCACCTGGCTCAGGCGGCGGAGATCGGCCCGCGGCAGGGCCAGGGTCGGCCGCAGCGGCCCGAGTTCGTGTTCGGCACCATCGACACGCCGGCGCCGTTGACCATCGAGCGGCTCGGTCGCGAAGAGCCCCGGCTGGTCGACGTCGACCTCGATCCCGAGGCGAAGGTGCTGTGCATCGATGAAATCGAGCCGGACGAGCTCGAGATCGGCCAGTGGGCCGTGGTCACGCTGGTCCGCCCGGAAGGCCGCGGCGGGCAGCGTGGGCGGCAGCCCGATTTGACGGCGGCGATGGTCATGATGACGCCGCCGATTGAGATCCGCGAGTTCGCCGGGCGCGCCGGAAGGCAGCCCGGTGATCGACCACCGGCACAATAGCTCCTCCTTCCCGGTTGGTCACCTCCTCCGCCGCGGCGCAAGCCGCGGCGGCCTTCTTTGTGGCCCGCGGAGCGGTCAAGCCAGGCCGCTCTGATCGAGGAGCTGGAGGAGCTTGGTCCGCGTCTCGCGGACCAGCATCTGCTCGCGGCGGAGCAGGCGCGCTTCAATGGCCCGACGGCGTGCCGCGGCGGCGCTGTTGGGCAGCGTCACGCCGGCCACCGAGGCGCCCGCCAGGGCAAGCCCGAGCCAGGCGACGGTGCGGCCGGGCAGCGCACTCGGCCACGGCGGCGGCCAGCGGCGGCGCGAGCGCAGCCAGCCATAGGCGGCGGTGAGCAAGCCGACCAGCGTGCCGCCGCCGGCGACGGCGATGGTCAGCCCGGTGGCGCGCTCGAAGTCGTGAGCCAGCCGCCGCTGCGCGGCCAGCAGCTCGAGCACCACCGGCGTGAGCTCGTGTCGGGCAGCGGCCGCGGTCACCTCGCCGAGGACCCGCTCCCGGCCGCGCAGGGCCATCATCACCGCGCTGACGCCGCCGAGCAGCACGCTCGGCCGGTCGGGCCCCGAGGCGATCTGTAGCCGGCCGATGGCGGCCATCCGGCCCAGCGGCTCGGCTGGCTCCTGGTTCCGTTGCCGGGCCGAGCGCGCGTCGGCATAGAGGTGCTCGAGCAGGTAGCGCGTCGCATCGGCCTGCCGCTCCGGCCACAACTCAGAGAGCGAGGCGCCGAGCCACGGCGCGGCCTGATCGACCGCCTCGGCGACCGGCGAACCATACGGCGTGTATCGCGTCGCGGCCAGCGCCTGGGCCAGCACGCCGGCTCCGGCTTGGCGGTCGCCGGTGCTCAGCCGCGCCGCGGCCAGGGCGAGGTGCGGCACGGCGTTATCGGCATCGAGCCGGGCGGCGGTGGCGAAGCCGCGCCGGGCATCGAGCGGCAGGCCACGCCGGCGGCCGAATCCGCCGGCGTGCGACAGGCCGTAGGCGTAGTTGATGGCGGGATCGTCCGGGGCGCCCTGGGCCGCCTCCTGGTAGGCGTGCGCGGCGGTCAGCGGGCCGGCGGCATCGACCTCGTCGGGCGCCACGCCGAGCGCCCAGCCGTAGGTCGCCAGGTGTGTCGGCTCGCCGTCCTCGGCGGCGCGGCGGAAGCAGCGCAGGACGACCCGGTCGACGCTGAGTCGGCGCGTCAGGCGACGCAGGCCGAGGTCGTACGGATCGCCCTGAAAGCGCTCAAGCAGCGCCGCCGGATCCATCGTCACCCTCCGCGGCCGGGGCTGGTTCGGGCGCCGGCGCGGGCGGCGCGGCCGGCCCGCCCTTCATGCGGCGGAGCTCGTCCTCGATGTCGGTGTCATCGGTGTCGCGGTAGCGGCGCTCGATTTCGCTGAGCATCCGCTCGCGCTCGATGGTCAGGTCGCGGCTCGGGCGGTCCCACGGGCTGCGGTACTCGACCAGCTCGGCCCGCTCGCGGCGCCGCCGGCGCGGGCGCGGCTCGTCGCTCTCGTCGCGCGGCACCTCGGCGCGGCCGAGCGTCGGCTCGGGCAGTGGCCGCTCGCGCTCGTCGGGCTCCAGCCGCCCCACGTCGGCGGCTTCGTCCTCGAGCTCGGACTCCGCCTCGGCGTCGACCTCGTCGAGCACCTCTCGCTCAATCACCTCGGCCCGGATCCGTGCGTCGAGCTCGTCGTCGGAATCGTCGAGCGGCGGCGGATCGAGGCCGAACTCGCGCCGGTACCGTTCATACCGCTCACGCAGCGCGGTGACCCGCTGGCGTGTGCGCAGAAAGTCGCTGCGCAGGCGCAACTCCTGCAGCTTGTCTTCGAGTTCGTCGATGTGGCGTTCGAGCATCGCGATCAGCTCTTGATGCTCGCTCCACTGCCGCTCGAGGATCTCGACCCCGCGGATGGCCCGCCGGCGGCGGCGGACCAGGTCGCGGCCGAGGTCGTCGTTGCCCGCGTCGACCGCCTGCTGCGCCCGCTCACGCAGCCGCTCGGCGTCGCGGCGCTCGGTATCCATGCGGCTCTTCAGCCGCTGCTCGTCGCGCAGCGCGACTTCGAGCTCGCTGCGCGCTTCGGCCAGGTCGCTTTCGAGCAGCGACAGCACCTCGTCGACGCCGTCGCGCTGCGGCGGGGCGTGGAGCAGGTCGTCCATCCCCTCGCGGATTGCCGCGCCCAGATCGCGGAAGAAACTCACGGCTAGAGCTCGACCCGGCGGCCCCAGCCGCCGCCGTTGTCATCGTCCTCGTCATCCTCGGGCGCGGGCCGCTGCAGATCGGCCGGCGGCTTCTCGGCCGGCTCTTCGGCCGGCGGGTCGGCCGGCGCCTCCAGCTCGCGGCGGCGCGAACGGCGGCCCTCGGACGGCTGCTCGGCGGCGCGGCCGGCCCGCTTGCGCATCTCCTCGAGCTCGATATCGACCTGCAGGTCGGCCTCGCTCTGCTGCCGCGAACGGCCGGAACGCCGGCGGCCGGTCTCGCTGTCGATCCGCTCGGCCAGCTCGCGGTCGGGCTCCAGGTAGTCCTCAATCTCGCGCGACGCCTCGGTCCGCGCCTCGAGGTCTTCGATCTTGCCGGCCATCTCGTCGAACTTGTCGAACGCCGTCTGCTCGGTCAACGAGCCGGTGTCGATGCTCCGCGCCCTGCCGCGCCGGCCCTCGATCTGGCCCTGCGCGCGCTGCCGGTAGATGTCCGCCTGCAACGTGCGCCGCTTGTCGCGCGCCTCGCGGAGCCGCGCCTCGAGCTGCTTGTACTGCTCGCGGAGCTTGTCCACCGCGTCCTGCTGCTCGGCCAGTTGCGTGTCGTACTCGCCGGCCAGGTCTTCGTAGGTGCGCTTCTTGCGCAGCGCGTCGCGGGCCAGGTCGTCCTTCGCCGCGTCGACCGCCTGCTGCGCCTTGCCCGCCCACAGACGGGTCAGGTCGTCGGCCTCGTCGAGCTGCCGGCGGAGGCGCTTCTCATCGGCCAGCGCGCGGATCAGGTGCTGCTTCGCCTGGCGCAGCGCATCCTCCATGTCGGTCAGGTAGAGGTCGAGCTGCTTCTCGGGATCCTCCGCCGACGAGAGCAAATCGTTGATGTTCGACTTGATGATCCTGCCCAGCCGCTTGCCGAAGCTCACCGCCGTCTCCTTCCGCCGCCGTCCCGCCGCTCTGCCTTGGCCACCGCGCCGCGCGATCCTCCCCGTCACTCCTCACAACGCTTCAGCCGCAGCCGCTGCTCCAGCCCATCGACGCGCACCTCGCGACGGCGCAGCAGCTCCAGCAGCACCGGCGCGTTGGCCACCAGGCCGAGCGGGCAGACCGACCCGCCGTCGAGGGTCAACATGCCCCACGCCGTGTCGGCTTCGCTGATCTCGCTCCACGGCCACTCGAGCCCCTCGCAGGCGAGGCCCATCGGGCCCACCTCGAGCGGCCCGAACCAGACCGTCTGCCCGCGCGCGAAGCGATCCAGCAGCTCCTCGCCCGTATTGTGATGCACCGCGGCCACCACGCGCTGGAGCAGCGGCTCGAAACCCTCCAGCTCGTCGTCGAAACGGAGCCTGCGCTCGCCCGCCTCGAGCACCACGCCGAGATAGAGCCGGTGCTCGCCCGGCAGCGGCAGCAGGCGCACCTTGGCGTCGAGGTAGAGCGCCTCCAGCTCGTCCCACCGGGCCTGAGCGATGCCCTGCAGCGCCGAGACGCGGAGACCATCTTGGTGGACCCAGACCACGCGCGTCAGCGTCGGGGCCAGATCGGCGATCAGCACGACCACCACCGCGGCGACGACCAGGCCGAACAGACCCGGCGTGAGCCGCCCACCGAGCCACTGCGCCACGGCGCTGAGCAAGACCAGGCCGGCCAGCACCGCCGGGATGGCCACGCGGGACTTCCGCACGCGGTGGACCTCTTCCTCGGCGCCCAGTCCGGCCTCGTCGGTCGTCGCCGCCATGGTTACTCCTCAACCTCAAACAACGACTGCTGCACCGGCTCGGGTCCCACTGCTTCGCTCGCTGTCACCCGCGGCCGGCCGCGCAGCCGCGCGGCCATCGCGCGGGCGGTGTCCAGGTCGGCGGCCAACTGGCGCTTCAGCTCGTCGAACTCGGCGCCATGCTTGCGCAGCAGGAAGGCCGGGTGAAGCACCGGCATCACCCGCGCGGGCCGGTACGGATGCTCATCGAACCACTTGCCCCGCTCGCGGGTGATGCTCACCGCCCGACCCAGGATCAGCTCGGCCGACGGCGCGCCGATGCAGACGATCACCCGCGGGCGAATCAGCGCCAGCTCGGCGTCGATCCATGCGCGGCAGGCTTCGATCTCGTCGGGCTCAGGGTCGCGGTTGCGGCCCCGGCCGCCCTCGGTCCGGGTCCACGGCCGGCACTTGACGATGTTCGTGATCCAGACATGCTCGCGCCGGATGCCGAGCTCGCTGAGGCACTCGGTCAGCAACTGCCCCGCCCGGCCGACGAACGGCGAGCCCTCGCGATCTTCCTGCTCGCCGGGCGACTGGCCGGCGAGCAGCATCGGCGTGTGCGGATTGCCCTGGCCGAAGACCACCTGCGTGCGATCGGCGTGCAGCCGGCAGGCGGTGCAGGCCAGCGCCGCCTGGCGCACGGCGGCGAGGGTCGCCTCGATCTGTGACCGTTCGGTTTCGGGCACCCGCAACGGCTCCCGGCAGGCCGGCACACTCGGCCGGTCGGCAGGCGCCTCCTTTTACCACGCCGGCGCCGGGCCGTCGAACGCCAGCTCGATGCCGAGCACCCACAGCTCGGGCCCGCCGGCCGGCCAGAGGTCGAGCCGCACGGCGTCCTTTTCGGTGGTGATCACCGCCTCGCAGCCGGCGGTCGTCGCCCGCTGCACCACCCCGGCGATGTTCTCCTGCGTGTAGCGGTGGTGGTCGGGAAACGGCTCCTCCTGCACCGCCGCCGCGCCGAGCCCGGCCACCGTGGCGAAGAACGCGCCGGGATTGCCGATGCCGGCCATGGCCGCCACCCGCCGGCCGGCGATGCGACCCAGCTCGAGGCCCGCGCCGGAGGGAAAGTGGGTCAGTCTCACCGGCGCGTGGCGCGTCAGGTAGACCGGCGCCTCGGGCGCCAGCGCGCGCAGCCGGGCGGTCAGCTCGCCGAGCGGGCAGGCGTCGGGATGGTCGGTACGGGTAATCCAGATCTGGTCGGCCCGCCACAGCGCCGCGGGCGGGTCGCGCAGCGTGCCGTCGGGGAACAGCTCGCCGACACCGAACGGCTGCGTTGCATCGAGCAGGACGATGTTCTCGTCGACGGCGAGGCGGCGGTACTGGAAGCCGTCGTCGAGGATCAGCACCCGGGCATCGAATCGCGCGACCGCCGCCAGCGCGGTCTTGCGCCGGTCCTTGCCGGCCAGCACCGGCACGTCGCCGAGCCGCTCGGCCAGCAGCGCCGCCTCATCGCCGATGTCGTCGACACTGAGCCGCCGCTCCAACCCGTCGTGGACCGTGTTCACGCCGCGCAGCCGCTTGCCGCCGTGGCCGCGGATGAGCACCGCCACCCGCTCGCCACGGTCGCGGAAGTGACGGGCTAGGTAGGCCACCGCCGGCGTCTTGCCCGTGCCGCCGACGGTCAGGTTGCCGACCGAGATGACCCGCGCGTCGACCTCGAGCGGACGCACCAGCCGCAGGCCGTAGGCCGCCTCGCGCAGGGCCAGACCCAGGGCGTAGCCGCGCGCGGCCAGCCACAGGCCGGCCCGGCTCGGCGAGCGGCCGGCCACCGTGGCGAACCACCAGGCCTCCAGTGGCGCCGGCGCCGGTCTGGCGGTCGGGTCAGGCATCGATCAGCTCGAGCAACGCAGACGCCGTGCGCTCGGCCGCGCCCCGGCTCGAGTCGACCGCCGCCCGGGCCCGAGAGCCGGCCGCCGCCAGCTCGGCGGGCGCGTCGAGCAGCGCCAGCGCTTGTTCGGCCAGCTCGCCGGCATCGTGCACGAACCAGAGCGCGCCGGCGCGTTCGAGCAGCGCCACGCTGTCGCGGAAGTTGGCCACGTGCGGGCCGACCAGCACCGGCTTGCCCTGCGCCGCGGCCTGCATCACATTGCTCCCGCCCAGCGGCTCGAGCGTCCGGCCGACAAAGACCACCGTCGCCACCGCGTAGAGCTCGCTCAGCTCGCCGATGGTGTCGACCACCACCACCGCCTGCTCGGCCAGCGAGCGAGCCGCGCGGCCCGGCAGTTCGGTCCGCAGCACCACCGCGTGACCGGCGCGCCGGGCCGCCTCGACCACCTCGGCCGAGCGCTCGATCAGCCGCGGCACGAGGATCAGCCGCGCGGCCGGATGCCGCCGCCGCACCGTCTCGAACGCCGCCAGCACCGCCTCGTTCTCCCCCGGCGCGGTACTGCCGGCAAGCAGCACCGGCGCCTCGGCGGCCAGACCGAGCGTCTTGCGCCACCAGGCCAGCCGGGCGGAATCGACCGTGGGGAACGGCTCGTCGAACTTGACGTTGCCGGCGACGACGACCCGCTCGGCCGGCGCGCCGAGCGCGATCAGGCGCTCGCGGTCGAGCGCCGACTGCATCAGGCAACGGTCGAGCTGCGGCAGGAAGGCGCCGTAGAACCAGCGCAGGCCGAACGAGCGGATCCGCCGCAGTGACCGGTCGGAGATGCGGCCGTTGGCCAGCGCCACGCGCACGCCGGCCGCGCGGCAGCGGCGGATCAGGTTCGGCCACAGCTCGGTGTCGATCGAGCAGAACAAGTCCGGCCGCAGCGCGGCGATGACCCGATCGACCAGCCAGGGATAGTCGAACGGCACGTAGAAGGTGCCGGCCAAGCCGGGTAGGCGCGCCGCCAGATCGCCGCCCGAGCGGGTCCAGTGCGAGATGACCAGCACCGCGCCGGGCGCCCGCCGGCGCAGCGCGGCGACCAGCGCGCCGGCGGCCTGCACCTCGCCGACCGAGGCGGCGTGGATCCAGATCACCCGCCGGCCGCGGCAGGCGTTGACCAGCGGCGCGGGCAGGCGGCCGAGACGGTTGAGCCAACCCTCGTGGTGCCGCCGGCGGAGCATCCGCTGCACCTGCCCACCAAGCGCCAAGAGCGGCGCGGCCAGGATCCCGACGACGTTGTAGAGCAGATAGAACATCAGCCGGTCTGACGCGACTGCAGCAGGTAGGCACGCTGGTAGTGACCCGGCAGGCGGAGCAGCTCTTCGTGCCTGCCGGTGGCGACGATGCGGCCGTGCTCGAGGACCACGATTCGGTCGGCCCGCAGGATGGTGCTCAGCCGGTGGGCGATCATCAGCGTGGTGCGGCCGGCCATCAGCCGCTCGAGCGCCTCTTGGACCAGCGCCTCGCTCTCGGAATCGAGCGACGAGGTGGCCTCGTCGAGGATCAGCACCCGCGGGTCGCGCAGCACGGCGCGGGCGATGGCGATGCGCTGCGCCTGGCCGCCGCTGAGCTTGGCCCCGCGCTCGCCCACCTCGGTCTGGTAGCCGTCGGGCAGCTCGGCGATGAACCCCGCGGCGTTGGCCACCTCGGCGGCGCGAGCGATCTCGCCGGCCGAGGCACCGGGCCGGCCGAAGGCGATGTTGAACCCGATGCTGCCGCGGAACAGCACCGTCTCTTGCGGCACAATCCCGAGGTGGCGACGCAGCGAGGCGAGAGTCACCTCGCGCAGGTCGTGGCCGTCGAGCCGAACCGCGCCGGCGGTCGGGTCATAAAGCCGCGGGATCAGGTTGGCCAGGGTCGATTTGCCGGCGCCGCTCGGTCCGACCACGGCCACGGTCTCGCCCGGCGCCAGCTCTAGGTCGATGTCGCACAGCACCGGCTCGCCCTGCTGATAGGCGAAGCTGACCCGTTTGAACGTCACCCGACCCTCGACGCTGCCGAGCTCGCCGGCAGCGGGCGCGTCGGCGACGGTGACCGGTGCGTCGAGCAGCTCGAACACCCGGTCGGCGGCGGTGAGCAGCTCCTCGGCCGCCACCCGCGCCCGGCCGAACTGCTTGAAGTTGGTGGTCATCAGCATCAGGCCGGTCAGCACACTGACGAACCGCCCGAGTTCGATCGAGCCGTCGCGGTAGAGCAACCAGCCGCCGAGCACGCCGAGCAGCAGCAGCCCGGCCAGGCCGGTGACATGCACCGTCGGCTCGACAAAGGCGCGCACCCGCACGGTGCGCATCATCGCCCGGCGGGTCTCGAGGTTCTCGGCCTCGAACCGCTCGACTTCCTGCGGTCCGGCGCCGAAGCACTGGATCACCCGCATGCCGCTGATGCTCTCCTGCAGCCGCGCGCTCAGGTCGGCCAGGGTCGCCTGCACCTGCGCCGTGTGGCGGCGCATGCGCCGGCCGGCGGCGTTGAGCAGCGGCACCATCACGGCCGCGGTGCCGAACGCGACGAGGGTCAGCGCGACGCTCTGGTAGAGCATGCCGGCAATGAGCAGCAGGATGGTCAGCGGGCAGCGCGCCAGGCGCGTCAGCTCGACGGTCAGGCGGGTCTGGAGCAGGTTCAGGTCGTTGGTCGCGCGGGACATCAAGCCGCCGGTGCGTTCGCCCTCATAAAAGCTGAGCGAGAGCTGGTGGATCTTGGCGAACAGGTCGCGGCGCAGGACGAAGAGAACTTTCTGCGCCGCGTAATCGAAGCAGAAGTTGCCGCTGAAGTCGGCGATCGCCTGCGCCAGGCCGAGCAGCATCAGCAGGCGGAGCAGCGGGTAGATGCGCTCGAGGTCGACACTGCTGCCGCGGGATTCATCGACCAATGGGGCGAGCAGCACCGCCAGGATCGGCTCGGTGGCGGCGCGTACCGCGACGGCGACCAGGGCCACGGCCAGGATCCAGCGCAGCGGCGTGAAGTAGCCGGCCAGGCGGCGGGCAATCGTGGCGTTCGCCGGCCGGGCCCTCATCGCTCGAGCTGCCGGCCGTTCTTGCCCTCACGGATCGCGGCCACGAAGTCGAGCAGCTCGACGAGTTCGGCCGGCGGCGACGGCTCGGCGCGGAGCTGCTCGAGCATCTGGCCGCGGTGACCGTGCGAGAGGTAGAGCAGCCGAATCGCGCGCTGCAGCGCCGCGCGGGCCTCGCTCGTCACCCCGTTCCGCCGCAGACCGACGACGTTGATCCCGCGGACCTTGTTCGGGTTGCCTTCGGCCAGCGCGAACGGCGGCACGTCGGTGTTGACCCCCGCCAGACCGCTGACCATCGCCATGCGGCCGATGCTCACCTTCTGGTGCACCGCGGTCATGCCACCGATGACCACCCGATCGCCCAGGTGGCAGTGGCCGCCGATGGTGACCAGATTGGCCAGCATCACGTGGTCGCCGACCTGGCAGTCGTGGCCGAGGTGGACAAAGCCCATGAGCAGGCAGCCCGACCCGACGCGGGTCACGCCGCCCTCGTGGTTCGAGCGGTGGACGGTCACATTCTCGCGGATCGAGTTGTCATCGCCAAGTTCGAGGAAGGTCTCGTCGGTGGTGCACTTGAGGTCCTGCGCCGCGCCGCCGAGGATGGCGCCGGTGTCGACGGTGCAGCGGGCGCCCAGCGTGACCCGGCCGTGGATGGTCGCCCGCGGGCCGATGACGCAGTCGTCACCCAGCCGCGCGCCGGCAAAGACGAGGGCGTAGGCTCCGATGCGGCACCGTTCGCCCAGCTCGGCGCCCGGCTCGACGACGGCGGTCGGATGGATCTCGGTCATCGGCAACCTGCTACTCGCCGTCGGGCCGGATCAGCGCGAACGAACCCGTCGCCTTGGCGACCAGCTCACCCTCGACAAAGGCCGACATCTGCGCCCGGCAGTTCAGCGCGCCGCGGAAGAAGCGTGACCGTTCGAGCGTTGCCTCGAGCCGCAACAGGTCGCCGGGCACCACCGGGCGGCGGAACTTCGCGTCGTCGATGCCGGTGAACAGCGTCAGCCAGTCGCCCGGCGCCACGGCCGACATGACCGTCATGCCCGAGACCTGCGCCAGCGCCTCGATGATCAGCACCCCGGGCATCACCGGCCGGCCCGGAAAGTGGCCGGCGAAGAACGGCTCGTTGACCGTTACGGCTTTGACCCCCACGGCGCGGGCCGCCGGCTCTAGCTCGATGATTCGGTCGACCATCAGCATCGGCGGCCGGTGCGGCAACAGCCGGCAGATCCCGGCGACATCCAGCACCCGCCCGGCGTAATGCGCGGCGACGGCTGGATCGGGGTAGAGAAACGTGCGCTCCTCGACTGCCGACATGACCGCTCCGTGGGCGCACCCAGAACGCCCTAATCTAGCAGCGCCGCCGGTGGCAGTCAATCGCCGGTGCGCGGCGTGGGCTAGCTCAGCAGCCGCTCGATCCGGCGGTCGGGAACCAGCCAGAGCAGGGCCACGCCGACGTAGATCAGCATCGACACGTGGCGGGCCCAGCCGGCGAGCAGAATTGCCAGCGCATAGAGCACGATCGAGAGCTTGCCTTTCCAGTCGGCGCCGACCGCTCGAGCGAGCACCGACTCCGGGCCTTGCAGGCGGATGATCTGCTGCTGCAGCACCCGATAAGCCAGTGCGGCGAAGAGCAGCACGGCACCGTAGAACGCGGCGGGCACGGCGGCAAACTCGTTCTCGCCCATCCAGCCGGTGGCGAACGGCACCAGCGAGAGCCAGAACAGCAGATGCAGGTTCGACCACAGGATGGCCCCGCTGACCTGCTGGGTGACATGCAGCAGGTGATGGTGGTTGTTCCAGTAGATGGCCAGGTAGGCGAAGCTCAGCAGGTAGCTCAAGAAGATCGGTCGCAGGCCGACCAGCGCCGACCAGTCGTCGCCGTGGGGCACCTTCAGTTCGAGCACCATGATGGTGATCAGGATCGCGATCACGCCGTCGCTGAACGCCTCGAGCCGGTTCGTCTGCATCGCTGCTCCGTGCAGGCGTTATGCGGGCCTGCCGGAGCGCTGTCAGGATCGCGCGGGCGTCACGGCCCGACGGAGAAGTCGTCCAGCCACCAGGTGGCCAACTGCGGGTTGACCCCCATGCCGGCGTGGCGATACGGCACCGGATCCAGCATGCCGAAGATGATCCGCTGGATGGTCAGATCCTCGTTCTCGCCGGCGGCGGCAAAGGCCGCGGCCAGGTCGAACTCGACCGCCCGCCAGGTGTCGTCGGCGCGCGCCTGCAGGTCGCCCAGCGCGCGGTAGCCGGCCGGTCGCTCCTCGCCGCCGGTGAAGCGCAACTGGTACCAGCGGTCGCGGGCGCGGACATAGGCGTTGAGCGCCACGTTCGGCGGCACCTTGTAGCGGAAGCGCAGCCGCGGCCGGTCGCCGAGCCGGAAGTCGTCGCTGACCGCCATCACCCCAAACTCGCCGCCGGTGACCAGATTGCTGATCGCCAGTCCGAACTGCCCGGCGGCCGCCTCGCGCTCGCGGCTGATCAGCACGGGGTGCAGCGGGTTGAGGCCGCTGAACTGCCCGATGCCGCGCTCGAAGTCATTGGCGTAGGTCTGGGCCTCATCGGCCGTGCCATGGTTGGCGGCGGCCAGCAGCGCGCCGGTGTCGACAAACGGCGTGGGGGCCGGCTCGCGCTCGTACCAGAGCTTCGCCCGCGAGACCATGACGCCGTTCTGCACGGTGTAGAGCGCCGCCTTGCCACTGTCGATCGGGTCGGGATCTTCGACGTCGAAGAGCACCTTGTCGTCGACCACCGCGAGCAGCCGTCCACCGGCCTTGCGCAGCACCAGGTGGAACCAGTGCCGGTGGAAGTTGCGCGTCCCCTCGTCGTCGGTGGCGATGTGGGTGAAGTAGCTGTCGCGCGAGTCGTTGCGGCCGATCACCTTGCCGTTCTTGAGCAGCAGCGCGCAGGTGTTGTTCTCGGCGGCGAACATCAGCGCATAGCCGCTGGTCACATCGCGCCCGTCGCCGCACAACACGACGCACAGGTCGCTGGCGTTCTCGTACCGGTTCTCGCCGTCGCGGGCCTTCATTTTGATGGCCATGTAGGCTTCGATTTGCTGATCACCGCCGTAGTCGGCCTTGGTCCAGATCAGGGGGTGCATGTCGAGGTAGCCGCCAAAGAAGCTCCACCGCGGGTCGCACTTCCACCGGTTGGTGGTCTCCCAGGTGCCCTTGCCGACATGCCAGGCAGTCGGCGCGGTGACGAAGGTCGTGTCGTAGCCGTTCGGCGTGCCGGCCTCGACGCGATCGAGGTCGACCCGGCCGCCCTGGCGCTGGATGCCGACGCTCCGGCCCGCCTCGGCCTGCGGTCGCTGATCGAACGTGCCGATCAGATACCGCGCATCGGCGTAGAGGCCGATGAACCGACCGCGGCGCACGAACCGCAGATTGTCTGCGTCACTCAGATCGACCGACGCCTGCGCCGCCGGCTGGCCGGCGATCTCGAGGCTGAGCAGGCGGTTCGGCTCGCCTTTCGGGTCGCGGGCGATCACCGCGCCGTAGCCGCTGGCGGCGGAGCGGCCGTCGCCGGCGAGGATGAGCCGCAGCGGGCTGTCGCCCGAGCCGACCAGTCGGGCGTCGACGGTCAGCCAGGCGTCGCCGCAGAACATGCCGCGGTGCCAGACCGTGCCGTCCTGCTCGGGTGCGGCGTGCCACGAGCCCGACGGCCGGCTCCAGGCGGCCATGGTCTCTTCTTCGGTGAACTGCTCGGTGAACTCGACCGGCCGCGGCGGCAGGATCTCCTCGACCGTCACGCCGTCGAAGATCACCCGCTCGCCGGCGGCCAGCAGGCCGGCCAGGCCGGCCGAGAGCGACGGGTCGAACGCCTCCAAGATGCGCTGGCCGCCGATGGCCGCGCCGATCCAGCCGTCTTCGACGGTGAGGTTGAGCCGGTGCCACTCGCCCGCCGGCGGCGCGCCGTCGCGCTGGACCAGCACCTCTTCGGCGCCGTCGCGCACGCGGATGAGCTGCAGCTTGTCGCGCCACGGCGCCGGTGCGCCGCGCCCGCCCCAGCGCAGCGCCACGTAGTTGCGCTCGTCGCGGTAGCCGGCCACCAGGCCCGCCCCGGCGCCGGTGGCCACCTTGGCGGTGGTGCCGACCCGCACGTTGCGCCAGGCCGCGTTGCCGCCCACCAGCAGGCCGGGCGCTCCGTGGTTGGCCACCACGCCGGGGTCGCGTTCACCGGGATTGTCGGCCTCCAGACGCCAGTTGCCGGCCACCGCGCGCCAGCGGCCGGCGCGCTCGGCGCTGAACGTCTCGACCAGGTCTTCGCTGCCGACAATCGACACGTCGTCGAAGTCGGCGAATTCGACCTGCTCGGCCAGCAGCCCCACTTCGCCCTGGCCGAGCAGATCAGTCTGCGCCCGGACCGCCACGCGGCCGTCGATCTCGGCCTCGACCACCCCGCCGGTCAGCTCGAGCGCAATCTCGTACCACTGGTCCTGCTGCCAGCCGCCGTCGTTCTTGGCCAGGACCGTTTTCTGACCATCGACCACCGCCACCAGCCGCCGCTCGCCGCCGCCGCCGCCGGCCGCCTGCCACTCGAACGCGAGGTAGGTCTTGTCGTCGCGCAGGTAGCCGGCCAGGCCAACCAGCCCGCTGCCCTTGGCCCGCACCGCCGCGCGGGTCCGGTAGCGGTCCCAGAACCAGTAGCCGGTGGTCGCCAACGCGCCGTCGCGGGTTTCGGTGGCGCGGTAGGCAAACGGGTTGCTGCTCTTCGTCGCGTCGGGCTGCTTGTCGCCGAAGCCGTCCTCCTGCGACACCCCGCTGGCCGTCCAGGTACCGCTCAGTGTGCGCCAACTGCCGCGCGCCTCGCCCGCGCGCATAAAATCGTCGGTGAACCAGACCGTCTCGGTCGGCTGCAACTGCACCGCCTCGAGCCTGACCGCGGCCGCCGCGCTGCCGACAAGCACGCGGCCCGGAGCGAACTGCTCGTCGCCGACCACCAGCCGCTCGCGGTCGTCGGTCAAGACGCGGATCGCATGCCGGTCGCGCTGCACCGTGATGGTCGAGCCGGCGCCGAGTGCCGCGGCCGACTCGGCCAGCACCTGGTCCTGATCGGGCCCGCGGTGGCGAATGAGGCGCAGGCGGTTCGGCTCGGCCAGCAGCACGTAGCCCGAGTGCGCGGTGTCGACATCGAACGCAATGCCCGCGCGCGCGCCGCGCGGCCACTCGCCGTCGGGCGCCAGGCGGAAGCGAACCTTGTACTGCTCGGGCGCCTGCTCGGCCACCACGGTGACCGGCCGCTCGCCGGCGAGCAGTTCGGCCAGGGCCAGCTCGCGCTGCGCCTCGACGCGCCAGGCATTCGGGTCGTCGGCCCCGCGGAAGGCGTAGAGATGGCCGTCGAGCGAGGCGACATAGAGCATGCCCGCCCCGAGCGCCGGCGGCCACATGATGCCCGAGAGCAGGGCCGGCTCCTGGACCGCGGCCGGCGTCCAGGTCGAGATCACCTTGCCCGTCTCGAGCAGCACCGTCGCGACGGTACCGTCCTTGCCACCCAGGAAGCCGAACGGCCCGATGGTCAGCGGCGGCGCCGCCACCGGCGCCGAGCGCGGAATGGCCAGTCTGCGCCGGCCGGTCGCGGTGTCGAGGCCGTAGAGATGGCCGTCGCTCGAGCCGAAGTAAAGCACACCGTCGCGGACGACCATCGGCGACCAGTTCGAGGTCTGGTCGACCGGCGCGGCGGCGGCCTCGGGCGTGTAGCGCCAGCGCTCCTTGCCGTCGGCAAGGGCGAGGGCGTAGACCGTGTCGTCGGGCAGCTTGAGATAGACCGTCTCGCCCTCGACCAGGGGTTTCGAGTCGACGATGCCGTCGGCAGGGAACTGCCAGATCGCGTCGCCCGTCGCGGCGTCCAGCACGTGGAGCCGCCGGTCGTACGACGGGACGTAGAGCCGGCCCTGGTGCTCGGTGATCGCTGAGCCGATCCGGCCCTCACACTGGTACTGCCAGCGCGGCGAGCCGTCGGCGCGGTTCAGCCCGACCACCAGACCGCTGTCGCCCATGCCGACGATCACCGTCTCGCCGCTGACCACCGCGCCGGCGTAAATGACCGTGCCGACCTGCTGAGTCCACCGCTCGGCGCCCGAGCCGGCGTCGAGCGCGGCGACCATGCCGTTGTCGGCGGTGGCGTAGACGATGCCATCGGCGATCACCGGCTGGCCATAGACCCGGCCGCCCAGGTCGCGTTGCCAACGCACCTCGCCGCTGCGCGCGTCGACGGCGTAGAGGTGGTTGTCGCGCGAGCCGGCATAGACCAACCCGCCGGCGACCGTCGGCGTGGCGTAGAAGCCGAACTCGGCCTCGAGCTGCCAGGCGAGCTGCAGCGGCGGATAGACCGGCTGCTGAGCGAGGGCAAGCGGTCCGCAGACCAGCAACAACGCGGACCAGCGAGGCCAGGTCATGTCACCACGCTCCCGGACGATCTGGATGGCGCTCAGCGGACGACGAGAATCCGCGTCACACGGCTGACCGCGCCGTTGGGCGACAACACCTCGGCCTCGAGGCGATAAACACCGTGCGGCACCGGCCGGCCATGCGCGTCGCGGCCATCCCATTGGAGGCTGACGACCCGCCCGGCGGACAGGTTCCGCGCCACCGCGTCGACCGCCTGGCCGCCCAGACCGCGCACCGTCACGTTGACCAGGCCCGGCTCGCTCAGGTTCAGCCGGATGCGCGTCACGCCACCGCGGCCGGGAGCCGCCTCGAGGTTGGCAATCTCCGAGCGCGCCAGCCGACCGAGCCGCGCGACGAGCTCGAAGCGCCGCTCCTCGCCCGCCCGGCCGGGCGTGTAGACATAGCTGCTGCGGGTGTTCAGCAAGACCGTCGTCTGGCTCTGCAGGTCGCGCAGCTCGACGATCCAGCCGGGCGGCGCCTGGCGGCCGAACGACGGCCAGCTCAGCGTCACCGCCGCGCCGTCGCGGCTGGTCACGCTGGCCTGCCAGACCTCCTCGGCCGGACCGGCCGGCCGCAGTTCGCCGGCCAGGCGGGTCGGCCCATCGCGCAGGAACGACCACTCGACCGCCGGCGCCGCACCCGCTTCAGGCGGCGTCTCGATGGCCAGCGTCTCGGTCAGGCTGCTGCTCAGCCCGAACAGGTTGCCCGCGTCGACTCCGCTCTCGCTGCTCGCCGTCAAGCCGACCGTCCAGCTCCCCTCTTCCTGCCGCGCCCTCGACCGGCTGACGCCGCCGAGCGGCTCGGGCACGACCAGACTGACGCCGTCACGCAGCGCCTTGAGCCACAGCCCGGCCTGCGTCGGCAGGGCCGGCAGCAGCGACTCGAAGCCCGGTCGCGTGGTGTCGAAGATGAGCAGTGGAGTGAGTCGGCCGCGCGGATAGGTCCAGCCGTAGGGCAGCACCGTGCTGGTCCACAGCTCCTGGTCGGCCAGCGTGCCGACGCGCTGCTCATCGACCCGCACTTCGATCGCCTCCAGGTCCCAGACCAGCGCGTCGAAGAACGGGTTGGCCATCTGGTTCCAGCCCATCTGGAGCGGCAGCTCGTATGGACCCGGTCGTCGCAGGTCGCCGAGGAAGCGGATCCGTTGCGGTTCGGGTGAGAGCGCCCAGACGCCGTGGCCGGAAGGCAGGATCAGCCGGCCGGCGAGCGACTCGTACCGCTCGGTCTCGGGATTGAAGCGCAACACCTGCAACGGTCCGCGACCGGTCAGGAGCTGGATGCCCTGCTGGTTCAGGTCGATTGGCAGGCCGAAGAAGCTCGGCCCGGCCGGCAGGTTGAGGTCGGCAAAGGCGCGCACCTCGAGCGTGACCGGATCGAGCGGCACATCCTGCACCATCACCTGCAGCTCGTGCCGGCCTGGGTCGCGGCTGGTCACCCGGATGACGAACTGCCCGTCGCGATCGCTCGGCCCGCCGAGCGAGAGCACGTCGACCTGGCCGGCGCCGCTCCCACCCAGCACCCGCAGATCGGGCGGCGAGCCGATGATCGGTTGATCGAGCGCATTGCGCAGGGTCACCTGAATGGCCGCCTGCTCGGTCCCATCGCCGGCGATCTGCTCGGGCTGGAGGCCCACCTTGGAGCGCAGCGGGTCGATCACGCTCGACGGGGCAAAGGCCAGCCGGGGCCGGTCGTCGAGCAGTACATCGACCACCTTGACGCCGACCATGAAGGCGACCGGCTCACCCAGGCTCTCGATGAACGCCGTCGTCTTCCCGTCGGCGTCGGTCGGCTCGACCGGGTCGAAGATCCGCACCATCGGCGCCGCGTCGGGGTTGACGAACACATCGACGAAGGTATGCGACAGGCCGGTGACCGGCGCATCGCGATCGTCGCGGACGAAGATGTTGAGCATGAACCGCTGCCCGACCTCGGCCGGCAGCACCAGCGGATCGACCACGATGCGCGAGTTGCTTGGGTCGATCACCGGCCCGTCGTCGGGCGGCTCGCGGAACTCGGCGGTGGGCTTCTGGGTCAGCGGCTGGCCGACGTTGCGCACCTCGACGGTGAAGGTGACCGGCTCATCGGAGCTGAGAAAACCGCGCGTGATGCCGGCCGAGTCGGTCACGGTGGTCGGCTGCTGCACCGTCACCACCCCCTGGCCCGGCGGCTGCGGGAGGATCTCGAAGTCACTTCCGGGCAGGCCGGGGATCGGGTTGCTGAACCGGTCGAGCGCGGTGATCCGGACGGTCGTCTGGCTCACCCCGTCGGCATCCTGCACCAGCGGGTTGACCACCACCAGGCTGCGGTCGCGATCGAGCGGGCCGGGTAGGATGTTGAACAGATTGCTGGTCGCTTCGAACGGCCCGACGCCGAACACCTGCGGCAGAGTCGCCTTCAGCGAGTAGCCGTCGCCGGACCGGCGGAGGAGGAGATTCGTGAAGCGCGCGGTGCCGCGGTTCAGGTCCGCGCTCAGGTCGCCGAACAGCGTGGCGCCGGTCGGATTGTCGGACAGGCCGACGATCAACGACTGGCCGCTGAGCGGGACCAGGCGGCCCGCGGCGTCGAACAGACTGACCGATGGCGCGGGGTCAAACGTATCGCCGGCGACGGTGTTGCCCTGCAGCGTGACGAACTGAAGCTGGGTCGGCGGGCCGGTGACCAGTGTGTTGCCGCCGAACTCCGAGGTACCGTCGGCGCCGATGGTCGCCGTGCTGGTCAGAAAGTCGCCCGGGTCGAGGCTGCCCCGCGGGACGGTGAACCGGAAGCGGTTGGTCGTGTCGGTGCCCTGGTTCAGACCGTTGAACGGGTTGGGGTAGCTGCCGGTGCCCGAGTCGCTGTCGTCGACCGAACCCTCGAGCTGCGTGCCGACGAAGCTGATGCCGCCGCCGAACCCGGTGCCCGGCGCCTCGTAGAGGCTGACCGCCGAGCCGGGCCGGGCGAACCCGGCGACGATCAAGTCGGTGCCGGCAACCACCGCGAAGTCGATCACCGGGAAGTTGAGCAGGTTGTTCGCCCCGGTGTCGGCGTCGCCGGGATCGTTGCGCGTGGTGCCGTTCGGGTTCTGCGTCCCGCCGTCGAGGTTGATGTTCAGCAGGTTGTTGCCGCTAACCAGGTTGCGCAGGAAGACATTGCTCACCCCGGCGTCGTTGGCGCCGTAGATGCCGCTACCGCTGTTGTTGCCGATCAAGTTGCCGCTGCCCGCGGCGGTCCCGCCGATCAGGTTCCGGTTCGCGCCATTGCCGAGCAGAATGCCGTGCTGCCCGTTGCCGCGCGGGGTCTGCCGGTCGCCGGCCAGGCCGATCACGTTGCCGCTGATGGTGTTGCCGACGGCAACCGGCTCAAGCAGCCGGATGCCGTCGCGGCCGTTGCCCGAAATGCAGTTCCCGCGCACCTGGTTGCCGGCGGCGCCACCGGCGAGGTGTACGCCTTCGTCGGCGTTCGGCAGCACATTGTTGAAGGCGCCGTCGAGGCCGATCGAGTTGCCGGTGATCAGGTTGTCGTTGGCGCCGATCACCTCGACGCCGATCCGATTGCCGCTGATCACGTTGAACTGGCCCGCGCCGGTGCCGCCGATGGTGTTGTTGTTCGGCCCATTGAAGATGCGCACGCCGGCGAACTGGTTGCCCAGCGCGGCGGTGCCCCCGACGTTGGTGCCGATGAAGTTGCCCTGCAGCAGGTTGTTGTTCGAGTTATCGGTGATCGAGACGCCGAACCCGTCATTGCCGCCGATCACCGAGTTGAGCACGTTGACGTTTTGTGTGTTGAGCAGGTGTACGCCGTTCCCGAGGTTTGGGAAAGCGCTCGAGCCACCCGTGTTGGTCCCGATGAAGTTGCCGTCGAGACTTCCGCCGTCGTGGCCGTTGATCAGGATGCCGCTCGCCCGGTTGGCGCTGATGGTGCTGTTCGTGATGGTCAGACCCGAACCGCCTGCGGCGCCGACGCCCAGGCCGTCGTTCGGCAGCGGCGCGGTGCCGCCGGTGGCCATGCCGACCGTCGAGTCGGTGATCGACGGGTTGACCACGCTGTCGAAGAACAGACCGTTCGAGTTGTTGCCGCTGACCGTCGAGTTTGAGATGGTGACGTTGCTGCTGTTCGCCACTCGGACCCCGTCGCCGCCGTTGGGCACGGCGCCGGTGCCGGCCAGGTTGGTGCCCAGCCGGCTGGTGTTGATGGTCAGGCTGAAGCCGTTGTCCATGAACACGCCGGTGCCGGTGTTGCCGCTGATGGTCGAGTTGGTGATGGTCACCTGACCCGAGTCCTGCAGCGCCACGCCCTCGCCGTTGTTCGGCAGCGCCGCGTCGGTGGTGCCGTTGGTGCCGATCCGGCTGTCGTTGATCGCGATGGTCGAGGTGGAGCTGAACCTGACCCCGGGAGCGCTGTTGCCGCTGACAGTCGAGTTGGTGATGGTCACGTTGCCGGCGTTCTGGATCAGCAGCCCGCCGGTGTCGTTGGCGATGCCCGCCGTGCCAGCGGCGTTGGTGCCGAGCTTGCTGTTCTGGATGGTCAGGATCGACGAGCCGTCGCCTTCGATGCCGCGCCCACCGTTGCCGCTGATCACCGAGTTGGTGATGGTCGTGGTGAAGGTGTTCTGGATCCTAATCCCGCCGGCCGCGTTGCCCTCGTCGCTGGTCCCGGCGCGGTTGGTGCCGATCCGCGCGTTGATGATGTCGTTGCCGTTGCCGGCGTTGACGATCAGCGCTCCGAACTGACCGTTGCGCGAGAGCACCAGCCCCTCATTGGCACCCGGCCCACCGAGGTTGTTGTTCGCCGCGCCATTGAACAGCATCACGCCGTTGATGGCGTTGGTCTCGACGATCACCGTCCCGCCCGGACCGGGCCGGACACCGCTGAACACGTTGATGATATCGTTGCCGTCGGAGCCGTTGATCACCAGCCCGTTGCCCTGGAAGTTGGCGATGGCAATACCGCTCACGACGTTGTTGTCGGCGGCCAGGTGCAAGCCGTCGCCGGTCCCCGCCGCGGCGCCGTTGAGGATGATCAGCGGCTCACCCGAGAAGCCCGGCTGGCTCTGGCCGTCGATCGTCAGCGGGTCGTTGATCTGAGGTAGTGGCGAGAGCAGGTTGAAGAACTGCGTGCCGGTGCCGACGCTGAACGTGATCATGTCGGCGCCGGTGTTGGCGTTGGCGCTGATGATCGCCTCGCGCAACGACCCGCCGCCGGCGTCGTTGGTGTTGGTCACCACGAAGTTCGCTGCACCGGCGGGTAGAGCAGCCGCCAGCAGCAGCACGGCGCAGCGGCGAACGAGGCGGGTCCCATCCAACATGGCCTCTCCCCGGGGCGGCGCTCCCCTCGACGCCCGACGCGCCACCCATACAAGGAGTATAGCCCCAAGGGCGAAGCAACGGTAACGGCTGCACCCGTCGTGGGTCGGAGTCCCTCATGGCTGTCGCCCTCGGAAGCCTGCTGCTCGCCGGCCTGCGGGCTGTGCCCGCCGCCGGACCGCTGGCCGTCTGCGCCGACAACCCGCGCTGGTTTGCCGGGCCCGACGGCCGGGCGCTCGTGCTAGTCGGCTCGCACACCTGGAACAGCCTGCAGGACTGCGGCCCGAGCGACCCGCCGCCGGCGTTCGACTGGCCGCGTTACCTCAACTTCCTGGCCGGCGTTGAACACAACTTCGTCCGCCTCTGGCGCTGGGAACTGACCCGCTGGCAGGCGCACAACACCGGCGGGCAGATGCTCCATTGCAGCCCGCACCCGTGGCCGCGCACGGGGCCCGGCACCGCGCTCGACGGTAAGCCGAAGTTCGATCTCAGCCGGTTCGACCCGGCCTACTTCGACCGGCTCCGCGAGCGGGTCGAGTCGGCCGGCCGGCAGGGCATCTACGTCTCGGTGATGCTGTTCGAGGGTTGGGGCATGCAGTTCGTCACCGACGCCTGGCAGTATCACCCTTACCACCCCGAGAACAACGTCAACGGCCTGGGCGGTGAGGTGACCGATCCGCTGACCATCCACGAGCTGGTCGACCCGGCGGTGACCGCCAACCAGGAGGCCTATGTGCGGAAGGTGATCGAGACCGTCGGCGACCTCGACAACGTGCTGTACGAGATCTCGAACGAGAACCACCCCGCCTCGACCGAGTGGCAGTACCACCTGATCCGGCTGATCAAGCAGGTCGAGGCCGAGCGGCCGAAGCAGCACCCGGTGGGCATGACCTTTCAATACCGCGGCGGCAACAACCAGGCCCTGTTCGACAGCCCGGCCGACTGGATCTCGCCGAACCCCGACGGCGGCTATCGCGACAACCCGCCGGCCGCGAACGGCACCAAAGTGGTGCTCAACGACACCGACCACCTGTGGGGCATCGGCGGCAACGGCCCGTGGGTCTGGCGCTCGTTCCTGCGCGGGCTGAACCCCATCTTCATGGACGAGTACGACGGCAATGTGCTGGGCGAGCCGTTCCAGGCCAAGTGGGACCCGATCCGCCGCCAGATGGGCTATGCCCGCCGGCTCGCCGAGCGGCTCGACCTGGCTCGGATGATGCCGCGCCCGGAGCTCGCGTCGACCGGCTACTGCCTCGCCGGCGAGACCCAGATGCTGGTCTATCAGCCGGAGCCCGGCGCGCCCTTCACGGTCAAGCTGCCGCCGGGCGCGTGGCGCGGCGAGCTGATCGACGCGCGCTCCGGCGAGTCGCAGGGCGTGACGGAGATTGCCGCGGCCGGCGAGCACCGCCTCGAGCCGCCGGGCGAGACCGAGGTGGTGGTGCTGTTGTGGCGGTGAGGGTCAA
This sequence comes from uncultured Fimbriimonadaceae bacterium, assembly GCA_964405335.1. Taxonomy (GTDB): domain Bacteria; phylum Armatimonadota; class UBA10988; order UBA10988; family UBA10988; genus CAYONP01. The sequence continues at coordinate 34,411 of CAYONP010000005.1, forward strand.
CGCACGCGCACCACGATCACCTCATCGGGCCCCAGTCGGCCGACCAGTCGCCGGCCCTCCAGCCGGAGCGACGAGCCCGCGCCGGCGTAGAGCAAGCGCGACTCGCGCGCGCCCAGCTCGGCGTCGAGCTCGATGGTCGTCGTCCGGTCGCCGCCAGCGGCGTTGAAGACCGTCAGGTAGACCGCGCCCCGCGCGGGATCGCCGTAGCGCTCGAGCCACACCTCGTCGCGATCGCCGCGGGCCAGCGTGAGCGGCTCCCAGCCGGCGGCGGCGAGCTCGCGGATGACCGGGATGACGCGCTCGAACAGCGGCCGGTCGCGCTGGTACAACGTGGCGTTGTGCCAGTACGGGTCGTCGGCGGCGTTGTGGCTGAAGAAGCTGGGAAAGACCGCGTAGAACAGGCAGCGCTCGAAGTAGCGCGTGACCCACTCGGGCCGGAAGCGTGAGTAATCGGTGTTGAGCAGCAGGCAGTAGGGCTTCTGCCGGCACATCGCGCGGCGGAACAGCATGTCGGCGTCGCTGTTCGGCTGATACTCACCGCCCGGAGCCCAGTCGGTCTCGATCCCGAGGACATCGAACAGCGGCGCCGCCGCGGCGAAGCGGCCGAGCACCGCGTTGGCGAAGAAGAGCCTGTCGCGCCCGTGGAGATCGTCGGCCATGGCGCGGCAGAACTCCCAGGTGTGCTGGAACCCGTAGGCGCAGACCTGCTTGCCGGCGGTCGTGTAGAGCAGCGGCAGGTCCATGACGCGCCAGTGCTCGCGACGATGGTTCGGCGTCGTCGCGGCCATCTCGAACGAGTCGATGTAGACGCCGTCGAGCTGCGGCGCGACGCCCTCGAAACGCGTCTCGAACCCGGGGTTGGCGAGCAGGTTCTCGCCACCCTCCTCGCGCAGCTCGACCTGGTCGAACCAGACCGTGCCGCGGTGGCCGCCGCGCAGCAGCAGGTGGAGCGAGACGCTGCGCACCGGCTTGGTCGGCTCGACCCGCACCTCGACGCGCTGCCAATCGCGCGCAGCGGGATCGAACGGCGCGACTTGGCCATAGAGCGGCGTGCCGTCGACGTGGCTCAGGTCGAGGTAGAGCGAGAAGTCGTTGTCCGCCTCGCCGGTGACGCCCTCGGCGCGGCACCAGGCGCTGGCCACGATCGGCCGCGGCTCGGTCTGGTCGAGCACCACACTCTGCCGCGCGCCCGCGCCGGCCTCGGTCGTGCGGGTGCAGCGGATGGCGCCACTGCCCACGAGGCCGGCGGCCGGCTCGGCGACAAAGCCCGCCTCCCACGCCGCCCAGCCGCTCAGCACCGGCCGGTCGGCGCGGGCGAAAGCCGCGTCGACGATCGACTGGTTCTGATCGGCTTGGGTCCAGCCCGCGTCGCCACGGGGCAGCTTCGGATCGGGGTTGGCGATCCACAGCGCACCATCGGACCAGGGCGCGTCGACGAGATGCCCGACCAGCTCACCGGCAGCGGTGTGGAAGCCCGACGAGAGCGCCGCCCGGGCGTTTCGCCGGCGCGCATGGCCGTCGTCGGCAGCCTCGGCCGTGAGCTGCGCCAACGCCGCCGCGGCGGTGCGCGGCGTCTCGGGCGGCATCGACATCCAGTAGCTCATCGGCTCGATGTAGACGAAGCTGTCGATGCCCTGCGCCTCGTCGAACGGCACGTTGTTGTCGCCCTCGTGGAACTGGAAGCCGAAGCTGGCGTGGTTCTGCACCGTGCTGATGTCGGTGAACGGCATCCAGATGCCCTCGCGCGTGACCCGCTTGACGAACAGCTCCGAGTGCAGGTCGTAGTACCGCTGTAGCGCGGCGCGGAAGCCCCATTCGGGCTCGAAGCGGTAGAGCAGCAGCGAGAAGCTCGCCTCGCCGGGGGTGCGGCTGTCCTGGCTCAGGCCGAGGTCGAGGCTGGCGAACAGCTCGGCCGTGTCGGCGTTGTAGCCGAGGCGCACATGCTGGGGCCGGTCGAGCCGATAGCCGATCGCCAGCCCACGCGTTGCCGACCAGGCGGCGGCGCAGGGATAGCGGCTCATCGAGCCGGTCGCGCCGAGGCCGGTCTCGACCGGGTTCAGATACTCGCCCTCGGCAATCGGCCGGGTGGTGCGCGGATCGTCGCCCCACTGTCCGCCGCGCAGGTCGACCGCGATCGGCCAGGTGATCGTGATTGCCCGGTCGGCGCCGGTCGTGTCGCGGACGGTGCCCTCCAAGCGGACCAGACCGGCCTCCATGGTCAATGTCTGCCTCAGCTCGAGACCGAGTTCGGCGCAGGTGCCGTGGAGCAGGTCGGGCTCCGGCTCCTGGTCGCGCACGTAGTGCGGGACAAGGAAGTCGCTGCCGGCGGCCACGTCGCGGAGCTGCAGCCGGTAGGTCAGCCAGTCGATCTCCTCGGCCGGCGGCGCGAGCAGCTCGGCCGGCCGTTCGATCGCCACGCCGTCGAAGCTCACCGCGCCGGCCGGCAGGTCGAGCTGCTTGAGGCTGAAGTCGTCGAACCAGACCACGCCGCGGTGTCCGCGAAAGAGGCCGTAGAAGGTCAGCCGCGCAATCGGCTTGGACGGCACCAGGCTGACCTCACGGTACTCCCAGTCGTGCGTGCCGACACTGAAGTTGGCCGTCTGGCCCCACAGGTGCGTGCCGTCGGCATAGTCGATGTCGACGTAAAGGCTGTAGCCGCTGGTCGGACTGCCGTCGACGCCCTCGGCGCGGCTCCACCCGCCGGCGACCACCGGCAGCGGCCTGATCTGGTTCAGCTCGACCGTCTGTGCGGCGCCGCGCTGCTCGTGTTCGTCGGTCGAGGCACAGCGCGCGCCGCGACCGGTGCGCCCCTCGTCGACCAGCTCGTAGCCGAGCTCCCACGGCTGCCAGCCCTCGTCGCCGGCGGTGAACGAGCCGTTGCGGGCCAGCTCGCGGGCGTTCGCGTCGGCGCGGATCACTCGCTTGGCCACCGTCGACGCCGGCGCGGCCAAGAGCGCGGCCAGCAGGCAGGCGATCATGCTATCCTCCCGGCTCGTAGCCCCACCCGGCGAACCGCGCCGGGCCCGTGGCGCGAAAGCCGAGCACCCCGCGGCGCGTGTTGTTCGTGTCGCTCACGTAGACCTGGGTCGACTCGGCCAGTACCGCGCCGGCGGCGTCGCGGACCCGGATCTGGACCCGGTCGGTGACCACGATGCCCTCGAAGCGGTAGACCCGGCCCGGCTCGAGCCGGAGCGCATCGCTGTGCCACAGGACCCGGCCGTCAAGCGATTCGAGCCGCAGCTCGTCGCCCAGCGTACAGGCGAAGCCGGCGGCCAGCGACCCAGCGGCCTGGAACAGCAGTGAGACCGAGCCGGTGCCCTCGCCCGCCTCGACCTCCGTCGTCCAGACCCCCTGCACGCCCTCGGTGGCCAGGTGCAGCGCGGTGCCCTCGCCGGCGACCCGCAGGTCGCCGTCGCGGCTCCACTCGCCCGCCACCGCACGCCAGCCGTCGCCCAGCGTCGACTCGGGCGCGGCCGAGCTCGCCGCCTGCCCGAACTCCCAGAACGTGCCGGTGCCGTGCCAGATCATGAAGCCCAGCCCGCCGGCGCGGCCGCGCTCTTCCGGCAACAGCTCGAACGGCGGGCTGGCGGCCAGCTCGGCGCCGTCGGCCGAGAGCAGCCGCACGCGCACCTGGTCGCCGGCGATGGTCGCCTCGAGCTGGTATTCGGTGTCGTACTGCCAGACGCCCTGTGGCGACGACCAGAGCGCGGTCATCGGCAGCCGATAGAGCATCAGCCCGCCGTTGCCCCAGGTGCCGCCGAGCCAGCAGTTGAAGCCGCGCAGCAGCTCCGGATCGATACCGAACAGCAGGCCCGCGCCGCCGGCGCCCGGATCGACCTTGACCCGGCAGCGCCAGGTGCCTTCGGCGCCGCCCAGGCCGAGGTTGACCGCGGTGCTCCGCTCAACGGCGGCGATCTGCCGCAGCCCCTGCTGTTCCGGCGTCAGCCAGCGCCACTCGCCGGCCACGCCGCCCTCGCCGACCACGCGCCAATCGGTGCCCTCGCCGTGCCGCAGGCGGAGCTTGTTCGGCGCATCGGGCACCAGCGGCGAGAGCGGCTCGGCCACCTGCTCCCAGTTGTAGAACCGCGCCCGGCGCGTGCCCGGCAGGAGCGCCAGTTGCCCGGCGGCGGCGGTCTGCGCCGCCGGCACGTCGAGCCAGTCGCTCTGGCTCTGCAGCTCGCCGCGCTGGTCGAACATCTGGACCCGGATGCGCCCCGGCTCGATCACCGCCTCGAGCGTGTAGGGCGTGTAGTAGAGGCTCGGCGCGTAGTCGTCGGCCCAGAGCACCTCGCCGGCGGCGTCGCTGAGCCGAAACCCACCGCCGAGGGTGAGCCGCCAGCCGCGGCCGAGCGCGGCGTCGGTTTGGACCGCGATGCCGGCCTCGGCCGCGCCGGGTCCGCACTCGACGACCGCCCGCCAGCAGCCGCCGGCGGCGCTGCCGTCGAGCAGCAGCGGCCCGGCCTCGGGCGCGAGCTCGAGCAGCATCGCCCCGCCGGCGGTCAGGCCGGGCGCGGCGGTCAGCGTCAGGGCGGCCAGCCACATGGCAACCATCGCTTTCCTCACGCCGGATCGAAGCTGGGGATGTCGAGCAGCTCGCCGCCGCGGCGGCTCGATTCGTTGGCGATGATGCCCGGCACGGTCATCGCCAGCGCTTCGTAGAGGTTGACCTCCGGCTCGCGTTGCTCGACCAGCGCCATGACGAACTCGTGGGTCAGAAACGGGTGCGACCGCCCGTGCCCCGTGTCGCGGCGCATCAGCGGCGGGACCATGTGCCAGTAGTCGGGCAGCTCGCCGAGCGTGGTGCCGTCGGCGAGCAGCAGCCGGTGCGGCTGCCCGCCCGAGCCGGCCATGTAATAGGTGCCCTGGTCGCCGATCCACTGCGCCCGTTCGCCGTGGGCGTTGAGGTGCCAGCAGACGTTGCCCCGGAAGGCGTGCCCGCCGCTGGTCCGGAACATCGCCACCTGGCTTTGGAACGGGTTCTGGTAGTCGTTGTTGTCGGCCCGAAAGGCCTCGTCATCGCCGCCGAGGCCGACGCAGCTCACCTGCGTCAGCCGCTCGCCGGTGACGCTGACCAGGAACGAGGTGGTGTGGGTCGGGTAGAGCATCGGGGTCAGGCCCCAGCGCCAGGTGCGCTGGCCGTCGCGCAGGAACAGCCCCTCGCGCTCGGCTCCGCGGAAGGGATGGTAATACTCGCCCTCGACATAGAGCAGCTCGCCGAACAGCCCGTCCTGATAGAGCCGCTTGGCGGTGATGGTCTCCCAGCGGTAGTGGCTGGTCTCGGCCATCATGTAGGTCAGGCCGGTGCGCTCTTTGACCGCTTTCAGCTCGCGCGCCTCGTCGAGCGTGAGGCAGGCCGGCACGGCGCTGATCACATGCTTGCCGTGGGCAAAGCAGTCGAGCACGTGGCGGGCATGGTCGGGCGCGCCGGTGAAGACGGCCACCGCCTCGACCTGCGGGTCGGTGACCAGCACCTCGAGCGACGGGTAGCTCCGCTCGCAGCCATAGACCTGCTGCAGCCGTATGTTGCGCTCGGGGATCAGGTCGCTGACGGCATAGACCTCGCAGTTCGGGTGCTCGTGCCAGTGGAAGCTGCAGCCGAACCCGCCGCCGACCACACCGATGCGGATCTTGCGGTCGGAGGTCTGTTCCCAGGTCGGCATCGCCGCCGCCAGCCGCGGTCCGAGCGCCAGGCCGGCGGCGGCGGCGCCGACCTGCAGGAAGGTCCGACGAGTGACAGCGGTCGACGGCTCGGGCATGACTCACTCCGCGGGGAGTTTTGGCCGGCCCGAGGCGGCTTCCCTCCTACTCGTCCGCGGGCTGCTCCGGCAGCGGCACAGTCGGCTCGCCGGTCACGGTCAGGCTCGAGTTGAGGCTGACCTTGAGCGTGTCGACCACCAGCGCATCGCAGGTCAGGTTGCCCCCCGTGACGACCTCGAGGCGCGACAGCGGCGCGTAGACCAGGCCGTCGAGCGTGGCGTGCCCTTTCCAGAAGATCGCCGCCGTCTTCCGGCTGGTCGAACCGAACACCACGCCGGCCAACGGCCCCTCGGTCGGCGCGCTCAACTCGAGGCGGCTCTGCTCGCCGCTGAAGCTCAGCGAGCCCGGATTGTCGCCGACGAAGAGCAGCGTCACGCCCTCGCCTTGGATCACCGTGTCGCGCGGCACCCACAGGTCGCCGTCGACAAAGGCATAGAGACCCGGCGCGAGAGTGATCTCCGAATCGCCACCGACGGTCAGGCCGCCGTAGTAGACGCCGGGTTGGAGGGTCAGCCGCAGCTCGTCGTCGAGCCAGACGCGTTCGTTCGAGCGGACTTCGTCGATCGCCGGCACCTGGAGGAAGGCATACGGGTTGTCCATCACCCCGACCTGCACCGGCTGCGGGTCGATGCGGTGGCCATGCCAGGCCATGCCGCCGACCATGCCGATGGTCCCGTCCTCGGCCACCAGCGTGCCGCGGCCCATGAACAGGCCGTGCACGTGCGAGCTGTTGACCTGCACGTCGCCGTGCTCGACGGTCAGCACCGCGTCGCCGTCCACCAGCAGGGCCATGGCCGTGTCGTCGGCGTTGAGGACCAGCACCGGCGGAGCGGTGACGAACCGCTGCCCCGCGGCGGCAACGGCCGCGGACACGAGCAGGAATGCGAGCCCATAGCGCGCCCAGAACATGGCGGTTCACCCGTGCCGCGCCCGCGGCATAGCGCGATTCTGCGGTCGCGCCGTCGTCTCGTCAACCGCCTCACGGTGCGAGCGAATAGACCCCGCCGGCGACCGTTTCGAGGCTTACCAGCCCGCCGTCGGGCCGGCGCACGCGGCACGGCCCGCCGCGGTCGCTGCGGATGACCGCACCGGCCAGACGCCCGTCGCGCCAGGCCAGGTCGACCTCGAACCCGCCGCGCGCGCGCAGGCCGCGGACTTCGCCCGTCGGCCAGGTCGACGGCAGCGCCGGCAGCAGCCGGATCTCGCCCAACTGGCTCTGGACCAGCAGCTCGCAGACCGCCGCGGTGGCGCCGAAGTTGCCGTCGATCTGGAAGATGTGCGGCGGGTGGAGGTCGAACAGGTTGGCCTCGGTGCTCTTGGCCAGCAGGTTGAGCAGCCCCTCGGCGGCCCGGTCGCCCTCGCCCAGGCGGGCCCAGAAAGCGCAGATCCAGGCCTGGCTCCAGCCGGTGTGCCCGCCGCCGTGTGCCAACCGGCGCTCCAGGCTCCGCCGAGCGGCGGCCAGCAGCGCCTCGTTGCCCGGCCGCAGCAGCTCGTCGCCGGGGTGCAGGGCAAACAGGTGCGAGAGGTGCCGGTGGCCCGGCTCCGGCTCGTCGAAGTCCTCCGGCCACTCCTGCAACTGGCCGTGCCGGCCAATCCGCATCGGCGTCAGCCGCGCACGGGCGGCGGCTAGCTCGGCGGCAAGATCCGGCTCGATGTCCAGCACGCGCGCCGCCTCGAGCACATGGTCGAACAGGCTGCCGATCAGTTGCTGGTCCATGGTCGGACCGAGGCAGAGGTTGGCCTGCGCGCCGTCGGCCGTGCGGAAGCTGTTCTCGGGCGAGACGCTCGGCCCGCCGCGCAGCAGCCCAGTGCGCGGATCCTCGACCGTCCAGTCGAGACAGAACTCGGCCGCGCCACGCAAGATGGGCCAGGCAAAGCGGCGCAGCCAGGCCTCGTCGCGGGTGAACTCGTAGTGGTCCCACAGGTGCTCGCAGAGCCACACCCCGCCGGTCGGCCAGCAGCCCCAGCCGACGCCCCAGCCGGGCGCGGTGTAGCCCCACACGTTGGTGATGGTGTGCGCGGTCCAGCCCCGCGCGCCGTACATCGTCCGCGCCGTCCGGCCGCCCGGCTCGACCAGGCTGGCGATCAGCTCGAACAGCGGCTCGGCGCAGTCGCTCAGGTTGGCCGTTTCGGCCGGCCAGTAGTTCATCTGCAGGTTGATGTTCAGGTGGTAATCGCTGTGCCAGGCCGGCCGCAGCTCGTGGCACCAGAGGCCCTGTAGGTTGGCCGGCAGGCTGCCCGGCCGTGACGAGGCGAGCAGCAGGTAGCGGCCGTACTGCGCATGGAGCGCGACCAACCCCGGATCATCGCCGCCGGCACGCACCGCGGCGAGGCGTTCATCGGTCGGCAACGCGTCCTGGGCGGAGTGGCCGAGCTCGAGGTGGAAGCGGTCCATCGCCGCCTGATGCTCGGCCACGGCCGGGTTGCGCAGCGCCTGATAGGCCTTGGCCGCGGCGCGGTCGACTTGCCCCTGCGCCGCGGCGGCCGGCTCGGCCTCGCGAAAGCCCGTCGCCGCGGCGATCACGATGGTCGCCGCATCGGCGCCGTCGACCACCAGCGTGGCGCCCTCGGCGCGCAGCGTGCCGCCCTCGGGGACGATCCGCGCCCGGGCGGCGAAGCGCATCCCCGCCCCGCCGTCGCAGGCGCCGTCGAGGGTGAGGGTGTCGCCCGCCGCGCCGGCCGTCGCATCCGCCTCGCGCGACAGACCGGCGGCGAAGGTGAGTCGCCCCGGCCGATCGCAACTCAGTCGCAGCACCAGCACCCCGTCGGGCGCCGAGGCGAACAGCTCGCGGGTGAACCGCGCCCCGCCGGCGAGATACTCGACCCGCGCCAGGCCGCGCCGCAGGTCGAGCGTGCGGACGTAGTCGTCGACCCGTTCGGGTTGGTCGGCGAAGGTGAGGGTCAGGTCACCGAGGGTCTGGAATGTGGTGTGATAGACCCCGTCAAACCCGCCGCCGAGGTTGGTCAAGTGCTGCTGCGCCAGGCCTTGCGCCTCGGTATAGCGGCCGTCGAGCAGCAGCGCGCGGATCTCCGGCAGATGCTCGAGCGCCGCCGGGTTGTCGGCCTCGGCCGGCCCGCCCGACCAGAGGCTGTCCTCGTTGAGCTGCAGTCGCTCGATTTCGAGCCCGCCGTGGGGCATCGCCCCCAGCCGACCGTTGCCGACCGGCAGCGCGGCGAACCAGTCCTCGGCCGGGGCGCGGTACCACAGCGTCAGTGGCTCCGCCGGCGGGCGCTGTCGGCCGGCGACGATGGTCCGCGGCCGGCCCGCCGGCCGGCCCGCCGCCGCGCGATACTGCTCCGCGGCCATGGCCAACTCTCCTTGCGCGAGTGACGCCCACCGCGGGTCGTCGCCGAGCCGGAACTGCCACTCGCCCGCCAGCTCCAGCTCGCCGCGCGGGCCGACCAGCCGCAGCGGCCCGGCGGTGATGCCGCCCGAGCCGCCGGCATCGTAGACCCGCACGGCAATCAGGTTGTCCTCGCCGAACCGCCACCCGGCCGCCGGCACGCGATACTCACGCTGCGCCTGCCAGGCCGTCCGCGCGTCGGGCGGCATCGTCCCCGTGGCGCCGACCAGCGCACCATTGACGTAGGTCTCGTCGCAGTCATCGATCTGGCCGAGCCGGAGGGTCAGGTCGGCGCCGGCCCAGTCGGCCGGCAGGTGGACGAAGCAGCGGTACCAGGCGAAGCCGTCATGGCTGCGCTGTGCGGCCGGCAGCACCTGGCTCCAGTCGCCGGGCACCGGCACCAGCGACCAGTCGGGTCCGGCGAGCAGGATGCAGAGGGCAAGGGTGGTCATCGCGGCACGATGCACCGGCGGCGGCGGAATCCCTCCGACAGGACTCTCGCAAATCCATTGCAGAAAAGTGGGAACGCGGTTCCGGCTGACCCGTCTCGGAAGGTGGATGCGCGAGGAGGTAGATCATGAAGCGCATGATTTGGACGCTGGCGGCGGCGCTGATGACCGTCGCGGCGGTGCACGCGCAGGCCGCTGATCCGGCGCCGGACACCTGTCCGCTGTGTGGCCGGGTCGGGCCGGTCGGTCCGGTGTGGCAGAGCCAGGCTCAGGCCGACCTGCGCCAGGCGGTGCGCGAGGCCAACTGGGAGTTGTACCGGCTGATGAACACCGAGCCGGTCGACGAGGCGGCGGTGGCCGCGCAGCAGGCGCGGGTCGACGAGCTGCGCCAGGAGATGTGGGCCCAGCGCGACCTGGAGCGGCAGCAGATGCAGCAGACGCGGCCGGGCCAGGGCTTCGGCCGGGGCAACGGGCCGTTCGGTCAGGGCCGTGGCCAGGGCTTCGGACGCGGCTACGGCCGCGGCGGCGGGCAGCGGGCGGGCTGGGGCCGCGGCTTCGGTCGTGGGCCGAATGCCTGGTGAACTGAGGCGCGCATGGGCGCTGGGGCATGGTCGAATGGTGCGGGCGGGCTCGTCGAGCGCGCCCGCACCGGCGACCGCGGCGCCCAGCAAGCGCTGTTCGAGGTCTGGCAGATGCCTGTCTACAACTACCTCAAGCAGATGACCCGCGACCCCGACGCGGCCGCCGACCTGACCCAGGAGACCTTCGTCCGGGCGCTGGGCAACCTGCGCCGCTTACGTCACGACGGCGCGTTCCGGTCGTGGCTGTTTCAGATCGCGCACAACCTGGTCAAGGACCGCGCCGCGGCGCCGCTGGTCGAGCTGGATGAGGATCCGCCCGAGACCGCCGATCCGGCCGCCGGGCCAGAAACGAGCCTCGAGCGCGACGAGCTGAAGAGCGCCGTCGATCGGGCGGTGGCCGGGCTCTCGGCCGAGCATCGCGAGGTAGTGCTGCTGCACCACCTGCGCGGCCTAGAAGTCGACGAAATCGCGCACAGCCTGCGCCTGCCGGCCGGCACGGTGAAGTCGCGGCTGGCGCGGGCGCGGGGCATCCTGCGGCGGCGCCTGGCGCCGTATGTGGAGGGCTGACATGGACTGCGACAAGCTGCGCCAACGGCTGCCCGAGCTGATCGAGGGCTGCCTCAAGCAGCGCGACCGGCTGGCGCTCGAGCAGCACCTCGGGTCGTGCCCCGAGTGCCAGGCCGAGCTGGCCTGCCTGCGCCGGGTCGCCTCGCTGTTCGAGACCCTCTGCGACGAGCCGCCGCCGGCGGGTCTGTGGGACCAGGTCTCGGCCCGGCTGCCGGTCGCCGCGCCGCGGCGGCTGCCGCGCCTGGCCCTGGCCGGCGCGCTCGCAGCCGGGCTGATTGGCCTGGCGCTGCTGCGCCCGCCGGAGCCCGAGCCGGCGACGCCATTCCTGCGCGACCACTACCGCGCCACCTCGCTGGTCGCCCTGGGCAACCCGGCGGTCAGCGACGTGATGGCCTATGTGGTGACGGAGCCCGGGCAATGATCCGCTCCCTCCTGGCCCTGCTGCTGGCCGCCGGCGCCGCCGGCGCCGACGACCTGGCGCTGCTCCGCCGCGCGGTCGAGGCCGACGCGGCGCGGCCGCGCATCGGGCGGCAGAGCATCGAGGTCTATCCCACGGAGGCGGCGGTCCGCAGCGAGGTCGAGGTCGCCTTCGACGGCGCCGGACATGCCCGGCGCGAGCACCGCAGCGGCCCGAGCGCTGGGCTGGTGGTGATCAGTGAGGGCCGTTACGAGTGGCTGCGCGGGCCCGGCGCGACGGCCTGGGTGCGGACCATCTCGAGCCGCGCCGGCGATGTCGATCTCCGTGCCGGGCAGCTCGACCGGCTGGCTTCGAACTACACGATCAGCATCAGCCGCGGCGGCGAGGTGGCCGGGCGGGCGACGCAACGCCTCGACCTCACTCCGCGCCGCGAGGGCAACCCGTCGCGGCGACTGTGGGTCGACGCGGCCACCGGCCTGACGCTCCGCTGCGAAATCCGCAACCGAGCCGGCGAGCTGGTCCAGCGCTGGAGCTACGCCAGCCTGCGCTATGCCGCGCCCGACCCGGCCACGGTCCGCCTGCCGGCCGACGCCGAACGCTACACCGGCGCCGCGCCGGGCAGCCTCGAACAGGTCGCCAGCCAGGCCGAACTCGAACGGCGGCTCGGCCATCCGGTGCTCCGGCCGCGCAACCTGCCCGCCGGCTATATCGCCAGCGGCTGGTTTGTCCGGGCTTGCCGCGAGGGTGGCTTCACGCCGGTGACGACTTTCTCGGACGGGCTTAACGCGGTCACCCTGATGGAAACTCGCGGCCGTGGCAGGGGACGCGGCCGCCGCTGGCGCGGTGGGCGATGTCAGATCCAGCCGAGCCGGCTGCAGGTCGTCGTCCGGGTCGGGGTCGACGGGCACGAGGCGGTGATTGTCGGCGACCATGCGCCGGCCGGGCTCGAGGCCATGGCGCGGAGTTTGGAGTGACCACCATGCACCGGCGGAGCTTCTCACCGCGAGCCTTCGTCTCGTTGGTCGCCGCCGTCCAACTGGTGCTGCTGGCTGCCAGCGGGCTGGTGCTCTTGGTCGCGCCGGCGTGCGGAGTGGCGGCCCGCATGGGCTGGGCGGTCGGCGGGCTGAGCAAGGAGCAGTGGCAGGCGGTCCACGTCAACACCGGGCTGGTCTTCCTGATCATCGGCACCTGGCATCTGGTCTTCAACTGGAAGGCGCTGCTGCACTACCTGCGCCGGCGGCTCGGCGCGGAACGACGTTGGCGGCTCGAGCCGCTCTATGCCGGGCTGTTCGGCCTGCTGCTGGTGCTCGGCCCGGCCACCGACATGGCGCCCTTCGCGCAGGTGACCGCCCTGTCCGAACGGCTCTCCGCGGCGTGGACCGCCCGCGTCTCGACGTCTGGCGGGCAGAGCTGGGGACAGATGAACCTGGCCGAGCTCTGCGAGGCCGCCGAGCTGAGCCTGCCGGCCGTGCTCGACCGCCTGGCCGGCCTCGGACTGGCGGCCGACGACACCACCTCGGTGCGCGCCGTGGCCGACGCGCTCGGCTTGCCGCCCAGCCAGCTGGCCGAGGCGTTGCGGTAACGCGCAGGACCGGCCGGGCCGGCGGCCAACCTCTCCACGGAGCCGCCGATGCCGACTCTCTGCCTGCTGATCCTGCTCACCGCGCCGGCCGACCCGTGGGCCGCCACCGCCGAGCACGGCCGGCAGGGCGCGGAGGCTCTGGCCTGTGCCCAGGGCGTGCTGCACGGCTGGTGGGCGATCCGCGACGAGGCGACCGGTCTGCTGCCGCAGCACGTGACGCAGAACGTCTGGACGCCGTCCAATGCGGCCGCCGACCTCTACCCGTTCCTCGTCCTGACCGCCCACTGGACCGAGCCCGCGCTGCTGCCCGACCTGCTTGCCACGCTGCGGCACGAGCTCGCCTTGACCACGCGCATCGGCGTCATGGGCGACAACTACGATCTCGGCGCGCATCGCTTCAGCCACGCCGAGCCCGACCTGGCGCGGCTGATCTTCGGCGCCTCGGAGTACTGCAAAGACGGTCTGCTCCCCGTCTGGGAGCTGGCCGGCCGCGGCGTCTGGTTCCACCGTCTGGTCGACCTCGAGCAGGCGGTCTGGGCCGCCGCGCCCATCGAGACGCCGTTCGGCCGGCTGCCGGCGGCCGATACCGAGGTCAACGGCGAGCAGCTCCAGGTCCTGTCGCGGCTCTGGTGGGCCACGCGCGACGCCCGCTACCTCGACTGGGCCAGCCGCATCGGCGAGGCTTACTGCCAGGAGATCCTGCCCCTCGGCGGCTGGTTGCCGGCGCATGTCTGGGACTTCGCCGCGCATCGCCCGGCGCGCGACCTGTTCAGCCTCAACGACCACGGCAACGAAATCGTCCTCGGCCTGGCCGAGTGGCACCACGCCCTGCGCGCCGCCGACCCGGCGCGCGCGGCGGCGGCGGAGCCGGCGCTGCGACGGATGTTCGACCGACTGCTCGAGGTCGGCCGCAGCCCCGACGGGCTCTGGTTCGCCCAGCTCAAGCCGACCACCGGCGAGGTCCTCGCCCGCGGCACGCCCGATACCTGGGGCTATGCCCTGTGCGGCGTCTACACCTTCGGCCTCGGCACTGGTGAGGAGCTCTACCGCGACGCGGCCCGACAGGCGCTGGCCGCGCTCGACCAGCCGGCTTACTACGACTGGGGCGGCGCGGACGCCTTCGCCGACTCGATCGAAAGCGGTCTGCTGCTGATCAACCGCCTCGACGAGCCGGCGGCGCTGCGCTGGCTCGCTGAGGTGGTGCCGCGCCTGCTGGCCAAGCAGCAGCCCGGCGGCATCGTCGAGGGCTGGTACGGCGACGGCAACACCGCCCGCACCTGCCTGATGGTCGCCATGTATCACAGCCAGGGCGCCCGCGTACTGCCCTGGCGGCCCGACCTGCACCTCGGCGCCGTGCGCGACGGCGAGTCGCTGCTGGTCTCGCTCGAGTCGCCGGCCGACTGGTCCGGCACGCTCCACCTCGACTACCCACGGCACCGCGAGCATCTCGGTCTGCCGGTCGACTATCCGCGCTTGAACCAGTTTCCGGAGTGGTTCACGGTCGAGCGCACCGGGCTCTACACGGTCGAGCGAATCGGCGTCGACGCGCCGCTGGAGCTGCGCCTGGGCGAGGAACTGATCGCCGGCCTGCCGCTCGAACCGGCCGACGGCGGGCCGCTGCGCCTGCGCATCGCGCCCTACCTGTCGCCGCCCTATGGCACCCAGATGCCGCGGCTGGCCGGGCCCGGCGTGGTCGGCTCGACCGGCGCGTTCAGCCTCGATCTGGAGGTCGGCAACCCGTCCGACCAGCCGGTCTCGCTCCGGCTCTCTGCCGATCTCGGCACGGTCGACCCGGCCGACCTTGAGCTGCCCGCCGGCGGCACGGCGACGGTGCGGCTCAGTGGCCAGGTGGCCGAGGAGCGGACCGTCACGGTGACGGCCACTGCGCGCGAGCCGTGGCGGAGCACGGCGCACCGGGTGCGGGTGCTGCTCGACCCGCTGCTGGTCGGTTTCGCCGACTGCGACGGCGGCGAGGTCTATGCCGGCGAGAGCTACCAGTGGTGCGGTCGCGGGCCGTTCGAGGTGACGCTCGACGCACTGCCCGGCGTCGACCAGGTGCTCGTCCTCCGCTGGGGCGCCAAGGGGGATCAGCGCCGGGCACGGGTCACCGTGGCCGGATCGTCGCACGAGCTGACGCACGGTGGATACGACGGCTGGGAGACGGTCGAGGTCGTGCTGCCGGCCGCGGCGGTGACCGAACCGCGGCTGACGGTGCGCGTCGAGTCGCTCGGCGATCCGGCGGCGTTCATCAGCGAGATGCGGGTCCGTCGCACCGAATGAGCGGCGGCGAGGAGTTGTCCGGCAGGACGCGAAGAGCGGCCGGCGAACGGGTGAGACACGAAGCTAGGAGCGGGTGATGGCAAACGAGCCGACCCTGTCGCGGCGGCAGGTGATCACATCGATGGTCGGCGCGGCGATGGCGCCGATGGTGCTGACCAGCGCCAAGGGCCGCGCGGCGCCGGGTGATCGTATCACCATGGGCTGCATCGGCATCGGCAACATGGGCAGCGGCAACACGGGCGCCTTTCTGGGCCGCGGGCAGGTGCAGGTGGTGGCCGTCTGCGATGTCCGCAAGTGGGTCCGCGACGACTGGCAGCAGCGGGTCAACCAGCGCTATGCCGAGGCCGCCGGGCGCGGTGAGTATGCCGGCTGCACGGCCTATGCCGATTTCCGCGAGCTGCTCGCGCGCGACGACATCGACGCGGTGATGATCGCCACGCCCGACCACTGGCACGCGCTGGTCGCCATCGAAGCGGCCAAGGCGGGCAAGGACATCTACTGCGAAAAGCCGATGACCCTGACCGTCCGCGAGGCCCGCGCGCTGGTCGACGCGGTGCGGCGCTACGGGCGGGTCTTCCAGACCGGCAGCCAGCAGCGCTCGTCGCCCGAGTTTCACCGCGCCTGCGAACTGGTGCGTAACGGTCGGATCGGCAAGGTCGAGCAGGTCAACGTCAATGTCGGCGGGCCGTCGCTGCCGAGGAGCTATGTCGAGGAACCGATTCCCGAGGGCTTCGACTGGGACATGTGGCTCGGCCCGGCGCCTTATGCGCCGCACAACGGCGAGCGCTGCAGCGGCGACTACGGCGGCGGCTGGCGCCAGGTGCGCGACTACTCGGGCGGCATGATGACCGACTGGGGCGCGCACCACTTCGATATCTGCCAGTGGGGCCTGGGCATGGACGGCTCGGGCCCGGTCGAGGTCCACCCGCCCGACGGCAAGGACTACGACAAGCTCACTTACATCTATGCGAACGGCGTCCGGGCGGTCCACCAGGGTGGCGGCAACGGCGTGCTGTTCATCGGCACCGAGGGCACCGTCGAGGTCAATCGCGGCCACCTGGCGACCAACCCGCCCGAGCTGATGCACGAGGTCATCGGCCCGAGCGAGACCCGGCTCTACCAGAGCCGCGACCACCACGGCGACTTCCTCGGCTGCATCCGCACCCGGCAGCGGCCGATCTGCGATGTCGCCGTCGGGGCGAGCAGTGTGACCATGTGCCACCTGGGCAACATCGCCTGGTGGACCGGCCGCTCGTTCCGCTGGGACCCGCAGACCGAGCAGATCGTGGATGATGGCGAGGCGGCGCGCTGGCTCGATCGGCCGCGGCGCGACCCGTGGCGCCTGGCGTAGGAGGTTGGCATGAAGCGGTTCGTTATCCTGGCGGTTCTGGCGCTCGGCACGGCCCACGGCATCACCCCCGAGACGCAGGCGACAGTCGATGCCCTGTGCGGGCGGGCCGACGCGCCGGCCGACTACCCGGCGGCGGTGCAGCAGGTGCTCGACGCGCTGGTGACCGACTTCGCCGGCGACGACATCAACACGCAGTTCACCAGCCGCACCGCCTGGGAGCAGGTCGGCATGCACGCGGCGCGGCCCGGCGCCGAGGCCGAGCGGCTCGCCTTCTGCCAGGTCAGCCTGTCCAAGCTGACCCCCGGCGTGCCGACCTGGAGCCAGGTCTGGATCCTGCGCCAGCTTCAGAACGTCGGCGGCGCCGAGGTGGTGCCGCGGCTGGCCGAGCTGCTCGGCAGTCAGGACGAACTGATCGCCGAGCACGCCCTGCTGGCGCTGGCCAACAACCCCTCGGCCGAGGCCGCCGGCGCGCTGCGCGATGCGCTCGCCGCGGCGACCGACTCCGCCGGCCGCATCGCCCTGATCAACGCGCTCGGCTTTCGCGCCGATGCCGCGGCCATGCCCGCGCTGACCGGCCTGCTCGGCGACGGCGACGAGCAGGTGATCATCGCCGCCGCCGACGCGCTCGGGCGGATCGGCACCGCTGACGCCGCCACCGCTCTGGCCGCTGCGCGGGGCAATGTGGCCGGCGAGGCGGTCCGCCGCATCGACGACGCCACGCTGAAGTGCGCCGACAAGCTGGCGGCCGGCGGCGCCCGTGACCAGGCGGTGGCCATCTATCGCGCGGCGTTCGGAGTCGATCGCGACCTGCGCACCCGTTCGGCGGCGCTGCGCGGCCTGGGGCTGACCCTCGGCGGCGAGGCCGCCCAGCTCGTGATCGAGGTACTCGGCGGCGATGAGGCCGAGCTGCAGCCGGTGGCCGGCCGGCTGGTGGTCGATATCCCCGGCGAGGCGGCGACCCGCGCCTTTGCCGATCAACTGCCCGGCCTGCAGCCGCCGATGCAGGTGGTCCTGCTCGGCGCGCTGGCCGAGCGCGGCGACCCGGCGGCGCTGCCGCGCATCGCCGAGCAGTTCGAGTGCGCCAACGAAGAGGTCGCCGTCGCCGCGGTCGACGCCGGCGCCGCTTTGGGCAACGAGACCTTGGTGCCCTCGTTGGTGGCCCTGGCCACCGGCGAGCAGCCGCGCGTGCGCGACGCGGCGCGCGGGGCGCTGACCCGGCTCCGCGGCGCGGCGGTCGATCCCGCGATTGCCGCGGCGCTCGACGGCGCGCCGAACGCGACGGTCACCATGCTGGCCACCGTGCTGGCCGAGCGCCATGCCTCGGCGGCGGTGCCGGCGCTGATCGCCACCGCCGGCCGGCTGACCGACAATCGCACCCTCTCGGCCGTCTACCGCGCGATGGTGCAGGCCGCGGGCGAGGCGGAGCGCGACGCCGTGCGCGACGCGCTGCGGACCGCTCTCGGCGGCGACGCGGCGCGGCAGCGCGGGGCTCTGGCCGGCTACGAGGTCTGGCCGAACGACGCGCCGATGGACGAGCTGCTGGCGCTCAGCCGCGGCGCCGAGGACGAAACCGTGCGCACGCTGGCGCTGCAGCAGTATCTGCGCATGTTCGGCATGTCGGAGCGCACGGCGGCAGAGCGGCTGGCGCGCTACCAGGAGCTGCTGGCCGCGACCCAGAGCGAGGACGAGGCGGCGGTAGTGCTCGAGGCGATCGGCGAGGTGCCGACCATCGAGGCGCTGCGCGCGGCCGAGGCGCGCCTGCCGGCCACGGCGGCGGCGCAGGCGGTGATCAACATCGCTCGCGAGCTGGCCATGACGCACCGCGAGGCGGCCACCACGGCGCTCGAGGCGATTGCCGCCAACGCGCAGGACGGGGCGGTCAAGGCCCAGGCCGGGGCGGTGCTCGAGCAGCTCAAGGCGCTCGGCGCATACCTCACCGACTGGCTCTTCGCCGGGCCCTACACGCAGGGCAACCTGAATAACCTCCAGCTCTACGACACGGTCTTTGATCCCGAGAAGCCCGAGGCCGAGGTTACCTGGCAGCGGCTCGAGTGGGCCGTTGACGGCAACGAGCCGTGGCGGGTGAACCTCGATCAGAGCCCCTGGAACGGCAACAACCGGGCCTGCTACGCGCGCACGCGGGTGTTTGCCCCGGCGGCCGGGCCGGTGCAGTTCGAGCTGGGCAGCGACGACGGCGCGAAAGTGTGGCTGAACGGGACCGTGGTTCACGAGCAGAATGTCAACCGGGCTCACGCCACCGGCTCGGACAAGTTCACCGCCGAGCTGCGGCAGGGCTGGAACGTGGTCATGATCAAGATCACCCAGGGCGGCGGCCAGTGGGCGCTCAGCCTGCGCATCGTGACGCCCGAGGGCACGGTGATCGACGGCCTCCGCGTACAGGCCGAAGAGGAATGAGATGAAGCGACGTGAGATGCTCATGAACCTGGGTGCAGCGATGGTCGGACTCTCGGCGGGGCTCGCGGCGAGGGCCGCGGGGCCGCGCCGGCGGATCCTCTTCTACACCAAGTCGGCGGGCTTTCAGCACTCGGTGATCACCCGCCAGAACGGCGAGCTGGGCCACGCCGAGAAGGTCCTCATGCAGATGGGGAACGAGTACAACGTCGAAGTCGTGTGCAGCAAGGATGGCGGGCTGTTCACCGCCGACTCGCTCAAGACCTTCGACGCGCTCGCCTTCTACACCACCGGCGACCTGACCCAGACCGGCACCGACGGCCAGCCGGGGTTGCCCGACGGCGGCAAGCAACTGCTGCTCGACACGGTGGCCGCGGGCAAGCCGGTGGTCGGCTTCCACTGCGCCACCGACACGTTCCACAGCCAGGGCGACCAGGTCGATCCGTTCATCACCCTGATCGGCGGCGAGTTCGCCGGACACGGCGCGCAGCAGGAGGCGACCCAGCGAGTGGTCGACCACTCGCTGCCCGGCCTCGACGAACTCGGCGCCAGCTTCCGGCTGCACGAGGAGTGGTACGCCTTCCGCAACATCAACCCCGACATCCGCGTGCTGCTGGTCAACGAGACCGAAGGCATGACCGGCGGCGACTATGAGGGTAAGCCGCCGTTCCCCTCGACCTGGGTGCGGATGCACGGCGAAGGGCGCGTCGCCTACACCAGCATGGGCCACCGCGAGGATGTCTGGACCAACCCGATCTTTCAGGGCGTCACGGTCGGCCTGTTCGCCTTCGCCTTCGGCGAGGCCGACCTCGACCTGACGCCGAACCTGAAGCGAGTCTGCCCGGACTTCACGGCGGTGGCGGGGTAGCGCCGGGTAGGGCCGCCTCGCCGAGGCGGCCGCCATCGACCGCCGGTAGCGCCCGAACGGACCGCCGGCGTCCCCGCCGGCATTGGCCCGTTCGGCGAACGGGCCCTACCCGAGCCCGAACAGACCGCCGGCGTCCCCGCCCCGTTGAGCAGCCCTGGTAGGGGCAGCCCTTGTGGCTGCCCGCGGTTCGATAAACCCGCTCCAGCAGCGGGCGACCACAAGGGTCGCCCCTACCGGATCGGCGTTCGGTGCCGTTCCATAGCACGTGCGACCCGCCGGCAGCGGCCCGTTCGGCGAACGGGCCCTACCCTACGCCGGCAGCTCCGGCGCGGCGGTCGGTGCCGGCCTGGCTCGCGCCAGCAGCCCAAAGCCGACCACCAGGAGGAGGTACAGGCTGGCCGGCGGCACCGTCCAAATCAGGTACAGAGCGCTCATGTCGCCGTCGCGGATGCCGCCGGTCATTGATGCGATGACGATGCCGTAGCTGGGCACGGTCAGAATCAGCGGCAACGCCGCCGCCCAGCGCCAGCCGCGGCGCAACACCGCCAGGGCGATGACCTGCAGCAACGGGTAGCCGGCGAAGACGAGGAAGCTCACCAGGAACATGACGCCGCCCATCGAGCATCTCCGGCCGACGCCGATGCGCGGCGGTGCTGCTATTCTGTGGCGTCCGCCGGCGGCGCGTCCGCCCGCCGCGCCGCGATGAGGCCTCCGATCAGCACGATCAGCAGGTAGACCGCGCCGATCGGCCCGAACAACAGCGCCCAGATGCCGCCGAGATTGTCCATCGAGCGCGGCTTGCTCCAACTGGCCAGCAGCGCGGCATAGGCCAGCACGCCCGGCAGCAGCGGGATGAACGCCGCGGTGCGCCAACCGCCGCGGAGCACGAACAGGGTCACCGCCTGCAGCACCGGCCAGGCGCAGATCAGCACCGCGGCGAGGTAGACGATAGGCGACGTGTCCTGGTCGCTCATGCCGGCATGGTCCACGGTGCGCGGTAGTCGTAGCTCAGCATCGCGTTGGCCTCCGGGTCGTTGACGATCTGCTCGCTCTCCGCATTCCAGGTTATCTTGCGGCCCGTGCGGATCGCGAGGTTGCCGAGGTGGCAGACCGTCGCGCTGCGGTGGCCGATCTCCACATCGCAGATCGGCAGCTCGCGGCTGCGGATGCAGTCCATCCAGTTGCCCGTCTGGCTGCGCGAGCGGTAGAGCCGCACATCGCCCTCGCCGAGCGGCGTCTCGATGACCTCCGCCGGCTCCGAGGCGAGCTTGCCGCGGTTGACCATGATCTTGCCGTCGCTGCCCTCGAAGGTCGTCCCGCCCGGCTGGCTGCTGCCGCACAGGACGGTCACGCCGTCGGGATACTCGTAGGTGCAGTCGAACCGCCGCGGCACTTCGTACCAGCCGTCGGGGTGATACTCGGCGGTACCCTCGACCGCCAGCGGCCCGGCCGCATCCATGCCCAGTCCCCACTGGGCGATGTCGAGGTGGTGCGCGCCCCAGTTGGTCATCTGCCCGCCCGAGTAGGGCCAGAAGAAGCGGAAGTTGTAGTGTACCTGCTTGGCGTTGTAGGGCCGGTACGGCGCCGGGCCGAGCCACATGTCGTAGTTCAGCTCGGGCGGCGGATCGCCGTCGGGCACCGCCGGTCCCTCGAAGTTGACGCCGGGGATGCCGACGCGGACGGTGTGGACCCGGCCGATCCGCCCGCTGCGGACCAGCTCGCAGGCGGTGCGGAACTCGTTGGCCGAGCGCTGCTGGCTGCCGCACTGAAGGATCCGCCCGGTCGCGCGCGCGGCGGTGACCATCGCCCGGCCCTCGGCGACGGTGAGTGTCATCGGCTTCTCGCAGTAGACATCGAGCCCGGCGCGCATCGCCTCGATGCTCAGCTTGGCGTGCCAGTGGTCGGGCGTGGCGATGATCACCGCGTCGATCAGGCCCGACTCGAACAGCCGCCGATAGTCACCAAAGCCGGGCACCTCGCGCTCGGTCTTCTCGCGGACCAGCGTCTGCGCGGCGGCCAAGATGCTCGCATCGACGTCGCAGATGGCGGCGCAGTAGCGGGCCAGCCCATTGAGGTGCGACTTGCCCATGTTGCGCACGCCGATGAAGCCAAGGCGGAGGTCAACGTCGGCGGCCCATGCGCGGCGGGTGATGATGAACGGCAGCGCAACGGCGGCTTTGAGGATGTCGCGGCGGGACGCGGTTGGCATGGGGCGGCTCCCGGTATGTGGTTCGCGGTGGCATGGCGGTGCCCTGCCTGGTTCCGCGGAGGTCGACCGTCTCGGTCGACGTGGCCTGGGACGGCTGTCCGGCGCCGACCGGGACGGTCGGCCTACGCAGCATCACGGGTCGGCCGACCCGGAAACCGCCACCCCTGTCCTTGACCCCCCGCCCCACGATAGCTATAACAGCCCTCACACCACGGAGCACGGCATGGCGTTGCGGCTCGGGCCGGGGGAGCCTTCGATTGCGCGCGGGGCGGCGTTGCGCGAGGCGCCGCGAGTCAGCGTGGTCATCCCCACCTTCACCCACACCTGGCTCGACGACTGCCTCGACAGCATCCGCGCGCAGACCTTCGATAACTGGGAGATCGTGCTCGTCGACGACGGCTCGCCCGAACCGGCCGCGCCGAGTCGGTCCGACGACCTGACCCTCGTCCGGCAGGAGAACACCCGACCCGGCGGGGCGCGGAACCGCGGCGTCTCGCTCGCCCGCGGTGAGTGGATTGCCTTCCTCGACAGCGACGACCGCTGGCGGCCCGAAAAGCTCGAGCGCCAGCTCGCCTTCCACGAGGCGCATCCGCGCTGCCTGCTATCGACCACCGAAACCTGCTACCTGACGCCCGACGGGCTGGTCGAGAAGGAGTCGCTGCAGCGTTCGCGGCTGACCCCCGGCATCGTGCCCTACGGCGAGCTGTTCTACGAGAACTTCATCGCCTGCAGCGCGGCGATGGTGCAGCGCGAGGCCTATCTCGCCGTCGGCGGCATGGCCGTCGGCCGCTGGTGCGAAGAGGTCGACGCCTGGCTCCGGGTGGGCCTGCTGGGCGAGGTCGGTTACCTCGGCGACATCCTGGTCGAGCGGCGGCATCACGCGGCGAGTTGGACCCGCGTGACCTCGACCGACGGCAAGCTGCTGGCCGACGAGGAGAGCTGCTACGAGGAGTTCTTCGCCGAGCACCCCGAGCAGAGGGCCAAACCGTATGCGCGGCGGGCGATGTCGCGGCTGCGCCTGCACCGCTGCTTCGCCCACCTGCGCGCGGGCGACCGCGCCGCGGCGCGGCGGGCGAGCCTCGAGGCGATCCGCTTCGATCCCACGCACCGCCGCGCCTGGGCCGCCTGGTGGAAGTCTATTCGGCCGCGACCGCCGGCCCGTTCATAACCGGTGGCGGGTACATCTGCCCGGTGCTGCCGTTGAGCCAGGCGACCAGATAGCTGCGCGGCGCGGTGGGTGACCAGGCGTTCATGTGCCGCGCCGGGCCGATGTGGTTGCCCGCGACGGCGGTGTTGCGGGCCACCGGCTCGGTCTCGAAGAAGATCGCCAGCCGCCGGCGGTTGACCAGCTCGTGCAGGTTCTTCCCGGCCAGCTCGGCGTTGATGGCGAAGGTGATCTGACCCTCCTCGACCTCGACACCCGGTGTGACCAGCAGCTCGCCGCCGTCGGCCGCGCGCGGCTCGAGCAGCGGCTCGAGCTCGTCGCACCAGGTCGCCGCCTCGGGCAACAGGCCGTCGTTCTGCTCGGCATACTTGAGCAGCGCGGCGACCAGCGCGGCGAGCCGCGATTGGGTCGCCTCGAGCCGGTCGTTGGCCGCCCAGACATCCTCATAGCTCATGCCGCCGGGGATCTGGAACGTGTTCTCGGCGGTGGTGGCAACCACGTTGACGTCGCCGTAGCGCGGTTCCATGGCCGCCAGTTCGTCGGGGAAGAAGATCTGGTTGGGCTCGTTGCCGCCCACGTCGGCGAGCAGGACGGTGCGCTGCCGGACCTGCCAATCGTCGCCCGGGCCCTGTTCGGCCAACTCGGCGTTCATCGCGAAGCTGTAGGTCTCGTCGGGCTTGATGGGTGAGCCGAACGGCCGCTCGCCCTCGACATAGGGCCGGATCGCGTCGCACCACTCGTCGGGCTCGGGGTAGACGCCGTCGTGCTCCTCGGCGTAGGCGTTGAGCGCGCTGGCCAAGGTCCTGAGCTGGTTCTCGACCTCGTACGGCGCCATGCGGCCCTCGACCATGGCCGCCTGCTCGGGCATGTTGGCCATCATCTCGGCCTGGCGGATCATCATGCTCCGCCCCTCGCCGACGGTGGCGTTGAGACTGGCGCGGAGATCGACTCGCCAGGTGCCGTCGTCCTGCCGGGCGAGGATGAGCACCAGCGGGCGAGCCAACTGGAAGCTGAGTTCGAGCCGTCCGTCGGCGGCCGTCGCCTCGCCGAGTTCGATCGGCGCATCCGGCGTGGTCGGCAGGATGGCCAGCTCGGTCATCACATCCCACGGGTTCATGCCGCCCGCGGCCTCGGCGCTGAACTGGCCGCGCATCATGCGCACCATGTTCAAGATGGGCGGGTCGTTGGCGAGGAGCGGCAGCGCGGCGTCCAGGTCGCCCGCGCGGACCGCGGCGAGGTAGGCCTGCGCGACGGCGTTCTGGTCGGTCAGGTCGACCGCCGGCCGCTCGCCGGCGCGCAGCGGCAGCGCGAGGATGATGAGCAGGGCGAGCTTCGGCATGGGGCGCTCCTGAGCAGTAACAGCCTGGTGCAACGGCGGCACCTGCAGCAACCGGCCTGGCGCGGCGAGGTTCACATCGCCTGCGCCCGGCCGCCGGTTCCCGCGGAAGGACTTGGCGCCGCCGGGTGGTAGCCACGCTCGACGGGAGGTGCGCTTGGCCCGGCTGTTCGACTGGTTCTTGCGCGGCGGACCGCTGATGTGGCTGCTGCTGGCCGCCTCCATCGCGGCGGTGGCCACCGCGGTCGAGCGCTGGCTCTGCTACCGCGCCGCCCTGCGCCGGCCTGAGGCGCTGCCGGCCGCCCTGCTCCGCGGCTGGCACAGCGCCGGTGCCGCCGGTCTCGCCGGCGCCGCGCAGCCGCACGGCAGCGCCGCGGTGGCCCTGGCGCGGACCGCCGCCGAAGTGGCCGAGCTCGACGCCGACCTGGCCGCCGACCGGCTGAGCTGCACGGCGGAGGCTCAGCTTGCGCGGCTGGCCGGCCCGCTGCGGTTGCTCGAGGCGATCTGCGTCGGCGGGCCGTTGCTCGGTCTGCTGGGCACGGTGATCGGCTGGTCGGGCGTGCTCGAGGCCGCCGCACGGCGGGGCTCGGCCGAGCTGAGCGCCATCGGCGGCGATATGTCGCGGGCGCTGATCACCACCGTCTTCGGCCTCATGGTCGGCCTCGAGGCGTGGCTGCTGGGGCAGATTCTGCAGGCCCGCTACGAGCGGCTCAAGGTGCCGATCCAGGCGCTGGTGCCGAGGCTCCTGACCATCCTGCGCGGGCAGGGCGAGGCACCGCCCGAGCCACCACCAGCCACCGAGCCGGCGCCGCCGGAGCCCGAGCCGCAGCCCGAGCCGGCAGAGGAGTACACATGAGGCGCGCCGGCCTGGCCGCGGTGCTGGTCGCGACGGCCGATCTGGCGCTGCTCGGCTCGCTCTTCGCCATGGCCACCGCCGTCGCCGCCGAGCAGGCCGGCAGCGAGGTCTTCCTCGCCGCGCCCGAGGCGGCCGAGGCCGGCCTGCCGCCACGGGCGGTGATTGTCGACGTTGCCGCCGACCGTAGCTACCGGCTCGGCCCGCAACGCCTGCCGCGGGCGGCGCTGGCGCAGGCGATCCGCGCGCCGCTGGCCGGCCTGCCCGAGCCGATAGTCGCCGTCCGGCCGGCGCCGGGCGCCGACTGGGACGACATCGCCCACCTGCTCCGTGTCGCGCGTGAGGCCGGCGCGACCCGCGTCGAACTGCTCGGATCGGCGCCGTGAGCCGCGCCGGCGGCTGGCTGGCGGTCCCTGCCGCCCTCGCCCTCCATGCGGCGGCGCTGGCCTTTGTACGGCTGCCGGCGCCGCAAGATCCGGTCCTTTACCGCGCGGTGCCGGTCACCGGTCCGCGGCTGACCTTCTGGCCGACGGCACCACGGTTTGTCCCGGCCGATGTGACCGTCCCGCCGTCGCCGCCGGCCGAGCGGCGGATTGAGATCCAGCGTCGGCGCGAGATCCACCCGGCGCCGCCGCGGCCGCCACAGCCGCCCGTCATGCGCGAGCCACTACTGCCGCCGCTCTGGCGCGGCGAGTGGGAGCTGGCCCCACCACTGCCACCGCTGCTGGCCGCGCTGGCCGCTGCCGAGCAGGCGCCGCGAGCGACCGTCGATGGCGTGGCGCTCGGTCTGCCGGCGAGCGCCGATGACGAGGCGGCGATGCTGGTCGACCCGCCGGCGGTGCTGGCCGGCCTGGGCGATGCGCCGCCGGAGACGGGCGAGTGGCGTTGGTTGCCGGCGGACGTGTCGCTCTCGCCCGGGGTGGCGGCCTGGCTGGCCGAGAGCGGCTCGCAGGTGTGGCGCGGCGAGCGCGACGGCGAGTCGGTGCTCTATCTCCCGCTGGCGGCGCGAGCGGGTTGGGAGGCTCGACGGCCGGAGTCGCTGGCGCTGTGGCAGAGTCTGGTGAGGAGTGCCCGATGATTGTGGTAGCGAACCGGATCCCGGTGGCCGAGGGCCATGAGCAGGCGTTCGAGGAGCGGTTCCGCCGGCGGGCCGGGATGATCGACGAGAGCCCTGGGTTCATCCGCAACCTGGTGTTGCGGCCCGAGCAGGGCGACTGCTACGTGGTGATGACCTTCTGGGCCGATGAGGCGAGCTTCCGCGCCTGGTGCGACAGCGACTCGTTCCGCGCCGCCCATGCCGACCGGCCGCCGAAGGAGATGTTCCGCGGCCCGAGCCAGCTTGAGATTCTGAGCGTGGTGACGGATACTGGTGACAGAGGGGAATAGACCGAGCATGGATCCGTTGGCGGCCGGGCGGCGTCTGATGATCGGAGCCGGTCACCGCGGGCCGGTGGAGTCTTGGATGCGTCGCAGTTTGGCAGGGATGTTGGCCTTGCTCGCCATGTCAGCCGCGCCGGCGGCGGCACAGCTCGTCGAGGGCCGCGACTTCTTGATGGTCCCGCCGGCCGACACCTGGGCCGCCGAGCGCTGGCCGGTGGTGGTCGCGCTGGCTGGGCCCGAGCACGAGTTGCAGGCGGTGGCCGACCAGTTCAAGCCGCTGACGGTCATGCGCGGCGCGCTGCTGGTGGTGCTCTCGATGACCGACAACGACACCGCCCGGCTGCAGCAGGTGGTCAACCACGCGTTTCGCACGCATCCGGCGCAGCCGAACTCGACGGTGCTCGTCGGCGAGGGGCCGATGGCGCTGTTCTGCCGCGACGAGACACTCCGCCGGCGCGAGGACGTGGCCGGCTTCATCGGCATCAACACGCCGATGGCGATGACCCCCGTCGCCGCGCCGGGCCCGCCGCAGAAGGCGGTGCTGCTGGTCAGCGACGCGACCTACCGCGACACCGGCATCCGGCTGCGCGACGAGCTGCGCCGCCAGGGCCTGCAGGCGGCCACGCGCGAGGTGCCGGCGGCCGAGCTGATGTATCACGTGTCGACCGCGCTGACCCAGATTCTGCCCCCCACCCCACCGCGCTTCCGGCTGCATGATGTGCTGACCGACAGCTACCTGACCGCGCTGCCTGGCTGGCAGTTCGACCGTGCCGACGGAATGCTCGCCATCGCCCGGCCGGTCAACGCGACGACCGGTCCGGTGGTGCAAATCTTCAGCGGCACGCTGGGCGAGCAGACGTTCGAAGGCTACATGCAGGAAGCGCGCCAGTTCTTGGCCCAGGACGAGATCGAGATCCTCAACGAGGAGACGCTCAACGAGGCCCAGGACGGCACCACCGCGTTGGCCTTCCACTTCGTCGATCGACGCGCCGAAATCGAGTACGCCGTCTACTGGATCCAGGTCGGCCACGACCGGCGCCTGGTCTCGTTCCGCTCGATGGCCAAGCAGGGCGAACTCGAACCGTACCTGCCGCTGGTTCGCCAGCTCGCGCTGGCCACCACCTTCGACAAGCCGCCCGAGGGACCGGTGGTCGAGCCTGGTGCTCAGGCCCGGCCGCACGAGCCGGAGTAGGCTTCAAGCACTCGGCGGTAGACCGCCACCGTCGCCTCGGCCATGCCCGGCCACGTCCGCTGCTGCGCCCGCGCCAGGCCCTGGATCATGCGTCTCCGCCGAACCGCCTCGTCAGTGACCAGCGCCGCCAGCGCCGCGACCTGAGCAGCAGCGTCGCCGAGCGTCACCGCCGGACCGCCGATCTCGGCCAGGAGCGCGTCGGCCGGTCCGACCGCCGGTGTGCCGCAGGCCATCGACTCGAGCAGCGCCAGCGCGGTCGGCTCGCCCGACGCGCCGAGAATGATCGCCCGCGCCGCGCTGAGCACCGCCGGGCCGAGCTGCGACTCGAGCTCGCGAATCGCCCGGATGCCGGCCGGCGCGTCGCCCTCGATGACCAGCTCCAGGTCGAGCCCATGCTCTTTGCGCGCCCGCTCCCAGACCGCCGTCACGGCCTCGGCGCCACCGGCCCTCGCGCGGCCGAGGACGAACCGCTCGGGTAGCTCGACCAGCCGCAGCGCCGCCGTCTGCACCGACTCGCACTGCGGGCGGTAGGCCGGCTCGACCCCGTAGGGGGTGACGACCACTTCATTGACACCCAGGCGATCGCGCAGCTCGGCCGCGGTCGTCTCGGAACAGGTGATCACCGCCGCGGCGCGACCGATCTGCCTCGGCAGCAGGTGCCGCCAGGCCCAGGCGACGGTGCGCGGGTAGGCCTCCGGGCGATCGATCGGCCCCAGGTGTCGCAGGGTGGTGACCACGGGAATCGGCGAGGCGACCGGCAGCGTGCCCTGGACGTGGAGCAGCCGGCAGCCGGCGCGCTGGGCCGCCGGCGCCAGGGCGCTCGGCTTCCACAGCGATGGGTGGGCGCGGAGCTGTGAGACGGCTATCTGGTCGGAGCGTGGGATCAGCTCGACCGCGGGCTCGCGGTCGACGAACAGGTGAAAGCCGAACTCGGGTTTGAGGTAGGCCAGGGCATGGACCAGGTGGAGGGTGTAGGCGTGGGCGTCACTCCCCGGGTCGCACAGCGGGCGGGCGTCGATGCCGATGGTCACGGGCATACGTCACTCAGGCACCTCGACAGTATACACGTGACTCCAGCCCCCGCCGTTGTCGCTGGTGTAGATCACCCGCCGCCCGTCCGGGCTGAAGCTGGGGTGCGGGTGCGTCCACTGCGGGCCGTAAACCCCCTCCGGCATCGCCGGCGTTGGGGCTGGGTCGCTCGCCGGGTCGTCGCCGCGGATGATGCTGGTGTCGATGCCCGCGCCGGCCGCCGGCACGGTCAGCGCCCACTGCCTGCCCTGCGCGCTGGCGTTCGGCTGGCAGAGCCGCCGCGCCGCGCCGGTGATCGGGTCGAGCAGAAACAGCCCGCGGCTCGGGCGCGCCGTGTCGCAGACAATCGACCGGCCGTCGCGCCGGCCGCAGGCGTGCCAGGCGGCGAACTCGGCCACCGTGCGGACGGCGCCCGAGTCGGGATCGATCGCCCGCAGCGCCCGCGGCCAGTGGGTGAAGATCACCTCGTCGCCGGCGCCAAGCCACGATTCGTGGACAATCCACTCGTCCGTCGTCTGCTCATAGAGCGGCCGCAGGCCGGATCCGTCGGCCCGCACCAGCCACATCCGTTGCGTCGGCGGGCCGCTGAACAGCAGTGTCTCCGGGTCGCACGGCCGGAACTGCAGGTGGCCGACCTCGTCGCAGCGGAGCACGGCGTCGGCGCCCGAGCCGTCGCAGCAGACGAGGGCCAGCTCGCCGTAGCCGTCGTAGCGGCAGCCGACGGCGATCCGCCGGCCGGCCGGATCGAGACTGCAGTTGCCCAGCCGCGCGCCGGCGAAGCGGGCCAGCGGCGCCACCTCGAGCGTCTCGGCATCAATCCGCAGCACCTGTTCGCCGGCGGTGGCATAGAGCGCGCTGCCGTCGGGCGCGACGGCGGGCGAGAAGGGGTTCAGGTCGACCCGCGCGGTGACCTGCATCAGCGCGCCGTCAGCCTCGTCGCAGGCCAACAGGTTGGGGTAGCCGTCGCGGTAGCAGATCAGGTAGAACCGCCCGCCGGCGGCCGGCCACGAGCTGTTGGTGAAGTAAAGCTGATGATGCATCGCCGGCGCGGCGGTCCAGCGAGTCACCCGCGCGCCGGTGGCCACGTCGCGGAAGGTCCGGCGCTCAGGACGCAGGCGCACGCCGATCACGCCGCGCCCCGCAAGCACTCGAAGGCGTGGCGAGCGCTGGCGGCCCAGGTCTCGGTCAGCGGCCGAGTCGGCGCGTCGTCGGGAAAGGCCGGCTCGAACACCGCCGCACCGTCGAACCCGGCGGCGAGCAGCGCCGCACCAATCTTCGCCTGGTCGTCGATGCCCTCGTCGAGCCCCTCGCTCCACTCCTGAGCCGCGCGCCGGTTGCGCAGGTGGCAGAGCGTGATCCGGTCGCCCCAGCGGCGGATCACCTCGAGCGGGTCGCCGCCGCCCCAGGCGAGCCAGGCCAGGTCGGGGCCGAAGGCCAGCTCGTCGGGCTGCAGGCGCGACAGCGTCTCGCGCACCTCGCAGTAGTCGTCGGCCGCGTCGGGCGCGTAGGTGTGCAGGTTGGGTGTAATGCCGTGCCGGCGGGCCATCCGGGCCACCGCGCGCAGCGTCTCGGCCTGGGCGTCCCAGTCCGCGGCGGTCTTGGCCCGGCCGGTCGGCGGCGGCACGCACGAGAGGCCGAGGTGCCGGCCGCCGAGCGGCGCCATCTGCCGACAGATGTGCTCGAGGTAGTCGACCTGCTGCTCGCGCTGGGCCGGGTCCCAGAAGGGCGCGTTGTGGCTGGCGCCGAGCAACTCGATTGGCCCCGTGCGCAGCGCCTGGCGGTGCAGCGCCACCGCCTCGTCGGTCTCGAGCAGGTTGGCCATGCTCTCGAAGCCCTCGAAGCCGGCCTGGGCCACGTCGCGGACAATCGTGCCGAGCCGGCGCAGCACCGCCTCGCAGGCCACGGCGAGGCTCGGCGTCTCGCGCAGCTCGAGCTGAACATAGACCCAGGGATGGAAACCAACCACCATGCCGCCTCTCCGCCCGCCGATTCGCGGCCCGACGGCGCGGCCCTTCCGCAGGGGCAGCCGGCCGCCTGCCGAACGACCGGGCATGCCGCCGGAGGCGACCATGAACATCGACGCCCTGTGCGCACGGGTCGACGCCGACCGACTCGGCGACCTGACCCACGAGCTGGTCGGCATCCCCAGCCCGACCGGCCGTGCGCGCCGCTGCACCGAGCATTACGCCGCGCTGCTGGCCGATCTCGGCTGCGAGGTGAGCCTCGAGGCGGGCGGTTACCCCGATCATCCCAGCGCCGTGGCCCGGCTGCACGGCGGCGACGGGCCGGTGATCCAGTTCAACGCCCACACCGACACGGTGCCGCTCGATCATCCGCCGGCCGAGCGGCTGAGCGACCGCGTGGTCGGTCGCGGCGCGGCCGACATGAAGGGCGCGCTGGCGATCATGGCCGAGCTGGCCCGCCTGCTGGCGCCGCTCCGCGCGGCGCTGCCGGGCAGCCTGCTCTTGACCGCGCACGACCTGCACGAGGCGCCGGGCGGGCTGGGCGAGACCATCACCGACCTCTGCCGCCGGGGCATCCACGGCGACCTGGCCGTGGTCTGTGAGGGCGGCACGACCGATGTCGGGATCGTCGGCCGCGGCATGGGCATCTTCGAGCTGACCGTCCGCCGCGACGGCGAGCCGGCGCACGAGGTGACCGGCGCGCCGAACCCGGTCCACGGCGCGGCGGCCGTGGCCGCTGCTCTGCTGGCCCGGCGCGACGCGATGGCCGCCCGGCCCGAGCCCTACGTCGGCGCCGAGACCATCTTCCTCGGCCAGCTCCACGCCGGCACGTTCTACAACCAGATCCCGCGCGAGGCGTTCCTCAACGGCACCTGGCGGTTCAGCCCGGCCAAGACCTTCGACCAGGCCGAGCGCGAGCTGGCCGAGCTGCTCGCCGCGGTCGAGTTGCCCGACGGCCTGCGCCTCGACCGCCACTTCTTCCAGGTCCGGCCGAGCTACTCGCTGTCACCCGATGAACCACTGGTGACCGCGCTGCAGGCGGCCTATCAGGCCGAGCACGGCCGCCCTCTGCCGCTGGCCGGCGCGCGGGTGGTCTGCGACGTCCCGGTGCTCATCCGCGAGGCCGGCATCCCCTGCGTCGGCCACGGCCCGGTCGGTCACGGCGCGCACGGCGAGCCGGAGTGGGTAGCCATCGCCAGCCTGACGGCCACGGCGCGGGTCTATCTGCGGTTGATCGAGGCGTTGTGGCGCGGTTGATGCCGGTCACCCCGCCCCGCGATGGAACAACACCTCGAACACCGTCTTGACCGCGATCTGCAGGTCGAGCATCAGCGACCAATGGTCGATGTAGTAGAGGTCGTAGCGCGTCCGCCGGCTGATGTCGCTGCCGCCGCCGCGCTCGCCGTTGACCTGCGCCCAGCCGCTGATGCCGGCCTTCATGCGGTGCCGGTCGCCGTAGCGCGGCAGCTCGGCGGCAAACTGGGCGACGAACTCGGGCCGCTCCGGCCGCGGGCCGATCAGGCTCATGTCGCCCCGTAGCACATTCCAGAGCTGCGGCAGCTCGTCGAGGCTGGTCCGCCGCAGGAAGGCGCCCAGCCGCGTCCGGCGCGGATCGCCGGCGGTCGCCCAGACCGCGCCCGAGCCGTGCTCCGCATCGCAACGCATGGTGCGGAACTTCAGGATCTCGAACCGCCGGCCCGCCTCCGTCACCCGCGTCTGGCGGTAGAGCGCCGGGCCGGGCGAGGTCAGCCGCACCAGCAGCCCGATGAGCAGCAACAGCGGCGAGAGAAGGAGCAGGACGAGGCCGGCGACGACCGCGTCGATCAGTCGCTTGGCCGCGCGCTGCAGACTGTCCAGCGGCGTCTCGCGAATGTGCAGCAGGGCGATGCCGGCGACCTCCTCGCGCGCGCCGCGGGCGAGGATGAGGTCGATCCGGTCGGGCACCAGCACCAGCTCGGCGCCGTGCTGTTCGCAGCAGCTCAGCAGCTCGAGCAGCGCCTCGGCCGCCAGTCCGTTGCGCTGCAGCAGCACGTGGTCGACGGCGCCACTGGCCACCTGCTCGCGCAGAGCCGGCAGGGCGGCGGCCGGGTCGGCCTGCTGCATGACCAGGTCGCAGTCGTCGCCGATCAGCTCGCCGGCCAGGTCGTCGGCGCCGAGCAGCGCCACGCGGCGGCGGAAGGCCGGCCGCCGGCGGAGGCGTCGGCCGAGCAGGATGCCACCCGCCCGCACGCCCGAGACGGCCGGCACCGCGAGGGCGAAGGCGAAGGCAACGGTCAGGCGCGAGTACTCGAACTCACGGTAGAAGAAGCTCAGCGCCACCGCGCCGATGAACACCGCCGCGCCGGCGATCAGCACGCGGTAGGTCTCGTCCAGCGCGCTGGTCCAGCGCTCGACACGGTAGAGGTCGAACAACTGGAAGACGATCAGTTGGACCACGGTGACGGCGACCATCGCGCCGAGGTAGGCCTCCTGGGTCAGCGGCTCGCCCTTCGGCACGGCCAGCCAGCCCGAGCGGAAGCGGACCCAGTAGGCGACGATCATCGCCGCGTTGACGGCCACGATGTCGCCGGCGACCGCCAGCAGCCGCAGGCCGCGGGTGAGCATCGCCCGCCGCTCGGTCGGGCGGTCAAGGCTGAGCGCAGCCGGTCGCGCGCCGGTCACCGTGACTCCGGCGGAAGCGGCTCCAGGCGCCAGCTTCCGTCGCTCTCCTTGTACCATGTCAGCAGCACCCGGTCGGGCCAGGCAAGGGCGACCGCCTCGCGCTGCGGCGTGCCCTCGGCGTCGATCGAACGAGCGACCAGCAGCTCACCCGCCAGACCCGGCGGGTTGAGCGCGAAGCCGATCCCGTAGTCCGGCGCGATCTGCCCCGGCGCCACCACCCGCTGGTCAAGGATGACCACCGCCGGTCGACCGCCGGCCAACTCGCGCGCGGCGGCGAGCACCGCTCTATCCGAGGCGTCGCGGCCGCGATGGTTGCGATACGCCGTGCCCAGCTCGTAGGGCACAAAGCCCAGCCAGGCGGCCGCGGTGGCGCAGACGAACAACGCGCCGAGCCGGCGGCGGTGCACCTCGCGCCGGCCGCCGAGCCAATCGAGCAGCACCCGCGCCCCGGCCACGGTGGCGAGGCAGAGCGGCACGATCAGCGGATGCCAGAACCGCGGGCCGAAGGCGATGCCGTGGTACCAGTAGGCGGTGTAGATCAGGATGATGCCGCCGCCGTAGACCAGCCACCGCCGGTCGAGCGCCGCGCGCCGGCCCCAGAGCAGCCCGACCAGTGCCAGCGCCAGCGAGCCGCAGGCCCAGCCGAAGCCGAGGCGGTTGAGCTCCCAGGCGTTGGCGTTGCTGTTCCACAGGCCCTCGAGCAGCGAGTGGCCGGCGCCGAGCGAGTGGTCCCAGACCAATCCGCGGTCGGCGCCGAAGCCGGGCCGGTTGACCGGCGCGCCATACTCGACGGTGTAGAAGTGCTCGACCGGCGTCACCGTCGGCGAGCCGGTCTTGGCCGCGTTGTCGGCCACGACCAGGCCGATACCGGGCAGCATCGCCGCCGCGGCGACCAGCCAGCAGCGCGCCGGCGGGCGTCGCTGAGCCGCGGCGCCGAGGGCCACCAGCCCCAGCAGCAGTCCCTCGGCATACCGCGTCGCGAAGCACATGCCGACGGCCAGGCCGACCAGCGCCGCGTCGACGGGGCGCTCCATCCGCCGCAGCGCCCGCAGGCCGAGCACAATCCAGAATAGCGTCGCCGTGTGCGAGAGGTAGGACGCCGCCTGGAGCAGGAGGAACGGGCTGCCGGCCAGGAGCCAGGCCGCCCAGGTGCCGGGCCGCCGGTCGCCGGTCGAGTCGCCGACCAGCCAGACGACCGCGCCGGCCAGCAGAGGGTTGACCAGCCAGCCCAGGTCGACCGATGCGCCGATTGCGAGCAGCAGCGGCCAGCCGGGCGGGAAGACGCCGAACATCCGCCCGCCTGACTGCATCACCCAGCAGAAGCGCGCCTCGAACGCCCCCGGCACCGGCGGCAGCGGGATGGTCAGACCGCCGGCCAGCAGAGACTTGGCCTCGAACAGATAGGCGAGGCCGTCCTCGACGTGCGGCAGCGGGCCGATCACGCGGTACGACAACAGCGCCGCGGCGAGCGTGGCCACCGCCGGCGCGGCCCAGCGCGGCAGGTCGAGCAGCCACCGCTCCAGCGCGGCGAGCCAGCCCGCCGGCAGCGCCCGCGCGGCGCAGACCAGCGCGGCCAGGCCGAGCGGCATGGTGACCATCGGCAGCAGGCCGCGGACGATGCCGCCGGGATGGTCGCTCCCGGCGAACCATCGCGCGCCGGCATAGAGCATCAGCGCCAGGAGGAGCCCGCCGCGCGGCGTGGCCAATTGCCGCAGCACGATGCGCGCCCACCGGCCCCAGGCCAGAATGGCGCAGAGCAGCCCCAGCCCGCCGGCCAGGCCGAAGGCCAGCCAGGTGGCGCCGACGGCGACCGGCGGCAGGCGCAGGTGATAGATCCAGGCCAGCAGGCAGGCGGTGACCATGCCGAGCAGCCAGCGGGCCAGCTCGCGCGCGGGCAGGCGCGGCTGGAGCAGCATCGCGCCGAGGAGGCAGGCGCCGAGCGAGGCCGGCAGCGCGGCGACGATGGTGAAGCCGCCGAGGATCGGCACCAAGAGCGCGATCCCGACGCCGCCGAGGAGCGCCTGGACGACGAGCCTCATGGCGCGACCTCGCGGTAGAGCCGCAACATCGCCGCGGCCGTCTGCCGCCACGAGAACCGCGCCGCCTGCACCGGCCCGGCGGCGGACAGCCTGGCGCGCAGCGCCGAGTCGTCGAGCAGCGCGGCCAGCCCGTCGGCCAGCGCTTCAGTTGAGTCGGCCCGCACGCGCAGCGCCGCGTCGCCGACCACTTCGGGCAGGCTGGCGGCGTCGCAGACCAGCGTCGGCGTGCCGCAGGCTAACGCCTCGAGCGGCGGCAGGCCGAAACCCTCGTAGATCGACGGCCAAGCAAACAGCGTCGCCGCGGTGTAGAGCGCCGGCAGATCCTCCTCCGGCACAAACCCGAGCAAGGTGAGCCGGTCGCCCAACCCGAGCGATGCGGCGTGCGCGGCGAGGTCGTAGTCGCCGTGCTGCGTCGGCCCGGCGAAGACAAGCTGCTCGGGCCGGCCGGGCAGCACGCGGGCGCAGGCCTCGACCAGCAGATCGACCTGCCGCCGCGGCCGCACACCGCCGACGTAGAGAATGAACCGCTCCGGCAGGGCAAGCCGCGCGCGCAGCGGCGCCGGGTCGATGCCGGGCTTGAACTCCGGCCCGGCGGCCAGCGGCACGATGCGCAGCCGCTGTTCGGGCACGCGCAGCAGCTCGGCGATCTCGTCGGCGGCGAAGCGCGAGTCGGTGACGATCCGATCGGCCCGACGCGCCGCGCGGCGCGCGCCGTCGGTGTAGAACCAGCGGGCCTTGCGCGGGAACCACTCGGGATAGCGCAGGAAGGCGACGTCGTGGATGGTGACCACGCTCGGGCAGCGCACGCCGCGGGGCAGGATGTAGGAGACGTTGTGCAGCAGGTCGGCCTGTTCGCGGCGCAGCGCCGCCGGCAGGGCGAGGTGACACCAGGTCAGGTTGTTCTCGCGCAGCGGCGCGGTCAGCCGTCGCGCGCTGATGTTGCCGGCCGGCGGCACGGTCGCCTCGCCGTCGTGGAGGACGAGGAACTCGTCGCCGGTCGCTTGCTCGCCATACTCCCGCAGCAGGTGCCAGAGGTAGTTGCCCACACCGCCGCGCGGGCCGAGCAGCCGCCAGGCCGGCAGCACGACGCGCATCAGCCGCGCTCCGCCAGGTGGCGCAGCGCCAGCGGCACCAGGCAGGGCGCCAAGGGTAGGAAGTAGCGCGTCTCGCCAACCAGGCCGAAGCAGAGGTGCACGACGAGGAAGACCGGCACCAGGACCAGGCTGCGGCGAAGGAACGCCGGCGCCCCGCGCAGCCGCCAGAGGGCCAGCGCCCAGACCGGCCCGAAGAGCACGACCACGCGCAGCGAGCCGGCCCGGCTCAGGTTCTCGGGGATGTTGACAGCCGGCGTGACCAGTTCGGTGAACGCCTCACGCGGGCCGTAACCCAGGCGCAGCGCCAGCCAGACCATCGCCGCGGTCGCCGCCAGGCCGAGTATCAGGCGCCAATACTCGAGCCGCCGCCACTCGTCGACGCGCACCGCGGCGGCGAGCAGGACGAGCAGGCCGACGGTCTCTCTGGCCGTCATGCCGACGGCGATGACAACGAACAGCCAGCCGTCGCGCCGCTGCTCGAGCAGCCGGAAGCCCAGGCAGAAGCAGAGCAGAGCGAACGGATCGGTCTCTTGGAAGCCCTGGCCGATGACGCTGAAGGGCAGCAGCGCGGCGACCAGCAGCAGGCCGACGAAGGTGGTGTCGGCATCGAGGTAGCGTTCGCAGAAGGCCCGCAGCACAAGCAAGGCGAGCCACCAGAAGAGCAGCCGCTGCGCCAGATAGGCCAGCGGCAGCGGCAGCGGCAGCAGCTCGCACAGCCAGGGAACCAGCGGGCGGTATTGGTGCGGATAGTCGGCCACGCCGGCGATGATGCTGTCGTGGATCGGCGCGGCCACACCGCCGCTCCAGACCGGCTCGACCAGCACCCAGGTGGTCCACCCGCCGGCCAGCAGCAGGCCGGCGAGCAGAGCGGTCTGGATTCGTCGCCGGTCGGGCGCCATGCTCACTCCGCGAAGCCGATCAACTGCGGTCCCCGCTCCTTCGAGTAGCGGAACACGGCATACGGTTTCGGCTCGTCGACGGTGATGCTCGGCCCGACATGCCGGCGCAGCGAGGCGATCGGCCGGGCGGCGACCAGCGGATAACCCTCCCAACCCCACCAGGCGCCGCCGGCGGGCACCTGGTCGGGCGGCATCCAAAGCACGACGTGGGCGCCCGCCGGCAGGTCGGCGGCATCGAACAGGGCGAAGTCGCGCCGCAGCGTGTCACTCGCCACCTGCCAGTGCTGGGTCTCATCGAGCCGGTTGCGCTGCAAGCCGTAGACCTGCCAACAGAGCAGCACGATGGTCAGAATCACCGCCGGCCAGAGCAGGATCCGACGGTCGTTTGCCCGCCGCCAGAGGGTGACCAGCCCAAGCGCCACCAGGCCCATCGCCGGCGCGGTGGCCAGGTAGAGGTAACGCGACGGCAGGTGATCGGGGGTCAAGGAGGCCAGCGGCGCGTAGACGAGCGGCTGGAGCGCCACCCAGCCGGCCAGCACGCGCACCTCACCTCGGCCGCGCGCCGCCAGCCAGACGACCACCAGCGCGACGGCACCGGTGACCAGGGGCAGCAGCGACGGATCGAGCCGGCGCGTGACCCACACCGGGAACAGGTCGCTGGCGAACGACGCGGTGACCAGCCCAGTCCAGTTGCCGAGCAGGTGTGGGCCGAGGGCATACTCGGAGTAGTAGAGCCGCGGCCCGGCCAGGCGCCAGGCCAGGTAGCCGGCGAAGAGCAGCCCCGGACCGAGCCACCGGCGCCATGCGACACGATCGTCGAGCCACTCCATCCAAAGCAGCAGCAGCACCGGGGCGATCGACTCCTTGATCAGGCAGCCGAGGATCCCCAGCGCCGTGAGCAGCCACAGCCGGCTCGGCGAGCCGGCGCTACCTGCGTCGCCCGCTCTATCGCGCAGCATCAGGATCGTCAGCGCGAGCGTCAGGCAGAACGATTCGTTGAGGTTCGAGATCCAGCAGACGCCGTTGCGCGGGCCGTAGGCGGTGGCGAAGAGCAGCGCCGCGAGCAAGCCGACCGTCGCATCGACGCGGCGGCTCAACCAGACCGCCAGCAACGCGGCGTTGAGCAGGTGGAGGCCAATCAGCAGCACGTAGTAAGCCGGCGCCTGATGGCCGAACAGGGCGGTCAGCACGGCCCAGAGCGCATTGCCAACCGGTCGCTTCCAGGCGCCGATGTAGAGCTCATCCAGCGGCCCGGGCGCCAGCACGAGCCCCGGCTCGGCGGCCAGGGTCTCACCGACCTGGAGGTAGGCGAAGTCGTCGCAGACGAAGTAGTTGTCGAGCAGCGGCAGGTAGACCCACAGCGTCGCAGCCAGGCCGAGGCCGGCCAGCGCCGGCAGGGCGGCGCGCCTCACAGCGCGGGCTCGGCCGGCTGGTCGACCCCGGCCAGCGCCGCGCCCGCGGCGGCGACCACCGCCTCGACGCTCACGTCGCGCAGGCAGCGCAGCTCGTCGCCGGCGCGGGTGCAGGTCCAGACAGTGCGGCTGCGCGCGTTGTCGGGGCGATAGCACGGGGCGCAGTCGGGCGGTGCCCAGAGGTAGCGATGCCGCGGCCCACGCGGCGCGACCAGCCGCGGATCGGACGGGCCGAACAGCGCGACCGTCGGCACGCCATGCGCTGCGGCGATGTGCAGCGGCGCGCTGTCGTTGGCAATGACCAGGTCGCACTCGGCCAGCAGCGCCGAGAGCTGCGGGATGCTGGTCCGCCCGCAGGCGTTGTAGCCCCGCTCGCCGGCCGCCGCGGCGACCCGCTCGCCCAGCTCGGCCTCATCGGGCGAGCCGACGGCCACGATGCTGCCGCCGGTCTCGGCCGCCAGCCGCGCAGCGAGCGCCTCGAACTGCTCAATCGGCCAGCGCTTGATCAGCATCTGCGTGCCCGGGTTGCGCCCACCGCCCGGCGCGATCGCAATCAGCGGGCGGGCGGCGGCGTGGTCGGCCAGCATCAGCCGGCTGACCACCTGCGACTCGGTGGTCAGGCCGAGGCACGGTCCGCCAAACTCGACCTCGTGCCCGAGCGTGCGCAGCAGGTCGAGGTAACGCTCGGTCTCGTGCGCGTCGTCACGGAACGGCGTCTGGTGGGTGAGCAGGAGTCGGCCGAACCGC
The DNA here is from genome assembly GCA_964405335.1 of uncultured Fimbriimonadaceae bacterium. GTDB lineage: Bacteria > Armatimonadota > UBA10988 > UBA10988 > UBA10988 > CAYONP01. Next base: position 74,000 of record CAYONP010000005.1, read on the forward strand.
TCGCTGAAACCGACCCGCACCGGCGCCCGCGTCGCGCGGGCGACGAGCATCGCCAGCCGGTTGCGGTGCAGGCAGAAAACCACGTCGTAATGCGCGTCGCGCAGCCGTAGGATGGTCGACAGCATACCGCGCAGGCGGCCCAGCCCGCGGCCGGCGAACGGGCCGTCGAAGACGATCCGCTCGGACAGCAGCGGATGGCCGCGGAGAATCGGCGCCGCGTGTCGACCGACCAGCCAGTCGATCCGCGCCTCGGGCCAGACCTGGTGCAACGCCACCGCGAGCGGCGTGGCGAAGATCACGTCGCCGATCGCGTTGAGCTTGATGATCAGGAGCTTCAAGGTCTGTCAGCGGAAGCTGTCCACCGTCCGCCGGATGCCCTCCTCGAACTCGACCTCGGGCGACCAGCCAAGCACCCGCGCCGCCTTGGCGATGTCGAGCGCGATGCGCCGCACCTCGCCTGTTCGCGCCGGCGCGTGCTCGACCCGGAACGGCCCGCCCCAGGCTTGCTCGAGGGCTGCGACCACCTGGTTCACCGTCGTCTCGCGGCCGGTGCCGATGTTGATCACCTCGCCGTCGGCCCGCTCCGCGGCGGCCACCACGGCGCGCGCCACATCGCCGACGTAGACGAAGTCGCGGGTCTGCTCGCCGTCGCCGTAGACGTGGCAGACGCGATCCTCGAACATCCGCTGGCAGAAGATGGCGACCACGCCCGCCTCGCCGTGCGGATCCTGCCGCGGGCCATAGACATTCGAGAAGCGCAGCACCGTCCAGCGCTGGCCGTGGTTGGCGCCCTCGATGCGCAGGTAATGCTCGGCGATGTGCTTGCTGATGCCATAGGGCGAGAGCGGCAGGTTCGGGTAGCCTTCGGGCACCGGCAGGTCGGCCGGCGCCGGCTCGCCGTAGATCGCCCCGCCGGTCGAGCAGTAGACGATCTTCGGCTGGCCGTTGCGACGCGCCGCTTGGAACAAGTTGAGCGAGCCGACGCCGTTGCGCGCCAGGTCATTGAATGGGTCCTTGAGCGACTCGATCACGCTCACCTGCGCCGCGAGGTGAAAGACCACCTCGGGCCGGAAGCCGGACACGGTCGCCTCGACCAAGCCGCCGTCGCAGATAGTGCCCTCGTGCAGCGCCACGCCCGCCGGCAGGTTCTCGCGCTTGCCGTTGCTCAAGTCGTCGATCACCGCCACAGTGTCGCCGCGCTCGACCAGACGCTCGACCACGTGCGAACCGATGAACCCCGCTCCGCCGGTGACCAACGCCCTCATCTCGCTCCGCCTCCCTTCTCGCGCCGCCGCAGTGTACCATAGCCGCGCTGGGCGACGATGAGCCCCCAGGCGGCGAGCAGCAGCACGTAGGCCCAGGCCACCGCCAGCGCCGGACCACCATCGCGCACCGCCGGCGCGAGCAGGTCGAGCAAACTGCTGTCGGCCAGCGCCAGCACCGGCTGTCGTACCGCCTCGCCCGCCGCCGGATAGCGCAGCCGCGGCAGCAGCACGCCCCCGGCGACCAGCAGACCGTTGAGCCAGCACAGCACCCGGAGCACCGGCCGGCCGGCGAGCAGCCGGCAACCGGCGGCCACGAACGGCCCGAGCAGCGGCACCACGGGCAGCAGTTGCCGCCCCGCCGGCGCATAGCCGCTGCCCCAGGCCGTGTAGCTGGCAATCAGCGCAAAGTGGAGCAGCACCGCCGCGAGCAGCCGCTGGTAGGCCGCCTCGCAGCACATCAGCACCAGGCCGGGAACGAGCAGCAGGCCCAGCGGCCAGGCGACGAACAGCCCGTCCTGCTGATCGACCAGCAGTCCCGCCGCGCCGACCAGCGGATTGCCGCTGAACAGCGACGGGAACCGGCCGCCCGAGAGCACCTGTGGCGCATCGGGTCGCAGCGTGCCATACAGCGCCAGGTAGACCAGAAGCTGTGTGACGACGCCAGCCGCGAGGCCGAGCCAGAGCGGCCACGACGGCTCGCGATAGCGGCGCGCGTCTCGGCTGATGAAGACCGCCAAGAGCAGCCCGACCGGAACGTACTTCCAGTGCAGCCAGGGCAGCGCGAACAGCGCCAACACCGCCGGCCAGCGCGGTCCGCGCCCGCCAACCGCGAGCCAGGCCAGGTAGCCATAGGCCAGTGCCGCCGCCGGCTCGGTGTGCAGGCTGGCCGCATAGGCCAACAGCGGCGAGCCGAACGCGACCACCGCCGCCGCCAGCCAGCCCGACGCCTCGTCGGCGAGTTCGACGGTCAACCGCACCGCCTGCCAGGCGGCCAAGAGGCCGATCACCAGCGCTGTGACCACGGCGCCGATCCAGCCGGCGAGGGCAAAGCCCGGCAGCAGCAGCAGCGACAGGCCGATCTGATGCACGGGTCGGAGCAGGTTGCCCTCGAGCGGCACGGCGTGCGGATCGAGCCGGCGCCGCGCGGCGGTGACCAGCGACCGGCGCAGCGTGTCGGTCGGCCAGAACGGCCGGTATTCCCGGTCGGCGTAGTCGTTGGCCAGGTCGAGATCACCGTCCTCCAGCAGGCTGCGGGCGGCCAGCAGGTAGTGCGGCTCGTCGCCGGTCAGGCTCTGTACCTGCGCGGTCCACAGCGTCACCGCGCCGTAGACCGCGGCCACCGTGGCCAGTGCCTGCGCCGGCGCCAGACCGCGCGCGCGCCACCCGTGCGCCGCCGCGGCGATGGCCAATGCGGCGGTGCACAGCATGGTCCAGCCGAAGGCCAGCGAGATGGCGAGGTAGCGCGCGGCACGCAGCGGCACATCGTCGGCGCCGCCGGGGAAGCTCTCGGGGCTGAACCGCGCCAGCAGACCGGTCTGTACGGCCGCGGGGATGACCAGCGCGGCCAGCACCAGCAGCAGGCTGCCGCACAGGGCCGCCAGCGCCGCGTTGCGCAGTAGCCGCTCTGTCGCGCCGTTCGCCGCTCCGCGACCGCGCAGCGCCTGACCGAACGAGACGCCGTCGCCGAGCATCACCACCACAGCCGTCAGCAGCCACGACGCACCGAAGCCGACGATCAACCGCAGCAGCAGCCTCGGTTCGACCGCCGATTGCCGCAGCATGAAGCCCGCCGTGGTCAGCGTCACGCCGCTCGCGGTGGCCAGGCCCAGGCGGCCGAGCAGCCGCATCATCGGCCGACCTCGGCCAGCACCGAGTGGTACAACCGGACGGTCCGCTCCGCCTGCCGCGCCAGCGTGAAGGTGGTTTCGACCCGCCGCCGGCCGGCCGCGCCGAGCCGCGCGCGCTCGAGCGGGTCGGCCAGCAGGCGGACCAGCGCCGCGGCCAGCTCGCCGGGATCGCCCGCGCGGGTGGTGCAGCCGGTGACGCCGTCGAGCACCACCTCGCGCAGCCCGCCGGCTTCGCTGGCGACCAGCGGTTTGCCCAGCGCCGCCGCCTCGAGCGCGGCCAGGCCCTGACCCTCGCTGAGCGACGGCATGGCCACCACCGCCGCCGCCGCCAGCCACGGCGCCACCGGCTCGCGGTAGCCGACGAACCGGCACGCCGACGCCAGGCCCAGACCGGCCGCCTCAGCCCGCAGCGACGACGCGGCCGGACCGTCGCCGACGAACACGAACAACGCGCCGGGCGCCTCGCGCAGCACCGCCGGCACCGCGCGGATCAGCACGTGCTGACCCTTGTGCACCGCCAGCTCGCCGACCTGGACCACGAGCGGCCGGTCGGGCTGCACGCCGAGCTCGGCCCGCACCGCGGCCACCGACTCTGGGGTGGCGGCCGACTGGAGCGCCGCCGGGTCGACGCCGTTGGGCACCACGGCGATCCGGCTGCCGGCCAGCCGATGCGTCGCGCGCAGGTCGTCGGCAATCGCGCCCGAGACGCAGAGGCAGCGGGCGCAGAGCCCGACCGTGCGCGCATCGAGGGCCAACATGCGCAGCCGCCGCCAGCGCTCGGTGCCGAGCTGAAAGTCGGGCTGCAGCAGGGCGTGATAGGTGGTCACCACCGGCAGGCCCAGCCGCGCGGCCACCGGCCGGGCAATCGCCGAGGCGCGCAGATCGTGGGTGCAGACCAGGTCGAAGCCCTCGCGCACGAGCCGCGCCAGCGCCGCGCGGGCCAGCGGCAGCGGGGCCCGCAGGGCAACTCGGCGCGTGTTCAGGCCGGCGGCGGCCAAGGCCGCGACGTAGGGCCCGCCCGCCGCCGGCTGGGCGATGGTCCAGTCGATGCAGTCGCGGGTGCGGGTAGCCAGGTCGAGAATGTGCTTCTGCCCGCCGTAGAGCCGGCCGCCGGTGCCCGCCGCGTCGACCGCCAAAACCCGCATTCGCTCGCTCATCGTGCCGCCCGCCAGACCGGCCGCCACAGCTCATCGGCCGATTCGTCGCGCCACAGGCCATGGGCGGCGCGCAACCGGCTGAGCCAGCGGACCAGCGCGGCCGAGCAGGGATCGCGATGACGGTCGTAGAACAGCATCCGACTCTCGTAATGCGCGCGGCGGCGGCGGGCGGGAACCTGGCCGGCGCTCTGCCCGCCGTGGTGCAGCGCGCGGGCGGCCGGGGCGAGCAGGATTGGCCACCCACGCCGGCGGACGCGCTCGCACAGGTCGGCCTCTTCGAAGTACAAGAAGCCCTCCTCGGGCAGCAGGCCGATCCGCCGCCACAGCCACATCGGGGCGAGCAGTGCGGCGGTGCCGACCGAGCGCACGCGGACCGGCTCGCGCAGCGCCAGCGCCCGTTGCTGCCAGGTCGCCGAGGCGGTCAGCCGCCGGCCGAGCAGCACCAGCCAGACTTCGCGCAGCAGGCCGGGCACGTAGTCCCAGTGCCACTGCACCGAGCCGTCGGGGCTCTCGACCAGTGGCGCGACGAGTGCCGCGCGGGGCTCGGCGCGGGCGGCGCGCAACAGCTCGGCCAGCGCACCGGGCCGCAGCTCGGCGTCGCTGTTGAGCAGCAGCGTCCAGTCGCCCCGCGCGCGGCGCAGGGCCAGGTTGTTGCCGCCGGCAAAGCCGAGATTCCGCGGCGCGGCGAGGAGCCGAAGGTCCTGTTCGGCGCGCAGGCGAGCGAGCGAGTCATCGGTCGAGGCGTTGTCGACCACGATCACCTCGACGGCCTCGTCGGCCACCTGGCTCAGGGCGCTGTGCGCCGCGGCAAGGGCCAGGTCGGGCGTGTTCCAGTTGACGATGATCACCGAGACCATCATGCGCCCCGCCGTTCCGCGCGCCGGAGCTCCCACGCCTTGGCCCGCACGGTGAAGACGTAGAAGGCCATCAGGAGACAGATGATCAGCCCGACATGCCCGTCGCGGAAGCCCTGCTTGACCACATACCGGCGCCAGAAGTCGCGCACAGGGGCGAGCAGCATCTTGGCCACCGACGGCTCGCGACTGCTCGCCGCCCGCTCGGCCGCCTCGCGCTCGGTGTAGCGGTTGAGCTTCTCGATGAAGGCGAACACCGTCGCGTGCGAGTGGTGGATGATTGCGCCGCTCAGCGTGGCAAACCGGCCCTTGACCCGCGGCAACTGCTCGTGCACCGAGCCCTGCCAGTGCACCGAGGCGCGGTGCAGCCGCGTGCGCGGGTCGTTGCAGTGACCGTGGCGCGGCCACTCGCCAAAGATGCAGTGGCGGAACGGCACGGCATAGACGTCCATCGCGTCCGGCCGGGCGATCACCTCGCGCACCTCGGCGGCCAGCTCCGGCGTCACCTCCTCGTCGGCGTCGACGGCCAGGATCCAGTCGCAGCCGGCTGCCTCGGCGCCGGCGTTGCGCTGCGCGTCGTAGTGATCGAGCGCCCGGCGCAGGACCAGCGCGCCGGCGGCCTCGGCGATTGCGGCGGTCTCGTCGGTGCTCTCGTCGTCGACGACGACGATGCGGTCGCACCAAGCAACGCTGGCCAGGCAGCGGGGCAGGCGCGCCGCCTCGTTTTTCGCCAGGATGACCGCCGCCACCGTCGCCATCACTCGCCTCCGAGACCGATCCGCACCTGGGCCAGATGGTAGCGTATCCGCGCCGCCCGATCGTGACCAGCCAACGGCGCGGCGGCCAGCTTGGCCAGGCCCGTGACGACCAGCCCCAGGCGCAGCGCGCCGGCGGCGGCCGGACCGTCCCAGCGGCCGATGAACCGGACCAGGCTGCGCTGGTAGTGCTCACGCCGGATGAACGCCCGGCCGCCATAGCTGGCACCCTCGTGGTGGAGCACGGTGACCGACCGGTCGACGGCAAGGTCCCAGCCGGCGGCCACCACGCGGCGGCACCAGTCGGCATCCTCGAAGTACATGAAGTACCCCGGGTCGAGCCCGCCGACGCGTCGCCAGACCTCGGAGCGGGTGAGCAGGCAAGCACCGCAAAGATACGGCGGCGGACCGGCGTTTGGATCCTGAACGCTGTTCGGCCGCCGGTGAAACAGGTCGGCAACGGCCGCCGCCGCGGTGGGGAATGTCGCCGGCGGGCGCTGCTCGGTGCCGTCGGGCAGGAGCAGTCGGGCGCCCAGCGCAGCCACTTCCGGAGCCGCCTCGAGCCGAGCCGCCAGCCGCTCGAGCGCGGTCGGCTCGGGCAGCTCGCAGTCGGGGTTGAGCAGCCACTGCAGCTCACCCGTGGCCTGATCAAAGGCCAGATTGGTCCCGGCGGCAAAGCCGAGATTGCGCCGGCTGGCGATCAGTCGCACGGCCGGGAACTCAGCGCGCACCATCCCGGCCACCGGCTCGCTGGAGGCATTGTCGACGACCACCACCTCGACCCGCCGGCTGGTCTCCTGCGCGGCCAGGCTGGCCAGGCAGCGGCGCAGCTTGTCCAGCGCGTTGTAGCTCACGATGCCGACGGTGACCGAACCCGGTTCGGGATCCGAACGCCGTTCGGGCACCACGGCTTGGTCACCCGTCCGTAGGGGCCGCCGCGCGGCCCGGGCGACGCGCCGGTCGGCCCGCTCGACCACCGGTCGCACCGCGGCCCCGTCGGCGATGGTCGGCCGCGCCACCGACGCGCACGCAGCATAGGCCAAGAGACTGACCAGCCACCGCGACGTCCAGGGCCAGTCGTCGAGCCCGTACCAGACCAGCAGCATAAGCGCGCCCAGGCCCAGGCTGGGCAGCAGCATGGCGGCATAGGGCAGCCGCACCCGTCGGGCCAGCAGGCCGGCGCCGACGGCGACCACGGCGAGCTCACCGAGCAGCCGCGCCAGCGCCGCGCCGGGCAGGTCGACGGCGTCGAGCAGCGGCGGCACGGCGAGCAGCACCGTCGCCAGACCGGCGGCCATGCTGGCGACCACCTGCCAGGGGCGGTCGAAGAGGTAGAGCAGCCAGTGGATCACCGCGCCGAGGAAGGTCAGCGGCGCAATCCAGATCAGGATGGCCAGCGGCAGAGTCGCCGCGGCATAGTCGGGCCGGAAGAGGCGCAGGATCTGTGGGGCGAGCAACGTGACGCTGAGCGCCAGCGGCGTCAGCCCGAGCAGGGCCACGCGCACGGCCAGCCCGGCGCGCTCGGCGAGCGGCACCGCGCCGGCGGCCTGGGCGCGGGCCAGGCTGGGCAGCAGGGCTGCGTGCAGGCTCATCACCGCCGCCAGGAAGACCTCGAGCGCGCGGAAGGCGACGGCATATTGCCCGGCGGCGGTGTCGCCGAGCGCTTGGCGGACCCAGAGCAGATCGAACCGCCCGAACCAGGCCCCGAGCTGACCGGCGACCGCCGCTCCCAGCGCCATCGCCAGCATCTCGCGGGCCAGCGTGCCGCGCCAGCGGAGCCGCCACAACGGCTGAGCGATCAGCGGCCGAACCAGGCGGTAGGTCAACGCGAACTGCACCGCCGCGCCGGTGATCTGGGCGCCGACGGCCCAGGCGATCGGCCGGCGGAAGACCAGCACGCCGAGGATGATGCCGGCGTTGATCACCAGCCCGGCGACGACCGAGGCGAGCGCCGAGCGCTCGAACGCCTCGCGGCCGTGCAGCGCTTCATCGAACGTGTTGCCGACCGAGAGGATGAGGCTCGCGGCGAGCAGCAGGGCGAAGATGCCGCGCTCGCGGGCGGTGTCGAAATCGAGCCAGCACCAGAGCCCCGCCGCGACGCAGACCAGCGCGGTCAGGCAGAGCCGGAGGGCAAGTACCTGGGCAAGAAGCTCGCCGGCCCGCGCCGGATCGCGGGCGATGCCGCGGATTAGCGGCACCCGCAGATGGAAGTGGGCCAAGACCGCCCAGGCCGCGGCGACCTGCAGCGCGTACTGGTAGATGCCGAAGGTCTTCGGCTCGATGCTGTTGGTCAGCAGAGGGAAGGCAATCAGCGAGGCGGCGCGGACGATGAGCTGCGCCGCGGCCAAGGCCGCCGTGCCGCGCACCAGGCGCCGCACCCCTGGTCGGTCGGTCATGGGCGGGCCCGCTGATAGAGCACCAGCCGCTCGCCGCCCGGCAGCGTGTACTCGGCGGCCGGTCGGTAGATCGCCCGGAACCGCCACCACTCCGCGCGGAGCAGCGCGAGCTGGGCCTCGATCGGCCCGGCGTGCGCGCCCTGGTTGCCGTCCAGCATCAGCACGGTGTCGTAGCCTTCGGCGAGCCAGTCGGCGAGCGGCTTCGCCTCGGCCGCGACGCCACCGCGGATGACGACCCGCCGCTCCGGCCGCAGCAGGACCGGCACCGACTGGCGGGCGACGTAGTATCGCACGGTGAGGAAGTTGACGTGGGCGGTGTTCGGCATCACCGCGCAGAGGCCGCCGGGCGGGGTGAGGGCGACGATGTCGCGCGCCAGCGCCTCGTGCGGCCAGGCGCGCCGGCTGGGATGCCCGGTGAAGTGCGCCGCCTCGGCCAGCCAGGGCGCGGCCGCGGGACCGACCCGGCCGTGCACGAACGGCAGGCCGAAGGCCACCGCGTGGAACTGCAGGCTGCCATAGCCAAGCAGTAGCGTCACTCCGGCGGCTTGCGCCGCGGCGCGCCGCCGGCCGGGCGAGGTGACCGGCGCGAGCCAACTGCACGAGAGCACCGCCAGCGCCGGCAGCAGCGGCATCGAGAAGCGCGGGTCCTTGTTCGGCACCAGCCAGAGCAGCACCAGGCCGCCGGCGAACCAAGCCGCCAACAGCCCGAAACCGGCTAGTTCGCTTCGCCGCCGCCAGGCAATCAGCGCGCCGAGCGCGGCCAGCAGGCTGAACGGCAGGAAGAGCTGCCAGCGCAGCAGCGCCGCCGGGTAGTAGCCGATTCCGGCGAGGCTGAGCGGCCCGGGGTCGGCGTCGGTCTGCCAGGTCTGGTTGGAGGTCAGGAGCTCGCGGACAATCGCGCCAGGGTGGCTGAGATACCAGGGCCCAGCAACGACCAGCGCCACCACGCCGATCGCCAGCAGGCTGTAGACGATCGCCGCCGGCCGAGCCTCGCCGGCGCGGACTCGGCGGCGCCCCTCGAACAGCGCCGCGATAAGCGCCGGCGCGGCGGAGACGGCGACACTCCACTTGGCCAGCAGGCCGAGCCCGAGGACGAAGCCGATGGGCCAGCCGAGCCAGCGGTGGGTCAATCCGCGCGAGGCGGCGACGAGGCAGACGAGCCAGGCGGTCAGGGCGGTGAGCGGGAAGTCGAGCAGGTAGGTTCGCGTCTGGCCGGAGAGGATGGGATAGACGGCGACGATGAACGCGGCGCAGAGGGCGGCCAGCGCGCCGTAACAGCGGTTGGCCAGCGCGTAGACCGAGCACATCAGGACCAGTAGGTAAAGCAGGTTGACCAGCACGGGCAGGTCGGCGGTGTCGAACGGCGACTCGGCCGGCGGGATGACGCCGAACAGCTTCCAGACCAGCGCGCCGCCGAGGTGGACCAGCGGCGGGTAGTAGTCGGAGGTGGCGGCGACGCCGGCGAGGGCGTCGGCCGGCGGCAGGTCGGTCAGGTAGGCGTGGTAGACCAGGCTCCAGCTCAGGTGCACGGCCGGGTCCCACGATGGTGGCGTGTGGTCGAGCTCGAGCCAGGCGAGCGTGGCGGACGAGGCGGCGAGCCAGATGGCGACCACGCCGTAGACCGGCAGCACGCGGGCGGTGATCCGCGCGGCGCTGCTCGGCTCGCGCGGCTGGCTCATCGCGGTGGCTCCGCCGCGGCGTCGCGGTCGCCTGGTTTGTACCACGCCCCGAGGCCCGCGTCGCGAGCGAGCAGCCACAGGCCGGCCAGCAGCAGGATGAGCCGCGGCGCGGCATAGAGCATTGCCAGGCCGGCGCCGCCGGCACGGCCAAGCTGGAGCGCGAACAGGTCGAGGTAGCGACCGCCCTCGGCGAGGGCGAACCGCCAGTGGCCGACCAGCGGCGAGTCGAGCGGCTGCCAGAGCAGGCGCCACAGGCCGTCAGGCTGGGCGAAGAGCCAATCCTGGTAGAGCCCGTTGTAGACCAGCAGGCCGGCCAGCGCGCCGAGGATGCCGGCGGTGGCCAAGAGGATGGCCAGCCAGCGCGGCGCGGCGGCGAAGCCCGCGCCGGCGAGGACCATCAGCAGCGGCAGGACCGGCACGAGGTAGCGCGGGCCCCAGCACCAGTTGCCCCACCAGGTCGGGCGGAGCGAGTAGAACAGCCACTGGACCAGCACGGCGACCAGCAGGCAGGTGGCCAGCCGCGGCTCGGTGGCGCGCAGGGAGCGCCAGCCCCACAGCGCCATGACGACCGGCGGGGCATACCAGAGCAGCCCGCGGCCGGGTGAGAGCAGTTGGCCGACCAGCCCGGCCGGCACGGCGGAGAGGCGAAAGCTGGTCTGGATCTCGGGCAGGTAACCGAAATCGAGCAGCGAGCCGAAGCGCGCGACGTTGGCCCATAGCCACCAGCCGCAGGCCAGCGCCGGCGGGGTGAGCAGCAGGGCCAGGCGACCGGGCTGCCCGCGACGCCAGGCCAGCGCGGCGAGCGGAGCAACCAGGACGAAATTGTGCGGGCGGGTGAGCAGCGCGGCGGCGAGGGCGAGCCCGGCGAGCCCGAGGGGCGGGACCGCAGCCCGGCCCGCGGCGCCGGACCCGCGCGGCGCGGGTCCATCGCCGCGGCCCGCAAGGTAACCCCACCGCGCCGCCGCCAGCAGGCAGACCGCCGACAGCGGTTCGGAGAGGAAGGTCTTGGCGTAGGGCCAGGCGGTGGTCGCCAGCGCGTAGAGCAGTCCGCCGGCGACCGCGGCGCGCGGCCCGGTGCCCAGCTCGGCCAGCCAGAGGGTCAGCAGCGCGGCGGTCAGCGCGGTCAGGAGCGGGTTCAGCGCGCAGGCCCAGGCGACCAGGGCGGCGCGGCCGTCGCCCGAGACGAGCCGGCCGGCGGCCAGCAGCGGCACGGTCAGCACCGCCTGCAGCGGGCCATAGACGGCGGTGAAGGTGCCCGGCGGACCTTCGCGCACCGCGTCGGTGTGGCGGGCGATGGGGGCCAGTTCGGCGGCGTCGAAGCGCAGGTCGCGGTCACGCAGCAGGCTGACCGCCTGGGCAAAGACGACCTCTTCGTCGGGTCCGCCGCCGAGCGCGCCGCGGCCGGTCAGCAGCGTGGCGGCGAGGACAATCAGGCCGACGGCGACGGCACGGCGGGCTGGCATGACTAGGGCTTCGGCCCGGGCGGGCGGGCCTCCTGCCGTTTCGACACGGCGCCGCACGGAGGAGTTGCCGCCGGGCGGCGAAGCTGCGCCGGCGGAGAGGCCGGTGATCACCCTCGGCATGGTCAACCTCGACACCTCACACACGGTCGCCTTTGCGCAGCGGCTGCACCACCAGGGCATCGGCGAGGAGCAATGGGTCGACGGCGCACGCGTGACCCACGCCTGGCGCGGCGAGTCAAACGTCTGCACGCCTGAGCAGATGGACGGCTATCAGGCCAAGCTGGTCGACGAGTTCGGCGTCACGATGGTCGACTCGCTCGACGCGATGGTGCCGCTGGTGCAGGCAGTCTGCATCGAGGCGAACGAGGGCTGGCGGCACCTCGAACTGGCGCGGCCGTTTCTGCTCGCCGGCAAGCGTTGCTGGATCGATAAGCCGTTCGCCGGCGACTTCGCGCAGGCGAAGGCGATGGTCGACCTCGCCGCCGAACACGGCGCGGCGGTGATGAGCTGCTCGTCGCTGCGCTTTGCCGACGAGCTGGTCGAGTTTGCCGCGGCGCACCCGGCGGTCACCGGCGTCGATGTGATCTGCCCGGCTCCGCAGCATGAGCACAACCCGGGGTTGCTGCACTACGGCATCCACGGGGTCGAGATGCTGTTCGCCCTGCTCGGCGCCGGCTGCGCCGAGGTGAGCTGCACCTGGCGGGAGGATCAGCAGCTTTGCGTCGGCCGCTGGCGCGACGGGCGGGTCGGCACGCTGCGCGGGCTGCACGCCGGGCCGGCGCCGTATGCCTTCCGCGCCGTGGCCGACGGCGCGCACGATGTGGCGGTCGGCACGGGCAGCATCTACCGCAACCTGCTGCGGCACATGGTGCGCTTCTTTGAGACCGGCGAGGCGCCCTACCCCATCGCCGAGACGCTCGAGATCAGCGCCTTCATGGATGCGGCGATGGCCTCGGCCGAGCATGACGGCGCCTTCGTGGCGCTGCCGGAGTAAGCCATGCGCGCGGGACTGATCGGCGCCGGCGCGATGGCCAACAGCGTCCACTACGCCTCGCTGGCCGAACTCGAGTCGATCGAGCCGGTGGCGCTGTGCGACCTGCTGCCCGACAAGCTGGCCGCCACCGCCGACCGGTTCGGCATCGAGCATCGCTACACCGACTGGCGCCTCATGCTGGCCGAGCAGGACCCCGAGGTGGTCTATCTGCTGATGCCGCCGCATCAGCTCTACGACATCGCCGCGACGGTGCTCGACCAGGGGCGGCACCTGTTCATCGAGAAGCCGCCGGGCATCACCCTGACGCAGATCCGCAACCTAGCCCACAAGGCCGAGGCGCGCGACCGGCGGACGATGGTCGGGTTCAACCGCCGCCACCTGCCGGTGCTGCTCGACTGCCTGGCCCGGGTGCGCGAACGCGGGCCGATCGAGCAGGCCGCGGTGACCTTCCACAAGCACTACTTCCACGGCGAATACTACAACGGCGCGGTCGATATCCTGACTTGCGACGCCATCCACGCGGTCGACCTGATCCGTTTCCTCTGCGGCGAGGCGGCGACCGTCCAGTCGCAGGTCGGCCGCGCCGGGGGCGAGTGGTACCCGAACCAGTTCAACGCGCTGATCGAGTTCGACGGCGGCGCCTGCGGGCACCTGATGTGCCACTTCGCCGGCGGCAAGCGGTTCCACCACGCGGAGTTCCATGCCCGTGGCGTCACCTGCTACACGCCGTTCGAGGAGTCGGGTGAGGTCTGGGCCGACAACGGCGCCGAGCCGGTGCATCGGGTAACCGCGCGCGAGCTGACCGGCAGCGACGAGATGCGCATCAACTGGGGCTTCGCCGCCGAGCACCGGCACTTTGCCGCCTGCCTGGCCGAGGGGCGGGAGGCGACCTCGAGCTTCGCCGATGCGGTGCGGACGATGGAGCTGATTGACCGGATCGCGCACGGTGGCTGAGCCCTGGCGGATTGACGTCGGCGACGGCGGCGGGCAACTGGTCCGCACCGCCATGGCTGTGGCGGCGCTGGCCGGCCGGCCGTGCGAGCTGCGCAACATCCGCGCCGGCCGGCCGAAGCCGGGTCTGGCAGCGCAACACCTGGCGGCGGTGCAGGCAGTGGCGCAGGCGGCCGGCGGCACGTTGGCCGGCGACGAGCTGGGTAGCCGCGAGCTGCACTTTGAGCCGGGCGACGCGACCGGGCCGGTCTGGCTCGAGACCCGCATCGGCACCGCCGGCTCGACCATGTTGGTGCTCCAGGCGACGATGCCGCTGCTGGTCCGCCGCGGCGGCGGGATTGCCGTCTCCGGCGGCACCGACAATCCGCTCGCGCCGCCGGTCGACTACACCACTCAGGTGCTGCTGCCGGCGCTCGGCGCGATGGGCATCGAGTTCGGCCTCGAGCTGTCGCGGCGCGGCTTCTACCCCGCCGGCGGCGGCCTGATCCGGGCCGAGTGCGCGGCGCATCCGACCTGGCGTGGGTTCGAGCGGCTCGAGTGGGATGGGCCGGTGCGGATTGCGGGCGTGGCCTATTCGGCGCGGCTGCCGCTGCACGTGGTCGAGCGGATGCGCGACACGGCCGTCAAGCGCCTGCGCAAGGGCGACGGCCTGACCGCCGACCAGCGCGCGCGGCTGCGCGAGGGCGGGATCCAGATTGAGCTGCGGCCCGACGAGGATGCCGCCTCGCCCGGCGCCGGCCTGGTGCTCTGGGCCGAGGATGCCGCCGGCCGGCGACTCGGTGCCGGTGCGCTGGGCGAGCGGAGCAAGCCGGCCGAGCGCGTCGGCGAGGAGGCGGCCGGGCTGCTGCTCGACGAGCTGGCCGCCGGCGCGCCGTGCGACCGCCACTTAGGCGACCAGCTCGCGGTCTGGGCCGCGCTGGCCGATGGGCCGTGCGCCTGGCGCGTGTCGCGCGTCACCGACCACCTGACCACCGTGCTGCGGCTGCTCGAGGACGGGCTCGGCGTGCGGTTCAGTCTCGACGGCACGACGGTGCGGAAGGGGTGAGCGATGGGTGTCGCCTCGGCCGCCTTGACGCTGTTCCTGGTCTTTGCGCCACTGGGCAGCATCCCGGTCTTTCTGGCCCTGCTGCAGCGGGTCGAGGCGAGGCGACGGCGGTGGGTGATCGTCCGCGAGCACCTGCTCGCCCTCGGCGTGCTGCTCATCGCCCTGCTCGGCGGACCGGCGCTGATGCAACTGCTCGGCGTCGAGCAGCCGGCGCTGCAGATCGGCGGCGGGGTGGTCATCTTCCTGATTGCGCTGCGGATGATCTTCCCCAGCGCCGAGGGCGTTTTCGGCGACAGCGGCATCGAGGGTGAGCCGCTCGTGGTGCCGCTGGCCGTGCCGCTGCTGGCCGGGCCGTCGAGCCTGGCGACGGTGATGCTGTTCGCCACCCAGGAGCCGGACCATCTGGCCAAGTGGCTGGCCGCGGTGGTGATTGCCTGGAGCGCGTCGCTCGGCATCGTGCTGGTGGCCCAATCGTTGCAGCGGGTGCTGGGCCAGCGTGGCCTGGCCGCCTGCGAGCGGCTGATGGGCATGGTGCTGGTGGTAGTGGCGGTGCAGCTGACGGGGAACGGGTTACGGAGCTTCATGGCCGGGGCATGAGCGAGCTGACCGGCGCGGCGTTGACGCTGTTCATCGTCATGGACCCGCTGGGCAACGTCCCGCTGTTCGGTGGCCTACTGCGCCGGGTGCCCGAGGCGCGGCAGCGGCGGATCATCCTCCGCGAGCACCTGATTGCCCTGGCCGTGCTGTCACTCGCCCTCTACCTCGGCCCCGGCCTGATGCTCCTGCTCGGCATCGAGAGCCACGCGCTGCAGATCGGTGGCGGCGTGGTCATGTTCGTCATCGCCCTACGAATGATCTTCCCCGGTCAGAACGGTGTCTTCGGCGATGAGGTGACGGCCGGCGAGCCGCTGGTGGTGCCGCTGGCAGTGCCGCTGATCGCCGGGCCGTCGTCGCTGGCGGTGGTGATGCTCCTGGCGACCAGCGATCCGCTGCGGCTCGGGCGCTGGCTGCTGGCGCTGGTGACTGCCTGGCTCGCCTCGCTGGCCGTGCTGAGCCTGGCACCGCTGCTGCGCCGTCTGCTCGGCGAGCGCGGCCTGGCCGCCGGCGAGCGGCTGATGGGCCTGGTGCTCTGCCTGGTGGCGGCGCAGATGCTGACCAGCGGGGTGGCGGAGTTTGTGCGGTGTCTGGGGGAGAGGCGGTAGTCAGCCGTCGCCAAAACGTCCCAGCAGCAGTCGGACTTCGGCTTCGAGGAGGGGTAGGTCGTCGGTTACGATTGCCCACACGATCTCGGCGTCCACTCGCCAGTACTGGTGCACAAGCAGGTTGCGGAAGGAGACAATCGCGTCCGACTGCGACACCACGACGCCAACTTCATCGTCAAGTCTCATCGAGCCTCGTAGCGCCTCGCCGAGCACCACGAACTGGTAGTTGACCGCCGACTGCAGCAGTGGGTCGGCGAGGAACGCCTCGCGACTGCCCCCTGCGACGAACTCACGAATCTGGAGACATGCCTCCGCGATGTCCTCCAGGTAGGCGATCACACGCTCAGGCACCGAAAACCTCCACGCGGCTCTCTTGGATCGACCGTCGGATGTACTTGTTGGTGACCGCCCGAGCAGTCACCAGGTCCACGTCCCGCCCGAACAACCCCCGCAGCTCATCCCACAGCGCGAAGTAAGCGCGCTTGTACGGTACGGGCTCCATCTCCTCGAACTCGACCAGCAGGTCGACGTCACTACGCTCCGGGTCGAACGCGTCGCTCGCCGCCGAGCCGAACAGCCACATCCGCGCGACCCGGTGCTCGCGGCACAGCTCACGCAGGCGGGGCAGCTTGCTGTCGATGTCGGGATGCACGGCGCGCTCCGCGATCAGCCCTCATCCTCCTCAACGATCGAGGCGATGCCAAGCTCTCGCAACGTGTCGGCGTCGATCCGTGTCGGCGCGCCGAGCATCAGGTCGCGACCGGTGCTGGTCTTGGGGAAGGCGATCAGCTCGCGGATGTCGATGTCCATCGCATCCTGCCCGGCCAGGATGCTGACGATGCGATCGAACCCTAGCCCGATGCCGGCATGCGGCGGTGCGCCGTAGCTGAACACCTCGAGCAGGAAGCCGAACCGCCGCCAGGCCTCCTCCTCGTCGATGCCGATCCGCTTGAGCACCCGCAACTGGATCTCGGGGTCGTGGATGCGCAGGCTGCCGCTGCCCAGCTCGGCGCCGTTGTAGACCAAATCGTAGAGCTGGCCGACGACGTCCAGCGGCCGCTCCTCAATCAGTTCCATGCACTCCGGCCGCGGCATGGTGAAGGGATGGTGCATCGGCTCGATGGCGCCGGTCTCGCGGTTCTGGTCGAACAGCGGAAAGTCGACCACCCAGAGCATGTGATGCGCGCCCGGCGGGATGAGCCCCAGATCGCGGGCGAGCTTGAGCCGCAGCCGGCCGAGGCTCTCGTGTACCACCGCGGCCGTATCGGCGGCGAACAGCAGGTAATCGCCCGGCCCCGCGCCGAGGCGCTCGAACAGCCGGGCCTGCACATCGTCGCTCATGAACTTCAGCGGCGTGCCGCTGGGGCCCTCGTCGCCCATCCGGATCCAGGCCATCCCCTTGGCGCCGAACTGGGCGACATAACCGGTCAGCTCGTCGAGGTCACGGCGGGTCAGTCGGCCCTGCGCCGGCACGCAGATGGCCTTCACCCGCCCACCCGACTCGATAGTGCGCAGGAAAACGCCGAACTCCGAATCGGCCATGATGTCGGCGACGTCGACCAGTTCCATGCCGAACCGCGTGTCGGGCTTGTCGCTGCCGTAGCGCTCGAGCGCGTCGGCATAGCGGATGGTCGGAAACGGGCGGCTCAGCTCGATCCCGGCCGAGGCGAAGACGGCGACCATCAGCCGCTCGATCTCTTCGCGCGCCTCCTCCTGATCGACGAAGCTCATCTCGAGGTCGATCTGCGTGTGCTCGAACTGCCGGTCGGCGCGCAGGTCCTCGTCGCGCAGGCAGCGGGCGAGCTGGAAGTAGCGGTCGCAGCCGGCGGCCATCAGGGTCTGCTTCATCAACTGCGGTGACTGCGGGAGCACGTAAAACGTGCCCGGGATCACGCGGCACGGGACGACGAAGTCCCGCGCGCCCTCGGGCGTGGCCTTGAGCAGCAGCGGCGTCTCGATTTCAAGGAAGCCGCGGCTCGAGAGATGCTGCCGCGCCGCCTGCGCCGCGCGGTGCCGGACCTCCAGGTTGCGCTGCATCGGCGGGCGGCGCAGGTCGATGAAGCGGTAGCGCAGCCGCTGTTCGAGCGCCACGGCCTCCTCGTCGATACCGAACGGCGGGTGCTTGGCGCGGTTCAGGATCTCGATGCTCTCGGCCAGAATCTCGACCCCGCCGGTGTCGATCTTCGGGTTGACCAGCTCGGGCGCGCGGGGGATTACCCGGCCGATCACCTTCAGCACATACTCGGCCCGGCACTGGTCGGCGGCGGCGTGGACCGCCTCGCCGCAGCGCGCCGGATCGGCGACGATCTGAAGCAGGCCCGTGCGGTCACGCAGGTCGATGAAGATCACGCCGCCATGGTCGCGGCGGCTGTGCACCCAGCCGCAGACGCAGACCTGCTGGTCGACGTCGCTCGGTCGCAGCACGCCGCAATGGTGTGTCCGTCGCATTATCCCGCCTTCTCGTCGCAGTCGATCGGGTGCGGCTCATCACGCCACCGACGGCCCGGCGCTTCGGTGCGGCGAGCCGCACCCTATCGTCTAATCGCGTTCGGCATCGTCTCGGTAGCTGGCCAGCAACTCGCGGATTGCGTCCTGGATCATGTCGCGCGCCTCGTCCATCGTCCGGCCTTGGCTGATGGCGCCCGGCAGTTCCGGTACCGTGGCGAGAATCCAACCATCCTCGCCGTGGGTATAGCGCACCCGATATTCCGGCATGCTCAGCGCTCCTCTGCTCCGGCCGCGGCAGCCCATTCACCAACGATCGAGGACAACGACTCGAGCGGCTCGCGCACCACCGTCAACTGCTCGCCATCCGCCAGTCGCTTGACCTCATACGTCTCCGGCCGGTCGTCGCGCACGAACAGGGCATAGCCGGCGCCGGACTGGTTGGCGCCGCGCATCTGCGCCTTCATCGACCGGCCCTGCAGATCGTACTCGACCCGCACGCCCGCGCGCCGCAGCTCGGCGGCCAGCCGCCTCGCGTCACGCCGTTCGGTCTCGGACAGCGCAACCAGATAGACCTCCGGCGCGGCGGGCTCGCCGAGCGGGTGGCCCATCGACTCGAGCACCAGCAGCGCCCGCTCGATGCCGCTGCCGAACCCCACACCCGGCGTTGGCTTGCCGCCCAGCTCCTCGATCAGTCCATCGTACCGCCCGCCGCCGAGGACCACATTCTGGCTACCCAGCGCGCCGCTGACCACCTCGAAGGCCGTCTTCTGATAGTAGTCCAAGCCGCGCACCAGGCGGCGGTTGAGCTCATACGCGATCCCGAGGTCACGCAGGCCCGACAGCACCGCCGCGAAGTGCTCACGGGCCTCGTCTTCGAGGTAGTCGAGCATCACCGGCGCGCCGGCGATGATCGCCTGGTCGCGCTCGTCCTTGCTGTCCAGTACCCGCAGCGGATTGGTCTCGAACCGACGCTGACTGTCCTCACTCAGCGTCGGCACGTGGGGCGCCAGATAGGCGACCAGCGCTTCGCGGTGCCGGGGCCGCGAAATGGGCGTGCCGACGCTGTTGAGCTGGAGCGTCAGGTCGCGCAAGCCGAGCGCTTCGAGGTAGCTCAGCCCCAGGCTGATCACCTCGACGTCGACCGCCGGATTGTCGCCGCCGACGTACTCGACGCCGACCTGGTGGTGCTGCCGGTACCGGCCGCGCTGCGGCCGCTCGTAGCGGAAGATGGGGCCGAGGTAGTAGAGCTTGAGGAGCTGTGCGCCGCCGGCGCCGAGGCTGTGCTCGACGATGCTGCGCATGACGCCGGCCGTGCCCTCCGGCCGCAGGGTCAGCGGCTCGCCGCCACGGTCCTCGAAATCGTACATCTCCTTGGCGACGATGTCGGTCTCCTCGCCCACGCTGCGGCGGAAGAGCTGCGTCGACTCGAACACCGGCGTGCGGATCTCCTCGACCCCAAAGCGGCTGCAGACCTCGCGAAAGGTGGCTTCGAGGGCCTGCCACCGGTAACTGCGGAAGATGCGTTCGTCCGGCGGTTGCGATGCGGGGGCCACCCCGGGCAGCACGTCGTGGGTGCCGCGCGGAGCCTGATATGCACTCACGTCAACTGCCCTCGGTTCGTCGCTCGCTGAGCCGGCGGCGGCTCGCCTCGACCGTCTCGCGCGCGGCGGCGAAGACCGCTTCGTGGCCGCCGACACCAGCGTCGAGCGCCGCCAGAGAGTCGCGCCGGGCCGCCTCCAGCCGCTCGGTCTCGGACTGCAGCGGCGCCAGATCGGTGCGCAGCACGTCCATCTGGCCGGCCAGCTCGACCGACGCCGCGGCCGCCGCCAGCAGCTCCGGATCGTCATCGGGCGCGCGCTCCGCGCGCAGCTCGAAGACCCGCTTCTCGTGCCCGTGCTTGGCCTCGCGCAGTCGCTCGATGCGGTCGACCAGGCCGTCGCTCAAGACGCTGACCCGCATCGTCGCCGCGTCGTACAGCGCGTCGAGCTCGTCTCGCCGGCGGGCCAGCTCGCGCCGTGCGCGTCGATCGGCCAACCAGCCGGCCAGCCGGCCGCGCGTCGGCGGCGCCTCGCCCTCGGCGGGCCGGCCCGGCATCGGCGGCTGCTCGCGGCTCATGGCGATCTCGCGGCACGACGAAGCGGCGATCTTACCCGATGGAGAGGGCCTGTCAACGGCGCGGAGCGCGGCGCGGCACCGGTAGTGTCAGCGCCCATAATCGCAAGATCACCATCGTCATCGGTAGATGGTGCCACTGGCAGCTTGTCCGCCAGTGCTGTCCAGCAGCTCGTCGGCGGCACTGGCGGGCAAGCCGCCAGTGGCACCGAGCGGCGGTATTTGGCCCCAAAGTCAACGCCGGACGGAGCAGCCCGCTGTGGCTGCCCGAGGTGACCGACGGCGGCGGGCACGCCGTTGGCGTGCCCCTACGCCCGTCGTCACGACACCGTGGTTCGTCGCGAGGACGGCACCGTGGAAGGCAGGCTTCGGTGGCGGGCGTCCGCCCCCGTCTCCAGACTGGACCTCAGGCCCGCAGCGAACGAGGGCGAATCGACGGCCTCCGGACGATCTCGCCAGATGCCGAAGGCAGGGTGTCGCGCTGCAGCTTCGCCGGCGTTGTGCTCATCGTCCGCCTGCTGAAGCAGCACATCGACTGCTCCAGGCGGCCAATCCGCCGGGAGTTCCACCACCAATGCGCCCGATTCGGTCACCTCGCCTCGAAGCCTGACCTGCAGCACCGTCCCCTCCTCCCGTAGCCAACGAACCACGGCGGCGATTCACTCCCGGAACACGTACAACTCATGAATCGACCAGTACAGCCCGCGCGCGGTGCCGCCGTTGGTCAGGCGCAGCCAGCGGCAGGGCGTGGGGCTGAAGTTCGCCGTCGTCACGCCGTCGCGGTCGACCTCGACCCTGCTGTCGGCCGGCTGCCGCCAGGTGCGGCCGTCGCCCGACAGGTCGACCCGCAGCGCGCGCGGGTAGTCATACCGCGTGCCGCTGTCGAGCACCACTCGGCCGACCGTCAGCTCCTCGCCGAAGTCGACCACGAACCGGTCACCGGCCTGCATCACCCGGCCGGTCGACCAGCGGGTGGTTCGGTCGCCATCGATCGCCGCCTCGGGCGACGAGGCCATGACCGCATAGAGCCCGTCGCCCTCGGCGCTGACCTGCCAGCGGCCGGTGGCATAGCCGCGGCCGGTGCGGTTGGTCTGGCCGAGCCGCGAGGTGGCCGGCTGTGACCGCGGCTGCGGCTGGAGCCGGTTGCTCCAAGGAGACAGGTCGAGCGTGGCACCCTCGACCAGGGCCACCGGCTGCGGCAGTTCGATCGTCTCGGCGCCGGAGACGCGAGCGATGCGCACGGGATCGCCGAACTGCCGGATGACCCGCAGCTCGAACTGACCCTCGCCCGGCGCGAACCGCAGCTCGGCCCAGAAGCGGGGGAAGAAGAGCGGAATCGTCAGCCGATCCTGATCGGTGGGCAGCACCGGGCGGAGGTAGAGCACCTGCTCGGCCACATCGAGCCCGGCGCCGGCGAGGGCCCCGAGCACCTCCCAGCCGGCCAACGAGGCCGACGACGGCTCGCCCCAGCCGCGCTCGCCGTCGGGCACGGTGACTAGCCGCGGCGGCGCGAACGGCCGGCGCTGCAAATCCCAGGCCGCCTCGTAGGCGGCGCGGAAGACCGCCAGCCCGTCGTCCGCCCGGCCGAGGCGGATCAGCGCCCCGCCGAACCAGGCCTGCATCTCGGCCACCGGCGCGGCCCGATCGAGGCTCATGCCATCGCCGTCGCATTCCAGCGGCGGCACGGGCCGCCAGCGGGCCAAATGGCGGTCGGCCAGTTGGCCGGCGCGTCCCGCCGCGTCGGGCAGGCTTGGTCGCAGGCCCAGGCTGCGCTCCAGCCAGTCGCCCCGCAGCGCGGCGGCGTGGCTGCGCTGCACCGGCGCCGGAGTGACCGACCGCCACTCGCCCAGGGCGTTGCGCGCCGCGGCGGCCATCGGCTCGTCGCCGTCGCCCAGCCCGGCGGCGGCGAGCACCGCCGCCTCGGCCAGACGGGGATCGACGTCCCCGGTCCACCGCCGGCGGCGCTCAACCTGGAGCAGGAACTCGGCCGCGCCGGCGATCGAGCCGGTCGGTGACCCGCCGTCGAACCGCTCGAGCTGCTCGGGCAGGCGGCCGAGGCCGTCGATCGCCGCGGCGAAGTGGCGCAGCTCGCGGGCGTCGAGTTCGGGTAGGAAGGCCAGCAGCACCGGCTGGGTGGCGCTCCGCAGCGGCAACGAACCGTAGCGCCTCGCGGCGACCGGCCCGTCGGTGTGCGAGACGTATCGGCCGTCCTCGGCCAGGGCGCCGTCGATCACCAGGCCGGCCAGGTCGGCGAGCAGCTTGCGCTTGAGCCAGTTGGGCAGGCTGCTGCGCAGAACGGGGTCCTGCCACGCCTGCGTTTGGGCCAGCAGGCGGTCGGCGTTGGCCAACACGTGGTCGGCCACCTGTCGCGGCGTGGCAAACTGGTTGCGCCAATAGCGGCCCAGCTCGGTCGCCGGGGGCGGCTGGTCGGCGCGCAGGCGGACGTCGGCGGTGGCCGGCCGCATCGGGATGCCGGTGTCGGCGGTGACCTGGATTTCGCCGATGGACCAGGGCGCGGCGCCGTCGGTGCGGGCGGTCAGACGAAGCTGCTCGGCGGTTCGCGGCTCGACGGGCAGGCTCAGCACACCGCCGCGCAGCGCGGCCTGGGCGGCCGCCGGCGGGAAGGCGCCGACCAGCTCCCAGGTGTTGCCGTCGGCGCTGGCGCTGACATCGAAGCCGCCGGCGACGAGGCGCTCATCGGCCGGGCTGATGACCACCTCCTGCACCGTCTGAGCGGCGGCCAGGTGCACGGTGATCGCGTCCAGCGCGCGGATCGGCCGGGCCGAGGTCCAGATCGTGGTCGGATCGTCGTCGACCAGCGCCGCGACGTCGTCGATCCGCTCGAACGCCGGCGCCGGCGCGAGCTCCGGCGGGCCGGGTTGGTTGGCATCCCAGGCGCAGCAAAGCTCGGCCACCGCGGCGCCACGGGCCGGGACCTCGAGCCGGGCCAGCCAGGCGGCGGGTCCGGGCTGATCGAACGCCGCGCCACCGGCGGCGAAACGGCGCCACCAGGCGTCCTCCTCGCCGGGCGACAGGCTCCGGCCGAGAGTTGCGGTGGCCGGCGCGACGGCGGCCTCGAGCGGCGGCGCGAAGGCGAGGTGGACCACCGCGGCGCGGGCGGTCGGGTTGCGGACGGTCAGGCGAAAGAGCGCCGCCGGCAAGGTCGAGTCGGCAAGCTGGCCGGGGACGATGAAGCTGGCGGCGAGCAGCTCGACCTCGACCGGCAGAGCGGCATCGCGAAAGACGATCTGGCCGCGCGGGTACTGGAACGAGGCCCGGCTCTCGTCGATGGCGGCCACGGGATAGTCGTCAGGCACCGGCTGCCGCAGCAGTCGGGCGACACCGCCGCAGGCGACGGCGAAGAAGGCGGTGCGAGGCGGTCCGGCCGGCTCGGCCAAGGCGTCGAACTCACGCAGCGCGCCGTCGCTGAGCAGCTCGACGAGGTTGCAGCCGATGCCGCCGAGTGGCAGGCCGCCGGGCCAGCGCTCGGTGATGATGGTCCCGCTGCCCTCGTCCCAGACCGCGTGGCCGGGTGCGACGGCAAAGAGGATGAGGAGCCCGATCGCGCGGTGCATCGCGGTCACTCCGCGGCCTCGCTTCGCCGCCGGCCGGCCGCGCCCTGCGTTGACAACCAGCGGGCCGAGAGGCAGACTTCGCACTCCGAGAGCCACATGCCCAACGAGCCGAGCCAGTTCGACACCGCCGTGGTGCAGGCGGGCGAAACGGTCGACCCGACCACCGGCGCGCTGACCACGCCGGTGGTCCGCAGCGCGCCGTTCGTCTTTGCCACGCTGCGAGACTTCGACGATTACACCTCGGGCCGGGTGACCACCTGGGAATACAGCCGCACGGCGCATCCCACCGGCGCGGTGGTCGAGCGGAAACTGGCCGCGCTCGACGGCG
>CAYONP010000006.1:0-89630 GCA_964405335.1 uncultured Fimbriimonadaceae bacterium
CGGCGGGGTGGGGGGGGCGCGTCCCCCCACCCCCCCGGCCGCCGCGGCGCGCCGGCCCTACCGGGCGGCCGGCCGCCTCGGCGCGGCGGCCCTACCCACGCCGGCCGCCGGCGCGGGTCGATCGGCGTGGCGGTTACGGCGCGCGTCGCGGCGCGCCACGATAATCGATAGCGCTCAACATCGGAACCGGCCGGATGCAGTCTGAGACCAGAAGACCGGGGGGCGGGCCGCAGATCGGTCTCGGCCTCCCCGTTGAATCGAGCGAGCCGCTGGGGGCCTGGCGGTTCCTCCGCGCCGTGGTCGTCTCGCTGCTGCTCACCCCCATCATGGCCTACTGGGGGGTCGACGAGCCGGTCGACATCATGCTCTCGCTGCTCGTTCCGCCGGTCAGCGCGCTACTCGTGCTGACCGCGATCAACCTCCCGCTACGCCGCTACGCGCCGCGGTTGGCCTTCACCACCGGCGAGCTGATCCTGACCTACGGCATGTTGGCCACCGCCTGCGGCGTCGGCTCGGAGTGGATGTGGTGCATGGACCGCCAGAAGGCGGGCTTCGCGCTGTTCGCCAACGAGACCAACCAGTTCGAGACGCTGCTCCTGCCGCACCTGCCGCCGTCGCTCTTCTTCACCAACCCGGCGCCGCTGCAGGATTTCAAGTCGGGCGGCCACGGCTGGGACGTGGTGCTCTCGCATCTCGACATCTGGTACCGCCCGATCCTCGTCTGGACCTTCCTGGTCAGCTCGCTCTGCCTGTCGATGATCAGCATCTGCTCGCTCATGCGCAGGCAGTGGACCGAGCGCGAGCGGCTGGCCTTTCCGATTATCCAGTTGCCCTACGCCATCGTCACCGCCTCGAGCGATCACAAGCCGGCCTTCTGGCGCGAGCCGGCGCTCTGGATCGCGTTTGCCACCATGGGGCTGATCGACCTGTTCAACGGCCTCCACTTCTTCTGGCCCAGCGTGCCGCTGATCAAGGTCCGCTTCCTCGGCGACCTGAACAACCTGTTCCACAGCCACCCCTGGAACAGCACCGGCTGGACGCCGGTCGGGCTGTTCCCGTTCATCTTCGCCCTGGTCAGCTTCCTGCCCACCGACCTGGTCTTCTCGATGGTCTTCTTCTTCTTCGCCCGCAAGGCGCAGCAGATCATCGCCGCGGCGATGGGCTATCCGCAGGGCGTCTTCGGCGGCGGGTACCTCATCCCGGCGCCGCCTTACTTCGGCGAGCAGACCTGGGGCGCGTTCCTGGCCCTCTTCGTCACTCTGATCTGGAACTCGCGCGAGCACCTCCGGCAGGCCTGGCGGCGCGTGCTCCACGGCGGCGGCGAGCCGGGCGACGTCGCGCCGCGCTGGGCGATGCTCGGCCTGCTCGCCGGCATCGCCGGGATGATGTTCATCGCCAACCTGGCCGGGCTCAAGCCCTGGTTCGGACTCGTCTACATCCTGCTCTACCTGGCCTGGAGCACGGCCCTGACGCGGATGCGCGCCGAGCTCGGCCCGCCGACCCACGAGATGGCCTTCACCGGACCGAACCAGTTGGTGGTCGACTTCATGGGCAGCCAGGGGCTCTCGGCGCGGGCCATCGTCGGCATGTCGACGACCTTCTACTTTTTCAACCGCATCCACCGCTCGCACCCGATGCCGGGCCAGCTCGAGGCGATGAAGATCGGCGAGCGCGACAAGGTCGACCAGCGCTGGATCTTCGCCGGCTTGCTGGTCGCCTGTGTCGCCGGCTGCATCGCCGCGCACGTGGTGACCGTCTATCTTGGCTATCGCTGGGGCGCCTACGACCCGGGCACCGGCCAGTCGGGGCTGGTCAACAACCTGCTCAACAACCCGCGCCGGCCGAACCCGACCGCGATGGGCTTCGTCGGGCTCGGCTTCCTGGTCGTCGTGGGCCTTAACTTCGTCCGCTTCCGCGTGGCCAGCTTCTGGCTCCACCCGGTCGGCTATGCCCTGGCGATGAACTTCGGCGTCGACTACTTCTGGTTCGGCATGATCCTGGCCATGGTGCTCAAGTGGGGCGTGCTGCGCATCTGGGGGCTGCGCGGCTATCGCAAACTCCACGCGGCGATGATCGGCATCATGCTGGCCGAGTACGCCGCCGAGACGATCTGGTCGCCGGTGGCGATGATCTGGCGCATCCCGACCTACTCCATCTCGATCAACGGCCGCCTGGGCTGGAACCAGTGAGCTACCGCTGGGACGCCGACGAGTATGCCCGGCATTCCGCCGCGCAACTCGAGTGGGCGCGGGCGCTGCTGGCCAAGCTCGACCTGCGCGGCGACGAGGCGGTGCTCGACCTCGGCTGCGGCGACGGCAAGGTCACCGCCGAGCTGGCGGCCCTGGTGCCGGCCGGCCGCGTGCTCGGCGTCGACAGCTCGCCGGCGATGCTCGACCTGGCGCGCGAGCGGTTCGGCCACCTGGCCAACCTGGCCTTCGCCGAGCACGACGCGCGAGCGCTGCCGTTCGTCGCCGAGTTCGACGCCGTCTTCTCCAATGCCGCGTTGCACTGGGTGGTCGACCACGCACCGGTGCTGGCCGGCATCGCCCGCGCGCTGCGGCCGGGCGGGCGAATCCTGCTGCAGATGGGCGGGCGGGGCAACGCGGCCGAGATCCTGTCCACCATCGAGCCGCTGCTGGCCGAGCCGCCGTGGAGCGAGCACTTCGCCGGCTTCAGCTTCCCCTACGGCTTTCACGGCGCCGACCAGTACCGCGGCTGGCTGAGCGCGGCGGGGCTCGCGCCGCGGCGCGTCGAGCTGCTCGCCGTCGACATGAAGCAGCCCGGCGCCGACGGCCTGGCCGGCTGGGTGCGGACCACCTGGCTGCCCTACACGAGCCGGCTGCCCGAGCCGCTGCGCGAGCCGTTCATCGCCGCCGTGGTCGGCCGCTACCTGGCCGACCACCCGCCCGACGCCGACGGCACGGTGCACGTGGCGATGGTCCGGCTCGAGGTCGAGGCGACCAAGCCCGGCTGACCGGCCGCGTGGCATCCAGATGACATCCGTTGCGGCGCATCGCAATGCGCCGAACGACCGGGTGTCGTCAACGTCCGGAGTCCGGTCGGACGGCGTCAGCCCGCCGACCCATCGCACCGCTCGCGCGCCTTTTCGAGCAGGGCAATCAGGCCGGCCAGCTCGTCCTCGCCCAGGTGTCCGAGCTGCCGGGCGTGGAGCGCGTCGACCGGTTCGTCGAGCAGATCGAGCAGGCCGATGCCGGCGGGCGTGATGAACGCGCGGACCACGCGGCGGTCGCTGGCCTGGCGCTCGCGGCGGACCAGGCCGCGGGCCTCGAGGCGGTCGAGCAGGCGGGTCACGTCGGGATCGCGGGTGATCATCCGCTCGGCGATTTCGCCGCAGGTGCGGCCCTGGTCGCCGGCTCCGCGTAGAATGCGCAGCGCGTTGTACTGCGGCAGGCTCAGGCGATGCCCGCGCAACAGGGCCTGCACCCCGCGCAGCAGTGCATCGTGGGTGCGCATCAGGTTGAGAAACGCCTCGATCTCGATGCTGCGAAACGGGATGGACTGCTTGATCTCAGACTGCAGACGCCGCGCCATCGCCCACTCCCCGCTGTCGGGAATGACCGTTAGCCGTTGCGAGGAGGTTCCCTGCCGGAAAGAGGGACGCGACCCAGATCGGTCAACGCACCGCCGGTGAGAGGGCGTGTCGACGTTCGAGGAAGGGGCAGGTCTCAGACCTGCCCGTCGACGAGTCGAGCCGCTCTGGAAGCGAGTTCGTCGGCACTCGGGCGGGTCTGAGACCCGCCCCTACGGTAGCTCTCCAACACCCCGGATCACGCGAGGTCCGTGGCGTCGCACTTCATCGGAAGCTCAGGTCGTCCAGGTCGACCGCCGCCGTCGCGCCGCCGAGTACGGCGAGGACCAGCGCGCCGGCGGAGTCGGCCGGTAAAGGCTCGGCGCTGACCGGCCGGTCGCCCACCGTCGCCGTCAACCCGCCCTGGGCCAGGCGCAGCTCGACCTTCACCCAATCCGCGCCCAGCGATACCGGCTCGCCAGCCCGCGGCCAGCTCACCGCGCTGCCATCGGGCCGCAGCCGGAGGCCCGCCAAGGGTGCCGCGCCGGCCGCCGGCGCCAGGGCGATCAGCCGATCGGCCCCGGCGGCGACCCGCGCGCGCAGGCTGACGGTCAGCTCGGTCCGCGGGCTGAACGGCAGGTAGAGCGCGCCCGGCGCGGAGGAGGTGGGCAGCCAACGCAGGAACTGCCCGCCCTCGGCGACGACACGGAGCGTGCGCACCGTCTGGTCGAATCCCTCGAGTGCGTGCCAGCGCTCGGGGATGGCGCCCGGCTCGAGCGCCTCGAAGTCGAGCGACAGCGGCGCCTCGGCGGTCAGCGGCAGCGGTGCCGTCGGTGGCGGCCGGTTGGGTTCGGCCAGGCCGGGCAGCGTGGCGAAGCAGAGCAACGCCGGCCCGCCGGCGCCGGGTGGCTGGTCGGCCAGGAACGACTCGAGCGTCCGCGCCTCAATCTCGCGCAGCCGGCGCTCGCACTCGTCGCCCAGCTCCAGCGCGCTGCGCAGGTAGCCATAGGCCAGCGCCTCGCTCGCCTCGACCAGCAGCCCGGCCAGCCCGGCCAGGTCGCGGCGCGCACCGCGCCCGCGCCGCTGGGCTTCGAGCCGGGTCACCGTGTGATCGACCTTGGCCCAGCGCCGGCCGGCGATCAGCACGCTGCGCGTGGCGGTGCGGGGCAGCGCCGCGGCGACTTCGGACTGGGCGCGGAGCTGCGGCTCACGCGTCAGCAGGAAGGCTGCGGTGAGATCGAAGCGCGGCAGGCTGAGCCGGATGCCGGCGTCGCGCCGGTCGGCCTCGCTCTCCCGCAGCGCATCGGGCGCCAGCGCATAGACCCTTGGCGCCTCGCCGCGCCAGGGGACGGTGACCTCGAACGGCGGCTGCGGTGCCCCGCCGACCTGACGGCCGTCGAGCGGCCGCTGGCGCCAGAGCAGCAGCAGCCGGTCGTCGCCGTGGGCGAACAGCGCCGCTCGGACCGCGGCGGGCGTGGCCGGCGGGTCGAGCAACCGGCACTCGGCCAGCCACGGCTCGAGCAGCGCCAGCTCGTCGATTAGCCGGGCAATCGTCGCCGCGCGGTCGGCGCCGGTGAACGGGTCGTCGCCGCCGGCGAGGTGGCCGGCATGGTCGAACAGCAGCCCCTTCGCGCCGCTGCCCAGCGCTGCGTAGACGGCCAGGCGCAGCGCCCCTGGCGTGGGCACCAGCAGATACTCGCCGGCCTCGGCCGAGACCGACTCGGCGCGCAGCGCGGTGGTGCGGTACAGGTCGGGATGCTCGGCCGCCGGCCGCAGAGCCCGGGCGGCCAGCAGCCAGTCGGGCGGGGCGCACGGGATGACCGCCAGCGCCGGTTGGTCGGCGGCCTGGCGCGCGCGTCGCAGCGCATCGCTCCAGTCGCCGAAGCCGAGCCCGTTCT
Source organism: uncultured Fimbriimonadaceae bacterium (assembly GCA_964405335.1). Taxonomy (GTDB): domain Bacteria; phylum Armatimonadota; class UBA10988; order UBA10988; family UBA10988; genus CAYONP01. Next base: position 5,428 of record CAYONP010000006.1, read on the forward strand.
CGAACAGGATCGGCGGCGACAGCCAGGCCGGCGTGGTGTCGCCGCCGAGCCGCGCGGCCAGCCGCGCGGCCGCCTCGGGCGGGCCGAGCGGCTCGACGGCCACCGGCAGGCCGGCGGCTCTGGCAGCGGCGATGAGCGCCTCGGCATCGGCGACGGTCGGGCCCTCGGCAATGCGCGCGGCGACGAGGTTCAGCCCTGCCGCCTGCGCCTGCTCGACGGCAGCCGCGGCGTCGAACGGGTGGCCGTCGCGGCGGGCCTGGAGCGGGTAGATCAGACCACGCAGAATGGCCGGTCGGCCAGCGAGCCGGAGCGTTGGCCCGTCGACCGCCAGGTCGGCGGCGAGGACCGGCGCGGCGACGAGCAGCAGCGCGAGCGCTCGCCTAACCAAAGTGCTGCCGTAGCGCCCAGAGCCCGAGCGCGGGATTGCTGACGAAGTAATACTCCTCCCCGTTCGGCGCGACCCGGAGCCCGTCCCCCTCGCCGCCCGGCGGGTAGCGCCGCAGCATCTCGTCCAGCTCGCCATAGTCGTACCCGACGCTCTCAATCTCGGTCGGGCTCAGTCCGCCCGGGCAGTAGCGGATGGTGAACCGGCCCTCGCTCGAGCCGTGGACCAGGTGCGCCGCGGCGGACAGGTTCCGAGCCATGACCACATCGTTGCGCGCCGCGGCCAGCGTCCGCCGCGCACCGCGATAGCCAAACTCGCGGATCACCGCGTCGATGGCGGCATCCTCGCCGAAGGTGCGCACGCCGGGGGCGAGGATGATCAGCTCGCCGCCGTCGGCGATGGCCATACGCGTGCGGTAGATCGCCTTGTTGCCCAGCCAGGTCGAGTGGTACTCCGCCGGATCGAGCCAGACGACGACCCGCTGCAGCGGCGCATCGAGCAGATCGAGGTTGACCTGCTGAGACAACGTGGCGGCCTCAAGGAAGGTCCGGCGATCGTCCCCGAGGTAGAGCCCGCAGGTGTTCAGCCGCCCGCGTTGGTCACGTTGTCGTACGGTCATCACGTAACAGACCGGCAGGTCGGCGGCGAACTCACGCGCGGCATAGTCGAGCACCCGCCGCACCGGCGTGTCGGCCCGGCCCATGATCCGCTCCAGGCCATAGGCCGCGCCGAGGAAATGGGTCTTGTTGATGGTCTCCGGTCCGCCCAGGCCGACGAACAGGTTCTTGCTCTGGTTGGCGATGCCCACCACCTCGTGCGGCACCACCTGGCCGAGCGAGAGAATGAGGTCGTACTCCCCCTCGACCACCCGCCGGTCGACGTCGATCTCGATGGGGTAGTCGACCAGGCCGCCCGAGACCTCGGCGACGTAGTCGCGCGGCACGGTGCCCAGGCGCGCCAGCCCGTCGCGCCAGTCGTGGACCAGGATGCGGTCGGGCGCGATGCCGGGGAACATCCGCTCGCACTGCTCCCAGGTCATCGGCGCGTGGGTGCCCAGCGCCGGCAAGATGTCGACCTCGGCGTCGCGCAGGTGGCTCGCCACGAAGCCGGTCAGTTCACCGGCGCCGGAGTGGAAGCGGGTGAAGTCGGGCGGGATGAGCAGCACCCGGCGCAGCGGGCCCATCCGGTCGAGCGCGGCGGCGAGCAGCGCCTCGGCCGCCGCCGGCTCGATCACCATCCCAGGCGCGCCCCGCGCGACGATGGACCCGAACCGTTCGGCGGTCTGACTGATCATGGGCTGGCGACCCCTAGCCGCCGGTTCACCGCCGGTCGCCCGACTCCTGCGGCCCGCCGCTGCCCGCGCGCAGGATCAGCTCGGCGGTGAGCTTGTCCAGCGGGTGGTTGAACGAGCCGCAGAACTGGCGCGTGATGCAGGCCGGGCAGCCCGTCTCGCAGGGGCAGGCGGCGACCAGCTCGCGGGTCGCCGCCAGGATGGTCTCGATCTGCTCGAACCCGCGCTCGGCCAGGCCGATGCCGCCGGGGTAGTTGTCGAACAGGAAGCAGACCGGCTGCTCAAGCTGCGGGTGGAACGGCGTGGTCGCGCCTTCCAGGTCGCGCGGGTCGCACATCGCGGTCAACGGCAGCGCCGCGCAGAGCGCATGTTCCACGGCGTGCAGGCCGCCGTGCAGGTCGCAGGCGCGCTCGGCCGCAGAGCGACGGAACTCCTCGGACAAGGTGATCCAGCAGGCGCTGGTCTCCAGTGTCTGGGGTGGGCAGTCGAGGTCGAATCGCTCGAGCAGCTCGAAGGTCACCTGGCGCAGCCGCCGGTAGCCGACCGTGGTCCGGGTGACGGTCACCTCGCCACAGGCGACGATCAGCTCGCCCAGGCGGCGCTCGGTAATTTGCTCATCGATTCGCACCTCGACCCGCTTCTCGGGCTGGGTGAAGTAGTCGACCTCGACGGGCTCGAGGTGCACCTGCCGCGCCGCCTGGTCGATCCGCCGGGAGAGATACTGCTCGCCGTCGTGGAGCACCACCGCGCCGGGGAAGCAGAGGTCCCACAGCCGGACGTCATCCTCGCTGCCGAGGATGCGGCCGGCCGGATCGACCAGCTCATACGACAGGTTGCTCGCCGCGCGCAGGCTGACCTTGGCGGCGGGGTAGGTCGGGTCGGTGTAGAGCCACTCGCCACCGCGGCGCTCGAGCCAGCCCTGCTCGGCGCAGAAGTCGGCCACGGCCTCGGCGTCGGGGCCGAAGCGGGCCAGCTCGTCGCGCCGTAGCGGCCCCTCGTAAGCGGCGCAGAGCAGGTGGCCCGTGGCGATGTAGAGGTTCTCCGGGTCGATCAGCGCCGCCTCGCTCGAAGCGCTCCACAACGCCTCGGGGTGGACGGCGAAGTACTGATCGACCAGGCTGTCGCGGGTGACCAGCAGGGCCAGCGAGTCGCGCCGGCCCCGCCCGGCGCGGCCGATCTGCTGCCAGAACCCGGCGGCCGTGCCGGGATAGCCGATCAGCACCGTGGCGTCGAGCCCGCCGATGTCGATCCCGGCCTCGAGCGCGACGGTCGAAACCACCGCCGTCAGCTCGCCGCCGGCCAGGCCCTGCTCGACCCGCCGGCGGTCTTCGGCCAGGTAACCGGCGCGGTAGACCGCCACGCGCTCGGTCAGCGCCGGGTCGACCACGTCGAGTGCCGCGCGCAGGTAGCGCAGGATGATCTCGGCCTCGGCCCGCGCCAGGGTGAAGCCGAGGGTGCGGATGCCGGCCTGAACCAGCTCGCGCAGCAGAAAGGTGGCTTCGATGTTGCCCGAGCGCCGGCGGCCGCTCGTCTCGCGCAGCGGCGGCGGGTTCCAGACGACCAGGTGGCGTCGGCCGCTCGGCGCGCCGTTGCGGTCAATCACCGCCGGGTCGTCGGCGCCGGTCAGCCGCTCGAACAGCTCCCGCGGGTTGCCAATCGTGGCGCTGCAGCCGATGAACTGGGGCGCCGCGCCGTGCCGCGCGCAGACCCGCCGCAGCCGGCGCAGCACGTGGGCGACATGGCTGCCGAACACACCGCGGTAGGTGTGCACCTCGTCGATCACGACGTAGCGCAGGTGGGCGAAGAAGGCGTGCCAGCGCTCGTGGTGCGGCAGCAGGCCGAGGTGCAGCATGTCCGGGTTGGTCAGCACCAGGTGGGCCGCGTCGCGGATCAGGCGGCGCTCGTCGGCCGGCGTGTCGCCGTCATAGACCGCGGCGCGGACCTGCTCCCACAACCCAAAGGCCTGGAGCTTGGCCAGCTGGTCGCGGCCGAGGGCCTTGAGCGGGAAGAGGTAGAGCGCCCGGGCGCGGCGATCGGCCAGGATGCCCTCGAGCACGGGCAGGTTGTAGCACAGGGTCTTGCCGCTTGCGGTGCCAGTGACCACGACCACGTCGTGTCCGGCGCGCACGGCGTCGAGCGCGGCGGCCTGGTGCGCGTAGAGGCGCTCGACCCCCTGGGCCGCGAGTCGTTCGCGGAGCAGGTCGGGCAGCGGCTCGGCCGGCTCGGCATACCGCGCGCGGCGGGCCGGGACGGTGTGTCGCGCAACCATCTGGCCCGCGTAGGAGGGATCGGCGGTCAACTGGTCAAGGAACTGAGTGACGTTCATGGTCTCCAGGGCACCGCGGACGTCGAGGCGACAGGCAATGAAGATCCGTTCGCACGGGCTGGGCCTTCTCCTCGCCCTCGCCGTCGGCCCGGCGGCGGCGGTCGAGCTGACCGAGGACATGCTGCGCCAGCTCGATCTGCTCGAGGAGTATGGCCAGGGTTACCGCATCCAGGACGTCGGCGACTGGCGGCTGCTGACCAATTCGACCGTCGACGAGGCGAAGCAGTTGCTCGCCACCGTCGACCGGGCCCAAGAGACCTTTGCCGCGGTGATGCGCCACCTCGGCGTGCCGCTCGAGCCGCCGGCCGACCGGCTGCTGATTGTCCTCCACCGCGACCGGCAGGCGTTCGACGACTACTTCGCGCGGACCGGCGCGTTCAAGCTCAGCGAGAACCTGGGCGGGTTCTACAGCCCGCTGAGCAACCGCATCGAGTGCTATGCCGGCGCCGAAGACGCGGCGCTGCGGATCAGCCACGAGGTGTCGCACCAACTGGCCTTCAACCAGGGCGTGCTGCGCCGCCGCGAGCCGCTGCCGATGTGGCTGGTCGAGGGCCTCGCCGGCCAGTTCGAGATGGGCGATGCGACCGCGACCTATGGCCCGCTGACCGACAACCAGTCGGGCCGGCGCGGCGAGCTGGTCCTGTTCTACCGCAAGGGCTGGCTGGCGCCGCTCGAGGATCTCTTCTCGTGGAGCAACGCGGAGGTCGAGAGCCTGGACGATCTCGAGCGCGAGCGTCGCCGGCCGGCCGAGTCGCGGCGCGCGGCGAACGAATCCGAGGCCGGCGACGTCCAGATCGCGAAGCTGGCCTTGGTCTACGTCCAGGGCTTCGGCGTCTGCCGGTACCTGATCCGCGAGAAGCCGCGGCAGTTCCGCGAGTTTCTGCGCCTGCTCAGCGTGCCGAACCAGCCGCGCGAGCCGGATGCACGACTCATCCAGGCCGAGCGCGTGTTCGGTCCGCTCGACGACCTGCAGACCGAATGGGAGGCCTGGTTGGCGGTCGAACTGGCCAACGACCCAGACCCGCCCGAGGATGATGAGGAGCCGGACACGGCACCCGAGGAGACCGCCGAGTGAAGTTCCGTCGCCTACTGGTCGCCGCGCTACTCGCTATCGCGCCGGTCCAGGCCGAGCTGCCGATGGCCGCGCGGCAGGCCGTCGTCGACTACCTCGACCGCGCCGTGGCCGAACAGCTTGCCCCCGGCGGGTCGCTGCTCGTGCTCGACGGCGATGAGCCGGTGATCGACCACGCCTTCGGCCTGGCCGACCGCGAGACCGGCCGGCGCTGGACCACGCACGAACCGGTGCGCATCGCCTCGCTCTCGAAGTCGCTGGTGGCGACGGTCATCCTGCGCCTGGCGGTCCGCGGCGTGGTCGACCTCGACACGCCGATCGATGCCTACCTGCCGCTCTTTGCCGGGGTCAGACTGGCCGACGGCACGCCGGCGGCGCGGGCGCCGACGCTGCGTGAGATCCTCGGCCACCGCGGCGGGCTGCCGTCGGACGAGGAGAGCGGCCGGCCGTGGCAGAAGGCTGAGTATCGCGCCCGGCCGCTGGGCGACGTGATTGCCGAGTTCGTCGCCGCCGGGCTGCGCGCCCAGCCCGACGAGCAGTATGCCTACAGCGGCCTCGGCTCGAGCGTGGCGGCCTATCTGGCCGAACAGCTCACCGGGCAGAGCTTCGAGGCCTTGCTGCAGCAGGAGCTGTGCCGCCCGCTGGGGCTACGCCACACCACCTACTTCCCCGACGCCGAGACCGCCGCGCGCATCCCGAAGATGTATCGCCGCACCGCCGACGGCTGGGAGCGCCGCCAGACCCGTCCGCTGCCGATCGAGGGCAACTACTTCTCGCACGCCGGCGAGATCATCACCACCGCCGACGACCTGGCTACCTTCCTCAAGATGATCCGCGACGGCGGCGTGCATGCCGGCCGGACCTATCTGCCGCCCGAGCAGGTGGCCCACTGGCTGACGCTGCCGGCGCCGCCGCGGACGCGCTATGCGCTGGGGCTCAGCCTCGGTCGCGAGGCGGTCGACGGCGGGCCCGAGTGGCTCGGCCACACCGGCTCGAGCGGGACGATGTTCTGGTGGGACCGGACCAACGGCCAGATCGGCGTGCTGCTGACCCAGACGGCCGACCCGGCCGACGCCGAGCTGCTGCCGCCGCCCGAGTTCATCTGGCTGGTCCGCTACCGCGTCGACGGCGCGTTCAACCAGGCCAACCGCGACGGCCGGCTGCGGGTCGGCATCTACCGCGGGCCGGGCTCGTCGTCGGCGACGGTCAGCAACTTGCAGGCGGTGCTGCACGACCCGGCGGCGCTGGTCCTGGAGACACTCACCGTCGATCGCATCCGCGACGGGCACCTAACCGGTTTCGACGTGGCCATCTTCCCCGGTGGCTCAGGCAGTGCGCAGTCGAGCGGCCTGGGTGACGCCGGGCGTGAGGCGGTGCGGCAGTATGTTGCCGCGGGTGGCGGCTATCTCGGCATCTGCGCCGGGGCATACCTGGCCTGCGACGGCTTCTCGTGGGGCCTGAAGATCCTCGATGCGAAAACCGCCTCGAACTACTGGCGGCGCGGTGTGGGCGAGGTGAAGATCGAGCTGACCGACGCCGGCCGGCGGTTCTTCGGCGTCGCGCAGGCGCAGCACGCCATCCACTACGCCAACGGCCCGATTCTGGTCGCCAACGGCAACGCCGAGCTCGATGACTTCGAGCCGCTGGCCTATTTCCGCACCGAGTTGGCCGAGAACGACACTCCGGTTGGGCTGATGGTCGACACCCCGGCGATGGTCCGCGGCAGCTATGGCCGCGGCCGAGTCCTGGCGTTCAGCCCCCACGCCGAATCGACCGACGGCCTGCGGCACTGGATCCGCGCCGCGGTCGAGCACGCGGCAGGGCGGCGGTAGCGACCAAACGCCGCGCGCCCCGTCGGACACGCCGTCGGCGTGTCCCGACCACGCCCGGCGTCGCCCAGGCGGTAGGGGCGCCGCCAACGGCGCGCCCCGATGGACACCCCGTTGGCGCGCCCCGACCGTCCGTTCAGCGCGCGCCGCTGAGCAGGCGCTCGGCGGCTTCGAGGATCTGGGCCAGGGTGAACGGCTTGCCGAACACCGCGTCGACGCCGCTGTCGGCGATCTCTTGCGGGCGGAGCTGGTCGCTGAAGCCGGTCAGCAGCATGACCGGCAGCGTCGGCTGGCGTTGCTTGGCCGCTCGGGCGACTTCCCAGCCGCTCAGGTCGGCGGTCTTCAGGTCGGTGCAGACCAGGTCGTAGTGGTGTGCCTGCAGCAGTTCGATGCCGGCGCGGCCGCCGGCCGCCGAGTCGACCAGGTGGCCGCTGCTGCTGAACAGCTCGCACAGCACGTCGCAGATGCCCTGCTCGTCGTCGATCACCAGGATCCGCCGCTGCGCCGTCGGCTCGACCGACGATTCGGCCGCCAGTGGAATGGTGATCCGCACCGTTGCGCCCGCGCCGGGCCGGCTCTCGATCTCGATCTCGCCATGGTGCCGGGCGACGATGCCGTAGGTCACCGAGAGGCCCAACCCGACCCCGGTCTGCGCCTTGGTCGAGAAGAACGGGTCGAAGCAACTGGTCCGCACCGCCTCAGTCATGCCGACGCCGCGGTCGATCACGTTGAGCATCAGGTGCCGGCTGTCGCACCGCGCCTGGAGGCCGACGATGCCGCCGCCGGGCGTGGCCTCGAGCGCGTTGAGCACCACATTGCCGACGGCCACCTGCAGGTCGGCCTGGTTGGCGTGCAGCGTGCCGCCGAGCTGCTCGCCCTCGGTCTCGACGGCGTAGCGGGCATTGACCTCGCGGCCGTGCTGTTCGGCCAGGTGGCGGACACTCTCGACCAGCGCGGGCCAGAGCTCCTCGACGCGGACGGGGCTGTACTCCTCGTCGCCCCGCTCGCGAGTGAACTCCTGCAGTTGCTTGACCGTTTCGGCGGCGCGGAAGCCGATGTCGAGAATAGTCGACAGGCCCTTGAGCACCTGTGGATTGTCGGTCTGGCGCTGGAGCATCTGGGCCCGGCCGAGGATGCCGCCGAGCGCGTTGTTGAACTCGTGCGCGACGCCGCCGGCCATCTGCGCCAGGGCGCCGAACCGGGCCCCCTCGGTGGCCTGCTCCTGCGCCTCGCTGAGCCGTTCGAGCGCCTCGCTCTGGGCGGCCAGCAGCGACTGCTGGCGCAACGCCAGGGCGACCTGGAAGGCCAGCCGCTTGGCCGCCAGCTCGGCGCCGGGCAGCGCGCCGCGGCGGCGGAAGCCGATCTGCACCGCGCCGAACCGCTCGGCCTGGTATTCCGCCGGAATGGTCAGTTGCTCGACGATGCCGGCGTCGCGGAGCAACGCGCCGAGCCGGTCGTCGCCGGCGGGCACCGGGCCGCAGAGCGGTTCGAGGCGCCGGCAGGCGGTCGCCAGCAGCGGCGCGTCGGCGGCGCTGTACAGGCCGCTCTCGTCGCCGGCCAGCTCGAACCGCGAGGCGAACGGATCGCAGCGCGCGGCGATCACCCAGTCGGCGCCGGCCATGCGCCGCAGCGCGGCGACGGCCAGGCGGCAGACCTCGCCGGGCGAGCCGCTTTGGTGCAGGCCCTGGACCAGCGCGCGCTCTTCCTCGGCACCGACGCCGGCCGGCGCGGTGCCGGCCGCCAGGGCGGCCAGGCGGGCGAGCAGCGCGAGCCGCTCGGGCGGCAGTTCGTCCCAGCCGGCCCCGCCGGGCCCGACCAGCACGAGCACCGTCTCGCCGGGCAGCGAGAGGCAGAGGACCGAGCCGTCGCCGGCGTCGACCAGGCGGCGCAGCCACGGATTGTCGGCGATCTGCCGCTGGTCGGGCCAGTGGAGCAAGAGCGGCCGGCCATCGTCGAGCCGGTCGAGCAGCGGCCCCGGCGAGAAGTCGTGCAGGCAGGCCTCGCGCGGCCCGGCGGCGGCCAGCGTGGCGGCGGTCTGGCGGTCGATCAGCGCGGCCGAGGTGTGGGCGTCGGCCAGTGCGCCGACCAGCGCGTTGCCGCCCCCGCCCTCGGCGGCAAGGTCGGCCAGGCGGCGTAACGCCGCCTCGTCGAACGCACGGGGTGTCACGGCCAGGCGTTCCACGGCATCGTCCCTGGTCTCACGACGCCATCATACGGCCGGTCTGCGCGGTCAGGTCCGTTCTGGCTTGACGTCGGGTTCGGCTCGCCTTTACCGCTACCTCCTGCCGGACTATAATCGGCTCTTGCCACCCCGTGGGCCGGCCGGCCCACGGCTGGAGCCCCGCTGCGATGATCCTGGTCACCGGCGCCACCGGCTTCGTCGGCGGCCACCTCGTGCGCCGGCTGTGCGGGGCCGGGTTGCCACTCCGCGCACTGGTCCGGCCCGGCTCGCCCAGTGAGTATCTTGCCCGGCGCGGGATCGAGGTCGCCGTCGGTGACGTGACCCAGCCGGGCACGCTGACGGCGGCGACTGCCGGCGTCGAGACGGTGATCCACCTCGTCGGCCTGCTCCGCGAGCCGCCCGGCGTGACCTTCGAGAGCGTCGTCGCCGAGGGCACCCGCGCGCTGGTCGCCGCCGCGGCCGAGGCGGGCGTCAAGCGGTTCGTCTTTCTCAGCGCCATCGGCACCGGGCCCGAGGCGGGCAGCCGCTACCACCGCACCAAGTGGCAGGCCGAGCAGGCGGTGCGCGGCTTTGCCGGCGAGCATGTCATCCTCCGCGCTTCGGTGATCTTCGGCCCGGGCGACGATTTCGTCACCCTCTTCGCCCGCCTGCCCCTGCCCGTGCCGGGGCCGGCGGTGATGGTCCAACCGATCTGGATCGACGACGTCTGCGAGATCATTCACACCGCGGCGACCACCGAAAACCCCGACATCGTCGGCGCCACGCACGAGCTCGGCGGCCCGCGGGCGACCTCGCTGCGCGACCTCTGCCTCGACGTCGAGCGCGCCCAGGGTCGCGGCGAGCTGGCCGCCCGGCTGCGTCACCCGCCGCTGCCGCTGTGGCTGGCCGGCGCGCTGGCCAGCGGGTTCGAGCTGTTGCGCCTGCCGCTCGCCTGGCTCGGCACCACGCCGCCGCTCAGTCGCGACCAGGTGCTCATGCTCGAAACCGATAACGTCTGCGACACCGCGCCGATGCAGCAACATTTCGGGCTCGATCCCCTGCCCTTTGCCGAGGGCCTGCGGCGCGTCGTCTCCGCGCCGGCCGAGTGACCCATGGCCACGTGTGACACGGTCCGCCGCTGCTGGGCTACCTTGCCGGTGGCCGGCGTCCTGCTCCTGCTCGCCGTGGTGCTGCTGTTCAGCCCCGGCCACCGGCGCGACGACGAACTGCTGGCCGACGCCCAGCGCGCCCTCGAACAGGCGCTCGACTTCGACTCCCAGCTCGAGAGCGCGCCTGACCCGGCCGCGCTGCTCGACCAGCGCGACACCGCCTTCGCCACCGCCGCGGAGGGCTTCGCCACGCTCCTTGCCCGCGCCCGCGACCTGCCCGAAGCGCACCTCGGCCTGGCTACCGTCGCCTGGCACCGTGACCGCGACACCGCCGCGGCGCGTGAGCATGTCGAGGCCGTGATCACTCGGCTCGGGCCGCTCGCGGCCGAGCAACTGGCCGCGGTCCGGCCCAGCGGCCGATCCGGCGCCGAGCTGCTGGCCCGCGCCCTGGCCGAGCGCGCCGGCTATCTGCTCGAAGCGCCGGAGGCGCAGGGCGGCGAGGCGCTGGCCCGCGCCTTGGACGATGCGCGGCGCGCCCGCGAGTTGGATGCCCAGCCCCGGTATGACCTGCTCGCCGACAGCCTGGAACGTCTCCGCGCCGCCGGTCCGGCCAACCTGCCGTTGGATGTCGAGCAGCTCCAGCCCGTCGGCTACTGAAGCGGCAGGCGGACCTCGAAGGTCGTCCCCTCGCCCTCGCGGCTGTCGAAACTCACCCGTCCACCCAGGCTGGTGACCACCCGGTGGACCACATAGAGCCCCTGCCCGGCGCCCGCGCCGACTTCTTTGGTGGTGAAGAACGGCTCGTAGACCCGCTCGCGCACCGACTCGGGGATGCCCACGCCGCTGTCGGCCACGGTCAGCACCGCCTGGTCGCCGTCGCGCCGCGTGCCGACCCGGATCCAGCCCCGGCCGTCGCCGCGCCTCGCCACCGCGTCGGCGGCGTTCTGCAGCAGTTGCAGCAGGGCCTGGTTGACCTCGGCGGGCCGACCGACGGTCAGCGGCAGATCGTCGGCCAGGTCGAGCTCGAGCTCGCCGCAGGCCCGCCACTGCCCGCGGGCGATGGTCACCACCGCGCGCACCGAGCGGTTCAGGTCGCAATGGTCGGCGCCGTTCTCGCCGGCGAAGGTGCGCATGGCGTTGACGATGCGCGCAATCTCGGCGATGCCCGCCGTGGCCGCGCCAATCGCCTCAATCGTCTCGTCCGGGTCGACCTCGTCGGGCCGGTCATCGAGCAGCGCCGCCACCGCCTGCTGAACGAAGCAGAGGTTATCGCCGACATACTGCGCCGGCGTGTTGAGCTCATGCGACAGGCCGGCGGCAAGCTGTCCGATCGCGCGCATCTTCTGCGCCTGGACCACCTCGCGCTGCAGGGCGCGCAGTTCGGTCACGTCGTGCTTGACCGCCACGAAATGGGCGATCTCGCCGGATTCGTCGCGCACCGGCGCGATCGTCGCGTCCTCGTCGAACAGCGTGCCGTCGCGGCGGCGGTTGATGAACGACCCGCGCCAGACCTGACCGCTGGCCAGGCACCGCCACATCTCGCGGTAGAACTCGTCCGGGTGCTCGCCGCTCTTGAGCAGCCGCGGGTTGAGGCCGATCGCCTGCTCGCGCGAGTAGCCGGTCAGGCGCTCGAAGGCCGGGTTGACATACTCGATCCGGCCACCGAGATCGGTGATCACAATCGACTCCGCCGCGGCGTCGATCGCGGTGGCGAGCAGACGCAGCCGGTCGAGGCTGAGCCGGCGGGTGACCGCCGCGCCGATGTCGGCGGCCAGCGTCTCGATCAGCCGCCGCTCCTCGGGCAGGAAGGTCTCGTCGTCGGTCGGCGCGACCGGCTGACGGTAGCCGACCTCGATGAACCCGGCCACCTGGCCGTCGACCTCGATCGAGGCCAGCAGCCGCTTGAGCAGCGGGGCGAAGCCCGATGAGTGGGCGTCATGGTCGACCACGTGGATGACGCAGCCGGCCAGCTCGGGGTAACGCATCGCCCGCGGGATCCGGTCGGCCACGGCGGCCAGAACCTGGTCGAGCGGCTCGCGCGAGAGGCTGAGCAGGCTCATCACCTCGTAGAGGCAGTCGAGCTCTTTCAGCCGTTCGGTCAGCGCCGCTTCGCGCTCGGCCAGCTCGTCTTCGAGCCGTTTCCGCTCGCTCAGGTCGGTATAGGCGCAGGCCACGCCGATGATCTCGCCGTCGGCACCGCGCAGCGGGGCTTTGCTGGTCTGCAGCCAGCGCTCGCCCTGCACGGTGACGACCGGCTCCTCATACTCCAGGTGCGACTCGCCGCTCTCCATCACCGCCACATCGTCGGCGCGGTAGCGGTCGGCGTAACGGGCCCAGATCAGCTCGTCGTCGCGACGGCCGATCACCTCGCTCGGGCTCGCGCAGCCGCAGTCGTTGGCGAACCGCTGGTTGCAGCCGAGGTACCTCGACTCGCGGTCCTTCCAGTAGACCCGCACCGGCAGCGCGTCGACCAGCGACTGGGTCAGCGCAGCGGTGTCGGTGACCTCGACGCCTGGGCGTGTCACGGCGGTGGCGACCTCTTCCAATGCCCGTGCGAACGACGGCACGGCACCATTCTGTGAAGCCAACATGGACCCGACCCGCTCCACGAGTCCTATCGGCGAGGCCGCGCGCGACTATAGTCAGGCGACGCGCTAGTTGCGCGAGGTAACCGACTCCGCCGCCTCCTCGCCGCTCATCCGCGCCGAGGCCTGCTCGACCCACTGCTCGGGCGTCAGGCCGCCGAGCGGCGTGGGGGTGACGTTGAAGTCGTAGTAGACCGTCCCGCGCTCGTCCGAGTCGAACGCGCAGTGGCCGCGGCTGGCCAGGTCGTCGAGGATCGCCTTGGCCTCGTCCAGGCTCAGATCCTCACCGGCCATGGCCGCCTGGGTCGGCGTTACCCGGCCGGAGTTCTCGGCGACGACCTTGAGGATCGCCCGCTCCTGCCGCAGCCGGAGCTGCCGGGCGTGGTGCTGCGTGAGCGCATCGAGCGGCAGTCCGCGGCGGAAGCGGCGGGTGATCACCATGGCAAAGCCGGCCAGGGCGGCGAACACGAGCCACAAGGCGAGCAACGGCGAATTGGCACCGGCGGCGGCAGAGCGGGCGATGAACACGCCGAGGAACATGGCGACCATCGACGCGAGCAGCGCCGAACGGCGACGCCGCGCCTGCCACGCCTCCAGATCCGGGCCGCCGGTCATCATTGCGCTGTTCCCTTCACCGCCGGGTGCTCGACGACAGCTCTTCGGGCTCGTCGCCGTGCAGTCGCGCGCTGGTCGCGGCAACCCACTCCTCGGGCGAGAGCCGGGCCAGCCGGTCGGCCTGCGGGCCGATGTTGAAGTCATAGTACAGCGCGCCGCGCTCGTCGGAGTCGACGGCGCAGAGGCCCTGCCGCGCCAGGTCGTCGAGCAGCTCGCGCGCCTCGGCGATGGACAGATCGTCGCCGCCCAGGGCGACCAACACGGGGGTCACCCGGCCGTCATGCTCGGCCACCGTGCGCAGCACCGCCCGCTCGCGCCGCAGCCGCAGCTCGCGCTCGCTCGCCGGCCGCTCGCGCAGCGGTTCGAGCGGCGCCGGCTGGCTGCGGCTGAAGTTGTAGACCATCGCCCCGCCGGCGACCATCTCGACGGTACACAACCGCTCGTCGGCCAGCTCGTCGAGCAGCTCGCGCGCCTCGGCGATGCTCAGGTCGTCGGCGCAGGCGGCCACCTCGGCCGGAGTCACCCGCCCGCCGCTGCGCGCCGCCGCTTCGAGCACCGCGCGCTCCTGCAGCAACTGGATCCGCCGCCACGATCCGCCGACCTCGCCACGCAGCTCATCGCGCAGCGCCAAGTGCCGGAGGAACGTGCCGAACGCCGCAAAGAAGCCGACCATGAAGAAGATGGCCACCATGTCATCGTCCATGCGGCCGCGGCTGGCCAGCATGGTGAACATCAGCGGAACTGTGAACCCGGCGGCGCCGGCGGCCAGTGCGCGGTAGCAGCCGAGGGCCGTGCCGCCGCCGCGGCGCCGGCGGATGCGGCGCCTGGCCCGTCGAAGCCCGCGACCGAGTCTCACCACGCTCACCACCCCATGGCCAGCAGCCACTCACCACACAGTGTGGCCCAGCCGGCCACGTGCGGATCGTCGGGCGCCAGACCCAGGCCGTGCGCGCCGTTCGGATAGACGTGCAGCTCGAACGGGACACCCCAGCGGGCCAGCGCCTCCGCATAAGCGAGGCTGTTGCCGACCTTAACACCGGCATCGGCGGCGGTGTGCCAGAGAAACGCCGGCGGTGTGTCGAGGTTGACCCGCAGGTCGAGCGAGTACTCCTGCCGCAGCGCCGGCGAATCGGCGGTGCCGAACAGGTTGGCCGCGCAGCCCTCGTGCCCCAGCGGCGGCATCAGGCTGATCACCGGATAGCACAGAATCGAGGCGTCGGGCCGTCCGTCGAGTCGGTCGATCGGGTCTTTCGCATCGCCCTCGCCGCGGCCGTCGAAGGTCGAGATGTTCGCGGTCAGATGGCCGCCGGCCGAGAATCCGAGCACCGCGACGCGGGCCGGGTCGACGCCGTAGTCGCCGGCCCGGTGCCGCACCCAGCGCACCGCCCGGCGGGCGTCGGTCGACGGCCAAGGGTGGCGGTACGGCGCGACCCGGTAGTCGCAGACGAAGGCCGGCAGGCCGTGGCCGTTGATCATCCGCGCAATCGGCTCGGATTCGTGCGGCGCCCGGCCGACATAGCCGCCGCCAGGCATGACGATGACCGTCCCGCGCGGCCGTTCGGTGGCGACGGGATAAGCGGTGATCGTCGGCGCGAAGCGCGGCTCGGCGGTGTCGATGCCGGGCGCGCCGTCGGGCCAGAGGGGGATGGGTCCGCGCAAGGCCATGGCTGTGTCCACGGCGGGCGGTTGCGCGCAAGTCGCCTGACTCCTCCGCCCCAAAAGAGGAACCCGTCGGCTGTGCTGACCGCTGGGGAGGCGGGAAATCGACAACAGGGAGCCGACGGGCTTATCTACTAGAACGACCATTCCACACCGATTGCTCCCGCCAATGCAACAGGACCATTACGAGATTCTGGCGCGGGCGTTGCATTTCGTGCGAACGGCCCGACGAGGAGCCCGCGCCCGACGCGCGAAGCGGCGCGCATGGACACCCCACTGACCCGACGCGACGCGCTGCGCGGCGGCGCCGTGGCCGCCGCGGCGACCGCCGGAGTCGCCTGGCCGAGCACCGCCGAGCCGCGCGGGGAGCCGAACATGACGGTCAACGTGCGCGACCACAACGCCGCCGGTGACGGCGCCACCGACGACACCGCCGCCTTCCAGGCCGCGCTCGACCAGGCCGGCGAGGCTGGTGGCGGCGTGGTCACCGTACCGCGCGGCGATTACCTGATCGGCGGCCGACTGGTCGTCCCCGACCACGTCACGCTCGAGGGCACCTGGCGCGCGCCGATCACCGGCGGCCACCACCATGGCAGCACGCTGCTGGCCACAGCCGGCCGCGGCGAGGCCGACGGCGAGCCGTTCATCAGCCTGCGCACCAACGCCACGCTGAGCGGCCTGACCGTCTTCTACCCGGAGCAGACCGCGCCCGAGCCGACGCCATACCCCTGGTGCGTCCGCCAGGTGGCCGACAATGCCAGCCTGATCAACGTGCTGCTGGTCAATCCGTACCAGGCGGTCGACTGCGGCACGGTCACCGGCGGGCGGCACTTCATCAGCGGGCTCTATGCCCAGGCACTGAAGACCGGCCTGAAGATCGACCGCTGCTTCGATGTCGGCCGCGTCGAGAATGTCCACTTCTGGCCGTTCTGGAACCACGACCAGGCGCTGTGGGACTGGCAGAAGGCCAACGGCACGGCCTTCCAGATCGGCCGCACCGACTGGGAGTACATGTTCAACTGCTTCTGCATCTTCTACCGCCTCGGTTTCCACTTCGCCGCCACCGAGGCGGGCGCGCCGAACGCCGTGCTGACCCAGTGCGGCAGCGACATCGGCCCGACCGCGGTGCGCGTGTCCGATTGCCAGGCCCACGCCGGCGTCGCCTTTGCCAACTCGCAGTTCATGGCCGGCATCGAGGTCGAGGCAACCAACACCGGCCCGGTTAAGTTCACCGGCTGCGGGTTCTGGTTCTGCCAGGAGCCGAACGTCGACCACCACGCGCAGATCGCCGGCCGCGGCCACGTCACGTTCAACGGCTGCCACTTCATCGACTGGGACAAGGCGGGCCGCGGCAGCGCCTGCATCAACCAGACTGGCGGCGGTTTGACGGTCGCCGGCTGCGACTTCATGGATGCCGGCAAGGCGCAGGTAGCCATCGGCCCCGACATCGACGCGGCGCTGGTCTACGGCAACCGCCTGCGCGGCGCCGAGGGCATCCGCAACGAGGCGGGGGCCAAGGCACAGGTAGGCTTGAACGTGGTCAGTGAGGGGTGAACACCGCAGGCCGCGGCGAGTAGCTCGCCGCGGCCTGCGATCGATCTATCGGCGACGTCGACGCAGCAGGCCGAGCCCGGCACAGCCGAGCAGGGCCAGCGTGCTGGGCTCGGGCACCGCGCCCGCGCCGACCGGCGCCTCAATCCGCACCTCGTCGACGCCGAAGGCATCGCCCACCGGAGTCGAGACGCGGAACCAGGCGATGTCGAACACACCGCCGCGGTCGATCTCCATCGTGGTCCGGCCGTGAGGACCGAGCGGCGGTCCGTTGACCACCGAGTCGAGCAGCACGTCGGCGCTGTTGAAGACCTCCAACAGCAGTTCCCCGTCGCCGGAAAAACCGGCTTCGACGAAGAGGTAGCTGGTCAACGCACCCGTGTGCGTGCCGAGCAGCACGATGCGGCCGTCGACTGGTGTGAGCAGGTCGACGATGCCGCCACCGCTGACGCCGCTGAAGGCCAGCACGCCGCCGCCGTCGTCGAACACGCCTTCGGGCCCGCCGTGGGTGTAGTCGACCCCGAAGTCGATGTAGTTGTCAGCCACCAGCCCGCCCGCGGCGAGCGGCCCGAACGCCGGCGAGACGACCACCGGCGGGACCTTGTCGCCCGGCACATGCGTGACCAGGGCGGCTCGACCCGGCAGACTGACAGCGAAGAGCAACGCGGCGGCAACGGCCACGCCGCGAGGTAAGATCCGGATCTCCATCACGCTCCCCCGGGCAGGTTGACGCCGGCCACCCCAAGCACCCGTGCCGGCTCCCCACCGCCCAACCAGTGTGCGCCGCGCGCGTGGCCGTGTCAACCCGCGCGGGTCTGCTTCAGATCTGGTGGCGCCACGGGTTGAAACCCGTGTCTCACAGGGCGAAACCCGCCCCATCGGCGGGTTTGGTTTGGCCAGACCCGCACTTCAGTGCGGGTCGACGACGCGGCCACCAAGGCTGAAGCGCTCCCACCCGCGCGCGCTACTCCCCATCCTCGGCAAACTCGAGCACGCGGCCGACCAGCGCGTCGACCAGCAGCTCGACGCCGAGGTAGTTGCAGCCGCCCTCGGGAACGATGATGTCGGCGTGGCGGCGGCTTGGCTCGACGTAGTCGTTGTGCATCGGCCGCACCGTCTCCTGGTACTGCTCGACCACGCTGTCGATGCTCCGGTCGCGGTCGAGGATGTCGCGCCGCAATCGACGGATGAACCGGATGTCCGGCGCGGTCTCGACGAAGATGCGGATGTCGAGCATGTCGCGCAGCCGCTCGTCCGATAGGCAGTGGATCCCCTCGACGATGATGGCCGGCGTCGGTTCGACCTCGACCACCTCGTCGGCGCGCTGATGCGCCGCGAAATCGTAGATCGGCTGCTCGATCGACTCGCCCTCGCGGAGCGCCTCGAGGTGGCCGAGCAGCAGCTCCCAATCGACCGAATCGGGATGATCGTAGTTCACCCGCTCCCGCTCGCGCAGGCCGAGCTGGCTGAAGTTCCGGTAGTACGAGTCGAGCTCGACAATGGTCACCAGCCCATCGCCGGCATCCTCAGCCACTCGGCGGGCGAGCGTCGTCTTGCCCGAGCCCGAGCCGCCGCCAATCCCGATCAGCATCCGCCTGGCCATGTCGCCGCCTTTCCCAGATCAGTTATAACCGCCGCGCCGGACCATGGCGAGTCGCAGCGCGAAGGCCAGGCCAATCAGACCACGCCAGAGGGTCCAGACCAACGCCGACATGGCCGCCCGGTGGTGCTTCTCGAAGTAGGCCAGCAGCGCGTCGCGACTCTCGCGGATCATCGCCGGCCGCACCTGGCGGGTCGAGCCGCCGCCGTGATGGACGATCACCGCGCCGGGCTGGTAGTCGATCCGCCAACCAGCACGGTGCAGGCGCAGGCAGAGGTCGACGTCGTTGAAGAAGATGCGGAACCGCTCGTCGAACAGCCCGACCTGCCGCAGCGCCGCGCGGCGGAGCAGGATGCAGCTCGCCATCGGCTGCTCGACCGCGCGCGGGGTCAGGTGGTCGAAATCGCGCAGCCGATATTGCCCGAGCTGGCCGGGAAAGAGCCGCGCCAGGCCGCTCCACTCGGCGGCCAGCCGCGCCGGCGTGGGGAAGCCGCGGCAGCTCGCCTGCGTGCGCCCGTCGGGATGCACCAGCCGGGCCGCCACCGCGCCGGTGAAAGGACGCCGCTCGAGGTGCTCGATCAGCGTGTCGAATGGCCGGGCGTCGAGCCGCGGGTCGATCTCTGTGTCGGGATTGAGCAGCAGCAGCCAGCGGCCGCGGGCATCGCGCAGTAGTTGGTTGTTGCCCGCGGCATAGCCCAGGTTGGAGTGGTTGGCCAGTAACCGGACGGTCGGGAACTCGGCGCTGACCATCGCCGCGCTGCCGTCGCTGCTGGCGTTGTCGGCGACCAGGATTTCGTGCGGCACGGCCGGCGGGTTCGCCGCGATGGAGGCCAGGCAGGCGCGGAGCAGGTCGCGGGTGTTCCAGTTGACGATGAGCATGGACAGAGCCGGCCGAGGAGGGTCCTGACCTCGTTTCATCGCGGCGTGTAGATGGTCGCGTCGAGGCGGTGGAGCACGGTGAACCGCGCCGGCGCGGTGCGTTCCAGCAGCGCGGCGTGTTCGGCGTCGAAGGCGGCGATGTCGGCGGGTGGCAGCTCCTGCACCCCGCGTGAGGCGCGCAGGCGGCCGCGCCAGCTCTCGCGGGTGAACGGCATCGGCTCGTCATAGAAGAACATCGCCGTGACGTCGAAGTGGTCTCTCAGGCGCCCGGTGCGCGGGCGGATGGTGCCGTCCCAGCCGGCGCCCGCCCAGGCCGGGTTGTAGTCGAGCAGCAGCCGCTCGCTGCGCTCGGCCAGCGGGTCGCGGCCGGGCAGCCAGCTCAAGTGGCAGGTCAGCAGCCGGCCACCGGGCGCCAGCAGCCGCAGCACCTCGGGCACGGCCTGCTGCTCGTCGAAGTACGACCAGGCCTCGCTGGCGGTGACCAGGTCGAACGCGCGGCTGGGCAGGCCGGTGGCCTCGGCCGGCGCGCAGATCCAGGTCACCTCGACGCGCTCTTCGCCGGCCAGCTCGCGGGCGGCGTTGAGCAGCGCCGGTTCGAGGTCGACGCCGGTGACGCGGCAGCCGCGCTTGGCGAACTCGCGGGCCAGCACGCCGGTGCCGGTGCCCAGGTCGCAGATCCGCTGCGCCTCGGCGCCGATGCCGTGCAACCCGAGGCGGTGGAAGAAGCTGGGCGGATAGCCGGGCCGCCAGATCCCCGGCCCGGTGTCGGCCGTGGCCCAGTCCAGCTCGGTCACTTCGTGGTGCCAGCGCATTCGGCGTGCCTCTTCGGCGCCCGGCGGAAGGTGTCGCCACCGCCGGCGGCGATTACCCGGCGGGAGCCGGTCATGCTGCGCATCGCCGAGATCGACGTCTGGAAAGTGGTCGTGCCGGTGCTGCCGAACACGGTCAGCAGCCCGGAAAACCCCGATGCCGTCCTCGACGGATTCGATCGCATCGCGAAGTATATCATCCGCCTGCGCAGCGACGACGGCCGCGTCGGAGTCGGCGAGACCACCCGCGGCGCCAGCCGGGCGCACGTCGACGCCTGCGCCGCCGCGCTGCACGGCGTCGACCTCGAGCGCCTCGGCCTGATGCAACTGCCCTGCCCGGCCAACAGCGCCGCCGACGCGTTCGAGATGGCGATCTTCGACCTGCTCGGCCGCGCCCGCGAGATGCCCGTTTATCTGCTGCTCGGCGGCAAGTACCACGACCGCATCCCGGTCGACTGGTGGATGGGCCTGTGTACCGTCGAGGAGACCGGCCGACGGGTCGAGCGCGGGCTGGCCCGCGGGTTCCACGGCGTGAAGATCAAGTGCAAGCTCGAGCAGCAGCCGTTCGAGCGGGTCGAGCGGATCAAATCCCTCGCCCCCGGCTGGACCGTCACCCTCGACCCGAACGAGCGCTTCTACCGCCCGAGCGGCGCGATGGAGCTGGCGCGGCGCCTGGCCGGCTATGAGGGCATCCTGTTCGAGAGCCCCGTGCCGCAACGACGGCTCGACTGGTATCAGCGCCTGCGCGATGCCGGCGTGGCTGTCGCGCTGCACCTGGGCACGATCGAGCAGCTCATCCCGGCGCTCGAGATGGGCTGCGCCGATGTCTACAACCTCAACGGCTCGATGACCGAGTTCGTCACCTCGACGCGCGCGGCGGCCGCCGCCGGCTGCCCCGTCTGGCACGGCAGCGGCGTCGATTTGGGCCTCCGCGACGCCTCGTTCGTCCACGCCTGCGCCGCCACGCCGGCGGAACTCTGGCCGTCGGACATCATCGGCAACTTCCTCCGCGAGGACGACCTGATCGTCGAGCCGCTACGCATCGAATCGGGCCACGCGGTGGTCAGCGACGCGCCGGGGCTCGGCGTCGAGCTCGACCTCGCGGCGGTCGAGCGCTATCAGGTGCCCGAGGGCGGCTGATCGGGCCGGCCCGACCAGAGCCGATAGCCGCGCGGATTCTGCCACTCCAGCTCGCGCGCCGCCAGGCTGTGGCCCGGCGTGTTGAGCCAGGCGGCGGCCAGCTCGGCGGCAATCGGCTGCGCATCGTCGCGGGCGAGGATGTCGGCGGGCTGAAGCCAGACCAGCTCGCTCACCTCGTGCAGCTCGGGTTGCTCGACGCCGCCGACCGGCTGCAGCCAGAAGACGAAGAACAGGTTGCGGTCGTCGGGCTCGAGCCGCTGGCGGACCAACAGCAGCCCGCGCGAGACGGTTTCGAGGCCGGTCTCCTCGCGCACCTCGCGCATCGCCGCGGCGTGGATGAACTCGCCCGGCTCGGCGTGGCCGCCCGGGATCATCAGCCGGTCCTTGGCCGGCCCGTAGGTCATGCGGACCAACAGCACGGCGCCGTCGGCGCGCACCACCCACCCGCCGGCGCCGAGCGACCAGACGTACTCGCCAGGCATCACGGCTCCCGCAACGCCTTTCGACCGCGCCGCCGGCTTCCTCCTTGCCGGCGGACGGCAGCGGTAGGTCGCGCCATGCGCGACATGGCCGGCGACGCGAATCGCGACCTGGGCGGCCTGGCCCGCGCATCGCTTCCTCCTCGCCGGCGTTCGGCAGCGGTAGGTCGCGCCATGCGCGACATGGCCGGCGACGCGAATCGCGACCTGGGCGGCCTGGCCCGCGCATCGCTTCCTCCTCGCCGGCGTTCGGCAGCGGTAGGTCGCGCCATGCGCGACATCGCCGGCGACGCGAATCGGGACCTGAGCGGCCTGGCCCGCGCATCGCCGCGGCGCGCA
The DNA here is from genome assembly GCA_964405335.1 of uncultured Fimbriimonadaceae bacterium. GTDB lineage: Bacteria > Armatimonadota > UBA10988 > UBA10988 > UBA10988 > CAYONP01. Next base: position 27,257 of record CAYONP010000006.1, read on the forward strand.
CGGCGCGCCCTACCGTCGTTGACGTGGCCGTTGGCCAACCGGCATTTGACGACCGCGCGGCGCCGCGCTAGACTCACTGGTGACGGGGGACCGGCCGCCGGCGATGGGGTCCGGCGGCGCTTGGTCCGCGGGCATGCCGCGGGCCGGCCGGGTGGAGGAACTCATGCTCTCACGCATCACGTGGCTGCTGGCCGCCGCGGTGTCACTGCCGGCGTCGGCCGCGATGTTCGGATTCACCAAGATCGCCGACAGCGGCACCGCCGTGCCGGGCACGGCGCAGACGTTCAACCTGTTCCACACGCCCGTCTTCGACGGTGCCAACGTCGCCTTCTTCGGCATGGGCACCGGCGGCCGGCAGGGCATCTATCGCCACAGCGGCGCACTCGGCGTGGTGGCCGATTCGGCGACGACCATCCCGAACCACTCGCCGAACACCTTCGGCTCCGTGCAGGAGCCGAGCATCGACGGCGGCAAGGTCGCCTTCGAGGGCTTCGGCGGCGGGCGCAACGGCCTTTACTGGGACCAGCCCGGCACGCTGCAGCGGATTGTCGACAACACGCTGACCCTGCCGCTGGCCGCAGGCGGGACCTATGCCGTGGCGGCGGTCAACGGCGTCTCGCTGATGGGCGGCACGGCGGCCTATTACGCCCGCAACCTGGCCGCGACGACGCAGGGCATCTACACCCGCACCGGCGCGGTCAACAGCGTTCTGGTCGACACCACGATGACCCTGCCGGGCAGCGCCAGCAGCTTCACCGTGTTCGGGCAGACGCCGTCGTTCGACGGCACCAACACCTTCTTCCGCGCCGCCGGCAGCGGCGGCGAGGTGGGCGTCTTTCGGCACAACGGCGCCAGTGTCTCGAAGATCGCCGACCTGGCCACGGCGATTCCCGGTGGGGTGGGCAACTTCACCGCCTTCAGCCCCGCCGCCGGTGACGCCGGCGCGGTCGTCTTCCGCGGCCGCGGCACCGGCCAGGAAGGCCTCTACGGCACGGTCGGCGGCCCGCTGGCCAAGCTGGTCGACCTCGGCTCGGCGATCCCCGGCGGGGTGGGCAACTTCACCGGCTTCGGGCAGTTCGTCTCGCACGATGCGGGCAACACGTTGCTGACCGGCACGGGCGCCGCGGGGCAGGGCGGGCTCTACCTGCACAATGGCGCCGCGTTGGCCAAGATCATCGCCTTCGGCGAGCTGCTCGACGGCAAGACCCTCAGCGGCCTGGAGATCTGGAACGACAGCCTGCGCGGGACGAGCGGCGTCTTCGTAGCCAGCTTCACCGACGCCAGCACGGGCGTCTACCGCTTCGACGTGCAGATTCCCGGCGCCGACGCGATTCCCGAGCCGGCCACCGCGCTGCTGCTCGGCCTCGGCCTGCTGGCCCTGCGGCGGCGGCGGTAGGGAGCCAGCGCGAGTCATCGACTGAGAGCGCCACGGTGCCACTGGCGGCTTGCCCGCCAGTGAGTTGACGGGCTTGCCGCGCACAGGCGGACGAGCCGCCCGGGGCACCGAACGGTTTCTCTGTGGGCCCGCTCAGCCGCGTCTCAGTCGGTCACCTCGGCGCGGTGCAGGCCGGCGGCCTGCGGGTCAAAGCCGTCGGGAAAGCGGGTCGGACGCCAGCCGACGGTGGTGTAGACCGCTTCGGCCAGGTCGGCGCCGGCAAGCTCCGCGCCGCGCAGGTCGGTGTAGCTGAGGTCGGTGCCGGCCAGGCAGGCGCCGCGCAGGTCGGCGCCGGTCAGGTCGGCGCGGCTCAGGTCGGCGTGGCTCAAGTTGGCCTCACGCAGGTCGACCCCCCGCAGGTTGGCGTAGCGCAGCTCGCGCATCGCCAGGTCGCGCCCGCGGCCGCCCTGGTTGACCAGCTCCCAGACCAGCCGGACGGCGTCGTCGAGCAGTGTCGCCGCGTCGATCCGCAGGCCGGCCAGGGTCGCCTCGCGCAGGTCGGCGCGGCGGAAGTCGGCGGCCTCGGCCGCCGCGTCGGTCAGGTCGGCGCCGCGCAGCACGGCGCGAGTCAGGTTGGCCGCCGAGAGATTCGCGCGGCGCAGCGAGACGCCGGCGAGATAGGCACCCTCGAAGTCGGCGCCGGCGAGGTCGCGGCCTTCGTCGGGCAGGTTGAGCAGCTCCCAGACCAGTCGCCACTTCGGCGACCAGGTGGTCGCGTCGTCGATTCGGGCGCCGTCGAGGTTGGCGCCGCTCAGGTCGGCCTCGCCCAGGTCGGCGCCGCGCAGATCGGCTTCCTGCAGGTAGCAGTCGCGCAGATTGGCCTGGAACAGCCCGGCGCCGGCGAGGTTAGCGCGGCTTAGATTGGCCTTCTCGAAGTTGGCCTGGTAGAGGTTGGCTTCGGACAGGTCGGCGCGGCTGAGCTTGGCGCCGCGGAAATCGGCGGCGGCCAGGTCGGCGCCGCGCAGGCCGACGCCACGGAGATCGAGCCCGGCCAGCGCGGGCGCGTGCCGCAGCACCGCCTCGCGCGTCCACGTGCTCATCGCCAATACCTCGCCCGGCGGTTCGCGCCAGGCGCGCGAATCCTCCGTGAAGCGGGTGAGGAGAGTAGCGAGGGAGGGGCTCGAACCCTCGACCTTGCGATTATGAGTCGCACGCTCTAACCAGCTGAGCTACCTCGCCAAGCAAGCCGGAGTCTAGCCCCGACCCACCGACTCGTCAACTGCCGGGGTCAGGTCTCATGATCGCGCGATCGATGACGTTTCGCGCAGGCGAGCGTAACCGTGCGCATGATCTTGGGACCTGACCCCGGACTTGACGTCGGGCGGTGATTGGACCAACCTAACGAGTCGCGCCGGCGAGGTGGGCAGGTCTGGAGGGAAGAGGAGCACGAGTTGAGCGAGCAGACGCACCGCTTTGACACCAAGGCGGTCCACGCCGGGCAGGTTCCCGACCCGACCACCGGCGCCCGCGCGGTACCGATCTATCAGACGACATCGTACGTGTTCCAGGACACGGCCCACGCCGCGCGCCTGTTTGCCCTGCAGGAGTTCGGCAACGTCTACACGCGGATCATGAATCCGACGACCGACGTGCTGGAGAACCGGCTCGCCGCGCTCGAGGGCGGCGTCGGCGGGTTGGGCCTCGCGTCGGGGCAGTCGGCCATCTCGCTGGCCTGCCTGGCGCTGTGCAAGCCGGGCGACAACCTGGTTTCGACCAGCTATCTCTACGGCGGCACCTACAACCTGTTCCACTACACCTTCGCCCGCCTGGGCATCGAGGTGCGGTTCGTCGATTCGAGCGATCCGGCGCAGATCGCGGCGGCCATCGACGACAAGACGCGGCTGGTCTACAACGAGTCGATCGGCAACCCGAAGAACAACGTCGACGACTTCGCGGCGATTGCCGACCTGGCGCACCGGAACGGTATCCCGTTCATGGTCGACAACACGGTGCCCACGCCGGCGCTGCTGCGGCCGATCGAGCACGGCGCCGACATCGTGGTCCACTCGCTGACCAAGTACATCGGCGGCCATGGGTCGAGCATCGGCGGGGCGATTGTCTGCTCGGGCAACCTCGACTGGATGACCAGCGGCAAGTTCCCCGAACTGACCGAGCCCGAGCCGAGCTACCACGGGGTTCGGTTCGTCGAGGCGCTCGGTCCGCTGGCCTACATCATCCGGGTGCGGGTGACCATGCTGCGCGACCTCGGCCCGTGCCTCAGCCCGCAGAACGCGTTCTTGTTCTTGCAGGGGCTCGAGAGCCTGCATGTCCGCATGCCGCGCCACTGCGAGAACGCGCAGAAGGTGTCGGAGTGGTTGGAGCGGCACCCGGCGGTCACCTGGGTGAACTACCCCGGTCTGCCGTCGCACCCCGACCACGCGCGGGCCAAGCGCTACCTGCCGAACGGCTGCAGCGGCGTGATTGGCTTCGGGATCAAGGGTGGGCTCGAGGCGGGCCGCAAGTTCATCGACGCGACGCAGTTGTGCAGCCTGGTGGCGAACATCGGCGACGCCAAGACGCTGGTCATCCACCCGGCCTCGACGACGCACCAGCAGCTCAGCGCCGAGGAGCAGGTCTCGACCGGCGTGACGCCCGACTACGTCCGCATCTGCGCCGGCATCGAGGACATCGACGACATCCTGGCCGACCTCGACCAGGCGCTGGCCGCCAGTCAGTCATGAGCGACCCGGTCGACGCGCGAGTCGGGGCCGAGAGCCGGTACGAGCCGGCCGACAGCCCGACCAGCGTCGGCCGCACGCGGCCGCAACGCGTGCTGCTCGCCGACGCGGGCGACCCGCTGCCGCTCGACGGCGGCGGGTCGCTCGCGCCGATCACCGTCGAGTACGAGACGTACGGCGAGCTGAGCCCGGCGCGCGACAATGCCGTGCTGATCTACCACGCGCTCAGCGGTGACGCCCACGCCGCCGGCTGGTGCGCGCAGTGGCTCGAGGACGACCGCCCCTGGCGTGAGTCGCGGCCCGGCTGGTGGGACACCATGATCGGCCCGGGCAAGGCGTTCGATACCTCGCGCTACCAGATTATCTGCGCCAACGTGCTGGGCAGTTGTTACGGTACCACCGGCCCGTCGTCGGTCAATCCGGCGACGGGGCACCCCTATGCCCTGACCTTCCCCGTGGTCACCGTCGGCGATTGGGTCCGCCTGCAGGTGCGGCTGCTCGATCATCTGGGCATCGACCGGCTGCTCGCCTGCGCCGGCGGCTCGCTCGGCGGGCAGCAGGTGATTGAGTTGGGCCTGGCCTATCCCGAGCGCTGCCGCGGCTATCTGGTCCTGGCGGCCACGCCGCGGCTGAGCGCGCAGGGCGTGGCCTTCAACACCGTGGCGCGGCACGCGATCATGACCGATCCGCACTTCTCGGACGGGCACTACTACTACCATGTCGACAAGCCCGACCGCGGTCTGGGCATCGCCCGCATGGTCGGCCACATCACCTATCTCAGCGAGCTGGCGATGCAGCGCAAGTTCGCCCGGCGGCTGCAGGACCGGGCCGAGAAGAGCTACTCGCTGCAGGATATCGACTTCGAGGTCGAGAGCTACCTGGCCCACCAGGCGCGCGCCTTCGGCCAGCGGTTCGATGCCAACTCGTACCTCTACATCACCAAGGCGATGGACTACTACGATGCCGCCGAGTCATGGGGCGACGGCGACCTGCGCCGCGCCTGCGCCCGCGCCCAGGGCGACTGGCTGGTGGTCAGCTACTCGAGCGACTGGCTCTACACCCCGGCCGGCTGCGCCGAGCTGAGCGAGGCGCTGTGCGCCAACCGGCTGCCCGTGACGCATGTCAACGTCGAGTCGAGCTACGGCCACGACGCCTTCCTGCTCGAGATCGACGTCGGTGAGAAGCTGGTCAGCCATTTCCTGGCCGGAGTTGCCGCCCGTGTCTGAGGTGACCCAACGCGAGCTGGTGCGGCGCCTGATGGAGACCCATCCGCGGGTGGCCGAGGCGCTCGCCTGGATGGCCAGTGTCGACACCCAGTCGGCCGGGCCCGAGCCGCAGTCCGGCCGCCGGCGGTGGGATCACGAGCTGATCGCCGAGCTGATTCCCGACGGCGCGCGGGTGCTCGACGTCGGCTGCGGCGAGGGCGAGCTGCTCGGCCGGCTGATGGCCGAGAACCACTGCGCGGGGCAGGGGATCGAGCTCGACCTGGCGGCGGTGCTGCGCTGCATCGAGCGCGGCGTGCCGGTGATCCAGCGCGACGCCGACGAGGGCCTGAACGGTTTCCCCGACGGGCAGTTCGACTATGTCGTGCTGGAAGAGACGCTGCAGGCGGTCAAGCAGCCCGACCGGGTGCTCAAGGAGATGCTCCGCGTCGGCCGGGTGGGCATCGTCAGCTTCCCCAACTTCGGGCACTGGTGGGTACGCACGCAGTTGCTCATCGAGGGCCGCATGCCGGTCACGCCGCGGCTGCCCTTCTCCTGGTTCTCCAGCCCGAACATCCACGTGCTGACCATCCGCGACTTCGTCGCCTGGTGCGAGGAAGAGGGTGTGGCCATCCACCAGCAGTACGCCTATGCCGACGGCGAGCACCACCCTGCGGTGCCGGCGGACAACGTGCTGGCCGAGGAGGCGCTGTTCGTCATCGGGCCTGCGTCAGATGCGGTGGAGCCACGGATTGAAATCCGTGGCTCGTGAGACGAAACCCGCCCCACGGGCGGGTTTGGTGCTGGCAGACCCGCACTTCAGTGCGGGTCGACGACGTGGCCACCAACCTCGAGGCGCTGTTCGTCATCGGGCCCGGCTGACGCCGGCCATCGCCTATCGCGGCGATTGCGCCACAATGAGCATCATGTAAATGTTGCGCGTTGATGACGCGCCGGGGCGAACCGTTCGGCGCGGCCGCCGTCCCGACATGCCTACAGGAGCGGTGGATGAAGTCACTCCGACCCTTCGAGCCGACCGCCGAGCGGCCGTGGGACCGCCGGCTGGCCGGCCACCTGCTGGAGCGAGCCGGCTTCGGCGGCACCGTCGCCGACGTCGACGAGTTGGTCGAGTTGGGGTTCGACGGCGCGGTCAGCCGGCTGGTCGACTACCCCATCCCGCGCCAACAGCCGGCGCCCGAGTTTCTGACCGTCACCGCTCGCGACCCGCGCGAGCTGCGGGGGCTGGACGAGCAGGCCCGCCGGCTGGCGTTTCAGGAACTGCAGCGCCAGCAGCGGCAGGGCGTGGCCGCGCTCAAAGCCTGGTGGATCGAGCGGATGGTCACGGGTGAGCACCCGCTCGAAGAGAAGCTGACCCTGTTCTGGCACGGCCATTTCGCGACCGAGGCGCAGAAGGTCAAGAACGGCGCGGCGCTGTTTGCCCATTACGAGACCCTGCGCCATCACGCGCGGGGCAAGTTCGGCCGCTTCCTGCTCGCCGTCTCGACCGACCCGGCGATGCTGATCTACCTCGACAACCAGCTCAATCAGAAGGGCCGGCCGAACGAGAACTACGCCCGCGAGCTGTTCGAGCTGTTCAGCCTCGGCATCGGCCACTACACCGAGGACGACGTGCGCGAGTCGGCCCGGGCGTTCACCGGCTGGGGTGTCGCCGGCATGCGCCAGCAGTTCGGCCAGACGCCCAGCTTCCAGTTTAACCCGCGGCAGCACGACGACGGCGAGAAGACGGTCCTCGGCGAGACCGGCAACCTCGACGGCGGTGACGTGATCGACCAGATCCTCGAGCAGCCGAGCTGCGCGACGTTCATCTGCCGCAAGCTCTACCGTTACTTCGTGACCGATACGCCCGACGCCGACGACGAGGCGGTGATCGCCGACCTGGCGGCCCTCTGGCGGGCCGAGGAGTACCACCTCGCGCCGCTGTACGAGGCGCTCTTCCGCAGCGAGGCGTTCTACGACGAGAGCCAGTTCGGGGCCGTGATCAAGTCGCCGGTGCAGCTCGTCGTCGGGACGCTGCGGCGGGTCGGGGCGCGGCTGCCCGAGCAGGCTATGCGCGGGCTGATCTTCCAGTTGGCCGGCATGGGTCAGAACCCGTTCGATCCGCCGAATGTCGCCGGCTGGGCCGGCGGCGAGGAGTGGATCAACACCTCGACCCTGCTGCAGCGCTACAATCTGGCCGGCGCGCTGCTCGGCGCCGGCCGGCGGGCGGTGCCGCTCGACTGGGGCAAGCTCGGCGTGGCCTTCGCTGGCGACGGTCCGGCCCTGGCCGCGGCGCTGGCCGAGCAGTTCCTGGCCGTGCCGCTCGAGGCCGAACAGGTGGCCGAGCTGGGAGACTACCTGACCGCGCAGATAGCGGCCGGCGGGCTTGAGACGGCACGGCGGACCGGCGTGCACCTGATCTGCAGCACGCCGCATTACCAGGTTTGCTGACGGGCTGGGAGACGACCATGGCGAAACGAGAGACGATGAACACCCGACGCGAGTTTCTGACCCGCGGTGTGATGCTCGCCGCCGCCGCCGGCACCGTGCCGAGCTTCCTCGACCGCGCGGCCCTGGCGCTGGACAACCCGCAGGCCAACGAAGCGCCGCGCGCCGGCGACGACCAGCCGGTGCTCGTCGTCATCCAGCTCGGCGGGGGCAACGATTACCTCAACACCGTCGTGCCCTACACCGACGATGCTTACTATGAAGCCCGTCCGGCGCTCGGCATACCCGCGGCGGAGGTGTTGCGGATTGACGAGACGCGCGGGTTCCACCCCGCCATGACGCCGATGAAGGCGCTGTGGGACGAGGGGCGGCTCGGCGTGGTCCAGGCGGTCGGCTATCCCAACCCGAACCGCAGCCACTTCCGGGCGATGGAGATCTGGGAGACGGCGGTCGACAGCGACGTCTACACCCGCTACGGCTGGCTCGGCCGGTTCTTCGACAATGCCTGCCAGGGCGCGCCCGACGACGCCTTTGTCGGGCTCAGCATCGGCCGCCAGATGCCGCAGGCGTTCGCCAACACCAGCTCGGTGGGGATCAGCCTGCAGCGGCCCGAGCAGTATCGCTGGCTGGGCACCAACCGCCGCGACCCGGAGCAGGAGGCGGCGGTCTACGCCGCGCTGAACGGCGCCACGCCGGGGGCCGATCGGCCGCTCGACTTCCTGCAGCGCGTGTCGCTCAACGCCAGCCTCAGCTCGGCGCGGATCCTCGAGCTGGCCGCCCGGCGGCGCGACACGGTCGAGTATCCCGAGTCGAACCTCGCCGGCGACCTGCGGATCATCGCTCAGATGATCGCCGGCGGGCTGCCGTCGCGCGTCTATTACGCCAGCCAGACGGGCTACGACACCCATGCGCAGCAGGACGACCAGCACGGCCCGCTGCTGGCCGACTTCAGCGCCGCGCTGAAGGCCTTCTGCGACGACCTGGCCGGCCAAGGCAACCTCGAGCGGGTGATGGTCGTCGCGTTCAGCGAGTTCGGCCGGCGCGTGCGCGAGAACGGCAGCCGCGGCACCGACCACGGCTACGGCGGGGTGATGTTCGTGGCCGGCGGCGCGGTGACACCCGGCTGGCACGGCCAGGCGCCGAGCCTGACCGACCTCGACCGCGGCGACCTGAAGCACCATGTCGACTTCCGCGCGGTCTATGCCGGCATCCTGCGCGACTGGCTCAAGACCGACGCGGCGGCCGTGCTCGGCGGCGAGTTCGGTGGTGTCAGCGTGGTCAAGGCGTAGCTCCGGCGCGGCCGAGAAGGACTCGCGCGGCCTGGCGGCGATCCGGCCCCCAGGGAGCAGGTCATGGGTCTCGGGGTGCTGGTCGGCGGGTTGTGCGCGATGAGCCTTAACGCGGGGTGGCAGGGACGGGTCGAGAGCGGACCCGCGCGAGTCGAGTGGGACGCCGGCGAGCTGCGGCTCGACAGCGGGGCCGGCGGCCATCGCTTCTCGCTCGACGGCGGCCTGCGGCACGTGGCCTGGCTGGCTGCCGGCGGTGACGATGTGCTCGGCGGCGCACGGCCCGACTTCGTGCTCTCGGTCGACGGCGAGCCGGTTCCCAGCGACGCCGACTGGACCGTCGCCGAGCCGGTCTGCACGCGGCTCGACGAGGGCGAGCTGCGGATCGACATCCGACTCGAGCGCGGCGGCCTGACTGTCACCCGTCACTACCTGGTCTATCCCGGTCTGAGCCTGCTGCGCGGCTGGCTCGAGATCGAGAACACCGGCACCGCGACGGTCCGCCTGGCCGATCCGCCGATCGCCGACGTGGCCCTCGACACCGCCGGCACGCTGCGCTGGATGAGCGGCGCTGAGCTGTTCGGCGACTCGTGGCGGATGCGCGGCGAGCCGCTCGGCGCCGAGCCGCGGGTGTTCGATTCGTACGACCCGCCGCCGAACGCCGCGCTGCTCCGCCAAGGCGACGGGGTCGAAGCGCGGATCCTGCTCGGCGACCGGCCGATCTGGCCGGCCGAGGGCTGGGCCCACTCGCTCGACGCGGCCGACGTCCAGAGCCACGATGTCACGGTGCGCGTCGCGGCGGGCGACCGGCTCGCATTCGCGATCGCCCGCGGCGGCGACATGGGCTGGGACACCACCGAGTGGGACCCGACGGTGAGCTTCGCCGACGGCGAAGCGTTCCGCGCCAGCGAGGGCTTTTCGGCCGAGCAGGGCGGCGGGGCCTGGCGCTACGAGTATCTCGGCGACGACGGCCACCGCGAGGAGATGGTCTACGACCCGGCGCCCGGCCGCTACGGCGAGCGCTGGCGGCGCCGGATCGGAGTGACCGAGCCGTTCATCAGCGCCACCGAGCTGCACCCCGACCCGGACGGCTGCGCGGTCCGCGTCTTCGTCGCCCCGCGCGCCGGTGAGGTGCGTGTCAGCGGCGGGCTGCGCAACACCGGCAACGGCGCGCCGCCCGGGCCGGGCTTCCGGCTCGGGACGATGACCTACGCGCCCTGGTTTGCGCTCCAGACCGCCGGCCGCACCGCCTTCCTGGGCTTCGACTGCATGGCCCACTGGCACGCCGAGGCGGCCGGCGGCGCGCTGGCCGTCCGCCTGGCCGGCTATGGCCGCGACCTGGCGCCGGGCGACGCGGTGCGCACGCCGTCCGCGTTCTGTGGCCTAATCGGCGACGACCTCGATGAGATGGGTCAGGAGCTGCTCGAGTGGCAATACCGCTACGAGTGGCAGTGGACCCGCGAGCCCTGGTTCCCGGCGATCCGACTGCTCGGTTACTGGATGAAGGGCACGAACTGGGGCACTTTCGGCTGGGTCGGCGGCGGGGCCGACATGGAGTCGGCCTATCGCAAGGTCTTCCGCACCGCCGATTTCATGCGCCAGGTCGGCGGCGACACCTACCACCGCGACTGGGGCTGGTGGGACAAGGCGGGCGACTGGAACGGCCCCGATTTCCGCTCCAGCGGCGAGTACCTGCGGCAGTACGGAATGGGGCAGTTGATCTATGCCTTCATCTACACCGTCGACGGCGACTCGAGCGTCGCCCGCGCGCATCCGGAATGGCTGGCCAACCCGAACACGCTGGACCAGTCGCTGCCCGCGGTGGTCGATTACGAGGTCGACCTGCTGGACCAGTTCTACCAGCGCTGGGGGCCGTACCAGTGGCGCAACGACAGCGGCCCGCTGGCCCCGCGCGACGGCGACGACACGGTGCTGCTCGGCCAGCAGCAGGGCTTCATGGAGGTGCTGCGGCGGTTCCTGACCGACCATCCCGACTGCGCCTTCCAGGGCGTCAACGGCGGCGGCATGGCGCTCAACTGGGAGTACCTCACCTATGCCAGCGGCTTCCAGTTCACCGACGGCCAGTCCGGAGCGCTGGCCGGCTACTACGCGACCTACCTGTTCCCGCCAGACAAGATCAACAACATGCCCGACATCTGGGACCCGGCGCGCTATGACCCGGCCACCTGGCGCGGCTTGCTCTGCACCAACTACGACCTGACCGGCGACACCTTCGACCCCGAGCAGCTCGAGGGCATCCGCCTGATCGGCGACATCTACCACTACCTGCAGGACCGCGGCGTCGCCGGGCGGTGGGGCCGCGTCTATCACCCCGTCATCACCGGCGACGACGAGACGATGTACCTCCAGCGGCTGAGCTGGGACCGGCGGCGCGGGGTGATCATCACCAAACACCGGCTGCCCGAGCAGGTCACCGTCCGGCCGAAGGGCCTGCTGCCCGAGCTCGACTACGAGGTCACGTTCCAGGACTCGACCGAGCGCTTCACCCGCCGGGGCGACGCGTTGATGGCCCGCGGCATCGCCCTCACCGACGCCGCGCCGGGCGAGCTGGTCTACCTCAACCTGAGCGACCACCCGGGCAACCCCTGGGACGCCACACCGCCGGAGCCGCCGACCGACCTGCGCCAGGCCGCCGCGCGCTGGATGGCGGTGCCCGGCGTCGAGCTGCGCTGGCAGCCCGGCGGCGACGAGACCTGGCTCAGCGGTCACCTGGTCTACCGCGACGGCGAGCGGCTCGAGCGGGTCGACAAGGGCAGCTTCTACTTCGACCACTCCGCCGGCGCCGACCCAGCCGCCCTTTACGAGGTGCGGGCGATCGACGGCAGCGGCAACGAGTCGACCGCTGCGGCCGCGACGCCGGCGGCCGGACCACGGCGCAGCATCACCGACGACGCCGAGCTGGCCGTGACCGGAACCTGGACGCAGGAGACCGACGTCGCGCCGCGGCACGCCGGCGCGCTGAGCCGGGCCGAGAGCGCCGGCGCGGCGTTCGAGTTGCGCTTTGCCGGCCGGGCGGTGACCTGGCACGGCCGGCTCGGCGCCGCGGGCGGCCTGGCACGCGTGCTGCTCGACGGCGAACTGGTCACTGAGCTGAGCTGCTACGCCGCCGACGAGATTCCCGGCTGGCCGGTGTTCGAGCACGCCTGGGACGAGGCGGGCGAGCACACGCTGCGGGTCGAGGCGCTCGGCACGCCCGACCCGCGCGGCAGCGGCACCAGCATCTGGGTCGACGCGATCGCCGTCCAGCCCTGAACGATTCAGGGTCAGGTCCCGAAAAGAGGCGATGCATTACGATTCATGCCCGGTATCGTAACCTGATGCGTGGATCGTGGACCTGACCCCGGGAAGTTGCGGGCGGGGTGTCGCACACTGATGGCTGGAAGGTGATCATGGACTCCGCGGCGTTGGCTCGCTATCAGCGGCATCTCAGCCTGCCCGAGGTGGGCGTCGCGGGGCAGGAGGCGTTCGGCCGGGCGCGCGTCCTGATCGTCGGTGCCGGTGGGCTCGGCTCGCCCGCGGCGGTGTATCTTGCCGCCGCCGGCGTCGGCACGATTGGTCTGGTCGATCGTGACGAGGTCGATGCGAGCAATCTGCAGCGTCAGATCCTCTACCGCGAGCAGGATGTCGGCCGGCCGAAGCTGCAGGCCGCCGCGGCCGCGTTGCGGGCGGTCAACTCGCGGGTCGAGGTCGTCTGCCACGAGACCTGGCTGACCAGCGCCAACGCGCTCGACATCATCCCCGGCTACGACCTGGTCGTCGCCGGGGCCGACAACTTCCCGGCGCGGTACTTGGTCAACGACGCCTGCGTGCTCAGCCGCACACCCTGCGTCGACGGCAGCATCTATCGGTTCGAGGGTCAGGCGACGGTCTACGATACCGTCGCCGGTGGGCCGTGCTACCGCTGCCGGTTTCCCTCACCGCCGCCGCCCGGCAGTGTGCCGAGCTGCGCCGAGGCGGGCGTGCTCGGTGTTGTCGCCGGATTGGTCGGCTGCATCCAGGCGACCGAGGCGCTGAAGCTGACTCTGCTCCGCGCCGGAGTCAGCGCGCCCGAGCCGCTGATCGGCCGGCTGCTGGTCATCGACACGCTGGCGATGACCTTCGACGAGTACGCGCTGCGTCGCGACCCGGCCTGCCCGGTCTGCGGCGATGCGCCGACGCTGACCGAGCTGATCGACTACGACGAGTTCTGCCGCGGCCCGCACGCCGCCGAGCCGGCCGGCCTGGAGCTTGAGCCGGCCGAACTGGCGCGGCTGCACCAACGCGGCGAGGTAGCGTTGCTCGACGTGCGCGAGGCGTGGGAGTGGCAACTGTGCCGCCTCGACGGGGCGTTGCACATCCCGCTCGGCGAGCTGCCGGCGCGGCTCGGCGAGCTGCCCGACGGCGAGCTGGTGGCCTACTGCCACGCCGGTGTGCGCAGTCTCAAGGCCGTCGAGCTGCTCCGCTCAGCGGGTCGGTCGGCGCGCTCGCTGCGCGGCGGCATCCACGCCTGGTCGATCGAGATCGATGACACGGTGCCGAGGTATTGAGCGGCCCGGAGTGGCCGCATCAGTAACGGAGCGCGGCCGTCCCCGGCCGCATGGTCGCGAGTGAGTCGGCGGGCGAGGACGCCCGCGCTCCGGGGCGCGTGCGTCGGCGGGCGCGGACGCCCGCGCTCCGATCCACGCGTCGGCGGGCGCGGACGCCCGCGCTCCAAACTACGTTCGCGGGCGAGGACGCCCGCGCTCCGGGCTACTCGTCCTCGGCCTTCTTCTCGGGCTTCGGCACGACGATGCCCTCGGCTTCGAGTCGCGCGGTCAGCTCGTCGGTGAGGCGCTGGGTGCCGCGGCATTTGGGGTAGTTCGAGCAGCCGAGGAACGGGCCACGGCGGCTGGTGCGGAGCACCATCTTGCCGTCGCTGCACTTCTCGCAGGCGATGGTGGTGACCTGCGGCTTGGACCGCTCGCGCGGCTTGCCGTCACGGTCGAGGTTGAGAATGCCCTTGCACTCGGGGTAACGCGAGCAGCCGAGGAAGGGGCCGTAGCGGCCTTCGCGCTGGAGCATCTTGGCGCCGCACTCGGGGCACTCGATGTCGGTTTCGACCGGCTCGATGCGCACCCGCTCCATGTTCTCGGCGGCGGAGTTGAGCGCCGTCTCGAACGGCTCGTAGAAGTCGCGCAGCAGGGCACGCCAGTCGGCGTCGCCGCGCTCGATCTCGTCGAGCCGGCCCTCGAGGTTGGCGGTGAAGTCGACGTCCATTATCTGGGCGAAGTGGTCGACCAGCGCGTCGGTCACCTTCTCGCCGAGCTGCGTCGGCTCGAACCGCCCCTTGTCGAGCTTGACATACCGCCGCTCGGTGATCGTGCTCAAGATCGGCGCGTAGGTGCTCGGCCGGCCGATCCCGCGCTCCTCGAGCGTCTTGACCAGGCTGGCCTCGGTGTAGCGCGGCGGCGGCTGGGTGAAGTGCTGGCTCGGCGTCAGCTCGCGCAGGGTGATCGCCTCGCCCTCGCTCAGCGCGGGCAGGCGGCTGCCGAAGCCCTCGTCGTCGCTGTTCTCGTCGTCATCGTCGCCGTTGGTCGTCTTCTTCGGCTGCGGCAAGCCGGTCAGGCTCATGTAGCCGGGAAAGGTCACCGTGGTGCCACTGGCGCGCAGCGAGTGCGCCCCGGCGGCGATGTCGACCGTCGTCGTCTCGAGCTTCGCCGGCGCCATCTGGCTGGCCACGAAACGGGTCCAGATGAGGCGGTAGAGCTTCCGCGCGTCGGCGTTGTCGCGCCCAGGCAACAGCTCGTCGATCTCGTCGGGGTGGCGCAGCACCGAGGTCGGACGAATGCACTCATGCGCCTCCTGCGCGCCGCGCACCCGCCGGCCGCGGGCGCCGCCGCCGACGTGCTCTTTGCCCCAGGTCTGTTCGATGTAGGAGGTCGCCTCGTCGCGCGCCTCGTTGGCCACGCGGGTTGAGTCGGTGCGCATGTAGGTGATCAGACCGACCTGCTCGCCCTCGCCGAGCTGCAGGCCCTCGTACAGCCGCTGGGCCACGGCCATGGTGCGGAAGGCCCGGAAGCCGAGCTTGGTCGACGCGTCGCGCTGCAGCGTGCTGGTGATGAGCGGCGCCGCCGGCGGCCGCGTCGAGTTGCGCACGGCCAGCTTGGCCACGTTCAGCTCGGCGCGACGGATCTCGTCTTCGATCCGCTTGGCCGTCGCCTCGTCGCCGATGTCGCCGATCTCGACCTTCTTGCCGGCGACCTGGTCGAGCCGCGCGGCGAACAGCTCGGGCGGCCGGTCGGCGGGATGGACGACGGCGCTCAGCTTCCAGTATTCGACCGGCACGAAGGCGCGGATCTCGCGCTCGCGCTCGACAATCAGCCGCACCGCCACCGATTGCACGCGCCCGGCGCTGCGGGCGTTCTTGACCTTGCGCCAGAGCAGCGGACTGAGCTTGTAGCCGACCAGCCGGTCGAGCACGCGCCGGCACTGCTGCGCGTTGACCCGATCCTCGTCGATGTGGCGCGGGTGGCGCAGCGCCTCTTCGACCGCCGTGCGGGTGATCTCGTTGAACTCAATCCGCTGCGGGTCCTTGAGTCCAAGCGCCTCGACCAGGTGCCAGGCAATCGCCTCGCCCTCGCGGTCGGGGTCGGTGGCGAGGTAGACAGTATCGGCCTTCTTGGCCGCCGAGCGCAGCTCCTTGACCACCGTCGCCTTGTCTTTCATGACGGTGTAGGAGGGCTCGAAGCCGGCCTCGACATCGACCCCAAGCTGCCGCGGCGGCAGGTCGCGGACGTGGCCCATCGAGGCGGCGAGTTCGAAGTCGGGGCCGAGAAAGCCGCGGATGGTTTTGGTCTTGGCCGCGCTCTCGACGATGATCAGTGATTTGCCCATGCTGCTGGAGTCTGTGTCCGTCGTGGCTGTCCGTCTGGAGGCACGTCAGGTCGCTCGGACAAAGCGGTTTCCGGGCAACCGGCGCACAACCTGCTTGAGTTCCAGGGTGATCAACGCCGATTGTACCTCAGGAGTCGCGAATCCGGTCGCCTCGATCAGATCGTCGATGGTCAACGGCTCGAGCCCGATCGCTTTGACCACCGTCGACTCCGCCGCGCTCAGCTCCGGCAACTGCGCCGGCGCCGGGCGGCGCTCCTCCGCCTCGCGCACCTCGAGGTTGAGTGCCGCCAACACATCGTCGGCGCCGCGGCAGAGGGTGGCGCCCTCGCGAATCAGCTCGTGGCAGCCGTCCTGCCGCGCGTCGGTGATGTTGCCCGGCACGGCCAGCACCTCGCGGCCCTGTTCGAGCGCGAGCTGCGCGGTGATCAGCGCGCCGCTCTTCGACGGCGCCTGAACCACCACCACCGCCCGGCACAGCCCGCTGATGATCCGGTTGCGGATGGGAAAGTGGTGAGCCAGCGGCTCGGTCCCCAGGCGGAACTCACTGAGCAGGCCGCCGTCTTCGGCCAACCGCTCATAGAGCCGCTTGCTGTTCCGCGGGAAGACCACATCGAGCCCGCAGCCGAGCACACCGAGCGTATAGCCCCCGACCCGCAGCGCCGCCTCTTGCGCCGCGCTGTCGATGCCCCGCGCCGCGCCGCTGACGATGCCGATGCCGGCGGTGGCCAGCGCGGCGGCGATCTGCTCGGCGACCAGCTCGCCATACGGCGACGTGTTGCGCGTGCCGACCAGCGCCACGCAGGTGCGGTGCGGCTCCGGCAGCCGGCCGCGGAGGAAGAAGCTCGGCGGCGGGTCGTCAATCCCGGCGAGCAGCGGCGGATAGCGCGGATCGTCGCGGCTAACCAGCTCGACGCCCAGCTCATCGAGCCGCGCCGCCTCGGACGAGACGTCGGCGCGAGCGGCCTCGGCCAGCCGAGCCGCATGGCCCTCGTCGATGCCGGCCTCGCGCCAGCCGGCTGCCCCGGCGGCAAACAGCGCGGCGGGTGAGTCGAACTGCTCGAGCAGTCGATTCTTCCGCCGCGCTGTCTCGTTCAGCGCCGCCAGCCGCAACCAGGCGTCGCGCTCATCCATGCCGGCCGGCGATCAGTTGATGCCGGGCCCGCCCTCCGGGCCCGGGATCCCGCCCGGCCCCGGCAGCCCGCCCGAGCCGATCCCGCCCGGCCCCGGCAGCCCGCCGGGCTGCTGCTGCTGCGTCTGCGGCTGGATCGGCGGCAGGTCGTTGTCGATCTGGAAGGTGAACGTGCGGGTCACCGTGTTGCCCTTGAAGTCGGGTACGGTGATCTCGATCACATGCTCGCCGTTGCGCAGCGGCGTGAGCCGGCCGGTGGCCGAGACCTCCATCAGGTCGATGGTCAACAGGAAGTCGTTCGGCGTGACGGTCATCATGTCCGAGCGATGCGGCTGGCCGTTCCACTTGACCATGATCTTGTCGAGCTGCACGCCCGAGCCTTCGTCGTAGACATAGGTCTCGAACCGGAAGGTCGCCTGCTTGCCCGGCACCTTGACCATTTCGGCCTGCTTGGGGATGGTCGGCTCGGTGCCCTCGGGCGCGGCTTCCTCGGCGTCCTCGCGCATCAGTTGCCGCAGCTCGTCGTCGAGCATCTCGAACACCACCAGCGAGCCGTCGACGGCGGTGGTGACGATCTGCGGCAGGTGCAGCCGCGGCTTGCCGACGTCGAACTCGTCGGGGCGGAAGCAGAACAGCGAGCCCTGCGCGGTGGCGGCGAAGACGGCGCCATTGGCCACCGACGGTGCCACGTCGAGCGCGAACTGATCCCGCTCGGGACCGATCGTGTCCACCGCCCCGCAGCGGTAATACCACTTGAACTCGAGCGTCTCGCGGTCGATGCAGTAGATGTTGCCCACCCCGGTGCCCATGTAGATCGAGTCGTCGGCGACGGTGATGGACGACTCGACCGGCGAGTCCATCTCGACCGCGGCCTTGATCTTGTGCGCCGCGGCATCGATCACGTAGAGGTTCTCATCGCGGCCGGCGACGTAGATCTCGTCACCGACCACCGCCGGCGTGCCGCGGCCGGCGCTGAACCCACGGACCACCCAGTCGGGCCGGCCCGAGGTCGGCTTGAGGCTGACCAGGCCGTTCCGCGTGGCGACCACCGGCTGGCCGTCGTGGACGACCACCGGGGTGACCATGGTGCCGGCGTTCTGGGCCCAGAAGATCCGCTCGCGGCGGATGTCGATGCAGTGGACCAGGTTGTCGCGGCCGGTGATGTAAAGGTAGTTGTCGCCGTCCCAGGCCAGATTGCCCTTCGGCGGCGAGCGGAGCGGCAGGATCTCGAACTTCTCCAGGTCGGTCAACTCGGCGCGGAAGAGCTTGCCGCGGTCGCTGGCGATCCACAGCTCGGTGCCCAGGATCACCGGCGCGCTGCGAATCGGCTCGCCGAAGCCGACCACGCCGATCAGCCGATCGCCGGCGGGCGTGTCGGCGGTATCGAGCACGAACAGGTCGCCGTCGTCGTTGCCGACATAGAGCCGACCGTCGAACCAGAGGGGAGTCATCCGGATGTCGAAGCCGGTGTTGAACTCCCAGGCGACCTGCCCGGTGGTGATATCAAGGCAGTAGACCACGCCGTGGGCGCAGAAGAAGACCCGCTCGCCGGCGACCACCGGAGCCGAGTTGAAGCCGCGATCCTCACTGGTGGCAAAACGCCAGACCAGCGCCAGTGGCGGCGCCGCGCGCTCGGTGGTGGCGCCCATGCGCTGGAAGTTGAACCCGGGCATGGGGAAGTCGGCGGCGGACGCCATGACCACCAGCACGAACAGCAGCAACGCGCCGAGCATCCCGCGCGCCTTCATCCCGTTCTCCTACTGCCGGCAACGTCCCGTCCGGCGGCCGGCGGCCGGGCGGCGCCATTATAAACGTCGCCGGATCGCCGTGTCAATCGCACCCGATGCGCACTACCCCGCTGCCAGGCCGCCTGTTGACAGGTTCGCGGTCGGCCGCCGATTACCTCGTCAGAGGTCGCCGGCGGCGCTGCGGTTTCCGACTCGGGCTCGACGACGGGAAGGGATCCGGCCGGCCGGCGGCCAACCCCACCGCAGGTGCCCTCGATGCTCCTGCTCTGCCTGCTCGCCGTCACCGCCACGCCGCTGCCGCTGTCCGACCTGGAGACCGTCGCCAACGTCACCACCGTCGGCGAGGGTCTTCGGCCCGGCTGCCGCGCCAGCCTGGCCGGCGAGCAGACTCATGCCGGCGCCCGCGCGGTGCGCGTCGACTACGACTTCGTCGCCGACCCGCCCGGCCTGCAGTACGTCGGCTGGGCGACCGACCTGCTGCTGCCGCCGGCGGCGACGCGATTCCGCGTCTGGGTCCACGGTGACGGCGCCGGGCAGATCATCGCCCTGCGCCTGCGCGACCCCGGCGGCGAGACGCATCAATGGCGACTCGGCCGTGCCGACCACACCGGCTGGCGACAGATGACCGCCGACATCGCCATGCTCGCCGAGCACTGGGGCGGCGACGAAGATGGCGTGATCGGCGTGCCGCTGCGGTTCGACTCCCTGCTGGTCGACTCGGCCGTCGAGCCGGCCAGCGGCACCATCTGGTTCGACGATCTGAGCGTCGAGCTCGGCGACCAGCGCCTGCCGCCCGAGGCCGTGCCGCTGCTCGGCGACCGGCCGCTGCCTGCCCTCGACGCGGTCTACCTCGAGGTGACCGGCGACGGCGCCGGCCGCCGGCTCGCCGTCGAGATCGAGGATGCCGCCGGCGCGCGGCACGCGCTGGACTACGCGCCGGTCGACTGGACCGGCCCGATCCGCATCCGCGTCGACGGCCGCCCGCTCGCCGCCGAACCGCCGTGGCGGCTGGTCGGCGTACGGCTCGAGCCGGCCGGCGAGCTGCCCATCGGACCGATCCACTACCTGCCGCGCCGCGTCGCCCCGCGGCCGACCATGGTCCGGCTCGACGGCTGTGAGCGCAATCCGCCGCCGGTCGGCGGGGAGTTGGTGCAGCCGGGCTCGCGGCTGCGCCTCGACACCGACCGCAAGCAGGCCGGCCTGGCCTCGTGGCGGCTCGACTATCTGTTCGCCGAGGCCGTCGGCATCCAATACGTGGCCGTGCCGGTCGGCGCGCCGCTGGGCGAGTCGCCGACGCGGCTGCGGGTGGCCGTCTGGGGAGATCGCACGGGCAACGACCTGCGCTGCCGGCTGGTCGATGCGAGCGGTGAGTATCACCAGCACACGCTCGGCCCGCTCGAGTTCGATGGCTGGTTCGAGTTCGAGCTCGATCTGACGGCGCCGCCGCAGGTCGTCTGGGGCGGTGACGAGAACGGTCACCTCGACGGCGCGGTGCGGCTCGATTCGATCCTGGTCGACAGCAGTGTCAAGCCGTCGTCGGGCACCGTCTGGATCGACGAGGTGCGGGGGGAGGCGGCGATGCGACCGGCGGATCTGGTTGAGGTGGGGGTCACGTTTGACCGGCCGGGCGGCATCTACACCGATGCCGCGCCCGCATCGGCCACCGTGACCGCGACCTGGCGCGGCGGCGAGGCCGACCGGCCCGAGACGCTCGCCGCGACGCTGTTCATCGACGGCGCGGGCGAGTCGGTGGCGCCGCGGCGGGTCGACCTGCCGTTGACCGGCGCGCCGACGCCGCTGGCGCTCCCGGCCGTGGTCGGCCCGGCGCAGGTCGAGCTGCGGCTACACTGGGAGATCGACTACGACGCGACCTCGGCGATGCAGTCGTACTGCCGGCTGCCGGCCATGCCGCCGACCGACCGCGAGACCAACCTGTTCGGCGCCTGCCTGCACTACCAGCAGCACAAGGGCCGGGTGCCGCTGAACTACGAGCTGCTGGCCGCGGCCGGCGGGCGCTGGGCGCGGGACGAGTACTCGTGGTCGACGGTCGAACGCGAGCGCGGCGTCTACACCTTTCCCGACCACAACGAGGAGTACATGCGGGCGGCGGGGCGTTTCGGCCTGCGCCACCTGATCATCCTGGACTACGGCAATGCGCTCTATGACGACGGCGCCGCGCCGGCCAGCGACGAGGCGCAGGCGGCCTTCGCCGAGTATGCCTACCAGATGGTCGACCGCTACGGTGATGTCTGCCGGCACTGGGAGGTGTACAACGAGCCGAACATCGGTTTCTGGCGGCCCGAGCCCGATCCGGTGGCTTATACGCGGCTGCTGAAGCGGACCTACGAGGCGATCAAGCGCGCCGACGCCGAGGCGGTGGTGGTCGGCATCTGCACCGCCGGTGTCGACTTCGCCTTCATCGAGACGGTGCTTGAACAGGGTGGCGGCGCGTTCATGGACGCGCTCAGTGTGCATCCCTACCGCTACCCGCGGGCGCCGGAGGAGTCGAACTTCGTCGCCGACCTGGAGCGGCTCCACGCGCTGATGGAGCAGCACGGCATCGGTGACATGCCGATCTGGCTGACCGAGATCGGCTGGCCGAACCAGGAGGACGCCCGCGGCGTGAGCGAACAGCAGTCGGCCGACTACTTGGTGCGCATGGTCAGCCTGGCCCGCTCGCTGCCCTATATCGGGCCGATCATGTGGTACGACCTGCAGAACGACGGCACCAACCGCGCCTACAACGAGGACAACTTCGGCCTCATCCGGCTCGACTTCTCGCCCAAGCGGCCCTACTTCGCCGCCGCGGTGATGAACAGCCAGATCGCCGACAAGGCGTTCGTCGCCGCGCACGAGGCGGGCCACGACACCTGGCTGCACCAGTATGCCGGCGACGGCGTGAACACGCTACTCGCCTGGTGCACGACGGGCGAGCGGCGGCTGCGGCTGCGGCTCGACGGCGCGGCCGAGCTGCTCCGGCTCGACGGCCGGCGCGAAGCGCTCCAGCCGGTCGACGGCGTGGTCGAGCTGACCGTCGGCCCGTCGCCGGTGTTCGTCACGGGCGGGTACACCTTTGTTGGGTTGGCCCCGGGAGCCGAGCTTGGCCGCTGAGACGATGGACCTGAAGGAGCTGCTCGAGCGGCTGACCTGCGGCGCGGGGGTGAGGGACGAGTCGCTGCTGCACCAGTACGACGCGCTGCCGGCCGAGCTGCTGGCCGCCTGCCTGCCCGACCTGGGCGGCCATGCCGGCTGCGACGTGGCCTATGTGCTGGCCCGGCGCGAGGACCGTCGCGGCGTGGCCGAGCTGGCGCGCTACGCCACGCAGTTGGCCACGGCGCACCGCGCGCTCGGCTACCTCGACCGGCTCGACATGCTCGACATGGTGCCGCCGCCGCTGCAGACACCGCGCCGCCGCCGCGAGGCCGAGGTGGTCGACCTGCTCGGCAGCGAGCCCGAGTGGCTCGACGAGGTGGGCTGCCAGACCATCCGCTGGCCCGAGCGCAGCGGGCCGTGCGAGGTGCGCCTGTTCCGCTTCGGCTATGCCGACCTGCCCTCCGGCGCGGCGCTGCTCGGGCCGGTGCCCGTGCGGGTCGACGGCGGCGTCGACGGCCTCGGCGACGACGATCTGCTGGCGCTGCTGGTCGGCCGCTGCTTCATCATGCGCCTGCTGCCGCTGCCGGCCGAACGGGTCGACCCGCAGGAGGTCGAGAACCTGCTCCGCCGGCGGGTCTACTACTACCTGAGCAATGCCTGCCTCGAGCGCGCCTACGAGCTCGGCTCGCGGCGGCTGCTGGTGATCGGCGCGCGACAGCGGCGCGGGCCCGGCTACCTGGTCGGCGATCCGCGCGGCGACCTGCCGACCCATTGGCTCCCTCGCCCGCCCGGCGACTCCGCCGGCTTCACCGCCGAGCACGCGGCGTGGCTGTGGCTGGGCAGGTTCCTGAGCCAGGCGGCCTGAGCCCCTGACCGACGCGGCGCACGGACCGGGTCACCGCCCGCGCAGGCGCTCCAGCAGCGCCGCCGCGCGGGTGGCGAAGTCGGGCGTGGTGGTCGCCCCGGCGACCTGTTCCAGCGGCTCGACCAGCCGGCCCGCCTCGGCGCTGTCGGCCAGCTTCTCGGCAATCGCCAGCGCCGCCGCGCAGGCCGCCTCGCGGGTCGCCTCGGCGGCCAAGTGCGGCACCACGCGCTCGAGCGCCGCGTAATCGCCGACGCTGCCCAGCGCGCTGAGGAGCAGCAGCCGCTCCTCGTCGCGTTCAATTCGCTCGGCCGCGGCATCGCACAGCGCCAGGCGCTGCTCGGTCGCCAGGTCGCTGCCGGCGGCCAGGCGGAGCAGCCCGCGCAGGGCGGCCAAGCGCTCCTCGGGCGCGGGCGCCTCGCCGGCCAGGCGCAGCAGATCCGGCGCGGCGGCGCCGCTGGGCCAGGCACAGAGTGCCTCGAATGCGGCCGTGCGAACCTCGCCCGCCGGCCCAGCCACCGCCGCGCGCACCGCCTGCAACGCCGCCTCGCCGCCGATGCCGCCGAGCACTCGGAGCATCGCCGCGCGTCGCGCCGGCGGCGCGGCCTCCAGCCCGGCGATCAGGCGGTCGGCCGCGGCCGCCGGCTCGGCGCGCGCGCAGACCGCGGCCAGGGCGCTCTCCAACGCCGCCGCCTGGGCCTCGTCGGCGCAGGCGACCAGGGCGTCGCGCAGCGGTTCGATCTGCTCGGCGCCGCCAAGCTCCTCGAGCGCCTTGGTCGCCGCGACGCGAACGTCCGCAATCGGGTCGTCCAGCAGGTCGGCCAGCGCCGGAGCAAAGACGGTCTGCCAGCGGCGCTGGATCAGCCTCACCGCCACCTGCCGCTTCTCCGCGTCGGCGTGGCTGAGCAACTCGCCGGCCACCTCGGCAACCAGGTCGGCGGGCAGCGCACTCAACCCGGCCTGGGCCGCCGAGCGCAGCTCCTCGTCCGGGTCGTCGAGCAGCGCCGTCAGCGCGTCGGCGGCACCGAACCGCGGTAGCGCGCGCACCGCCGCCAGGCGCACCGGCAGGTCGCCGGCCGCCGCGGCGGCGGTCAGGGCGGGCAGCGCCGCCGGATCACCACGCCCGGCCAGCGCATCGACCAGCAGCGCCCGCGACTCGGCGGCCAGCTCGGGCAACGCCGCCGCCAGGGCGAGGGTGATCCCGGTGCCCGGCAGCTCGTGGTGGGCGATGAAGAGCGCCACGCCGCGCCGCTCCGGATCAGTCTCGCGGAGCAGGGCGAGCAGCCGTTCCAGCCCGTCGGCGCCACGCGCCAGCACCGCGCCGCGCGCCGCCGCGAGCCGCACCGGGCCGGGCGTGGCCGGTGCGTCGAGCCGGTTGTAGAGCGCCGCCGCGCCGGCGCGGTCGCCGGCCTCGAGCCGCCGCCCGGCACCGCGCAGGGCGCCCTCGAACAGCCCGGCGCCGTGGGGCATTGCGCGATCGAGCGCGGCGAGTAGCGCTGTCGCCGCCGCCGAATCGCCGATCTGGCCCAGCGCCACGGCCGCGGCGTCGGCGACGGCCGAGTCCTCGTGGGCCAGCAGTTCGGTCAGTCGCGGTACCGCCGCCGCGTCGCGCCGGGCGGCGATGGAGTTGATCGCGCCGACCAGCAGACTGCCGTGCAACCGCCGCAGCGCCGCGCGGAGAGCGGCATCGGCCGCCGCGCCGGGGATGGCTTCGAGCGCGAAGCGGGCCATGTGGGCTACGGCCGGGTCGTCGAGCAGGCGCGCCAGTGCCGGCACCGCGGCGGGCGTGCCGTGGAGGGCCAGCTCACGGCAGGCCTCGCCCTGCTGCTCGACCGTGCCGCCGATCAGGGCGTCGATCAGGCGCTCGATGCTCGTCCGCGGCAGCGGTCCGCCGACGATTTCGAACAGGAACCGGCGCGCGCGGTCGGCCACGCTGTCGAGATAGGCGCAGTCGTCGGTCTCGGCGGCCAGCGCGTCGGCATAGAGGCCGATGCGCGTGGTGCCGGTCCGCTCGCTCACCTCCCAGTAGTAGCTGCCGGCGGGCAGCGGCGCGGCGGTGCGTAGCTCGACCATCTCGTTGTCGATCACGCCGGTGACCACGCGCCGCGCCAGCCGCCGCCCGCGGGCGGGCGAGTCCCACAGCGTGAGGGTCAACCCGCCCTCGTTATCCGACCAGCTCGGCACGCTGACGGCGAGCGAAACGAACTTGCGCTCGACGGTGAACCGCTGGCCCAGGCGGGTGTAGTCGTTGAGCGGCACGGCGGCGCGCTGTGCCGCGGCGGGCAGGACGACGATCAGGGCCAGGGCGGCCGGCAGACAACGGCTTGGCATGACATCCTCGCTAGATTCGCCACGGCTCGCGCATGGCCCGGGCGCGGAGTCGGTCGGCCTCGGCGTCGCCGAAGGTCTCCCGCGCCGGGTCCCAGCTCAGGCTGCGGCCGAGTCGATAGGCGATGTGAGCCAGGTGGCCCAGCGAGGCGGCCCGGTGGCCGAGCTCGCCGTCGGTGTGGGGCCGCCCGCGGGTGCGGATGCACTCCAGCCAGTTGGTATGGTGGTCGTTGCCCCAACCCACCTCGCCGCGCGGCATCTCCATCTCGTCGAAGATCGCCGCCGGCTCGCCCTCGACCCGCCCGCTGCCATACATCGAGGTGACCCAGCCCCGCTCGCCGACGAAGAGCCCGCCGAAGTTGCCCTCGAGCCGCGCGCCGTCGGGTACCGCCTGGTAGAGCCGCTTGACCGCGCCCCAGTCGTCGATCAGGTGGACCAGCGCGCCGGTGGCGTAGCGGAAGGTCAGCGTGGGAAACTCGCCGTCGACCGGGTGGTGGATCTCGACCGGCCCGGTCTCCTCGACGCCGAGGCCGTACTGCACCACGTCGGCCGAGTGGGAGTGATGCCAGGTGATCGAGGCGACGCCGAAATCCTCGCAGAAGGCCCACGGCACCACGCCGGGGATCGGATTGCGGTGGAACCGGCTGTTGTACGGCCGCCACGGTGCCGGGCCGACCCACAGGTCCCAGTCGAGGCCGTCGGGCACCGGCTCGGCCGGCAGCGGGTAGCTGACCGGGATGTAGCCACCCTCGACCTTCGACCAGAGCGTGAACGCCTGCTTGACCGCCCCCAGCCCGCCGCCGCGGACGAACTCGACCACCCGGCGAATGGTGCTGATCGACCGGTATTGCGTGCCGGTCTGGAACACCCGCGCGTAGTCGCGCATCACCTCGGTCAGTCGCCGGCCCTCGGCGATGGTGATCGAGATCGGCTTCTCGCAGTAGACATCCTTGCCCGCCTTGGCCGCGTCGATCGACTGAAGCGTGTGCCAATGGTCGGGCGTGGCGATGACCACCGCGTCGACATCGTCGCGGACGAGGATGTCGCGGTAGTCGTTGTACGCCTCGACGCCGGTGTAGGGCGTGCCGCCGTAGCGTTCGGTGTAGGTCGCCACGGACCGCTGCAGGCCATCCTCGCGCCGCTCGCGGTCGACATCGCAGACGGCCAGCACCTGCAGCTCGGGGCTGCCCAGGCACCAGCCCAGGTGGCCGCGGCCCATCGCGCCCAGGCCGATCACCGCCACGCCGAGCCGCTCGCTCGGCGGCACCTGCGCCCGCACGCAGGCGGGCATCACCAGCGACGCGGCGGCAGCGCCCATGATCACCTCCCGGCGGGTCAGAACGGGTGTGCGATCGTTCGCGACCTCAACATGAGGCTGTCGACTTGCCTGGTGGGGGCAGGTCTCAGACCTGCCCGCCAACGAGTAGATCCGCTCTGGAAGCGTGCTAGTCGGCACTCGGGCGGGTCTGAGACCCGCCCCTACGGCCCTGTGCTGCACGCCTTCGACGCGCTTGCGGTCTCGGTCGGGCGTATGGGTGGTGTTCATGGCGCCGTCCGCAGGCCGAGGTCGTTGAAGAAGGCGACTGTCTGGGCCACCTCGGGCATCGACTCGAGGAAGTTGTACGAGTACTCGAGCCCATACATCACCGGCTTGATGCCGAGCCGGTGCATCTCGAGGATCATCTCCTCGACCCGCCCGACGCCGGTGCCCCAGGGCACGTCGTGGCCGTCGGGCGCCAGCGCGTTCAGGTCGTGCATCTGGATGGTGGTCAGCCGTTGGCCGAGCTTGCGGATGCCCTCGACCGGGTCGATGCCGGCGCGCATCCAGTAGCCGACGTCGGCGCAGGCGCCGATCATCGGGCTGCACTCGGCCGCCGTTTCGAGCAACACGTCGGGGCTCCAGTATCGCGGCGAGGCGTCGGGCCCGTGGTTGTGCAGCGCCACCTTGATGCCGTATTCCTGGCAGAACCGGTCGATGGTCGGCAGCGCCTCGGGCGCCGGCTCGGCCAGGAAGGTCTCGATCCCGAGCTTGCGCCCGAAGTCGAACAGCCGCCGGCAGCCCGCCTCGTCGCCGGGGATGTCCTGGTAGAAATAGGTCAGCATCCGCACGCCGGCGGCGTCGAGCTTGGCCCGCACCTGCTCCAACTCGTCGTCGGTCAGCGACGGGTCGAGGTTCTTCGGGATGTCGGCGCTGACTTTCTGGAAGTTGAGCCCGCCCATGTAGGCCAGGCCCAGCTCGGCCACCTTGTCGATCGACTCGAACAGCGTGAACTGGTGAAACGTGTAGGCCTCGACCCCAAGCCGCCAGCCGAGCCGCTCCTGGGCGAGCATCGCCGGGCTCAGCTTGGCGCTCGGCACCGTCGGCGCGGGCAGGTCGCCGAGCGCGAACTGCGCCGCGGCGAGGTAGAAGCGCAACATGTCCGGGTCCCAGAAGACCTTCGGGTTGTGCGCGATGGTCGAGTAGAAGACCCGCCCCTGGCCGTAGTTGCGCACCCAGGCGAGGGCGTAGTCCTCATCCTCGCGGAAACGCTGGACCTGCTCGACGCCCTGCAGCGCGGCCGTCTTGGCGTTGTCGATGCTGAGCAGCACCCGCACCCGGTTGCGCGAGAACGGCTCGCCGAAGCGGAAGAACTCGTCGGCATACTCGAACTCGGTGCCGAACCCCGCGACGACCGGGTGGTCAGGCTGCTCGACGCGGATCAGCACGCGCTCGTCGGCGGCCTGGTGGCTGGCCCCGCGGGCGCCCAGCAGGCGGCCGAACTCGGGCCAGTCGTCGGCCGCGCCCTCGTTCCAGCGGGTGAACCCGACCGACGTGCCGTGCACCCCCATCAGGCCCCCTCCGCCGAGCACGAACTCGAGCAGGTTGCGGCGCAGCTCCGGCTCCTCGAACAGGTTGCCGACGGTGTTGTTGAGGAAAACCGCGTCGAACGTCTTCAGGCTGTCGGCCGCAAACACCGCCGGATCGCGGCTGATCACCGTCTCGAACGCCCCGGTGCGGCGGCCCATCAGCGTGAACGCCGTGTTCGCCACCGGGATGGAGCCGTGCCCGCCGTAGACCACGTTGAGGTCGAAGATCAGCAGCCGCCGCGGCTTGGCCGGCTGGGCCGGCGCGGTCGCCGGCAGCGCCGCCTCGATCCGCTCGGTCTCTTCGGGCCCCGCGCCGGTGGGCAGCGTGAACGACCGGGCGCCCGGCGCCGTCACCAGCACGGCGATCAGAGCGCCGCCGATCCAACGTCTCATCGCGTTCCTCCCTGCCCTGTTGCGCACCTTTCGTCGCCCTCGGCGCCGCCCCTGCTGATCATCCACCGTTCTCCTTCAGGTGTGGCCGAGCCGCCTGCTCGAAGTAGGCCAGCATCGCCTCACGATGACCGTCGTCGCGCGCCGGCACGTTGTCCGAGCCTGTCTGCGGCGCGGCCTCGTCGCGGTAGACGATCGGCGGTGCCTCGAACGCCAGCCAGCGATAGAGCGCCTCGCGATGCGCCGCCACGCTGGCCGCCGCGCCCCGACTGCCGGCGCGGTTGTCCAGCTCGTGCGGGTCGGTGTCCAGGTCGTAGAACAGATCGCGCCGCGGGTCGCGGCAGGCCAACAGCTTGTGGTGGCGACTGCGCACCATGTACCACTGCGCGCGACCGCTCTCGGCAAAGATGAACGGCCGGTCGGCGGTGCGGTCGGTCAGGTCGAGCCCGCGCATCGTCTCGGGCGGCTCGAGCCCGGCCAGGCGCAGCATCGTCGGCGCCAGATCGATGTTGGCCACCATCTGCGCCGACACCTCGCCGGCGCGCTGACCACCTGGATAGCGCACGATCAACGGCACCCGCACGAGCGGGTCGTACATGTGGTTTCCCTTCAAGATCATGTGGTGGAAGCCCATGAACTCGCCATGATCCGAGGTGTAGATGATCACCGTATTGTCGTACTGACCGCGCCGGCGGAGGGCTTCGATCATGCGGCCGACGTGGTGATCGGTTTGTGAGATGGTTGCGTAGTAGAAGGCCGTCACGCGCTTCACCTGCGCCTCGGTCAGGTCGCGGTTGGGGAAGTAGCCGGGGTGGTGATCGTGGTCGTGGTCGGGCGTCGCCTCGAGCCAGCCAGGCAGCAGCTCGATGTCGTCCGGCGCGTACATCGTGTCCCATGGCTGCGGCGGGTCGAACGGGTGGTGCGGTTTGATGAACGCGACGGTCAACTGGTGCCCGCCGCCGTCCCAGGTCTCGAGTTCTTCGAGCGCCCGTTCGGCGGTCCAGGTGGTCGAGTGCCACTCCTCGGGCAGATCACTGGTCAGCGCGCCGCAGGTCTGCCAGTACTCGTCGGCCGCGCGGCGTCGGAACTCCCGCCGCTGGTCGATCAGGTCGAGCGCGTCGACCAGGCCGTGGTCACGCAGCGCGCGGTGGTAGTCGTCATCGAGCCGCCCGTCGCCGTCCTGCTCGGACAGGGTCAGCGACTGGTACCCGACATCCAGATAAGTCGGTGTGAAGTGGTGCTTGCCCACCGCGGCGGTGCGGTATCCGGCGGCGGCCAGGGCGCGCGGGAAGGTGGCGATGCCGGGCGCCAGGGTGCAGTGGTTGCTGCCCCCGCCGTGCTGCCGCACGTGCAGGCCGCTGAGCAGCGAGTAGCGGCTCGGCGTGCAGACCGGATAGACGCAGTAACTCTCGTCATAGCGCACCGCATCGGCGGCCAGGGCGTCGAGGTGCGGGGTGCGGATCTGACGGTTGCCATAGCAGCCGAGGCAGTCCCAGCGGTGCTGGTCGGCGAGGATGAGCAGGATGTTCGGTCGGTCGGCCGCGGCCATGGCACGTCCTTCCGGGTGGCGGCACCGACTCGGTACGCCGAATCGCCGGCGGCGTCAAGCAGCGCCCAAGAAAAAGGGACGGACCCAATTCTCAGAAATTGGGTCCGTCCCTTTTTCGTCACGGCGTGTTTGAGCCGCCGGCGGCTTGCTGTTACGCTGGATGGTGCGAGTTGCCGATGCCGCCTCGAACCGGATGGTTGGGTATGTGGTCCATGCTGCTCCTCACACCGCTGCTGGCCGCGCCGCGGGCGGTGCTTCAGTTGCCGTTCGACGGCGACCTGGCCGACGCCGCCGGGCTTGGGCATGATGCCTTCCTGGCCGAGGCCGCGTTTGCCGACGGCCACGCCGGGCAGGGGCTGCGCCTGGCCGGCCGGCCGGCGACCGTCGCCGACGCGGCCGAGCTGCGCCTGGCACCGGGCCTGCGGATCGAGGGTTGGGTGCGGTTCGAGTCGTCGCCGGCCGGCAAGTTCATCGCGACCAAGGAGCGTGAGTACATGCTCCGCGTCGACTCGGCCGGCGAAGGCGGGCAGTTCTCGTTCTTCGTCTTCCTCGACGGCTGGGAGCCGCGCGTCCGCTCGACCGTCGTGCCGCGGCCGGGCGAGTGGTACCACTGGGTCGCCGCCTGGGACGGCGACGAGATCACGCTCGAGGTCAACGGCGAGCGGGCCGGCCTGCCCCGCGCCGGCCGGCCGACGACGGCCGGCGCGCCACTCGAGTTCGGGCCGTTCGACGGCGTGCTCGACGAGGTCACGCTGACCAACCCGGCGGCGGGCGAGAGCGGCGTGGCGCACTGGCCGTTCGACGACGACCTGCGCGACACGACCGGCCGCGGGCACGACCTGACCGCGCCGGCAGCGAGCTTCGTCGACGGTCGCGTCGGCCGGGCGGTCGAGCTGGGCCGGGCGCTGAGCGTGCCCGACCACGAAGACCTGCGCCTGGCCGCCGGGCTGCGCATCGATTGTACCGTGCGGTTCGACGAGCTGCCCACCGGCTACGGCTATCTGGCGATGAAGGACGGCGAGTACCAGCTCCGGGTAGACTCGCAGGCCGAGGGTGGGCGGTTCTCGTTCTTTGTCAACCTCGACGGCTGGGAGCCGCGGGTGCAGTCGACCGTCCGCGCCGAGGTCGGCGTCTGGTACCGGCTGAGCGCCCGCTGGGACGGGCAGGCGCTGACTCTTGAGGTGAACGGCCAGCGGAGCCGGACGCTGCGCTCGGGCCTGCCCCGGCCGGGCGACCGGCCGCTGGTCCTCGGCCCGCTGGCCGCGCGGCTCGACGACCTGCGGATCGAGAACCCGCGACTGCCCGTGCTACGCCTGAGCGCCCTGCACCAGGACGAAACGCTGCTGCTGGCCGGGCGGCCCGAGCGGCTGTCCGGCATGGTCGAGAACCTCGGTTCGCCGGCCGAGGCGGCCACGGCGACGCTGCTGGCCGGGCCCGGCGTAACCTGCCTGAGCCCGCTGGAGATTGCGCTCGGCGAGCTGGCCGCGGGTGAGTCGAAGCCGGTCGAGTGGACCGTTCAGGCGGCCGAATCGGTGAGCAGCGGCGTGCTGGTGCAACTGGCCGCCGGCGATCATCGGCCGCCGCCGTACGGTCGCATCCTCGCCTTCCTCGCCTCGGACCAGCCTAATCCGCCGCGACCGGCCGGGCTCGACAACCCGGCGGCCACCTGGTACATCGACGGCCTGGCGGGTGACAACGCGCGGGCCGGCACCTCGCCCGAGACGGCCTGGCGCGACTTCACGCCGATCAACGGCCGGACTCTCGGTCCGGGCGAGCGCCTGCTCCTCCGCCGAGGCAGCGTGTTCGACCAGGAGCTTCAGCTCACCGCCACCGCGACGGCCGACCGCTGGGCCGAGCTCGGCGCCTATGGCGAGGGCGCGCGGCCGATCCTGCGCCGCAACTGGGACCTCGGCGAGCGCTGCGCGCTGGTGCGCGACCCCGACAATCTGCTCATCCGCGGCCTGGTCTTCGCCTATGCCGGCAAGGGGCTGGTGGTGCAGTACACCGCCGCCGGCCACGCCGGATTGGTGATCGAAGACTGCCTGGCGCACCATATCGAGGGGCTCTATCGCCCGAACGCGCACGGCATCCCCGAGTGGCGCGACCGTGGCGGGGCGCCGGGCGACAGCCTCAACAGCTCGGCCGGCATCGCGGTCATCGGCGCGGCGCCGAAGGACGTGCTGATCCGTGACTGCGAGACGTTCCAGTGCTCGTGGGGCTACTTCGTCCAGGGCGACAACGTGACCGTCGACCGCGTTTATTGTCACGACAACCATGCGCACAACACGTCGCCACACCCGGCCATGGTCGCGGTGCGGCGGTCGTTCCTGATCAACAGCCTGTTCGACGCCTCCGGCTGGCACGCCTCAGCCGGCACGATGGGGATCATGCTGGTCGGCATCGAGGGGCTGGTGATCCGCAACTGCACCTTCCGCAACCAGCCCGATTCGGGCAGCCACGACGAGGGCGGGATCGACTTCGAGAACAGCGGCAACGGCTGTCTGATCGATCGCTGCACCTTCGAGCACAACGCCGGCGCGGCGATTGAGGTGCTCGGCCTGCAGACGCCGCAGCCGCGCAACCTCGAAATCACCGGCTCGCGGTTCATCGAGAACAACCTGGCCAACAAGCTCGGCCCGGCCGAGATTTTCATCTGGGGCCGGTCGACCAGCCCGGACGTCTGCTGCAGCACCGGCGAGATTTGGGGCAACGGTTACGTCACCGTGCCCGGGGTCGAGTTCTACCTCAACGAGGCGCCCGAGCTGACCTCCTGGCGGCTGCGCGACAACACCCGCTATGACAGCCCCGAGGCGCTGCGCCGCGCCATGCCGCTGAACGACCCGCCCGCCGCCGACGCCGGACCGGACCGCTACAGCGACACGGCGGCGGTGCGGCTGGCCGGCCGGGTGAGCGACGAGGGCGCGGTGACCGTGCGCTGGGAGGTGCTCGAAGGGCCGGGCCCGGTGCGGTTCGACCCGCCCGACGCGGCTGAGACCAGCGCCGAGCTGCCGCTGCCGGGCGATTACCTGCTCCGTCTGGTGGCCGACGACGGCGAGCTGTGGCACAGCGACCTGGTCGCCGTCCACCGGCTGCCCGCCGGCTCGAGCACGGCCGCCGCCTGGGAGTTCAACACGCCGCTGGACAAAGAAGGCTGGAGCGAGGCCGATCTGGGCACCGTTGCCCGCGACTGGCCCGACCAGCAGTGGCCGACGCACTCGGAGCCGGTGCAGCACGTCGCTGGCGGGTTCTACCTCGTGGCCGTCGAGGAGAGCGCCGGCGCACACCTGCTTTCACCCGACGACCTCGGCCTCGATCTGGCCACCGCGCCGTCGCTGCGGCTGCGGATGATGATCCACACCCCGGCGACGCAGATGCGGCTGAGCTTCGTCACCGAGGCCGACCCGACCTGGTCGGCGGCGAAGTCGATCGCGTTCGAGGTGACGCCGAACGACCCGGCGCCGCGGGTCTACGACCTCGACCTGTCGGGCCTCGGAACCTGGACCGGGCGGCTCAAGCGCCTGCGCCTCCAGCTGGCCACCGGCGAACCGCTGACCGGCACGGTGCGGATCGACTACCTCTGGCTCGGCCGGCTGGCCGGGCGGTGAGGTCCGCGTCGACCGGGACAGTCGACCTACGCGGACGGATCGAGCCGGACCACGAAGCTCCCCTCGAGCCGGTCGCCAGCCCGCACCACGATCGGCCCCATGCGGCAGTCGCTGATCAGGTGCTGCCAGACGCCGTCGGGCGCCAGGCAGGCGCGGGCGTGGCGATCGGCGGCGGCGAGTAGCGTCACGCCGCCCGACGGGCCGCTCAGCCCGGCCTCGTAGACGCAGAACTTGGTTCCCCGGAAGTCGTTGGTGCCCAGCTCGGTCTGATCGAGCGCCCACGGCCAGTCGGGCCGACGCCAGTCGGGCTGGTCGGGTAGCGAGGCATTGCGGCGGGCGCGCGCCGTGCCCTCGGGGCGGCCGATGTCGTCGTCGGGCAGGGTGCCCCACTCGCTCCAGCGGCGCCAGCGCAGAGTGTCGCAGTCGGGCCGGAGCAGCAACTTGAGCCCGATCTCGCGGGCGTCCAGGTCGGGTCCGTCGTACTGGTAGTCGTAGCTCACCTGCCCGACGCCGTCGCGGTCGAGTCGCCAGGTCACCTGCCCGGCGAACTGGTCGTACCGGTCGCGCACGGTCACCTCGACGCAGCCGTCGCGGTCGGTGACCTCGATCGCCTCGATCTGCCGGGTGGCCTCATCGGGTAGCAGCGCATAGGGCGGCGCGCTGGGGATCAGGTCGCCGTGGTCGTAGCGTGAGACGTGCAATCGCGGCCAGGCCGACAGCGGCCCGGCCGTCGGCGTGATGGTCCCCGCGGCACGGTCCCAGACCAGCTCGAAGCCGCTGCCGGCGAGGATGGTGAGCGAGCCGTCGTCACGCCGCGCGGGCGGCCCGGCCGAGGGCTGCGGCAGCGGGGCGGCGGGCGGCTCGCCGAGCGGCACGAGCAGCTCGGTAACCGGCTCGCCGTCGCGGCCGAATACCCGCAGCTCGCCGCGCTCGCCGGGCGCCAGCGGCAGCTCGATGGTCCCGGTGCGGCCGGGTGCCAGGGCCACGGTCGGCCGCGAGCGATGCTCGCCGACGCGCCACTCGAGCCGCAGCTCGGCCAGGTCGGTGAAGCTGTAGCGGTTCTCGACCGGCAGCCGCAGCACGGCTTGTCCGGCTCGCACCGCGGGCGAGCGGTCGGGGAACCAGACCGGGCTGAAGATCTGGCGGGCCTGGTGGAACTCGGGTTTCGGCCGGCGCCAGGCATCGACCAGTCCCCAGAAGCCGTGGTGCCAGGCATAGCCGGCGTGGCTGCCGTCGGTGAACCAGAAGGCGTCGTCGATGAACGCCCAGATGGCCCCGCCGGCGACCCGGTCGGAGTGAACGATGCTACTCCAGGTGCCGGGCAGCGAGCCGGGCAGCAGGCCGGGCCCGCCGTAGCTCTGCGCGGCGTGGCGGGCCCAGGCCGAGTCGGGCTCGGCCTGCCCGTGACCCCACAGCTCGCGCAGGCCGGGGTTGACGCGTACGTCGGTCTGCTCGTGGCAGACGGGGAACATGTACTCGCCGAGCAGCAGCGGCCGCGGGTCGTCGGGCAGCAGGTCGTCGTAAGGATAGCCGGGATAGTGCAGGTTGGCCAGCTCGACCGCGCGCGACTCCTCGTACCGGCCGAAGGCGTGGTTGAAGGTCGTCGGCCGGCTCGGGTCGAGTTCGCGGGCGAGCCGGTGCGACAGCTCGAAGACCGGGTTGAACGACGACTCGTTGGCCAGCGACCAGAGCAGCACCGACGGATGGTCGGCGCAGGCGTCGATCATCGCCGCGGTGGCGTCGAGCACCTCGTCGACGTACTCGAGCTGGTCGGTCGGCGAGACCCAGCAGTAGGGCGCCTCGACCTCGACGTAGAGCCCGAGCCGGTCGGCCGCGTCGAGCAGCTCCTCGGTCGGCGGGTAGTGCGAGGTGCGCAGGTAGTTGAGGTTGGCGCCGCGGAACAGGCGCACATCGCGGTCGGCCCAGTCGGCGGTAGCCGCCCGGCCGGTCTGCGGGTCGATCTCGTGGTGACAGGCGCCGGCCAGCTTGATCCGCTCGCCGTTGAGATAGAGCTGCCGCTCGCGGATCTCGATCCGGGTGAAGCCGATCCGCCGCTCGACCCGCTCAAGCAGGCGGTCACCCTGTCGCAGCTCGAGCCGGAGCGTGTAGCGGTGCGGCTTCTCGGCGCTCCAGGCGCGCACCGCCGGCACCTCGAGGCGGACCGGCTCGCTGGCGGCGGCGGTCCGGGTCAGTGGCTCGGTCAGGCCGCCGCCGGTCAGCGTGGCGGTCAGGCTGGGCACTTCGCCGGCGGCGCCGGCTAGCTCGGCCGTGACGCTCAGTTGCCCGGTCCGGTACGATTCGTCGAGTCCCGCGACGACGCACAGCGAGCGCAGATGAGTCGCCGGCAGGGCGATCAGCCGCACCTTGCGCGGGATGCCGCCGAGATTGTGAAACGCGTACTGGCTGGCCACCGACAGCCGCTCGGCCGGCGTGTCGACCAGCAGTTCGAGATCGAGTCGATTGACCTCGCCGGGCCGCGCCGCGTCGGTGACGTCGAGCTCGACGGGCAGGAACAGCCGGCCGCTCTCGCCGATCGGGTGGCCGTTGAGCCAGTATCTCGCCGAGCCGTGGACCGCGTCGAAGCGGAGGATCAGCCGCTGCCCGGCCCACTCGGCCGGCGGGGTGAAGGTTGTCGCGACAGCGATCGGCTGGTCGCGGGCAAAGCCGTAGCCCTGCTGCCGGAACTGGCCCGGCACGGTGAACGGCCGCCACGCCGGATCGGTCAGCGACAGGCCGCGCGCCTGCTCCGGCGGCGTCGCGGTCACCCGCCAGCGACCGTCGAGACCGACCACGCAGGACTCCAGCCCGCCCACTTCGCTCGGCACCGGGCGGAACCGCGGCGGCCTGAACCGCACGCCGCGTACCGGCACCTCGACGGTGGCCGAGCGGCCGTCGGCCACGGCGGCCAGCGTCGCCTCGGCCGCGTCGGGCAGGCCCTCGAGCAGCTCGGGCTCGAAAGTGAACCGGCCATCGGCGTCGGATTGGGTGGCCGCCAGCCGTTCGGTGCCGGCGCGCAGCTCGATCGCCGCGCCGGCCACCGGCTCGCAGGCCAGGTCGAGCACCTGGCCGGCGATGCCGACATATGGAGCGGGCGAGGCCAGCAGGCGCAGCACCGGCGGCGAGGGCAGCGGAGCCCACAGCTCGACCGCCGAGACGACCACGTTGACCGGCCCTTCGAGGCGGCAGCTCAGGCGCAGGCGGCCTTCGTCGAACGCCTCTGCGGGCAGGCGGAAGAGCAGTCGCGCGACGCCGCCACGGGGCAACGCATACGGGCCGTGGAGCAGCACCCCGCCGGCCCACAGGCTCTGCACCCGAGCGTTGTGCGGCTCGTTGGCGTAGGTCACCGCGACAACCCAGTCAACGGTGGGGTCGAGGCCGTCATAGACCAGGTCGAGGTGCTCCCAGTCCCAGGCGACGCTGCGCTCGCGCAGCCCGGCCGGCACATGCGCCTCGGCATAAGTGTGCACGTCGCCGCCGACCACATGCGGCTGAAGACCGGGCCGGCCACAGTCGTCGAACTGCTGCAGCCGGTAGCCGGCCGGCATCTCGGCCAGCGCCCCGGGCGACTCGCCGGCAAGCTGGGCGCCGAGGAAGAGCAGCGCACCGATCACGATGCCTCTCCACGCCGAGCCAGCGCCACTGCCGCCTCGACGATCTGCTCGCCCGCGCCGGGCGCCAGGCAGCTCGAGCTGAGGAAGGTCGTCTCGTAGCCGCCCCGGGCGAACGCCTCGCGGTGCGGGATGTAGCCGACCCGACCGTTGCTGTAAGCGGCAATCAGCCCGTGCCGCGGGTGGAGCCGCTCCTTGAGGCCGAGCCCGAGCTGGACGAACAGCTCGCCCGGCACGGCGACCAGGTCGACTTCGTCGAGAGAGTGGACCTGGACCTCCGCCGGCTGCGTGCCCCGGGCGCGGATCTCCTCGACCAGCGCCGGGATCATCCGGTCATAGAGTGACGGATCGACGAACCGCTGCGCGCCCCGCACGGTGCCGGCAATCTCGTCGGCCGTCGGCTCGCGGTACGGCAGGTCGATCACCGTCGAGCGCGAGTCGAGCGCCACCGAGTCACGCCACTCGAGCCGCTCAAGCACGCTCTGCGCCGCCGCCGCCAGCCGCTCGCCAAGCTCGCTCATCGGCGCGCTGCGTCCGCCGTCGAGCGGATCGGCGAAGTGGACACAGCCGGCGGCGCCCTGGACAAACATCGGCACCGGGCAGCCCTGCGCGCGCAGCCGGTCGGCCAGCACGCCGGGGAAGCCGGCCGAGATGACCCCGTCGCTGCCGTGGTGGGTCGGGTGGCAGGTGTAGTTGATCAGCGCGCCGAGCAGCCCACCGCCCGGCCGACGCAGGGCGATGACCGCCAGCTCCGGGTCGATCGGTCCTTCGAGGTACATCGCGTCGGGCTGCTCGAAGTGGCCGTGGGTGCGCACCGTGCCGTCGCGCAGGACGACGCGGCGGTTGTGCGCCACCGTCGTCTCGAAGCCCCAGCCGAAGCCCAACTCGGCCGGCTCGAGCGCCGCCAGCGCCGCGGCGAAGGCCGCGCCGACGCGCTCGAGCAGCAGCTCGACATAGGGCCCATGCTTGTCCACCTCGCCCGCGCCGCAGGCCGCCGGCCCCGCGTGGGTGTGGGTGGTGCAGACCATCACCCGCTCGCCCGCGAAGCCGAGCCGCGCGGCGGCGGCGCGCAGCGCGGCCACCTCATCGGCCTCGACCGAAAGCAGGTCGAGCTGCACGATGGCCAGGGCCGCCTCGTCTTCGAGCACGGCCACGCGGGCGTAGAGCGGGTCGCGGATTTCGCGGGCCTCGCGCCGCGCCAGCCAGCCAACAACGGGCGTGCCGAGCGGCGGGGTGATGTCGACCTGGGCGAATCCCGCGCGGAGGCTCATGACGGCTCCCAATCGTGCAGCTCGCCGGCGTGCTCGAGCACCTTGGCAATCGCATCGGCCAGCAGTTTCGCCTCGGCGGGGGTGTTCGGCGGGCGGATCGGGTCGGTCATGCCGGTATGGCAACCGCAATGCCGCTGGGCTTGGGGGAACTGCTCCAGCGTGTAGTCGACGCGGCTGTTGTGGCAGCTCCACGGCGCACCGCGGCCGTAGGCGTTGCGCGCCTGGAAGACGTTCATCGCCGGCAGCGGCACCCGCTGCCAGACCGCCGTCGGCATGCCCTCGGCGGTCAGCGCGCGGACCAACTTGTCGCGGAAGCCGGCCGGGTCGCCCTCGGCGCCGAGCAGCGCCATGTCGAACCGCAGCGTGAAGTTGTACCAGTTGTGGATGTGCCCTTCGGGCGCGGTCGGCAGGATCAGGCCCGGCGCGCCGGCGAGCTCGGCGCTGAGCAGCGCGGCGTTGGCGGCGATCTGCTCGAGGTAGCCGTCGAGCTTGGTCAGTTGCGCCCGGGCGAAGGCCGCGGCCAGGTCGTTGCCGAGGTATTTGTAGCCCAGCGCATAGCCCTCGGCGCCGGGCCCGTCGTGCGGCGGGCCGCTGTCGGCATAGAGCGAGAGCGCCTTGCCGCGGGCGAGCACCTCCTCGTCGTCGGTGACGAACAGCCCGCCCTCGCCGCCGCAGAGCAGCTTGTTCTGATTGCACGAGAAGGCCGCCGCGTCGCCGAAGGTGCCGACCTTGCCGCCGCGGAAGGTGGCCCCGTGACCCTGCGCGCAATCCTCGATGATCCGCAGGTCGTAGCGCCCGGCGACTTCGAGCACGGCCTCCATGTCGACCGCCAGCCCGTGCAGATGGACGACCATGATCGCCCGCGTGCGCGGGGTGACGGCCGCCTCGAGCAGCGACGGGTCGAGGTTGATGGTCGCGAAATCGATGTCGACGAAGACCGGGATCGCCTGGTGGTGCAGGATAGCCATGCACGAGCTGGGCCAGGAGTAGGCCGGGCAGAGCACCTCGTCGCCGGCGCCCAGGCCGACCCCGGCCACGCACATGTGCAGGGCGCCGGTGCCGCTACCGGCGTTGAACACGAAACGGTTGCCGTTCCAGGCGGCGAACTCCTCTTCGAGCGCGCGGCACTGCGGCCCACCGACGTGCGTCGGCGACTCTAGAGATTCGAGCACCATGCGGCGATCGAGCTCGTCAATCGGTGGCCAGCGGCCGATCCGTCCTTCGTCGATGGCCCGCGGTCCGCCCAGCAACGCCAGCTTGCTCACCCGCATCCTCCCGGCGCGGCTGTTGTAGCGCACCCGCGCGATGCTGGCAAACAGAAACCGCGCCGCCGGCCGCTCCGGTCAGCGGCGCAGCTCCCAGGCCAGGTGGGCCAGCTCGGGGGCGATCAGCCGGTCCATCGCCACCTCGACGGCGTTCGGCGAGCCGGGCATGCTGAACACCAGCGTGCCCTCGCGCACGCCGGCCACGGCGCGACTGAGCATCGCCGCCGCGCCGACCTCCTGGTAGCTGAGCAGGCGGAACAGCTCGCCGAAGCCGGGCAGCAGCTTGTCGAGCCGCGCGGCGACGGCGTCGTAGGTGCGGTCGCGCCGGGCGATGCCGGTGCCGCCGTTGAGCAGCACCGCGTCGATGTCGTCGCGGGCGCAGAGCGATTCGAGCAGGGGACCGATCAGGTCCGGCTCGTCGGGTAGAATCTGGTAGTCGAGCACCACCGCGCCGGCCGCCTCGAGTCGCTCGCGGCAGAGCCGGCCGCTGGCGTCGGTCTCGGGGGTGCGGGTATCGCTGATAGTCACCACCGCGCAGCGGACCGGCTCACGCGCGGCGGCCTGGTCGCGGTGCTCCTGGCTCGGTTGGCTCATCACGGCTCCGTTCGTCATCGATTCGTTATGACCTGGCGCGGTGGGTGGGGAATGGGGTAGAAGTGACGAAAGAGTCAGCAAGGGCGGAATCCGCGTCGCGGATCGACCGCTTAGTATGGTATGGACCCACCAGGCGGTGGGGTTAGGCGCTCGGTCGCACCGAGGAGCAGCGCATGACGAGGCGTCGGAGACGGGGGTCGAACCTGGTCGAGATGGCCTTCGCCCTGCCGGTGTTCGTGCTGGTAGTGCTCGGCATCATGGTCCTGTCGCAGGTGTACAACCACCAGATGTCGCTCAACACGGCGGCCCGCGAGGCGGCGCGCATGGGCGCCGTCGGCCACGGTGACGCGGCGATCCATCGCCGGATCGACTCGATCACTCAGCACCTCGACCACCACCCGACGCGGTTCACGGTGCTCCTCGATCGCACCACGCAGCGTTACGCTGTGCGCATCACCTATGTTGAAAAGTGTGGCGTGCCTGTGCTCGGGTTGTTGTTCAACAATAAAGTCCTTGCCGCACAGGCCGAACATGTCTATGAGACCGATTGGGTCGAGCGGTGAAGCCGCCGGACGCCGTGGTGCGCGCTTGCTTGTCCTCAGGGGACGTGCCGACTGAGCGATCCTGGCGACCCGCTGGTGGGGCACGAGTATGTTGTCACGGAGAACCGCGCGGAGACGTGGTCAGACCATCGTCTTCCTCGCCCTGGCGCTGGGCATGATCCTGGCGGCCGGGGCGCTGGTGATCGATAACGGCACCAAGCATCGCGTGCGCGCGCAGACGCAACATGCCGCCGACGCTGCGGCGCTGGCCGGCATGGCTGAGTTCGCCGCCACGCGTGACGGCACCGCGGCGCGTGGCAAGGCGCTCGATGTGCTGGCCGAGAACGGCTATCAGTCGGGCCAGCGGGGCGTGGTCGGAATCGAGCTGTGGGCCTACGACGCGGACAACTACAACGCGACCACCAGCCTGCCTAAGGATCCGCTCACGGGCAACCGCTACTCGTGCAAGATCTTCCGCGAGCTGCCACAGAACATCGCCGCCACGTTCGGGGTGCGGCGCACGCAGGTCGAAGGCTTCGCCGTCGCCGCGCTGATTGGCGCGGTGCCGATCGACATCGACTTCGAGACCAACATGGGCTTTCCCGACAAGGCCAACTTGGCCCAGTTCGGGCCCGACGCGCCCTACACCTTCGGCGACGCGTACTCGACGCGGATGCTCAACGACGGCAGCCCGAACCCGCTCTACAACCCGAGCGGTTACCGCTTCGACATGTTCGTCCCCGACGACCTCGAGGCCTCGACCGGCTCGTCCTTCGTGCGGGTCGAGATCTTCGACGCCGACACCATCAACCGCGGTCCGCACGTGGTCAAGAACCCATCGCGGCTGCAGGACACCGACGGCGACCCGACCGAGCCGGAGGTCGGCGGGCTGGACGAGATCCGCGCCACCGCCGCGGCGGGCGGCGATGTGGCGACCAGCCCGCAGCAGTTCTCCGGCCGCTCGACCCAGACCGAGTGGCAGATTCTCGATGCCGACAACGTCGTCGTCGCGACGGCCAGTTACGGTCCGCTGTCGAACACGCCGTTCTGGTTCCACGACGAGGCGCCGGCGGCGGGCCCGCCGCGCACGGCGCAGGCCTTTCATGCCGAGTCGTGGCGGCGCCAGATCGGGCTCGACCTGAAGTGGATCACGCCCGAGGGGTTCGAGTTCGACATCAGCAACTACCGCCTGCCTTTCCGGGTGATGGTCCGCACCGTGCACGGTTCGAGCGAGAATGGTTACTCGATGCGGGTCAGCGCGCAGCGGCCCGACGGCGAGAAGTACGACCCGATGACCTACGGCACGACCGACACCGCCGCGTTGGCGATGTACGGCTACGGCCGGGTGCCGATCAACTTCCCCGCCACCGACGTGACCCAGATCCCGATCGGCAGCGTGCCGTCGGCGGCCAGCGACATCGTGATCACGAACTACGACACCGACATCGGCTCGCAGTACTCGAAGTTCACCATGACCGGCTACGACGCGACCACCGGCCAGGGCGACTACCCGGTGCTCTTTCCGGCCCCGCCGTCGGCCACCGGCGCGAACGTGGTGCGCGACACGTCGGGCAACAAATACTACACTTACCTGAACGGTCACCTGTCGGCCAACGGGCAGTGGGAGACCGATCATGTCGACATCCCGGAAGAGGTGGTGATTCCGCAGACCAACGGATCCGGCGCGCTGGTGTTCAACCCACAGGGTAGAATCACGATTGTCGATCAACGGGACTTCGAGGGCGCCGAGCTGCGGATCACCTACAGCGCCGGGGCGCATGATACGAGTGTATGGGAAGTCAGCTTCTCGGGCGACGCGGGCACGGGCGATCAGCAGATCCTGCTGATCCGGTGAGGATGAGCTATGCGACGAATGACATGGGCTGCCCGCCGGCGGGGGCAGGCGCTGCTCGAGACGGGCCTGGTGCTGCTGTTCCTGTCGACCCTGTTGCTCGGCGTGATCGGCTTCGGGCAGCTGATCACCGCCTCGTCGACGCTCGAGACGGCGGCGCGGGACGGCTGCCGCGAGGCCAGTGCCGGGCACAGCAACCAGGCCATCCGCGACGCCGTGCTGAAAGCCATGTCGCCCCAGGGCGACCCGACCAAGGTGCGGGGCGAAGTGGCGATTGCCATCAACCCCGATACGGAAGGTCTGCGCACCTTTAAGACGGAAGTGACCGTCGAAGTGTGGTGGCGGTATCCGATCAGCGTGCCGCTGTTCAACCTGATCGTCCGCGATCGGTTGCTCTACGCGAAAAAGACGATGCTGGTCACGGCCGGGATCTGACCCGCGGCGACCGCCGCAGGGCCCGGGAGGCAAGGCTGGCGGATGGCGGCGCGGCAACGCAACTCGGGGCGGCGGCCGACGATGGCGGTGCTCGCCTACGTCTGGCTCGGCTTCGCGTTGATCCTGCTCTTCGTTGCCCTCCGCGGCCGGGTCAGTTTCCAGCGCCAGCCGCCGATGCCGCCGGCGCAGCCGATCGACACCACCGTGCGCACCGGCTCGCGGCAGCAGGTGGTGGTGCCCCTGGTCGATCTGCCCGCCGGCGAACTGCTCGTCGCCGACCTGGTCGACCTGCGGGCGGCCAGCGCCGTGGTCTCCGAGTTCCCCGCCCTGCGCGCCGCCGAGGCTACGCCGGGCGGCAACCTGCTGGTCGGCTACTACGAGAAAACCGCCGACGTCGAGGGGCTGTTCGCCCTGGTCGACCTGCGCGCCGACCGGCCCATCGCCGTCGGCTCGCTGTCGCCGCAGAGCCCGGTCGGATACCCGCTCGATCCGTTGCGCGTCGATCGCATGACCATCGAGGTGCCGGCCGAGCCGACCATCCACCAGCATCTGCGGCCGGGCGACCGGATCGACGTCATGGCCGTCGCCGGCGGCAGCGCGCTGGGCATGGTGGTCCGCGAGGCGCGGGTGGTGGCCATCAACCAGGTCACCGCCGAGGGCTCGGGCCTGGGCGGCCAGGGCGCCGAGCCATACCGCGGCGGGCGGTTCGAGGCGGCGCGGCGGAAGCGGCTCCGCATGCAGGCGATGCAGCGGCAGCAGCAGGCGGCCGGCGCCACCGAGGACCAGCCGCCCGAAGAGGCCGAGCCACCGGCCGAGGAGCCGGCCGCGGCGGTCGAGCCCGCGCCCGAAGAGGAGGAGCGCGAGGGGCGCACGCTGACCCTGCAGGTGACCCCACGCGAGGCCCAGGCGCTGGCGGCGGTGCACCGAATCAGCGGCGTGCGGCTCGAGTTCGCGCTGCATCCGCGGCGTTGAAGCGACCCGGCGACGTGCTATCATGACCGCCGCGGGCCGAATGCCGCCGCCGGGTGTCTAACCGGCGGATGACCGTCGCGCGTGTGAGAGGGCGATTTGAGGGCACCGCTCCGGACCTGCTGTCTGACTCTATTCCTCGCCACCGCCGGCGGTGGGCTCGAGCTGACCACGCCGGCCGTACGCCTGGTCGGCGAAGAGGCGATCATCGCCTGGAACGAACCGGGCGTGGCCACGGTCACCACCCAGCTTCGCCGCGGTGAGCTGCTGCTCACCGCCGAGCAGCCACACCCGGCCGCCGGCGGTCGGCTGACCGTCGGCGACTTGCCGGCCG
The DNA here is from genome assembly GCA_964405335.1 of uncultured Fimbriimonadaceae bacterium. Classification (GTDB taxonomy): domain Bacteria; phylum Armatimonadota; class UBA10988; order UBA10988; family UBA10988; genus CAYONP01. The sequence continues at coordinate 71,597 of CAYONP010000006.1, forward strand.
GCGTGATTGAGCTGGCCGTCAAGCTGCTCGGCGGCGACGACGCAGTGATTGCCGAGCGCGTCTTTCCCCTCACCGTGGTTGACCCGCTCGGACTCGATCTGAACGACCTGCGCGCCCTCTCGATGCCGCTGGCCGAGAAGCTCAAGCGCGGTGACGAGGCGGTCATTCTGGCCGTCGGCGCGCCGGGCGCCTGGTCGGTCACGCCGGGCTGTGCCGATGTCCTGGCCGAGGTCATGTCACGTGTCTCGCGCGGCACGGTGCGGGTCGAGAATCTGCCCACCGGCGAGTTGACCGCGGCCACGCTGGCCACCCTCGCGCCCGAGTGGCTCGAGCAGCACCAGCCCGACCTGGTGCTCCTTGCCGGCGGCTGGGCCGAAGCCGGCGCGGGCGTGCCGCCGTCGGTCGCCGCGCGGCTGGTCCGTCTGGTCTGTGATCTGCTGGTCGCCGCCGAGGTGCCGGTGGTCGTGGTCGGTCCCGCGCCGCGGCCGGGGCACGGCGTCGCCGGGCTGGTCCGCGCCATGCGTTACGACTTGGCCCTCGACGCGGCGCTCGACGCGCCGGTGCGGTTCATGACCGGCAGCAACAGCCTGTGGCCCGACGAGGCGACCGGCCTGGCCGACCTCGACCGAGAGCTAAGCCGGCTGGTCAGCTCCTCGGGTGTGGTCACCCAGCGCGGCCAGGCGATGCTGGCGCAGGTCTTGCTGCACGATTTGACGCAGACCGCGCCGGTCTACGCTCCAGTGACCATTCGAGCGACGGCCGAGCTGGGCTACAACGCGCCGTCGAGCCTCAGCCTCGAGATCGAGAGCCGGAGCGACGAGGAGCTGTGGCTCAACCTGGTCGGCCTGCGGCCGGGCGGCCTGACCAGCGAGGCCGGCCTGACCGTGACGCTGACCCCGCGCGGCCGGACCACGGTGGCCCGGCCGGTGACCGTGCCGATCCCCGGCGCGCCGGTGGCCGACGGCGCCGCGGCGGTGATGGCCGGCTTCCATGAGCCGATCCTGGCCTGTGGCTTCACCTCCGATCGGGTCACCTTCCCGGTCTACCTCTATCCCGTGCCGCGGCAGCTCGGTGCCTCGGTGCCGCGGCAGCGGCGGGTGACCGTCGGCACGCCGACGGTGGCGGTGCGGGTGGGCAACCAGACCGGCCGGCTGGTCCGCGGGCAGATTGCCGGTCCGCCGGGGCTGTGGCAGCCGACCTTCGAGGTCGGTGGTGGCGGCACGGTGACGGTCGACGCGCCGCTGCCGCCGCTGGGGCGCGGTCGTGGTGCCGTGCAGTTCGCGGCCGAGGCCGTCGGCGGCGAGCTGCGCTGCGCGGCGACGGCGCTGGTGCGCTACTGCGAGGCCATCGTTGCGCCGCGCGGCGAGGTGACCGTCGACGGCGACCTGAGCGAGTGGGCCGACGCGACCTTCTATGACCTCGACCAGCGGGACCAGATCCTCGACGCGCCCGACGGCTGGGACGGCGAGGCCGACGGGACGACTCGCTTCGCCGTCCGCGCCGACGTCGACGGGCTGGCGCTGGCACTGGTCTGCAGCGATGACTCGGCGCAGCCCGACGACGCGGTCGAGCTGCTTTGGGACCCGCGGCCGGGTGAGGCGCTGGCGGCGCCGGGCCTGGGCTCGCGGCTGCGCATCGGGCTGCACGAGGGCGAGCCGAGCGGCAGTGGCGCGAGCACGGTCGAGCTGGCGCGGGTGCCCGAGGCGGGGGTGCTCGAGCTCTGGATCAGCTTCGCCGCGCTGGGGGTCGAGAACCCGGTCGACGGGCGGATGTTCGGTTTTGATCTGGTGCGCATCGACGCCGACGCCGACCAGGCGCCGAGCCGGATGAGCTACACCGGCGAGCGCTGGGCGGGGCTCGACTCGGGCCGGCTGGGCCTGCTGCACCTCGGTCGGCCGCTCTATCCCACGCCGATGCGGTTGCTGGTCGGCAGCGATGATTCCGAGCCGGCGTTGCCGTGACTCAACGCCTTCGTAACGCACGCGGCGAGGATTCGCACTATAACGGACCAAAGGCAGGGCGGGCGGCTTGCCCGTCGGAGGCGGTTATGACGCAACGAGGATACCTGACCCGCCACGGCCTCGGCCTGCTGGTTGGCCTGGCCGTGACCGCGGTGGCCCTGATGCCGCGCCCGGCGGAGCCGCAACGGGCGGTCACGATCGCCCGCGCGTTGCCCAGCGCAACGGTCGGGCCGTTCGTCATCGAGGTCGAGCAGATGGTCGTCGAACGCCTCGGCGACCGGCACTTCGCCTTTGTCGAGATGCACCTCTATCGGCCCGAGGGCCCGGTACCGTTCGAGCAGCGCGTGCGGATCGACGGCACGCCCAGCCTCGACGGCCGCTGGAGCCGAGCGGATACCTACTGGCTGGTCAACAACGAGTTCGATTTCCGGCCGTCGTTGCACCACGGCTCGCTCGGCCATGTGCCGGCGGCCGACCATGCCGGTGAGGCTCGCGGCGTGTTCACCTTTGTCGCCGAGCCCGAGACCGAAGTGGCGAACAGCTACACGCTGACCTTCCGGCTGCCCGACGGTGAGGTCGGCCGGATCCGCGGCGTGCGGCCGACCATCCGCTGAGTCGGAGTCTGTGCCAGCGGAGCCGGTCGCCCCGTGGCGGCCGGCTCTGTGCGTTTGGCCGCCCCGTGAATAGCCATCCCTGCCGCGGGTAGGTTACACTGCGCGGATAGACTGCGGGAGAGCGCCATGTCGCGCGGCTGCAAGATTACGCTGATCATCTTCCTCGTGCTCGGGTTCCTCGGCCTGGGCGCCTGCGTGGCGGCGGCCATGTGGGGCTTCGGCAAGATCCGTAACGAGGACGCCGGACAGGCGATCGTGGCCTACACCGTACCGGCCGGCTATGACTTCGTCACCGGCATGGACCTCAAGGGCGTGCAGTTCGCCATGTACATGAAGGGCATGTCGACCGGCTCGCCCGGCATGATGATCATGCTCCTGCAGGACGGCTCGGGCGGCACCAGCACCGACGAACAGCTCGAGCAGATGGCGCTCGGCATGCGCCAGGGCGTCGCCGGCGGCGGTGGCGGCCCGATGGCCCAGAGCAGCTCGGGCGGCAGCATGAAGGAGGTCGCCCGCAAGCCGGTCAAGATAGGCGGGCAGGACCGCGTCATGGTGGTCGAGCAGGGCACCGACGCGAACGGCCAACCGACCAAGCTCGGGACGATCACCTTCAAGGGCGCCGGCGGGCCGGCCATCCTGATGTTCATGGCCCAACCCGAGACGAACTGGAGCAACCCGGACATCGAGGCGTTCCTCAAGTCGACCAACCCGTAGCGCGGACCGCGACGGCGGGCGGCGAGGGCCATGCGGCATCGGCTGCGGATCGACTACCCACTCGGGCGGATGGAGGCGAGCCGCCGGCGGCTTGAGGCGCGGGCACGGTTCGAGTACGTCGACCGCGTGCCCGTCGGCTTCTGCCTGGTGCCGCGGTTCTTCACCCCGCACCTGGGCGTGCCTTACTGCGCCTTGTTCGCGAACGTCGAGGAGCACTACCGGCTGCAGCTCGAGTTCCTCAAGTTCCGTCTCGAGCAGATTCCCGAGGATCTGGTCTGCACCGGCCCGACGCTCTGGGTCGGGCCATACTTCGACAACGTGCTCGACTCGGCCGCCTTCGGGGCCGACGTGGTCTGGCCCGAGAACGAGACTCTGCACACCCGGCCGGTGATCACCAGTGTCGCGCAGATGAACGGCTATCCGATGCCGGAGCCGGGCACCGGTCTGTGGCGACGGGCGATCGACTGGTGCCTGGCCATGCGGACGCTGGCCGGCGAGACTCGCCTGACGTTCGGTGAGGTTGACGGCCGCGTGCAGGTCGGCGGGCTGAGCATCAGCGGACTGAGCCCGCACATGATCGCGATCGACCTGGTCGGGGTCGAGTTCTACGCCTGGCAAGTAGAACACCCGGCCGAGTGCCACCGCTTCTTGTCGCGCATCACCGACGCGCTGATCGCCGCTCAGCGTCACTTCATGGCGGTCGACGGCCGGTCGACCGGCGGACTGGGCTGCATCGCCGAGGACACCGCCACGGCGATGTCGCCGGCGATGTTCCGCGAGTTCTGCGTGCCCTACACCGCTCGGCTGTTCAGCGAGCTGGGCAACGGCGCGCGCGGCATCCACATGTGTGGCCCGAGCACGCACCTGCACGGCGTGCTGCGCGACGAGCTACGCATCACCAGCCTCGACCTGTTCGGCTACGTGGTGCACCCCGCCGACGCGGCGCGCAATCTCGGCGGCCGCGTCCGCCTGTGGGGCAACATCAGCCCGATGCTGATGCTCACCGGCAGCCGCGCGCAGGTCAAGCAGGCGGCGCACGACGCACTGGCGGCGATGGCGCCGTGCGGCGGACTGATGCTCGGCGACGGCGCCAACGTCTGCCCCGGCACGCCGCTGGCGAACCTGGCCGCACTGAGCGAAGCCGCCGAGGAATACGGCCACCCATCGGCCGGTCAGCCCGCTTGACGCTGCGCCGCTTCGACCCCAAGCTGATCGCGGAGATCTCCATGGCCAAGTGCCTTGCCCTCATTCTGTTGGCCCTGCCGGCGGCGGCCGAGGTCAACGTCGGCGACTGGGCGCCGACGATCCAGCTCCAGGACGCCGACGGCGCCGACCGCGACGTGGCCGAGTCGTTCGGCCACTGGACCGCGCTGGTCTTCTACCCGAAAGACGACACGCCGGGCTGCACCACCGAGGCGTGCAGCATCCGCGACCGCTGGGCCGACCTTGAAACGGCCGACATCCATGTCTACGGCATCAGCGTCGATCCGGTCGACTCGAAGGCCAATTTCGAGAACAAGCACGGACTGCGGCACGTGCTGCTGGCCGATGTCGACAAGAGCGTGTGCGAGGCCTACGGCACGTTGATGGACCGCGGCTTCTCGGCGCGGGTGACGTTCATCCTCGACCCGGCGCGGCAGGTGCGGTTCGTCAATCGCCAGGTGCGGGTGCAGCAGGCGGCCGAGGATATCCTGGCCAAGGTGGCCGAGCTGCGCGAGGCCGACGCGGCCACGGCGCTGGCCACCCTCGGCGCGCCGCAGGACCTGGGGCTCGGCTTCCAGATGCCGGTGCCCGAGGGCTGGACGGCGCAGCCCGACGCCGGCGGCCAGTCGACCTCGTGGGTCAATCCCGACGATCCGAGCATGCGGCTGACGCTGTCGGCCACGCAGCCCGAGCCGGCCACGCTCAATCCCGAGACGATGGCCGCCAGTCTGCCGGCCGAGATCGACCTGAAAGTGATGGAGCGCGTGACCGTGGCCGGCCAGCCGGCGGTGCGCGGTGTCGGCATTCACACCGGTGACGGCTTCGGCGGCGCCGGGCTGCGGGTCATCCTCGGTGGGCGCGACGTCACGCTGTTTGCTCTGGTGCCGCAGGAGAAGCTGGCCGAGGCGGCGCGGCTGATGGCCGCCATCGCCACCGGCATCACGGCCGAGTAGCCTCAGCGGCGCTCCGGCTCGGGCTGCGTCCGGTCGGGCACCGGTATGTCGGTGAACGTGACCGTCCGCCGGACCGGCTCGCCGCCGGGTAGATAGAGCTGCACCTCAACCGCCGCCGCGGTGCGCCCGCGTTCAAGCGACTGGACGCGATAGCGTTGCACCAGCCGGCCGTCGGCCTCGGCACCGCCCTCGGCGTTGGCGTCGCTGAAGATCTGCCGGCCGTCGGCATCGCGCAGGATCGCTTCGAGCCAGTATCGCGGAGCCGGCGCCTGGCCGCGCGAGGTCGGCTCGCCCGGCGAGGGACCGGCGACGGTGAGGCGGTAGAGCCGTTCGTTGCGGGTCTCGAGCACCTGCAGGCGCAGGTCGTACTCGCCCGCGGTCTGCAGCTCGTCGCCGCGGGCGGCGAGTGCGTCGAAGCGGAAGTCATGCCGCTCGAGCTCGGGGTCGAGCTCGATCTCGAACATCTGGGCGTCGAGCACCGGCACGTCGGGCGGCGGGGGCAGCGCGCTGAAGCGGGCCGACCAGAACCTCGGGTCGGCGGCGTCGGGCGCGGTCACCTCGCTGTCATTCGGCAGCGCGCCCGCCGGCACGCCGGTGCGATCGGGGGGAATCAGCCGGCGGATGCGCACGGCGTTCATGTCGTCGGGCGCTTCGAGGCTGAACGTCGTGTAGATCCAGGCCCGGGCGTAGCGCCGCGCCGGATCGGCCGGATCGAGCGTGCTGACCAGGTTGTAGCTGACCGAGCGGAGCCAGAGCCGCCACGCGCCGAGCGGCTCGCCGACCAGCGCCAGCCGCTGGTTGCTGGGGTTGAGCACATAGCGCGTCCGCGAGCGGCGGGTCAGGCGGCCCTCGCTGACCTCCTCGACCGCGGCCAGCACCTCGGCGACGGTGGCCTCGCGCAGGTCCAGGCTGACCGGCCGCAGACCGGTGCGGTCGGCGGTCAGCAGCGGGCCCTCGAACGAGCGGTTGAGCCGCCGGCCGAGTTCGAGCAGCGCCACGCGCAGCGGCACCTCCTCGGCCTGGTAGCTGATCCGCGGCCCGGCCGGCGCGTCGAACAGCGGCTCGGCACCGGCCAGCAGCAGACAGAGTGACAGGCCGGCGCTCATGCCGCTCGCCCGAGCAGCGACTCGAGCTGCGCCAGGGTCGGCAGGCTCGGCTGCGCGCCGGCCACGGTGGCCGCCAGCGCGCCGGCGGCGCAGGCGCGGCCGACCGCCTCGGCCAGCGGCCGGCCCTCGGCCACGGCGACCGCCAGCGCGCCGCAGAAGGCGTCGCCGGCGGCCGTCGTGTCGACCGCCTCGACCAGCGGCGCCGCGACGGCGAGGCGCTCCCCGCCGCTGACCAGCAGCGCGCCGCGGGCGCCTCGGGTGAGCACCACCGTCGGCACGCCGAGGCGGTCGAGCGTCGACTCCTCGGCGCCAAGCAGCCGGGCCTCGGTTTCGTTCGGCACCAGGATGTCGACGCCGGCCAGCAGCTCGCGCGGCAGCGGCCGGGCCGGTGCCGGATTGAGAATCACCGTCGCGCCCGCCTGCCTGCCGAGTCGCACCGCCGTGGCCACGGCCTCGAGCGGCACCTCGAGCTGGCAGAGCACCACCTGCGCGCCGGTGAAGGCGTCGCCGGCGGCGGCCACGTCGTCGGCGGTCAGGCGCGCATTGGCGCCCGGCGCGACGACGATGCTGTTCTCGCCCGTCTGGTCGACCAGGATCAGCGCCACGCCGCTGGGCGCCTCGTCGTCGCGGGCGATGAACCGGGTGTCGAGTCCGTCGGCCTGGTAGCCGGCGATCGCGCGGTCGCCGTAATCGTCGCGGCCGAGGCGGGCGACGAAGGTCACCTGGCCGCCCAGCCGCGCGGCGGCGACGGCCTGGTTGGCGCCCTTGCCGCCGGCGGCCTGGAAGAACTGACCGCCGAGGATGGTCTCGCCGGGCGCGGGCAGTCGCTCGGCGCGGCAGACCAGGTCGCAGTTGGCGCTGCCGACGGTCACGATGCGCGGCATCGCGTGCTCCGCGCGTCAGTCTGCCATTTGACCGCAGGGGGGTCAACGCGGCGGGTGTGCGCGTTTCGATTGCCGGCACCGCCGTGGACCCGCATTGACATGCGGGTCTGTGCGCGCCAAACCCGCCCAGGGGGCGGGTTTTGTGCCAGCAGCCACGGGTTTCAACCCGTGGCGTCGCCCGATCTGACGCACCCCTCGGGCCCGCCCTACCGCCCGTTCAGCCGCCAATCGTGCTCGAGGAATCGAACGGTGTAGCCGCCCTCGGCGATCCAGAGCTGGTCGTCCTCGCCGAGGTACTGCTTGACGAAGCCGGCCGGGCCGCCGGCGCGCTCGAAATCGTCGGCGTACCACTTGAACGCCATGGCGACCCAGAGCGTCTCGCCGGCGCGGTCGATGCTGACCTTGCCCGGGTCGGACAGCCATGCTCGGCACTGCTCGTCGAGCTGCTCGTCGAGCCGTTCGGCGACATAAGCCTCGGGCCGTAGCGGTGGGCAACCGACGGCGCCGCAGACCAGCGCCGCGTGGATGCGCGCGTCGCCGAACGGGCGGATGATCTCGTTCTCGAGCTGGTCGAGCGTCACCTCGCGCCCGGCGACGGTGTGCTTGATGGTGTCGAAAAAGCCGCGCACCGCGGTGACGCTCTCGAGCGGCTGGTGGTCGACCACCGAGCGAATCACCAACGCGTTGTAGGCGTTGAGCCAGAGCGCCAGCCGGGCGGTGTCGCTCGGCTCGGCGTCGGGCTCGGCGGCGGCCAGGGCGGCGAGGTAGGCGGCCAGGCGCGGGTCGGCACCGGCGGCGGTGTAGTCGATCCGGCCGTCGCGCACGTGGTCGCGCAGCAGGCCGTCGAACGGCGCGTGATCGAAGGCGGCCGCCGGCGTCGCGGCCAGCGCGAAGAGGACCAGGAACCGCATCGCTCTCTCCTCACCCGCCGGGCGGGCGCTCGAGCTCGGAGCTGTGGCCCGGGAACGCCCGCGCCGACGGGTCGATCGCGACCTTGGCGAAGTTGACCGCCGTGGCCGCCTCGCCGAAACCGGTGGCGATCAGCTTCAGTTTGGCCGGATGCGCCGCCACGTCGCCGGCGGCAAAGACGCGCGGCAGGTTGGTGCGCATGAACGCATCGACCACAATGCCGCCCTTCACAATCTCGAGTCCCCAGCCGCTGAGCGGCCCCAGGTCGGCCTTGAAACCGAGACTGAGGATCACCGTGTCGACCTCCAGCCGCTCGCGCCGTTGGTCGCGGTTGCACTCGATCTCTGCCCATTGTACCCGCTCGCCGTCACCGCCGACGGCGGCCAGCTCCCAGAAGCAGCGCACCTCGACCGGCGAGGCGAAGAGCTGCTTGACGGTCTCCTCGTGCGCCCGGAAGCCATCGCGCCGGTGGATCAGCGTCACCGGCGCGCCGCGCTCGGCGGCGGCCAGCGCCCAGTCGACCGCCGAATCGCCCCCGCCGACGACCAGCACCCGTCCGTTGGCCAGGCCGTCCAGGTCGCGGACGAAGTAGTGCAGCCCCTTGCTCTCATACTCGGCCACGCCGGGCCGCTTGAGCTTGGTCGGCGAGAAGGCGCCGATGCCGGCGGCAATCAGCAGCGTGCGGGTGCGGTGGATGCCGCTGCCGCCGTGCAGCTCGTGCGGCTCGTCGCCGTCGCCCAGCCGCAGGGTCTCGATGCGCTCGCCGAGACAGACCGCCGGGCCGAAGCAGAGGCCCTGGTCGACCAGCTCGCTGACCAGGTCCTTGGCCTGGACGATGCGGAAGCCGGCGACGTCGTAGATCATCTTCTCGGGATAGAGCGCGGCGAGCTGGCCGCCGAGCTCGGGCAGCGCGTCGACCAGCTTGGCCCGCATCCCGCGCAGGCCGGCGTAGAAGGCGGCGAAGAGGCCGGTTGGCCCGGCGCCGATGATGGTGATGTCGAACACCTCGTCCGTCATACCAGCTCCCTCGGCGAGACACCTGCCGACATCTTGTGGCGCGCCGGCCGGCGGGGTCAGGCGCGCCGGGCCGACCAGAGGTAGAGCACCACGGCAACCAGGCCGAAGGCCAGGTTCTGCAGCCAGACACCTAGCGTCGGGAACGGCTCGAACGCCGGGCTGCGCGCCAGCGAAGCACCCAGTTGCAGGCTGAGAAAGTAGACCACGACCAGCGTGGCGGCAATCAGGAGGCCGGCGAACGGCCCGCGCCGGGCGGTCAGCAGCGCCAGCGGCGCGCACATCAGAGCGAGCAGGTAGCAGCCCACCGGCGCGGCGTAGCGGAGCTGCAGGGCGATGGTGTCGCTGACCGGGTCGAGCCCCTGTTCGCGCTGCTGCTCGATCTGGCGGCGTAGCTGGTCCGAGGTCATCTGGTCGGGCAGGCCGCCGGCGGTGACCAGGCCCTCGAAGGTGAGCCGCCGAATGGCCACCCGCGCGGTGGTCGTGCGCGAGTCGCTGCGCAGCGTGCCGTCGGGCCGCCAGACATGGCGGATGACATCGTGCATGACGAACCCATCGTCGTCGAACCAGGCCTGCCGCGCGGTCAAGGTGGTCGGGTAGTCGCTCTGCAGGTCGGTCAGGATGAGCAGCTCTTCGAGCCGGTTGGTTCGCGGATCGACCCGCCGGACATAGAACCGCGCGTCGCCGGCCGGGGTATCGAGCCAGCGGCCCGGCTCGACCACCAGCGCCGGGTTGCTCAGCCGCAGGGTCGAGAAGGTGCGGTCGAACTCCTGTTTGGCCGCCGGGGCCAGGTGCTCGCCGATCAGCCAGGTGGTCAGCGCCACGGTGAGGCCGAACAGGTGGACCGGCACCAGCATCCGCCCGAGGCTCAGTCCGCTCGTCCGCATGGTGCTCCACTCGCGGTCGACGGCCAGGCGGTTGATGCCCACCGAGACGGCCAGGATGGTGGCCAGCGGGATGCCGACCACGGTCAGCTCGGGCAGGATGAAGGCGAGCAGGCGGATGACCGTGACCAGGCCGACATCCTGAGTGATCAGCACGCGCAGCATCTTGTGCAGATGGTCGCCGAGGAGGATGACCAGGATGAGCAGCACCCCGACGACGAAGGGCCCGGCGATCTCGGCCAGGATGTAGCGTTCGAGCCGGCGCATCAGTCGCCAGCCGGGGCGGGGAGCCGCGCGCGGACGATGCGGAAGCCGTTGGCGGCGAACGCCGCGCTCAGCTCGTCGTAGTGCTCGTCATCGCGGTAGAGCCCGATCACCGCGCCGCCGCTGCCCGAGAACTTGGCCGGCGCGCCGAGCCCGCGGGCCAGCGAGACCATGCGCAGGTTGGCACCGCCGAGCGCCTCGTCGCCGTAGATCGAGCGGCGCAGGTCGAAGTTGGCGTTCATCAGCTCGCCGACGCGGGCGCGGTCGTGCGCTTCGAGCGCCTCGCGGCACTGCTCGGTCAGCTCGGCGAAGCGCCGCATCGCCGCGTGGACCTCCTCGTCGCCCTGCTCCCAGCGGTGGCGCACCGGGCTGTGGATGCCCGACGAGTCGGACGGGTCGCGAACCATGGCGATGAACATTGGCGGGAACAGGTCGAGGTCGAGCGGGACATAGAGCCCGTGGCCGTCGCGCGCCATGCGGTCGCGGTCGAAGTCCATGTAGACCGCGCCGCCGTAGACCTGAATGACGCGGTCCTGCAGGCCGGCGGTGAGGCCCAACTCGCGGGTCTCGACGCCGAGCACGATGTTCGGCATCTGGGGTTTGCCGAGCATCGCCTCGCTGATGCCATAGAACTCCATCAGCGCCCGCAGCGCGGCGCAGATGATGGCCGACGAGCCGGCCAGGCCGACGCCGCGCGGGATATCGGTGTCGTAGCGGAGGGTGAAGTTGGCGTCGTGGAGCAGGATGCCGCGCTCGAGGCAGGCGTCGTAGAACCGCTTGCAGGTGGCATAGAGCAGCCGCACGCCGCCGTAGTAACCTTCGCGCTCGGCCGTCGCGTGCAGGTCGGCCAGGCTGCGGAAGTTGAGCGGGTCGTGGACCGGGTTGGCCTCGATGCGCAGCTCGGGGCTCTCCCACAGCGTGACGCGGGCCGCCCAGTTGGCCAGCAACACGGCGATGGTCTTGCCGTGGAAGCCGTCGGAGGGGTTGCCGATGAACCCGGCGCGGGCGCTGCAGGTGGTCTCGATGATGCCGTTCGCGCGCACGCGGTTGCTCCCTCGCCGGGCCGGATTGTATGCCCGGCGAAGAACCGCGGCAAGCTGACCGGCGTCTTACCTGCAGCCGAGCGGGTACGCTGGCCGGCGGGACGGAGTTGCCATGAGCGCCGAGTTGCGGGGTGAGATCAAGATGATGATTGTCGACCGGCTGTTCCTCGCGCGCAAGGGCATCACCCCCGGCGACATCGCCGACGAGGCCGACCTGATGGAGGACTACGGCATCGACTCGGTCGAGCTGTTCGAGATCGTCGTCGGCGTCGAGGAGGACTACGGCGTGGCCGTGCCCGAGGAGCAGTTCAGCATCGAGCTCTACCGCTCGGTGGCCAGGATCGCCGAGCTGGTCGAGGCCCAGCGCTGAGGCCGACGGCGCGGCAGACTGATGACATGCCGTGGCGCATCCTGTTGCTGGCCATGTTGAGTTCGACCGGGGCTGCCGCCGTCGAATCCACGCTCGTTCGCCGCGTCGACGGCCGGCTTGTCTACGCGCCGTTCAGCGACCGCGGCGATACGCTGCCCGGCTTCTCGACCTGCGGCTACCTCGGCGGCGGCTCGCCGCTGCCCCAGGTGCCAGTGCGGCTCGTGGTCGAGCCGGACGGCGACCAGATCGACGACCTGCCCCGGCTGCAGGCCGCCATCGACCAGGTCTCGGCGCTCCCGCCGCGTGAGGGTGTCCGCGGCGCGGTGCTGTTTCGCCGCGGGCGATACTACCTGAGTGGCAGTCTGCGCTTGGCCGCCGCCGGCGTGGTGCTCCGCGGCGAGGGCGACGGCGAGGACGACACCGTGCTGGTTGCCACCCGGCGGGCACAGCACTCGCTCATCGTGGTCAGTGGCGAGGGCGCGCCGGCAGAGGTGGCCGGCACGCGCCAGCCGGTGACCGACGCCTACGTACCCGTCGGCTCGACCCACGTCACCGTCGCCGACGCGAGCGGCTTTCGCGCCGGTGACACCATCATCGTACATCGGCCGAGCACGGCCGAGTGGATTGCGGTGCTCGGCATGGACCGCATCCCGGAGCGCAGTGAAGGGCTACGGCAGTGGACGCCGGGCAGCCGAGACCTGCCCTTCCAGCGGGTGGTGACCGCCGTCGAGGGTGACCGAATCAGCTTTGACGCGCCGCTGGTCAACGCTCTGCAGGCCGAGTTTGGCGGCGGTTCGGTCTACCGCTACGAGTGGCCGGGACGGATCGAGCAGGTCGGAGTCGAGCATCTTCGCGGCGAGTCGGAGTTCGACCCTGCGGTGCAGCGCAACGGCGTGGCCAGCGACGAGGCGCATGGGTGGGTGCTCATCCAACTCAACCGGTGTCGCGACGCCTGGGTGCGGGGAGTGACCAGCCGCTGGTTCGGCTACTCCTGCGTGGGCATCGATCGCCTGGCCAGCCGGGTGACGGTACTGGATTCGAGCTGTCTCGACCCGGTCAGCCAGGTGGCCGGCGGGCGACGCTATTCGTTTGCCGTAACGGGCAGCCAGAACCTGTTTCGCCGCTGCTTTGCCCGTGAGGGCAGGCACGACTTCGTGATGCACTCGGTGGTCGCTGGGCCGAACGTCTTCGTCGACTGCCGGGCTGAGCGGGCGCGGTCCGACTCCGGTCCGCACCACCGCTGGGCCACCGGCACGCTGTATGACAACGTGCGGATTGAGGGCAACGACCTGGACGTGGAGGACCGGCAGTGGAGCGGCACCGGCCACGGCTGGGCCGGCGCGATGATGATCTTCTGGAACTGCGCGGCGCGGCGGATCCTCTGCCAGCAGCCGCCGACCAGTCAGAACTTCGCCATCGGCTGCCTCGGCGAGAAGGGCCGACCGCACTATGTCGAGCGTCCGGACGGTTGGTGGGAAAGCCAAGGCGTGCCGGTCGAGCCGGCCAGCCTCTGGCGCGCGCAGGTCATCGAGCGGTTCGGCGCCATGCCGGACTGACCCACCGCGGCGGCCGGGTGTGGTAACCTCTCGGGTTGGCCCAAGGAGCCGGCCGTGGAGCCCGCCGCGAAACCACACCACGTCGTCCGCTGGCTCCGCCACGTCGCCGCCCACCTGCGCCGGCCGCGCACCGCGGCGATTGGCCGGCGGCTGCTCAGCGCGGCGGTGGTCGGCGTCGGCGCGGGCTGCGGCGCGGTGCTCTTCTACTGGCTGCTGCAGGCCGGCCTGGCTTACGGGCTCGGCCTCCTGGCACACTACGTGCCGCCCGAGGCCGGCGGCGAGCCGTCGCCGTTCGGCTCCCTGCTCGAGGGCATCGACGGCGAGCCGCGGCGCTGGCTGCTGGTCCTCCTGCCGATGCTCGGCGGTCTGCTCAGCGGGCTGGTCGTGTTCCGCTTCGCACCCGAGGCCGAGGGCCACGGCACCGACTCGGCCATCGCCGCCTTCCATCACCGCGGCGGGAGCATCCGCTCGCGGGTGCCGTTCGTCAAGGCCATCAGCGCCGCGGTCTGCATCGGCTCGGGCGGCTCGGGCGGCCGCGAGGGGCCGATCGCGCAGATCGGCGCCGGCATCGGCTCGTTCCTGGCCGACCGGCTGGCCATGCCCGAGCGCGAGCGCCGGCTGCTCATGCTCGCCGGCATGGGCGCCGGCGTGGGCGCCATCTTCAAGGCCCCGCTGGCCGGCGCGCTGTTCGCCGGCGAAGTGCTCTATCGTGAGCAGGAGCTCGAGTACGAGGCGCTGCTGCCCGCCACCGTCGCCTCGATCATCAGCTACTCGATCTTCTGCTCGGTGTTCGGCTGGCAGCCGCTGTTCGTCACCCCGAGCGTGGTCTTCGAGCGGCCGCTCGAGTTGTTCGGCTACGGCCTGCTCGGCCTCGTCTGCGCCGGCGGCGGCTGGCTCTATGTGCGCGGCTTTTACGGCGTTCACCGCGTCTTCCACCACCTCCGCTGGCCACGCTGGCTCAAGCCCACCGTCGGCGGCTTGCTCTGCGGGCTTTGCGGCTGGCTCATCCCGGGAGCGCTGGCCACCGGCTACGGTCAGATTCAGCGCTGCCTCGACGGTGACGCGACGCTGACCATCGGCTTCCTGCTCGCCCTCGCCCTGGCCAAGATCGCGGCCACGGCGTTCAGCATCGGCTCGGGCGGCTCGGGCGGCGTGTTCGGCCCGGCGATGGTCATCGGCGGCAGCCTTGGTTATGCCACCGGGCTGGTCTGCCAGTCGCTCGGCCTGGTCGGCGATCCGCGGGCGATGGTCCTGGTCGGCATGGCGGGCTTCTTCGCCGGCGCGGCCAACACCCCGCTGTCGACCATCATCATGGTCAGCGAGATGACCGGCAACTACCGCCTGCTGGTGCCCTGCATGTGGACCTGCAGCATCTCGTATGTGCTGCTCCGCCGCGCCTCGCTCTACCGCAGCCAGCTCGCCAACCGGCAGTCGAGCCCGGCGCACACCGGCGAGCTGGCCGTCGACATCCTGCAGGCGCTGCGGGTCGACGAGTGGATGAACCGCGGCGACACCACCATCCGCGATGACCTGCCGCTCGAGCCGCTGCGCGTGGCCATGGCCGACGGCGGCCACACGCGCTACCCGGTGGTCGACGCCGGTGGGCGCATCACCGGCGTGATCGACTGCCGCGACTTGCTCAGCGTGGTCCGCGCCGACGAGGCCTCGACGCTCTCTGCCGGCGACCTGCGCGATCCGCACTTCACCACCATTACCGGCGAGCGGAGCCTGCACGACGCGCTGCTGCTGCTCGACCACGAACCACATGGCATGTTGCTGGTGGTCGACGCGGACGAGCCGGACCGGCTACGCGGCGTGCTGCGCCGGCAGGATGTGCTCCACGCCTACCACCACGCCGCCGAGCGGACGCTGCGCTCGGTCCACCGGGCCGAGAGCGGTGCCGTTCACCTGCCCGCCGACCTGACCGTCGGCGAGGCGATGACCGTCGAGGTCGACAGCGTGCCGCCCGACTGGTCGTTGGCACAGCTCGAGCAGTGGTTCCACGAGACCGGCCACCACGGCGCGCCGGTGGTCGACGAGGGTCAGCTCGTCGGGGTGGTCTCGTTGAGCGACCTCGAGCGCGGCCGTCGGACCGGCCGGGCGACCGTGGCAGGCATCGCCACGCGGCGGCCGGTGACCTGCTTTCCGTACGAGACCCTGGTCGAGGCGCTGCGCAAGTTCGGCGCGAGCGGCGTCGGCCGACTACCAGTCGTCGACCCGGCCGATCCGACGCGCCTGGTCGGCCTGCTGCGCCGCAGCGACGTGGTCAACAGCTTTGCCGCCGCGGCGGCGCACGAGCGCGAGGACGAGGAGCTGGCGGTGCTGCACGCGCTCGATGTGCCCCGCTCGCGGTTTATCGAGTTCACCCTCGGCGGCGAGACTCCGGCCGCCGGCGCGGCGGTGCGCGAGCTCGTGCTGCCCACCGACTGCCTGCTGGTCAGCATCCGCCGCGGCGCCGACCTGCTGATGCCCCACGGCGAAACCAGGCTGGAGCCAGGCGACCGGGTAACCGTGCTCTGCGCGGTCAGCGCCCAGCCCGCGGTGCAGGCCGTGCTCGGCCGCCGGCAGGGCTAGGCAGGAGAGACGGGTTGAGTGACCAACCACGCCGGCATGTGGCAGTTCCGGGCGGTCGGCATCTGTATCGGGCTGGTCGCGGGGGTCGGCGGCTACGTCTTTGTCTATGCTCAGGGCGCCTCGTACCTGACCAACGACCCGGCCGCCTGCGCCAATTGCCACATCATGGGCGCGCATTACGACGCCTGGACGCGCTCGAGCCACCACGCCGTGGCGGTCTGCAACGACTGCCACACGCCGCATGAGGTGATCCCCAAGTACATCGTCAAGGCACGCAACGGCTGGCACCACTCGGTCGCCTTCACCACCGGGCGGTTCCACGAACCGATCGGCATCACGGCGAAGAACCTCGAGGTCACCGAGCACGCCTGCCGGAGCTGCCACGGTGACATCGTGGCGGCTATCGATCACCATGCCGCGGGCGAGGAACCGATGTCGTGCGTCCGCTGCCACAGCACGGTGGGTCACTTGGAGTGAGAGGAGACGGACATGAGCGATGAGCCGACCCCTGCGGCGCCGCAGCGCGGCGTGCGCCAGGCGCTTGGACCGGTGCTGATCACCGCGCTCGTTTCGGCGGCGGTGACCTTCGGCCTGGTCGCGCTGTTGCTCAACATCTTCGGGCGCAAGCAGGAGGCGCGGACGCCGTTCGTGCAGGTCGTCCAGGTCGACGAGCGGACCGAGGACCCGTCGGTCTGGGGCCGCAACTTCCCCTTCCAGTACGACGGCTACCTGCGCACCGTCGACCAGACCCGAACGCGGTTCGGCGGGTCCGAAGCGGTCCAGCGCACGCCGACGGCGGCCGACCCGCGGAGTATCGTCTCGCAGTCGCGGCTCGAGGAAGATCCACGGCTGGTGACCATGTGGTCGGGCTACGCCTTTGCGGTCGACTTCCGCGAGGAGCGCGGCCACGCCTACATGCTCGAAGACCAGACCTTCACCGAGCGACAGCGGGTCAAGCCGCAGCCGGGCACCTGCCTGAACTGCCACGCCTCGATGGTCGTGCCCTATCTCGAGGCCGGCGATGGCGACCCGCTGGCCGGCTTTCACGCCATCAACCAGATGACCTATCCGGAGGCCCGCGAGCTGGCCAGCCATCCGGTTACCTGCCTCGACTGCCACCACCCCGAGACGATGGAGCTGCGCGTCACCCGGCCGGCCTTCATGGAGGGCATCCGGCTGGTCAAGCTGGCGCAGGGGATCAGCAACTACGACGTCAATCGCGACGCGACGCGGCAGGAGATGCGGACCTACGTCTGCGGCCAGTGCCATGTCGAGTACTACTTCAAGGGCGAGGGCAAGACGCTGACCTATCCGTGGCACAACGGCCTGCGCGCCGACCAGATCCTGGCCTACTACGACGAGCAGGGGTTCCACGACTGGGAGCACAAGGAGACCGGCGCGAAGGCGCTCAAGGCGCAGCACCCCGAGTTCGAGATGTGGAACCAGGGCACGCACGCGGCGGCCGGCGTGGCCTGCGCCGACTGCCACATGCCGTATAGCCGGGTCGGGGCGATGAAGGTCACCGACCACCACATCCAGAGCCCGCTGCTGAATGTCAACCGCGCCTGCCAGACCTGCCACAAGGCGAGCGAGGAGGACCTGCTCAACCGCGCCGAGCGGCTGCAGGAGCGGACCTATGAGGTGCGCAACGTGGCCATGGACGCGCTGGTCGAGCTGATTGAGGCCATCGCCGCGGCGCAGGCGCAGGGCGCGGAAGATCTGGATGAGGCCCGCGACTTTCAGCGCAAAGCGCAGTTCCTGCTCGATTTCGTCGAGGCCGAGAACTCGATGGGCTTCCACGCCCCGCAAGAGGCGGTGCGGCTGGGTGCCCTCTCGATCGACTACTCGCGCCAGGGCATGAAGGCCGTGGCCAGGTAGGGCCGCCTCGCCGAGGCGGGCAACGGACCGCCGGCGTCCCGCCGGCCCGGAGCGGGCGGGGGCCGCCCCGCGGCGGGGGGGGTGGGTGGGGGGGCGGGCCCCGCCGG